>CAZGVL010000058.1:0-20806 GCA_964528965.1 uncultured Woeseiaceae bacterium
TGTACGAGCTTCAGCTCGTCTGACAAGCGTCGCGTATCGCCGGTCATGCGCCAATGAAAAATCGTCTCGGCGGCAAGCACTCTGCGCACGTACTTGCGGGTTTCATTGAAAGGGATATTTTCTATCCAGATTCGTGCATCGAGCGAACCCTGCTCCGGCAACCATTGGTCCACTCTGTGGGGGCCGGCATTGTACGCGGCCGTTGCAAGGACGCGATTGCCATCAAAACGCTCAGCCATCTGCCCCAGGTAGGTTGTGCCCAGCTGAATATTGCTGCTTGGGTTAGTCAGTGTATCGAGTCCCGAGTAGGGGAGCTTAATCTCACTCGCAACCGCTTTTCCGGTAGCGGGCATCAATTGCATCAGGCCAATGGCACCCGCGCTTGATCGAACATCGCGCATGAACAGGCTTTCACTTCGAGCGATTCCATAGGCCCAGGTGGGCGGAATGCTCGCATCCGTTGCGAATTGCTCGAACATGTCTTGATAGGGCAGCGGATAGCGAAGTGCGAGGTCGTCGAACTGACCAACGCTGGCTGCGGTTGATATCGCTCGGGAATGCCAGCCCCAGCGATTTGCCAAAATAGCGGCCTGCCGCTTCTCGCCGGTATCGAAGTAGCTCGTCGCGGCGTCCCACTCGGATCGGCCGCGGCCTTCCAATCCAACCAGGAAGAGCTCTCGGGCTCTAATCAGCTCAGGTTTTTTGGCAAGTACTTCAACCATCGCCTCGTCCGCTTCGCTCTGACTGTGGTCGAAAACATAAGCTTGACCGAGTTCGTCAGCGGCAAGGAAACCGTAATAGCTGCGCTCCAGAGCCAGCTTGCTCAAAATGGTCCTGGCGGCGTCGCTGTCTCCGCCGCGTTCAAGTGCAATAGCGTTCCAGTAGCGCCACTCTTCGGCACTCTTTTCCTGGCTGGGCATTGCCGCAATATCCTGTAACAAGGCAGGCCATTGCTGGCTACGAATGCTGTTACGTGCACGCCAGCGAAGAACTTCTTCATTCTGCGCGGCGACAGGCAAATCAGTGAGGAGTTTGTAAGCGCCAGGTAGTTGATCCCGTGCAGTCCAAAGCGCAATGTGCCGGTCGGTCAAATAGACTTGTGCCGCTGAGAACTGGTAACGTTTTTTCAGGGCTGACCACAATTCCAGCGCCACGACCGGGTCTTTATAGGTCAAGCGCTCGATCGCGTAGGCGAGCTGCTTGTGTGAGCTTGTATCGCTGGGTCGCTGTTCATGACTGCGCGCGAATGATTCTGCGCTACTTTGTGCTTTGCTCCAGGCAGCGGCTTCTTCGATATGTTGCTTGTCTATAGACTTTGCAAGCCATCGCGCCAGCGCAAACTCGCGCTCATCGATGGCCATCGCGTAGCGCCTGGCGTAGTCGATCGGGCCGACATGATTCTCGCTGTGCAAGAATGCGAACACGGGATCACACTCTTCGACCTGACTCTCTCCAACCGTCCAGAGCTCCAGAGCCCGATTTACGACACGGCCATCTCGCCCGGCGTCGAGCTCGGCTTGCAGCGCCAGGCAGTCCAGTGTCTCTATCTCAAGTCCCTGGTAAAATTGCTGGTAGATATTGAAGTAGCTCGCGAGATCGTCGTTGCGAGCATGCTGCAGCGCATATCGATAGCGCAGCTCCCGGGCTGGCTTGAGCGCGCCGTAGTGATCGAGAAAAGCATCGACTTCACTGGCATCCGCGGATTTGAGGGTGGCGCGGAAAAAGGCGGCACGTAAGTCCGGCCACAACACGTATTCGCTCAGCAAGGTTCGATCACGCAACGACAGATCTTCTACCGGACTCCAGTTGCCGAGCTCAGCAATCTCGTAGACATCGAGAAATAATTGGCGCTGTTCATCAATCTCTGCAGCCAGCAGGCCGGGTGCGGCCACCAGCCAGACGATTGTCAGGGCAAATACTCTCGTTGCGAATGGGCGGATCATTTTTGTCGCGCTATCCTCAAAATATCCTGCATCAAGACGAGGCCCGGGAACGCCAGACTAACGGACCAAAGTATCTTCTCTTATAGACACTACTGCGCATGATTAGTTTGCGCAACCGGCCGTTTTTGCGCCTACAAAAAAAGCCCGCGAATGCAGCTCGCGGGCTTTGGCGTTCCTGGTACAGCTATGTATCAGCGAATTTGCAGCATCAGAGCACGGTCGCCGCGCTGTACCAGCAGGAACAGGATGCTGTTCGACCTGGCGATTTCTGTTAACTCCTGAATGGTCTGAATCGGACGACGATTTGCCGCCGTTATGATGTCTCCTTTGCGCAAGCCACGCTGGTAGGCAGGACTTGCGTCCACGACTTCAGTGACTTCGATGCCCGGGTCCCGCTCTGTCGCGGCGGTCGCGAACTGTGCGCCTTCGAGACCGGGGTGGATATCTTCGCCCGTGCTGCGGGCTGTTTGCTGTTGTCCGAGCGTTGCATTGGTCGAGCGCGTCTTACTGTCGCGGATATAGCGGATCTCGACCTCCTCGCCGGAGCCCATCAGGCCGATCGTATTGCGCAGATCTGCAGCGCCGGAGACCTTCTTGCCATTGACCTCGACAATAATGTCATCGACTTCAAGGCCGGCATCTTCCGCCGCTGAGCCAATCTCGATGGAAGAGACCAGGGCTCCGCTGTCGACACTTGCATCCAGAGCTTTGGCTGCCTCGGCGTCGATCGTCTGAATCGAAACACCCAGTAAGCCTCGGCGCACTTCGCCGAAGTCGAGAATCTGGCGCATGATTGATTTAGCAATCTCGGCGGGGACGGCAAACCCAATGCCGACGTTGCCGCCGGAGCGGCTGATAATTGCTGAATTAATTCCAACCAGTTCGCCGTTCATATTGACCAGCGCGCCACCCGAGTTGCCCGGGTTTATGGAGGCGTCGGTTTGAATGAAGTCTTCGTAGCCATCCCGACTAATCCCGGTTCTGCTGAGTGCACTGATGATTCCGGACGTCACTGTGTGGCCGAGGCCAAACGGATTGCCGATAGCGATAACAAAGTCACCAACGCGTACCTCATCTGAATCACCGATCGGCATGTCGATCAGGCCGTCTGCTTCGACTTGCAGTACGGCGATATCGGTCGCCGGATCGGAGCCAATGACCTCAGCGTCCAGCAACTCACCGTCGATGAGTGAAATCTGAATCTCGTCTGCATCAGCGACGACGTGGTGATTGGTCAGGATGTAGCCGCGCTCTGCATCAACAATCACGCCGGAGCCAGCGCTGGCGACCTCACGTGAGCCACCGCGAGGCGAATCCGGAATGCCGAAGAAGCGTCGAAAAGCTTCGTCACCATGCTGTGACCGCGTCTTGACAGTCTGACTGACCCGAATGTTGACGACTGCCGCTGAGGTAGTCTCCACGAGCGGCGCGAGACTGGTAACCGGTTGACCGCCAACCTCGGTTGGCAGGGCGGCAGAACTGGCAGACCCAATCACCAGCAACAGGCTGGACAGGAATACGCGGGTTTTCGTTATCATCAATGTGCCTCGATAAATTTCAAGAATGACTATCTACGCTGCCGTCGGAATGCTGAATACGAGATGAACGGCCGGGAGAAAGCTAATTATAGTGCTATAGACTCGGCAACTGCGATGAAGTTTCTCGCTTGCGCCATGCCTGGACGTAGATGCCCGAAAACGACATAAGGTCGCAATCGGGCATTTCTTCGGCGTCGCGTGATGTGCGGATAAGGACTACGTCAAGCGGCCTCTACGGCGATTCGACGAGCTTTCAGCTCAGCTTGCTTCGGAATTGATACGACCAGAATACCGTTGCTAACCCGGGCTGCGATGCCATCGGCGCAGGCGGTGTCCGGCATCGTGAAACGACGAATGAATCGACCACCGGGGCGTTCCAGACGTCGGGCCTTGTCAGCTTCAACGCCGTCTTCGACGATTCGTTCTCCGGCAATGCTCAATACGCCCGCATCCATGCTGACGTCGATCTCATCTGCGCTCATGCCGGGCAGGTCTGCGCGTATTTCGAAGCGGTCTTCCTTTTCAAGAATGTCGGTCGCTGGCGACCAGGCCACATCGGGATCGAGCGTGCGAGTGCCTGCACGCTGCCCGGAAGCGCGTGCCAGATCCCGACGCAGCAGGTCCGCTACGGACCAGGGGGCAAACTGCAGTGAGCCAACTGGATTGTTCATTACCTTGTTCATTGCGTATCTCCTGTTGCAAGCGTTTTGCTGCGGTTCCAACGTCAGCCGCGGCGTGTTCATGTCCGCTGAAATAGGGTCGTAGAAATGCAATTCAAGGCCTGAATGTTGCTGCTTTTTAGCAGAAATTGCGCGAAAATAGGGCTATTGATCACGTATGTGGGTTGCCACAACATCTAGTGCAATGAAAGTTTCACGAAAGAGCAGTATTTTTTCCTTTACTTTTAAAGCACTTACTGCGGAAAGATTTGTAACTAATTGAAAAATAATAATATTTATCATATTAAATAAATCACACAAACCCTTGACAGTGGTCGGTTTCGGGCATAATCTTGTCCCCGTTCAGACACAACATCTTGTGTCTACAAATACGGGAAAAGAGGTCGATTTAGGCACTTGCCGCGCAACTTTCAGCGAGCGGCGAGCGGGACGCTTTTCCTCTGAAAAAAGTGGTTCAAAACAACATGATAGGGGTCTCCATAGGGAGTTCTGGGGAGTAGGAAGAATAATGAAGTCTGCCGTTCATATGGATGCGCACACGGTTGCCGACATAGAGTTTCAAGCAGCGTCACTCGATATCTGGGATGCCAAGTATCGCTTGACCGCTAAAGACGGGACCAAGATCGACGAATCAATCGACGATACATACATGCGCGTAGCGCGTGCTCTTGCAAATGTCGAAGTCGAATCCAAGCGCGAACAATACTGTAAGGAATTTGCCTGGGCGTTGCGCAGTGGAGCGATACCGGCCGGTCGAATTATATCCAATGCTGGTGCTTACGAGCACAAACCAGCCACATCGACGATCAACTGCACCGTGTCAGGTACCGTTGGCGACTCGATGGACAACATCCTTAATAAGGTGCATGAGGCGGGCCTGACACTAAAGGCAGGCTGCGGCATTGGCTACGAATTTTCGACATTGCGGCCGAAAGGCGCGTACGTCACGGGCGCCGGCGCGTATACATCAGGTCCACTGTCCTTTATGGATATCTACGACAAGATGTGTTTCACCGTGTCTTCTGCCGGTGGTCGCCGCGGAGCGCAAATGGGTACGTTCGATGTTGGTCATCCGGACGTCATGGAGTTTGTTCGCGCCAAACGGGAAAACGGGCGCCTGCGCCAGTTCAATTTGTCGCTGCTGGTGACGGATGAGTTCATGCAGGCCGTGCTCAATGAGGACGACTGGAAGCTGGCGTTTCCTGTGACGCAGAAAGAGGTTGAGCAGGAAGAACTGGACATCACTGATGAGTCCCAGTTTGTCATGCGTGAATGGCCGGAAGCCGGCAATTACATGACCGTCCCGAGCGGGCTTGTCGTTTGCAAGATCTACAAGACTCTGCCAGCTCGACGTGTTTGGGACATCATCATGGCGTCGACTTACGACTTTGCGGAGCCAGGTTTCGTGTTGATCGATAAGGTCAACGAAATGAACAACAACTGGTTCGACGAGAATATTCGAGCAACCAACCCTTGCGGCGAGCAGCCATTGCCGCCTTATGGTTCCTGTCTCCTCGGTTCGGTAAATCTTACGAGATTCGTACTTGAACCGTTTACGGAAAATGCCAGTTTTGACTGGCCGGCATTTCGTAAAGTCGTCAAAGTCTTTACGCGTATGCTTGATAACGTGGTTGAAATCAACGGCTTGCCGTTACCTCAGCAGCGCCACGAAATCCAGCGGAAGCGTCGTCATGGCATGGGCTTTCTGGGTCTGGGATCAACCATCACCATGCAGCGCATGAGATACGGTGAGAAGGCGGCAGTAGAATTTACAGAGAAGGTCGCACGCGAACTGGCGATGGCTGGTTGGGAAGAGGCGCTGGAGCTGGCGAAAGAAAAAGGCCCCGCTCCCATCATGAGCGAACAGTTCGAAGTCACCGAAGCGATGCTGGCAAAACGACCCGAGATGGTGGTCGATGGCTATCAGGCTGGCGACAAGGTTCCAGGCAGGATTCTGCACGCGCGCTACAGTCGCTACATGCAACGGGTTGCTGCGGAGGCGCCAGAGCTTGTTAAGCAACTTGCAGAAGTTGGGGCACGGTTTACGCATCACAGTTCCATTGCACCGACGGGAACGATTTCGTTGTCACTGGCAAACAATGCCAGCAATGGCATCGAACCAAGTTTCGCTCATCACTATTTCCGCAACGTGATTCGACAGGGCAAGAAGACCAAGGAAAAAGTCGATGTGCTGTCGTTTGAGATGCTTGCGTATCGTGAGTTGATCGACAAGAAAGCGTTACCGGCAGCAGGTACTGGAGCAAGCGCGGCTAGCGAATTGCCCGACTATTTCATTACGGCAGATGACGTTTCGCCGAAGGAACATGTTGATATTCAGGCGGCTGCGCAAAAGTGGATCGATTCGTCAATCTCAAAAACAGCCAATGTGCCGACGGATTATCCGTACGAAGAATTCAAAGATATCTACTTGTATGCCTATAAGCAGGGCCTGAAAGGGTGCACGACCTTCCGTTTCAATCCGGAGGCATTTCAAGGTGTCCTCGTTAAAGAGAAGGACCTGAAGAATACCGTTTACACGTTTACGCTGGACGACGGCTCCAATGTCGATATTAAAGGCGACGAAGAGATCGAATACGATGGCGAAGTGCATACCGCCGCGAATTTGTTCGACGCGCTCAAAGAAGGCTACTACGGCAAGTTCTGAGTACTGGCCCGTCGCTAAGCAGGAAGTTCAGGGAAGATCGAAATGAGTCAAAAAGACGTGTGGAAGGATAATCGAACGAGTACCACGGCTGGCATAGCCGCGAATGAGCAGCACTGGCTAAGTTCAGTTGCAGTAGACAAAAAACTGGCGAAAGAAACGGCTAGTCAGCCGCGCTGGAAGAAGGATGAGGAAGGACGGCAATGATCAGGATCGACAAAAAAATCACAGGCTACGCTGTAGCGAAGCCTGACAGCGAGGGAAAAGCAGCGAAACCCGAGTACAAACGTGAAGAGGGCGGTGCTAAACGTGCGGATGTCATTCGCATGCACGAGAAACTCGAACGACCGGAAATGCTGATTGGCTCGACGTATAAGGTCAAGACGCCTATTTCGGATCACGCCATGTACGTGACGATCAACGACATCGTCCTCAATGAAGGAACCGAACACGAGAAGCGTCGGCCGTTTGAGATATTTATCAACTCAAAGAACCTCGATCACTACCAGTGGATTGTCGCGCTGACACGCATTATCTCTGCGGTATTTCGTAAGGGCGGTGACGTCGCTTTTTTGGTCGACGAATTGAAAGCTGTCTTCGATCCGCGCGGTGGTTACTGGCAAACAGGTGGCAAGTTCATGCCATCGATCATCGCCGAACTTGGTTATATTGTTGAAAAGCACTTGATCATGATTGGTTTGATGCCGGCCCCGGAACTCGACGAAGGCCAAAAGAAGCTCATCGCTGAGAAGCGCGCTGAGTTTGAAGAGTCAAAAAAGCAAAAAGATGCTTTTTCCGAAAGCAACTATCCCGACGGTGCTCAGCTTTGTACGAAGTGCAACACCGTCGCATTGATCATGATGGATGGCTGCATGACTTGTTTGTCATGTGGTGATTCCAAGTGCGGCTAGACACACCGGTTTTTGAACCCGGCTACTGGTGCTGAAGCACGTAACGTATCTCCCGTAGCTCAGGCGGTCGACATGCTTGATGCGCGCGGCGTATCAGCAACCCTGGTCACCAGTGACATTCAATTCACGACGGATATCAGCGATCCAGGTCGATCGCATCCCAGGGCGTTTCGCCACGTGATCTGGGATCGTCGGTTTCGATCAGATATTGCTCCATCGTTTCGCGCATTTGTGCGGTTCGTTCAGCGTAGGCCGGATCGTATGCAAGATTGCGAATCATGTCCGGGTCGGCGGCTTTGTTGTAGAGCTCATGTTCCGGCACCTTGCCGAAGCTCAATTCGAAAAAGGTACTGACGGCAGCGTCGTGTCGATGATCCAGCATGAACTGCTTTGCCGGCGTCGGATCGCTATCGCCAAAGAAATCCCAATTGGGCACCTTGATGTCGGGATCACCTGCCGGCCAGCGACCGGGTTCGTAATTGCGAATGTAAGTCCACTCCGGGGTGTGTATCGCACGCCGCGGATACCCTAAATTGTCGTCACGCGTCCAGCCAACGTGTTTTTCGATCGCCGAGATAACGAAATCTCGCTGCTGTTCCTCCGCCGCATATTCATCAGGAAGTAATAACGGGTTGAGCGACTGCCCGGTCATTTCGACCGGAACATCAAGGCCAGCCAATTCAAGCAGGGTCGGCGCAATATCGGTAAGGCTCACTGGCACGTCTATCGAACTCTCCCTGCGCAGGCGATCGCCCCAGCGAACTATTAAGGGCATGCGCACACCGGCGTCATACAGCGTCGCCTTGGCACGTGGGAAAGGCATGCCATTGTCCGACGTGAAAATAACCACTGTGTTCTCGAGTTCGCCGCGTTGTTGCAGTGAATGCAGCGCCTTGCCAATCATGGAGTCAGCCCACTCGACTTCAAATAGATAGTCGGCCATTGAATTGCGTACCTCAGGCGTATCCGGGAGGTACTCAGGTACCCGTATCTGCGAGAGTTCAATCTGGTCGGCTCCAAGGCCGGCCGGATGCGGAATGTGGGGTTCTTTGATGCCGAACCAGAAAAAGAACGGTTGGTCAGCCGCTACCTCCTCAAGAAACGCGTCGAAGTTACCGGCATAGTCATTCCCCAGCAAACCGGCGGGAACGTCTATCCGGTGGTCGTTGTAGGCGGCGCCCAGCGGATACGCGTGCGCGCCCTGTAGCTCTTCCACCGGCGGTGTCGGTCCGTATCCTTTCCCAGTATAACCAATGGCGTATCCGGCATCCCTGAGCAACAGCGGAAACGCAGGATGTTGCTGCCGAATGAATCCCCAGAGAACGCCTCCTTCCTGCAGCCGATAGATTTGCTGGCCAGTTATTACGGAGCCTCTGGAGGGCGTGCAGGAAGGCGATGCTGCATAGGCGTTATTAAATCGTACGCCTTCAGTCGCCAGCCTGTCGATGTTAGGTGTGCTGACGGCAAGGTCTCCGTAGGCGCCGACGTGTTCCCACGACTGATCGTCAGTGATGATAAGCAGGATGTTGGGTGCTCGCGCAGACTCCGGGCTTTCGGCGGGTGTGCAACCAATGGTGTTCGACAGCGCAAGAAAGCACGCGATAAGAAGCAAGGCGGTTAGTAAATTGTATCTCATATCGGCGTGACTCCGGTTCGTGGAGGAGGGCGTCTTCGCGGGCTGAGAATAATATATAGTAAACAACTTTGAATATCGTCAGGTTGGGGAGAAGCATGGAGATCTTGAACGTCAGAGGACTGACCAAAAGACGCCAGATTCGAGATTTCCGCGCGTCGCCAGTCTGTGCGATGAAGATACAGACCAGGTCAGACGAGCCGGACATGGCAGCAACTTCTAATTCGATCGACAGCGCAACAGCGGAGTACCATAAATGAAACTACGAACCAGCTCGATTCTCATCTGCCTGAACTTGCTATGCGTTGCGGCGGTCAATGCGCAACAAGCTGACGCGCTTCTAACCATCGATCGAATTTTTCATGATAAAGAATTCACCTTGGACACCAAGGTAACCAGCAAATGGCTGGATGGCGGAGCAAGTTATACGACGGTTGAGGCATCGGAATCGGTCACCGACGGGTTCAATATCGTCCGCCACGATTCGGCGACCGGCGAACAGTCGATCCTTGTCGACGCAACGCAGTTGATTCCCAAAGGTGCTGAGAAACCTCTCGAAATAAAAGACTACAGCTGGTCGGAAGACGGCCGCTTCGTTTTGGTCAGTACGAAAACCGTGAAGTTTCGTCGTCTGGAGTCGTTTGGCGACTACTGGATTCTGAACCTGACAGACTCTTCATTGCGACAGGTCGGTACGGATGCACCGCCGTCTTCCCTGATGTACGCGAAGTTTTCGCCGGATAGTCAATTCATCGCCTACATGTACCTGAACAACATCTATGTCGAAAGCGTCGATGGGCGATCTGTAAAACAACTCACGCATGACGGTTCCGATCTCATCGTCAATGGCACCGGGGACTGGGTTAACGAAGAAGAGTTCAGCCTTCGCGATGGCTTCAAGTGGAGCCCTGATTCGAAACAGCTGTGCTACTGGCAGTTCGACACAGAAGGCGTTGGTACCTTCTACATGATCAAGAACACCGGCGACGTCTATTCGACGCCGATTCCGTTGCAGTACCCGAAGGCGGGTACGACAAACTCTGCGGTGCGGGTTGGTGTGGTCGATATTGAGACAGCGGCAACAGTTTGGGTTGATTTACAGGACGATCCGCGACAAAACTATGTGCCGCAGATGGACTGGGCGGACAGCTCCGAGCAGGTCATTATTCAGTACGTCAATCGTTTGCAGAACAGCAATAGAGTGCTTCTTGCGAATGCCGCGGATGGTTCCGTACAGCATATTTTTACCGATGAGGATGATGCCTGGGTTGATGCGAACGAAGATGTAAAGTGGCTTGAAGACGGTAAGTCTTTCACCTGGCTAAGTGAGCGTGACGGCTGGCGACATTTGTACACGGTTTCTCGCGATGGCCAGGACGTGCGGCTGATCACGCCCGGCGATTTCGACATCATCAAGGTCGATCACATTGACACCGACAACGGCTGGGTGTTCTACACGGCCTCGCCAGATGATAGTGCCGCGCGCTATCTTTTCAGGTCGCCATTAACAGGCGAACCCATAGTCGAGCGCCTGACACCGGACAGTGAGTCGGGCTTTCATGAATATGAGATCGCGACTAATTCGGAATGGGCATTTCACACATTTTCGACGCTTAACAATCCGCCTGTCATCGATTTGGTTTCGCTGCCTAATCACGCTTCGCAACGCATCATCGTAGATAACAACAAAGTTGCAAGTCTCTTGGAGCTGACTCCTCGCGGTGAGACCGAGTTCTTCCAAATCGACATTGGCGACGGCGTCGTGATGGACGCCTGGATGATGAAACCGCCGAATTTTGATCCGGACAAGAAATACCCCTTGTTGATGTTCGTGTATGGGGAGCCTGCCGGCCAGACAGTGATCCAGCGATGGCGCGTGGGACGCGGGGATCGCCATCTCTGGCATTGGATGCTGACGCAACATGGCTACATTGTTGCGAGCGTAGACAATCGTGGCACACCCGCACCAAAAGGACGCGACTGGAGAAAGTCTATTTACGGTCAGATCGGAATCCAGGCGTCTGCAGACCAGGCCGCAGCCGTCAAAGCACTGTTGGCTGAGCGACCCTACCTCGACGCGCAGCGGGTAGGCAGTTGGGGTTGGAGTGGCGGCGGCCAGATGACGTTGAACGCGATGTTTCGCTATCCCGAAATCTATCGTACGGGAATCGCGATTTCATTCGTGAGTGATCAGCGGCTCTACGACACGATTTATCAGGAGCGCTATATGGGTCTGCCAGACACTAACGCCGAGGGTTATGAACAGGGTTCACCGATCACACACGCTGCAGGGCTGGAAGGCAATCTGTTGCTGGTTCATGGAACGGCCGACGACAACGTTCACTACCAAAGCGCTGAACAACTGGTCGACAGGCTGATAGCGCTGAATAAGACGTTTTCCTTCATGATGTACCCCGACCGCAGCCACTCTATTGTCGAAAAGGAAAATACGAAGCGACATCACTTCACTCTAATGACGAATTTTCTTCACGAAAATCTGCCGTTACAGGCGGAGCCGGAGCAATAACCATGAGACCGTCTCACGGAATCTCATCAATCCAATATTGGGCCGCATGTGCGTATTTTTTATAATCTGGCTATCTATCTGGTCCAGATACCGCTGGCCATCTATTACGTGTTCCGTGGGCTTGGCAATCTTGCCTATCGGGATCGTATTGGGCAGCGCTTTGGGCTCGGCTATCCGCGCATCGATGGTTGTATCTGGATACATGCGGTGTCGGTCGGTGAAGTTCAGGCTGCCGCGCCGCTGGTTCGGGCACTCGCACGAAAATTTACGGGCAGCGCCCTTCTCATAACAACCGTGACGCCGACTGGTGCTGCGCGGGTCGAAGCATTGTTTGGCGACACGGTGACTCATTGCTATATACCGTTCGAGCTTCCAGTTGCTGTCAATCGATTCTTCGAGGCGGTTAAGCCAACGCTCGCTCTGATCATGGAAACCGAAATCTGGCCGAATCTGTATCGAGGTTGTGGTACCAGGAATGTGCCGCTGGTTCTGGTGAGCGCCCGAATTTCGCCGCGATCAGTCGCAAGCTATAAGAAATTCCTGCCGCTTTTTCGAGAAACCCTGTCGCATGGAGTCGTTATTGCAGCGCAAAGCGATGCAGACGCAGAACGGTTCCGGTCGCTTGGCGCGAATCCCGTAAGAACCTGGGTGACCGGAAACATCAAGTTTGACGATGAATTGAGACCGGGCATTGCGGACGAGGGAAGCAAGCTGCGCGCAACTCTATTTGGTGATCGGCCAATCTGGATCGCAGCGAGTACGCATGACCAGGAGGAGCAGCCAATACTGAAGGCGCATCGAGAGTTACAAAAAACGTATCCGGATCTGCTGTTAGTGATTGTTCCCAGGCACCCGCCGCGGTTCAAATTGGTTGTGGACCTCGTAAAGACCAAAGGCTTCAGGTGTGTCTCCAGAACCGACAATCAGCCGTGCGACGAGTCGACCGAGGTTTTCATCGTCAATACGATGGGCGAGTTGCCTCTCTTCTATGCGGCCAGCGACATAGCTTTTGTCGGCGGCAGCCTCACGCAGGTTGGTGGCCATAATTTACTGGAACCGGCAGCGCTAGCCATGCCGATCATCAGTGGCCCATACGTATTCAACTCTCAGGATACTGCCGACATGTTCGTAAAGCATGGCGCCTGTCGCATCGTAAAGAATTCGGAAGAACTGGTCCCGGCGGTGAGCGAGCTACTTGACGACCGTGATGAGGCGGCGCGAAAAGGTGAGCAGGGGCGGCAGATCATTGAGCGGAATCGCGGCGCGCTAAAGCGGCTCCTTGAATTGCTGGAGCCGCTGATTGGACCTGTGGAATCCTGAGCTAGTGCCAACCGGTGTGCGCTAAAAGAACTGCCTACTCAGCCGCTGCGGCGGCGGCAGCGGCAGCTACCTCTTCTTCTCGAATGACCTGCTCAGGCGGCTTGCGATCTTCGAGATAGCGGTCGAGACCTTCCAGATCCTGCACCTGCAAGGTACCTGCCGCCTGTCGAAGTCGCATGGCGTTCAGGATGTAATCGTATCGAGCCTGGTAAAAATTGGTGATCGAAACGTACAGTGCGAATTGCGAATCGAGAACGTCAACGATCGTTCGTGTACCGACATCAAAGCCTGCCTGCGTCGCCTCAAGAGCCGTAGTACTTGACTCAACCGACCGCTCCAAAGCCTGAACACGGCTTATCTCAGAGAGTACTCCGAGATAAGCGTCACGAGCCTGCCGCTCGGTTTCACGGGTCACGCGTTGCAACTGGTTGCGACTTGCACGATGTAAATACACGGCTTCGCGAACTCTCGAGTTGGTGCCGCCGCCTGCAAATAGCGGAACAGTGAGTTGGATGCCGATGCTGTCGCTCTGACCTTCGCTATCTGCGGGAAAAGGGCCAATTCCGTTGAGCGTTCGATCCGTTGTGAAATCTGTTTCACCGGCATTAGCGACCAGTTCCAGGCGAGGATAATGACCGGAACGCTGAAAGGAAATTTCATCGTTGGCGATTTCCTCATCGAGCCGGCTGGCGACCAGCGCCAGATTCTGGCTCAGCGATAAATCGATCCAGCTGGCCTCGTCAGACGGAACCGGATTCTGCAGAGGAAACCCGTCTACCGGTGCGGACAAACTGTCTACATGTTGTCCTGTGATTTCGCGCAAAAATTCGCGCGATGTTGCCAGGCTCCGTTTGGCACCGATTTCGGACGCGATAGATTGGTCATAGGCCGCCTGAGATTCCTGCACATCGGTAATAGCAATCAAACCAACATCAAAACGCTGCTTCGCTTGTTCCAGCTGACGCGCGATTGCCTGCTTATTGGCGTGAATAGATGTCAGGCGGTCCTCAGCTGCCAGGACGTCAAAATACCGCTGCGTCACTCGAACAATAAGGTCCTGTTGTGCCGCCTCTCTGTTTGCTTCGGCTTTCGCGACGATCTTGTCGGCGCGTCGCATGCCGACGATCTGGTCCCAGCGAAACAGGGACTGGCGCAACGTGAACTGCCAGCGTGTGCCAGTAGTGCTGTCGTCGAAACTCTGCAGAAACGGGCCGCCAGAGTCCGTGCCGGTATTTTCGCCGGTCTGGTTGTTACTCGAGTAGTCGCCATCGAAATTGATTTGTGGCAGATACACGCTGCGCGCCTGTGGTTCGGCTTCAAGTGCTGCCATACGTCTCGCTTCAGCCTCGTGAATGAGCGGATCACTCTGCAAGGCTTGCTGATAGACCTCGAGCAGTGAGTCCGCTTGCGCGGCTCCAGCGCCCAGCGCAGATCCGAAGAAGACAATTAATGCTTTGATAATATTCACGTTTTTCATGTTGTTGCGTTCCGCATTAGTCGGCCCTGAGGCACGTTTGAAGTGTTATAGTCAACTATATCACCATATCAGTCAAGACTGGTGATGGATTCGGTCAATTTTCGTTGCTGACGGGTCTTTCAGACCTGTCATTTGAAGACTTGTTCGATCAGTACCTCTTAAATCAGTAGCTGCTAATTCAGTACCTCGGAATCGCCCCGTCGACTTCGACAGACCAGGCATCTATTCCGCCGTCAATGTTGGCGACGTTGGCAAATCCCTGCTGTCGAAGCCAGGCAGCGACCCTCGCGCTGCGCACTCCCGAATGACAGATAACCGCTATGCGACTCTGCCGATCCAGTTCACCGACTCTCGCCGGCAACTCAGCCATCGGTATGGTTACCGCAGCGGCGACACTGGCGATTTGCACTTCCCATGGCTCCCGAACGTCCAAAAGACCCCAGGATTCGCTGCCCGTCGCGCAGTTTGCGAACTCGCCTGGCGTCATTTGTACAAATTCTGCTTCCGTCATTTCAACGAGTACTCATTAGGTTAGATGCAACAAGTGCCAAAGTGGTTTCTATCAAGAGCGAATATTATTCGACAGGAACAATGGGGTTAGAACGTAAACTTCGGTGGCAGGTCGCCGTTGACCAGAGGCGCCAGTTCGGTTTCAAAGACGGTATCGACGGTCCAGCCGTTATCCGCAGGAGTAACGAGGCATGCATCCATAACCGGCGCCTCACCGACAACAACGAACAGGCGCCCGCCTGGTTTGAGGATTGATACGTAGCGAGGGTCGAATTCCGCGATCGATCCGGTGACGGCAATGACGTCGAACTGGCCTTCCGGCAGTTGTTGCGTCGCATCCATAAGCTGCAGATCGACATTCGTGATAGCGAGGTCCTCCAGCTTGCCGGTCGCTGTGCGTAGAAAATCATCATAAATATCGATACTTGTGACTGAATTCGCCAAACGCGCAAGGCAGGCGGTCAGGAATCCACTGCCGGTACCGATTTCCAGTACGTCATCGGTCGATTGCGGGATCAGAGATTGCAATACGCGACCCTCCACCGTGGGAGTCATCATTGATTGTCCGTTACCGATGGGAAGCTCTGCATCCGCGAACGCGGTCGAGCGCAGCTGCGCCGGTACAAACTGCTCGCGAGGCAAGCTCTTTAGCAGTTCCAGGATCGGTGCGTCGAAAACATCCCACGCGCGAATTTGCTGCTCAACCATTTGCCGTCGGGCCATATCTGTATTCATTTCGAGTAAACCTGTAAGTTTTTGATAGTTGGGTTAAATTTTTCTAAATAAGGGCGTCCATCAGGCTGCTGATCGTGCTGAATCTGATCTCCGTTGCCGAATTATGGTGAATAGCCGCAGTCGGCTCTGGCTGCTGATATATGCTTACCAATGTTTGAACCTAAAGCGCTCTAATCTCCTTTGCAGGAGATACAATTTGGCGACCAATAATAACAAATGATCTTCGTACGGCATCAATTGCGAGACAGCCGGGAGCCGATGACACTGCGATCGCCCGAAACTTTAACGACCCCAGGTACCCGCAAAACGGCGGCTGCCCGATGATATCTCTCCCCGTGATCATCGGTTTGGCCGTGATCGCGATTGCTGCTGTAGCGGTGAGTATCGTCTTGTGGTTGCGCGACAGACGCCACATACGTCGGGTTCAGTTGCTCAACGAGGAGCTGCTGGACGCATCACGGGACGCATCGGTCGGCCGTAGACTGACGGTTCCTGAAGATGCAGAGACGGCACAACTGGCGCACACGGTTAATCGACTGTTCGATGCGCTCGGTGAGCGCGATCTGAAAATCCAGGGCAGAGACCGGCTATTCAAGGACTTCGCGCGAACGTTGCCGGAAATCGTCATTATTCATGATGAGAAGATACTGCTGGCCAACGAGTCTGCCGCCGGATTGATCGGCCTTGAGGCAGCGCAGCTGGTTGGTCGGGAAGCCGCTGACCTGGCTAAGCCGGCTTACCGAGCTCTGTTCCGCAATACCATGGGCAAGCGCCTCGCAGGCGAGAACGCGCCGCGGCGACTTGAAATCCAACTAATTAATGGCGACGAGGCGGGGCTTTGGGTTGAGGCACAAAGCTCGAATATCGAGTTTCATGGCCACCCCGCAATTCTGACGGTTGCACGGGATGTTAGTCATCGCAAGAGCCTTGAGGTTTCCTTAAGCCGCAGCAAGCGCCAGGCACAGTACACGCTGGAGTCTATATCTGAAGGGGTGATTACAACCGACAACGATGGACGCATTGACTACATGAATGTCGCCGCCGAGGCGATAATTGGCACGAATCGTGATGACGCAGCCGGCCACAGAGTGGGCGAGCTGTTTACACTGGTTGACGACGCAGACCGTCGTCCACTGGGTGACCCCGTTGAACGATGTCTGGCGATGCGGCGCAGGGTGAACATGGGCCGCCGTGCAGTGATGGTAAGCGTAGACGGAGAGCAGGAGCATTCCGTCGAGATAACCGCATCACCTGTACGTGCTCCGGGCAATAGTATTTCAGGTGCTGTCGTTGTGTTTCACGATGTGAGTGAGCTTCGCGGACTCACGCAAAAGATGAGTTACCAGGCGACGCACGATCCGCTGACCGGATTGATCAATCGGCGTGAGTTTGAACGCCGTCTCGATGAGGCCATGGACTCGGCACATGCCGAGGAAGCGGTGCACATGTTGTTTTACATGGATCTTGACCGATTCAAGGCCGTCAACGATAGCTGCGGTCATCAGGCTGGCGATAACATGCTGCGCGAAGTTGCGGGGCTTATCAAAGAGCAGGTGCGGGATTCAGATTTCGTCGGTCGCCTCGGCGGTGACGAGTTCGGTGCTTTGCTCATCGGCTGCCCCATCGAGAAGGCCCGGCAAATCGCATCCGACATTTGCAATGCCGTAGCGGATTACCGCTTCGTTTGGAAAGACAAGATCTTCAACATCGGTATTTCTGTCGGGTTGGTGGAAATCAGCCATGTCAGCGGCTCTTTGCAAGACGTCATCAGTGCCGCTGATTCAGCGTGTTACGTTGCGAAGCAGGAGGGGCGGGGCAAGGTCCACGTTTACTCCGCACGTGATGAATCCATCGCCCGTGAGCGCGGCGATATTCAGTGGTTGCGGCAACTGCAAACAGCACTACATGAAGACCGCTTTGAACTTGCACTGCAACCCATCATTGCAATGAGCGGGCGGGCAGATTCGGGGCCATCCGTTGAAGTGCTAATTCGCCTTCCTGACGGACGTGGCCGACCGGCGGACACCGCGGAGTTTCTGCGTCCGGCCGAGCGATACCAGCTAATGCCGCAGATAGACAGATGGGTTATTCAGGCGACACTTAACGCGATTTCCGCGGGTGAAATAAAACTGGCCAACCAGAGAAGTTGCGCAATCAACCTGTCCGGGCAAACGCTTGGCGACGAATCGTTTCTGGGGTTTGTCGTTGAGTCATTGGATCGCAGCGGTGTAGCGCCTTCGTCGATCTGTTTTGAGGTTACAGAAGGGGCGATTCTCTCCAACGTGCAACACGCGCAACGATTCATCGAAGTGCTGCATGGCATTGGCTGTGAGTTTTCGCTGGACGATTTCGGCAGCGGTCTCGGGTCCTTTTCGAGTCTCAAGCATTTGCCAATTGACTACCTCAAAATTGACGGGACCTACACCAGAAATCTGTTGTCCGACCAGGTCAATCGCGAAATGGTCTCTGCGATGATCAAGCTTGCGCGGACGATGCAGTTTCGCATTGTCGCGGAACAGGTCGAGCAGCAGGAGGACTTCGACTGGCTCCGGGATAGCGGAGTTGACTTCGCTCAAGGTAACTTCATTGAGGCCCCCACAATGATAGGGTCCGCAACAACAGGAACGTTTCGCACGCTGAACCCGTAGTCAAACACGCTCGTCTGAGTCACGTTTGCTGCCCATGTACATCGCCAGAAAAACCAGCACCTGCCAGATGATCCAACCAGCCGAGTAGGGCAGCACGTGCCACCAGGTAGTGCACTTGTCCCAAAAGCAGACATCCGCAGTGGCACTAAACACTGCGCCGCCCACAAGTCCTGCGCTGACCACAAGTATCCAGAAGGCAGTGCGTATCTTAAGTGGTGTGATGAATCGGGTTGCAGTCGCGACCAGGATTGCGCCGGTCAATCCTGCGAGAACGTACTGAGCGGGTTCAGTCAGAATTGCGAAGTTATCCAGGCTCGCGAATGTGATGGCAATGTAATAGCTAAGTACGCTTGAAAGTATCAGCGTGACTCTGCGCAGAGCTTGGTGGCGCGATGTCGAAACGAATGGCGCCATCACCAGAGCGCCAAACAGCACCCCATGTAAGATCAGCCACCACGAGAATATCGGTGGATACCGATCTGGCGTTAAGAAACTGTCCAGCTTGATGGCGGGGTAGGCCATCAGTCCGGATATGACGACCAGGGTTAGACGGGCTGTAAGGCCTGGGTTGAAATACTGCACTACCAGTTCTCCAGAAAAAACGAATTTCGACCGTTAGATTCTGCAGCTGGCCACGTCACTGAACCTGACGATGATCTGAGGAATTGCTGATTTTGTCGTGATTTTCGTTCTTGTCCGAACCGCTGTCGCAGGCAAAAAAAAACCGCAGGACAAAATCCTGCGGTTTTCTTGCACTGCCTTAAGCTGTGGTTACAGCAATGGAACCATTAGCAAAGCAACGATGTTGATGATCTTGATCAACGGGTTGATGGCTGGGCCAGCGGTATCCTTGTAAGGATCGCCAACAGTATCGCCGGTAATCGCGGCCTTATGAGCGTCAGAGCCCTTACCGCCACAATTGCCATCCTCGATGTATTTCTTGGCGTTGTCCCAGGCACCACCGCCTGCTGTCATTGAGATAGCAAGGAACAGCCCGGTAACGATAGTACCAACCAGCAATCCACCCAGCGCTTCTGCGCCGAGGAAGTAGCCGACCGCCAGAGGAACAGCAATCGGGAGCAATGATGGAATAATCATTTCCTTAATGGCTGCTTTGGTAAGCAAGTCGACGGCCCGACTGTAGTCGGGCTTGCCCGTGCCTTCCATGATGCCTGGAATTTCCTTGAACTGGCGACGAACTTCGGTAACGACTGCGCCCGCGGCACGACCTACGGCTTCCATTGCCATTGCGCCGAACAGGAACGGTACAAGGCCACCAATGAACAGACCAATAATAACCAGATGGTTGTTCAGCATGAACTCAACGCCCTTGCCAGCTTCACCCAGCGCATTGCTGTAATCGGCGAAAAGGACTAAAGCCGCTAAACCCGCAGAACCGATTGCGTAGCCCTTGGTTACGGCCTTAGTTGTGTTACCGACGGCATCGAGCTGATCAGTAATCTTGCGAACTTCCGGAGGCAATTCCGACATTTCGGCGATACCGCCGGCGTTGTCGGTGATCGGACCGAATGCATCCAGCGCCACAACAACGCCTGTCATTGACAGCATTGCTGTCGCAGCGATCGCGATGTTGTACAGACCGCCAAGTGCTTCGCCTTCTGGAGCAAGCTCAAATGCACCCCAGATGCTGGCACATACCGCGAGAACGGGCAGCGCGGTAGCTTTCATCGAAATACCCAGGCCCGCGATGATGTTGGTCGCATCACCTGTCAATGAGGCATTTGCAATTGTCTTGACCGGTGCGTACTCAGTGCTGGTGTAGTACTCGGTGATAACGACCAGCGCGGCCGTCAAAGCCAGGCCGATCAACGCAGAATAGAAAATGTTCATCGAAGCGCCGGTGTGCCCCAACATCATGTCGGTGACGAAGTAGAACGCGACAGCTGCGAGCAAGCCCGAAACAATCATGCCCTTGTACAGAGCACCCATGACCTTGCCGCCGTCAGATGTCTTGACGAAGAACGAACCAACAATCGAAGCGACGATTGATACAGCGCCAAGAACCAACGGATAGAGAACCGCCTGAGTACCGTAGCTGCCTACAATCAGACTGCCAAGCAACATCGTCGCAATAATTGTCACAGCGTATGTTTCGAACAAGTCGGCGGCCATTCCGGCACAGTCGCCTACGTTGTCGCCCACGTTGTCAGCAATAACAGCAGGGTTGCGCGGGTCGTCCTCAGGAATGCCAGCCTCTACCT
>CAZGVL010000059.1:0-20759 GCA_964528965.1 uncultured Woeseiaceae bacterium
AGCGTCGCATAGTCGATCATCACGCCTGGCTTGTCGCGGCTCGCGAGTACCAGTGTGTCTGCGAGCGCCATACGGCCTTCAGCGTCAGTGTGGATGGTCTGAATGGTTTTGCCGTTTGCAGCCGTTATGACGTCCTGCGATTTATAGGCCGTGGGCCCGGTCCGGTTTTCAGTAATCGCCAGCCAGCAATCCACCGCGTACGGCAACTTGAGCTCGCTGATAGCAAGAAAGGTTCCGAGCGCGACAGCGCTGCCTTGCATATCGCCGTGCATATCCAGCATTGACGTGAACGGTTTGAGATTCGTACCGCCGGTGTCAAAAATGATGCCCTTTCCGACCAGGCTGAGTGCTGCTTTGCCTTTCTTGTTGTCCGGGCGGTAACGGAGTCGAACAATGGATGCGCTATCGTCTTCATTGCCCTGTGCTACTGCGAGAAACGCACCTGCGCCGAGTTTCTCAAGCTCTTTAGTGGCGAAACGCTTGTACTGCCAACTATTGCTTTTGGCCAGATCCTTGATCATGTCCGCGTAGTTCACAGCATTGAGCTTGTTGGGGGGCATGACCGTCAGCCAGCGCGCGAGATTGTTTCCGTTTGCTTCTGCAACGGTGCGGGCGAGGTCGAGCTTCGCATCCAGGCCGATAATACGAATACTGATGATGCGCGCGGGTGCGTCTTTTTGCTGGTAGGCGGGGAGATTGAAGCCGGCGGCAAGCGCCGCGGCAACGACTGCTTTGCAAAGTGATTGCTGTTCATCCGCGTCGAAGCCGGCAACCAGAATGCCAAGACAACCGGCCTTTTCTGCGGTTGCAGCTGAGACGAGCTGGCGAGCCAGGGTGAGCTGCTCAAATGCTTCTGCGCCGCTCGCAATGTTTCCGGCGAGCAGCAAAGTCTGCCGCTTGTTGCTCAGTCGGGTCTGTATCGAGGGGGTGCTGTCAGGCGCTCGCTTCTTCAGTAAGTCCTTTAAATTATCGCCCTGAGGAATCGCTCGCCATGCGGAAGCGGGCACTTTTTTGGGTAGTATCAAGAGTAACTGATCCAGCGGCTCAAGATGCTTGGACGCAACCTTTCCAAGCTGTTGAATTGTACGAATATCTCGAGACTCAGAAAGAAGCTGATGCATACCAGTGAATTCCCTGTATTTGCTTGACCGAAACGGCCCAAACACCGAAGATGTCGGCCCCAATAAGCCGATTCGCACGGTCCGGTGCAATGGTGCGGTGATCCTAGCAGGACACCCCACTGAATTCACGCGATGAATATCGCCGCAACCTGGACAGTGTTTTTGTGGAAGAGTGTATGAGTGGTTTTAACCCGTTTGATGACATAGACCCTACCGAGACCAACGAATGGATCGAGTCCATCGATTCCGTTCTATCCAATCATGGTCCGGAACGAGCGCATTACCTGTTGAACAGGATGATCGACTTCTCACGTCGTTCTGGCGCGTATCTGCCGTACAGTCCCAATACTGCCTACCTGAATACGATTGCGACCGCCCGCCAGCCAGAATTTCCGGGTGATCGCTCCGTAGAAAGACGCATTGAGGCTTATATTCGCTGGAATGCGATGGCGATGGTCGTGCAGGCGAATCGCAAGAGCACGGAGTACGGCGGTCATATTTCCAGCTATGCATCGTCAGCAACGATGTACGAAGTCGGTTTTAACCATTTTTGGCGCGCACCCACCGAAACTCACGGTGGTGACATGATTTTCATGCAAGGGCACTCGGCGCCGGGAATATACGCGCGTGCTTATCTCGAAGGCCGGCTGAATGAAGGTCAGTTGAACCGTTTTCGCCAGGAGGTTGGTGGCGGTGGCTTATCGTCGTACCCGCATCCCTGGCTGATGCCTGAGTTCTGGCAGTTCCCGACTGTATCAATGGGCCTGGGCCCAATGATGGCCATTTATCAGGCGCGTTTTATGCGCTACATGGAAAATAGAGAAATGATTCCGGCATCGGATCGCAAGGTCTGGTGTTTCTGTGGCGATGGCGAAATGGATGAGCCAGAGTCCATGGGCGCAATTACGATGCCTGTTCGCGAGGGACTCGATAACCTCGTATTTGTTGTCAACTGCAACTTGCAGCGTCTGGATGGTCCGGTACGCGGCAATGGCAAGATCATCCAGGAACTGGAAGCGGCCTTTGGCGGCGCCGGCTGGAACGTTATCAAAGTCGTATGGGGTTCGAAGTGGGATCCTCTGCTGGCGCGTGATACCGGCGGTCACTTGCGACGCATCATGGAAGAAACGGTTGATGGTGAGTATCAGAATTACAAGTCGAAAGACGGTGCTTACGTCCGCAAGGAGTTCTTCGGCAAGCATCCTGAAACACTGGAAATGGTGACCAACATGTCAGATGCCGATATCTGGCATTTGAATCGTGGTGGCCATGATCAGCGAAAGGTTTATGCGGCGTACGCTGCGGCGATGGAACATACGGGTCGGCCAACTATTATTCTTGCTAAGACGGTCAAGGGTTTTGGCATGGGCGATGCTGGCGAAGGGCAGAACACCGCGCATCAGCAAAAGAAACTCGATATTGATGCACTGAAGAACTACCGCGATCGATTCAATATTCCCGTGTCGGACAAGGACATTGACAATGTTCCTTATTGTAAGCCAGACGCGAACAGTATTGAGCTTGAGTACCTGCAGGAACGTCGACAGGCATTGGGTGGCTATTTGCCACAGCGTCGCAAGAAGACGAAATCACTGCCGGTACCGCCGCTCGAGGCGTTTCGAACGCAGCTCGACGGTACGGGCGAGCGTGAAGCGTCTACGACGATGGCATTTGTACGTATCCTGACGTCCCTGTTGAAGGACAAGAAAATAGGCAAGAACGTCGTACCGATCGTGCCGGATGAAGCGCGCACCTTTGGCATGGAAGGCATGTTCCGCCAGGTTGGTATTTACGCATCGAAAGGGCAGTTGTATACGCCTGAGGATGCCGGCGCTCTGATGTACTACCGTGAAGACAAGAAGGGTCAGATTCTGGAAGAAGGAATCAACGAAGGTGGCGCGTATTGCTCATGGCTTGCCGCGGGAACGTCGTACTCAAATCACGATATTCCAATGATTCCGTTCTACATTTACTACTCAATGTTTGGTTTTCAGCGCATTGGTGATTTTATCTGGGCGGGCGGCGATATGCAGAGTCGCGGGTTTCTGATCGGTGGCACAGCCGGAAGGACCACACTCGCTGGCGAAGGTTTGCAGCACCAGGATGGCCACAGTCTGATCAATGCGTCGACGGTGCCAAACTGTGTAGCTTACGATCCGACGTACGCCTATGAACTTGCCGTTATTGTGCAAGACGGTTTGCGTCGCATGATTGGTGAGCAGGAGAATGTCTTTTACTACATCACCTGCATGAACGAGAACTACGTCCATCCGGCCATGCCTGCTGGTGTTGAGGAGGGCATCCTCAAGGGTATGTATCTCTTGCAGGTTGGCGGACAAGGCAAGATTCGGGCGCAGCTAATGGGCTCCGGTACGATCCTGCGTGAGGTTCTTGGCGCTGCAGAATTGCTGGAAAAAGATTTTGGAATACCGACCGATATCTGGTCCGTCACCAGTTTCAATGAGCTACGGCGTGATGCGCTCGAAGTGGAGCGTTGGAATCAGCTGCATCCGGAGTCCGAGACGCGTAAATGCTATGTCGAACAGTGTCTGGCAAACAGGCCTGGACCGTACATTGCAGCGACCGACTACATGAAGATTCATGCAGACCAGATCCAGCGCTGGGTTCCCGGTCGATTCGTATCATTGGGTACCGACGGTTACGGCCGCAGCGATGATCGCGCCTCGTTGCGCAGTCACTTCGAGGTCGATAAACGTTACATTGCCGTAACTGCCCTGAAGGCACTTGCCGATGATGGAACACTTGATCAAAGGACTGTCGCCAAAGCCATAGAGAAGTACGGCATCGATCCTGAAAAGCCGGATCCGGTGACACTTTGAGTATTTGGACAGGAGCGCGCATATGTCGCAAAGCATCGATGTAGTCGTTCCCGATCTCGGCGAGTTCGCCGATGTCGAAGTGATCGAGTTGCTGGTTACAGTGGGCCAGAATGTGTCACGCGAAGACGGTCTGGCTACGATAGAAACTGACAAGGCGTCTATCGATATTCCGTCGCCGGAAAACGGGGTTGTCGAATCTCTGGCAATATCTGTCGGTGATACGGTTTCCACCGGCGATATTATTGGCAAGCTGTTGCTTGAAGTTAGCGATACCGTAGTGATTGCTCCTGCGATCGCGGCAGCACCTACCGGCGACACAACCGTACTCGTGACCCCAGCGGGCGAAACCCCTAAATCCGGCGGCAAGCAAACTCTGGTCGTACCGGATCTCGGTGAATTTGATGCGGTGGAAGTGATAGAAGTGCACATCGCTGCTGGCAGTGACGTTGATATCGAGGATGCATTGGTCACACTGGAGACGGACAAGGCTGCAATGGATGTGCCGGCCGTCGTCGGTGGCCGTATCGAATCGGTGCTGGTTAAAGTTGGCGACAGTGTGTCGGCAGGGACGACCCTGGCGATCATTGACGCAGTTGCCGGTGCGACTCAACCCGTAGCGGAAAGCGCTGCGAAGCCGGCTGCCGAAGTTGCCACAACAGCAGCAACTCCAGCGCCGCAACCTGCGCCGCAACAGACTGCGCCAGCGAGTCCAACTTCATTGCCGGCAATCAACGAAGCCGGGTTTTCGCGAGCGCATGCCGGCCCTTCTGTTCGTAAACTGGCTCGTGAGCTCGGTGTCGATCTTGTACAAGTGAAGGGCGCGGGCCCCAAAGGCCGCATTCTTCAGGACGACGTCAAGGCGTTCGTCAAAGCTATTTTGTCGGGTGCTGCTACAGCACCATCGGCAGCGGCTGCTTTGCCCGCGGTGCCAAGTATCGACTTCACGAAGTTTGGTGAGATCGATACGCAGCCATTGACTCGGATTCAAAAGATATCCGGGCCACGGTTGCAGGCCAGCTGGATCAATCTGCCACATGTCACGCAACATGATCTGGCCGATATCACAGACATGGAAGCAAGACGGCAAACTCTGAAGGGACCCGCGAAGCAACGCGGCATCAGTTTGACGCCGTTGGCCTTTGTATTGAAAGCCGTTGTTGCAGCGCTGCAAGAATTTCCGAAGGTCAACTCTTCGCTGTCTGATGATGGCAAAAGCCTGATCTACAAAAAGTATATTCATCTTGGCTTTGCGGCAGATACTGACCAGGGCCTGATGGTTCCGGTTATTCGCGATGCTGATCAGAAGGACGTTTACGAACTTGCGCAGGAGTTGGCGGAACTGTCTGCGGCTGCGCGCGACGGCAAGCTGAAGACGCCGCAGTTGCAAGGCGCTTCATTCACCGTATCGAGTCTTGGCGGTATCGGTGGCACTGCGTTCACGCCAATCATCAATGCGCCTGAGGTTGGCATACTGGGTGTGTCCCGTTCTTCAATGCAGCCGGTATGGAACGGCTCGGAGTTCGAGCCCCGCCTGATGTTGCCGATTGCATTGTCATACGATCACCGGGTTGTGGACGGTGCTTACGCAGTTCGCTTCACGACATTCCTGAGCAAAGCGCTGACGGAAGTCGATCGCTTGCTTGAGGCGACTCCGTAGTGGCAGGGCAGGTCAAACTAACCGTTCCGGACCTGGGCGAGTTCGCAGATGTTGAGGTCATTGAGATCCTGGTGAAGCCGGGCGATGTCGTTGCCGTGGAAGATGGCCTCGTTACGCTCGAGACAGACAAAGCATCAATTGACGTTCCTGCGTCGGATGCAGGTACGGTCGTATCAGTCGATGTCAAAGTAGGCGACACCGTATCGACTGGCGATGCAGTCGTCACGATTGATCCCGTAGCGTCATCTGTCAGCGACATCGAAGATCACGAGGCGACGCTGGTTATGACGAGCGATGAGATTGCGGCGATCACGTCAGTGGCGGCTTCTGCGCCGTCACAGCCTGCAGCAGCGGCTGCCGTCTCGACCGAGGCCGCGAGTCACAAAGCGCAACTGGTCATAATCGGTGCCGGGCCAGGTGGTTACACCGCAGCGTTTCGTGCAGCTGACCTTGGTCTTGACGTGATTCTGATCGAAAGATGGCCTGACCTCGGCGGCGTGTGCCTCAATGTTGGCTGCATTCCATCCAAAGCGCTGTTGCATGCGGCAAAGGTTATCGACGATGCGGAGGCCATGGCCGACCACGGCGTGCGCTTCGGCAAACCGACCATTGATGCGATCGCGTTGAGAGACTGGAAAAATACGGTCGTCAAACGACTGACTGGCGGGCTGAACCAACTCGCGAAGCAGCGCAAGGTTCAGGTGTTGCACGGTCTGGCCAAGTTCGAGTCCGCCAATCGTTTGCGTCTGGATACCGGGCTTACGGTTGAGTTCGACAATTGCATCATCGCCGCCGGATCGAAGAGTATGAAATTCCCGGGTCTGCCGGATGATCCGCGCATTATTGATTCGACCGGTGCACTGGAGCTGGCACCGCTGCCGAAGCGCTTGCTGGTTGTCGGAGGCGGCATTATCGGTCTTGAAATGGCCTGCGTGTATAGCGCACTGGGTGTCGATGTCAGTGTCGTTGAACTAACCGACACCCTGATGCCGGGTACCGATCCCGACTTGTTGCGGCCTTTCCTGAAAATCATCAGGAAACGCTATGAAACGATCATGACGTCGACCAAGGTGACGGGCATGCGCGCAACCATCCCGGGTATTGAAGTTTCGTTCGAGGGCAAGAACGCACCGTCTATCGGCGTCTATGATCGTGTGCTGGTTTCGATTGGCCGGCGCGCGAATGGTGATCAGCTGGATGCGGACAAGGCGGGCGTGAATGTCAGCGAACGCGGCATCATTGAAGTCGACAAACAAATGCGCACCAACGTGCCACACATTTTCGCAATTGGCGATCTGGCGGGTGGGCCGATGCTCGCGCACAAGGCAACGCATGAAGCCAAAGTTGCGGCCGAAGTCGTTGCTGGTGAGAAGAGCTACTTTGACGCACGAACAATTCCGTCGGTTGCCTATACCGATCCCGAGATTGCCTGGGTCGGGCTGACGGAGATTGAGGCGAAAGAGAAAGGTATTGCTTATGAGAAAGCGGCTTTTCCCTGGGCGGCAAGTGGTCGTGCGCTGGCGTTGGGGCGCGATGAGGGTTTCACTAAACTGTTGTTCGACAAACAGACCGGTCGAGTCCTTGGCGGAGCGGTAGTCGGTCCGAGCGCAGGCGACCTGATAGCCGAAATCGGCCTGGCTGTTGAGATGGGCGCGGATGCGGCAGACCTGAGTCTGACCATTCACCCACACCCGACACTGTCCGAGACGGTCGCTTTCGCGGCAGAAGCGTTCGAAGGTACTTTGACCGATTTGTATATGCCGAAGAAGCGCTAGCCCTTCGTTATATTAGCGTTCAGTCGGAATAGATTGATCGGGTCATACTGCTGCTTGACCTTAAGCAAGCGACCAAAGTTACCCTGATGATTGCTGTTTACCTGGCTTTGCGGTTCGTCGGCGACTTCGTCGGTGTAGTAGCCGTCGGCGCTGAGTTCCAGGAATGGGGTCAGAGTAAATATTTTCTAGTGAATAGGTCGGAGTTTCTGAGTGATCGGAACTTCCATGCGTCCGATATCCGCGAGCAATTTGGCTGGGTCACAGCACAGTCCCATTAAGTGGATACCAGGTTGCAACTCTTCCTGCAGCACCTGCCTGATCATCGCAACGGTCGGGATGGCCGTCAGATCATAGGCGTCTTCGTGAAACAGGGTGAGCCGAAAGCAGACCGGCTGTCCGTCGCGTTGCCCTTCAGCGTCGACCTGTACGATCGTGCCAAAGGGTGGTTTTGCGAAGTGTTTTGTGGACCAGCTCAGGAGATGCCCTAGCAGGGAAGGGGTGTGTCGCGGTACGATGTGGGAGCTGAGCATTATCAATGGCGTAACTAGGTAATCGGCAAACCAGTTAAATCCGGCAACAAAGAAAGCGGTATTTTTCAAGCCGGGTGACAGCTCGGTAAGACAGCGCAATTCAGGCATGTCCACGGGATAGGACAGCAGTTTGCCAAAACCATACTCAAATTCGATCTTCGGGTAGTCTGCATACTTCAGTTTCTGCCAGCAACCATCTTTGTACGTCTCGCTCTTGTAGTCGCGGAATGACTCAACAAGTTCAGCGAACCCTGAAGTAAAGGGCAAGCCGGTTTTGTCGCGAATCACACTACTGACTACAGCGCTGTCCATACGATCCATTTGTTGCCCCGCATAACGTACGAGAACCGCGAGCATCCCCGGATGGAATCCGGCCTGAATGACAAAGCGGCAACCCCTGCGTTCGATTTCTGCCTGGAGTTCAGTCGGTGGTTGCAGCAGTTCGTTGCTCATTTGCAAGTCAATCCAGTCGGCTTGATGCTCGAGGCAGGCCTGAATCAGCGCAGTGTTGTGCCGTCCCTTGGCCGTAGCATTAACCAGCAAATCAAACTCAGGTAATGCGGCGAAGTCAAAGTCCGCCGCATCGAACTGGAGAACCTCCGTTCGGTGTGCGACATCATGCCGATAAATGCTTGACCGTAGTTCATCAAGTTTCACTCGGTTTCTGCCGGACAGTATGATAGTCGCATCGGTATTCGTCAGCAGATAGTTGGCCAGCTTGCGACCCGCATAGCCGGTAGCACCAACCAGTAGAATTCGTTTTGACGACCCGTGGTTCAT
This sequence comes from uncultured Woeseiaceae bacterium, assembly GCA_964528965.1. Classification (GTDB taxonomy): domain Bacteria; phylum Pseudomonadota; class Gammaproteobacteria; order Steroidobacterales; family Woeseiaceae; genus UBA1847. The sequence continues at coordinate 8,704 of CAZGVL010000059.1, forward strand.
TTCGCTATCTAGTCCCTGGACGACCAGCCAATGCCGCATGTTCGAGTCCAACTATCATGAAAGTATCGGGCAATGGGGTTTGTTTGCGACATTCGAGAGCTACTCGCGCCGAATGGCAACTAACTGGGCGATCGACACCGCGAGGATTGCGACCAGCAAGCCGACTGATACGGGGGAACGAAATTGTGGGTAGCCCAGGACCAGAAAAGCCGTGTGGGCCGTGAAAGCGAAGAGACCGGCGCCAGCCAGCAGGTAGCTAAACGACTTTGCGTATCGGGACCGCTGCATGACGTGAACGAGCCCGAAGAGGAAAATCAGCAACAACAGGAAATTCAGTACGAGGAAGACATGAATGCCGCCCGGCAATCGAAACATTTCCCATTCGTGCCAGTACGCTGAATCGATCTCGTGCGTCGCTAGCAATGCCAGGTTGAGTAGATACAGTTGTGAAACGCGTTGGGCAGCCATGACCCTGATCCTGTTTATAGTTTCAGATTCTAGTGTCCTCGCCGTCACTAACCATCGCGACTTATACGTAGACGGCGATTCTGAATCTTTCGTGCGATGCCACGATTATCCACGGCACATGGCTATATCACGGTAGGGAATAACCGACGAACAAAGCGGTATTTGAGTATATGGGGCCGGCCCGATACTCTTTTTCGGCGCTTCAACCCAACTTCAGGAGATCCACCATGTCAGCTACCAACGAGCTTTTGACGGCCAACCAAGAGTACGCCGAGAATTTCACAAAAGGTGGCAAGCCCATGCCACCGGCCAAGAAAATAGCCGTCGTCGCATGCATGGACGCTCGCATCGAGACGGGTCGCTTGCTGGGTCTTGAAGAAGGCGATGCGCACGTGATCCGCAATGCAGGCGGAGTGGTTAGTGACGATGTAATTCGCTCGCTGGCGATCTCGCAGCGGCTGTTGGGAACGACCGAGATAGTGCTGATCCATCACACCGATTGCGGCATGCTGACCTTCAAGGATGACGAGTTGAAAGCTCAGATCGAAGAAGATACCGGTGTCCGCCCGTCGTTCGCGTTGGAAGCCTTCTCAGATCCAGAAGATGATGTTCGGCAGTCGGTACGACGCATCGAGTTGAGTCCGTTCGTACCCAACAAGGACAGTATCCGTGGCTTCGTTTATGACGTTGAAACCGGCAATCTAAACGAGGTCGCCAGCTAGATTCTACCGTCCGCATCGCGCTGCGATTTCAAACGGTCAGCGCGGCACCTGACTTCCAGTCAACGTATCCAGCTCCGGTGGTGCTTGCCCAGGCCAATCAGGATTCGATGGGTCAGGGGGATTCCCCCTTGGCTATCGCATGCACATCGTGCGCAGACAAGCGCCGTCCGCCGATAGCCCAGTCACCGCTTTCGAATTCGTTGATTCTGACCCAGGTCAGGGGGCGCATTTTCTCGCCCCCTATTTCTTCCGCGGATTTCCGGCGACCGCAGAACCCATGCGTACGAAAATCGCGACCGCGTTTCAGGAGCTTGGCTTCTAGGTTGTGCTGTCGCTAGTTAGTTCTACACCGGGAGAGGGCGCCTTCGGTCATTATCGGAGCGCATTGAGTAGAAAACTCAGGTTGTGGCAGGAACGTACGGTAACGGCCAAAGGGGAAAGACGCGGGACAACGCTGACAATCCCAACGGGTGTTTCAAGTTGCCGTTAGCAATGGCTTCTTTGATCTCATCCAGCGTCATGAGATGCACACGGATTGCTTCACCGGCGTCGGGCGAGGGCGCTTGCTTGATCACGACATCTTCTGCCAGGTAGTGATGACAATGATTGTCGTGAATGGCGGGGTTTGCCTGCACGGAACCGAGAGACCGCCAATGTCCCCCACCGAAGCCCGTTTCCTCGAGGAGTTCACGCTTAGCGGCATCGAGCGGATCCTCGCCAGGATCAACCATTCCAGCCGCCGGTTCAGTCGTTAGTTCACCCACACCGAATCGGTATTGCTCCACCATGACTATTTTTCCGTCTGTCGTTATGGCGACGACGTTCACCCAGTCCGAGGTCTCCAACACCATGCGTTGGAACTCTGCATAACTGGTGGGGTGCCGCATCCTGTCAAAGCGAACACGAAAAAGTGGTAGCTCCGGCCCGGACTCGCTTCCCAAATTCTCCCAGATCAGAGCATCGTCCGTCATTGTCAGTGTCCTTCCATTCGGTATTGGGTTTTGGTCGACAGCCTCGATTGTAGCGAAGCCGAAGAGTGTCCGCTGCAGGTCACTATCAGTTGTTCGTCATTGTAACGGCCCATCTGCAACTTTCGGGCAAGCGCCGGCATTCATTCGCCCAGCCTACCTGGCCGATTCAGCCCTTGCCCTCAGTCCACTTCGAATGCCATATCAAGAAAGCCGCAATGACCAGCGACGTCAGAGTACCCATCCAGACCTGGTCCCCGACTTCGCGTATCTCAAAGTTTTGACCAGCGAACACGGTCGAGAGATTGATCCTGCGAGTGCCGCTTAAAGATCGAAACGAGTTACCGCCCAACCTTTCTTATTTTCCGGAAGGAAGTCGCCATTATCGCTGCCGACCTCGGCTTCGATTAGGTCGTTTAACTTCTCATTCATGGCGAGCAACACTTCAGCGTTCGCGCGTCGATCGACAGCCAGATTGCGCATTTCGTTGGGATCATTCTTGAGGTCGTACAACTCGACATCATTGAACTCGAACAGCGCCTCGTACGATTTAGGCGAATTGTGCTGCTCCGGCGAGAAATAGCGACTGAATCGATAGCGACCATCCGTAACACTGCGAATTGCGCCGCGCCTGGCCAGGTCCAGTTTCAGACCCAGCTCAGCAGGATTCTGTCCGCTTTTCATGGCCCCGATCATCTGCGCGAGAAAATCAGGATCCTGGAATAACCACATATTGAAATTGTAAAGAGCTCCTTCGCGTACCGCATTTACTGAGGCCGTGCCCGGAGACTTCAACAATCCACTGAGATCATGGCCGTGCAGATCTGGCGCTATAGATTTTCGGCGTTTGGCGTCGACGCCGGCCAGCCCTAAAATAGTGGGCACCAGATCGACGTGCGACGTTAGCGCCTCGCATTCAGCTCCGGCACTTTTCGGCTCCCCTGGGTGACGCACCCAAAGCGGAACCTGATTCTGTTCACGATAGGCCGTCGATCCCTTGCCGTGCATCTGGTGAGCGCCGCCGAGTTCGCCGTGATCAGCTGTCATGATAACAATGGTGTTTTCCGTCAGCCCGAGTTCGTCCAATTCCAGGAGGAGCCGGTCAACGTGCCGGTCACAATCCGCGATGCAGTTGAGGTAATAGTCCTGAAGTCGCTGCCAGCGTGCGTCTTCATTGGGGAACTGTCCGACAAGAGCGCCACGCGCCGTCTGGAAGTTGTAGTGCGCGCGGGGCCGGCCTTCCAATTCCCACGATTCATTGCGACTCTCTGGCAATGGCATGTCCCAGCTTTGCTGGTAGAGCGTATGAGCCGGGTCACGATTCACAGGCATAGCCGCTTCATCTTCCTGGATCGGCGCAGCGCCAGGAGCATCCGTGTTGTAGAACATGGCGTCATGCGGGTTGACAAGATTGACTGCGAGGAACCACGGCTTGTCTTCGAGCTTAGGAGGCTCTGAGCGCATCCATCGAATGGCCGTTGACGTAGTGAACTCATCTGACTTGTAGCCACCCATCGTGTTGCCAATAATATCGCCAATGCCGACGTAATCGTTGAAACCGTGCTTCTTCATTTCCTTGTTCAATTCGTCCATGTTGACGTCAGGTACTTCCCCGTACTCGACATCCTCCAGTTTATCGAGCATGTGCACTTTGCCCTGATAGGCAGGGTAGTACCCTACCTCCTGCAGGTATGTACCAATTGTGGGCGTATCCAGCGACAGCTCATTGGACCAGGGGAAACCCAGGTTATCGAATACTTTGGTGTGCTGAATATGCTGACCTGTGTAAATTACCGACCGCGAGGAACTGCAAACACAGGTCGCGATCTGATTGTTTACAAAAGACGTCCCTTCGCGACGAAGTCGCTCCCTTCCTGGCAACGAATACCCGCTGGGCAAGGTTGCCGGATCGAAGTAGCGTTCCTGGTCGGTCAGAATGAACAGGATATTGTAGGGCTTATCGGGAGTTGTAGCCGCCACCTTCATTTCTGTTTCCGCGGCCGCCAATGACGTTAAGCCGGTGAGGCCCCCTGTACCGAGCGCCAGCGTAGTTAATCCAGTGCCCTCAAGAAATTCCCGTCGGGAAAGGCTGCTCTGTTCATTGTCTTTATCTGTCATCTCTATTTCCGCCTTTCCTATGTCCAGGTTTGATTGGTTCTATCGAGCGCCAGCGCCGAATGCCAGCTATTTATCATTGCAGATTAATTACAGTCCGGGCATCAAAAATCGTTCGCGCTCAGCAACGGTTGCTACGGATGAGGCCCAGACGATCAGGTTAGTGCGGCAGTATTCCGGGCTATGACCTAAATCGGTCGGACTACTGGCGGTCCGGTCCAAATGATGATTTCGCGGCATTATTACTTAGTAACGTAGTGCTCTTCTCCAGAATGATCGACGTCGCTTTCGCCGCCGCAATCGCAACTCGAGAAGGACGTGACCGATTCTTGATGCCCTGAATTTAATTAACCGGTAACAATAAGCACGAGATTGAACACGGCCATTGGCGAGTGCCGGCCAAAAAATCGGAGGTTCCATGGCGGAGAAAATCATACCCTTGAGCTCGAATACGAGCGCGGCCGCACCGCGAGGCAGGCCGAAGAGACCGGTAAAAGATGTTCGCTCACAGCGAGTCGTCACCTTTCTTACAGACTCGGAACTACAGGGCCTTGAGCGGATCGCCATTGATGAAGATCGATCCTTGTCATCCGTGGTGCATCGAATAGTCTCACAGTACTTACGCAACCCACGCCGTTAGTCTCAGTGTTGGGAAGTCAAGTGACATCAATTGAGACTCTGCATAGGAATCGAAGAATTACTTATTCATGTACAGGAGAGCAGACATGTTCTGTAGCAAATCTTTAAACCTAAATAGACGAGCTTTTATTCCCCGAGCCGCGATAGCCTTCTTGATCTGCGGGCTCTTCGCGAATATCGCAGCCGCCCAGGAGCCCGATCCAAGGGACGTTCTAAAGCGCATGGGTGAAGCAATCGCGAGTCTGGATAGTTACCGTCTGAGCGGTGATGCCTATGCTGATGCCAGGCTGGATGCCGGGCTGATCATCGAGCATGCGTCACAGGCGACCTTGACCGTGCGCAAGCCGGATTCAGTGCGTATCACGAACACAACTTCGGAGGAACACAAGGAGTTGTACTTTGGCTCCGGTGTACTTTCGATTTATACGCGGTCCATGAATTTCTATGGCCAGACAGAGGTACCGGAAGGTGTCGGGACGGCTTTGGATTACGCGGTCAACGAGATCGGAATTGACGCGCCTATGCTTGATTTCGTGTCCGGTGAGGTAGCAGAGCGGTTGCTCGTCGACGCGACAGATGTCCAATATATTGGAACAAGCCTGATCCGTGGCGATATTTATGACCATGTCTCAATCCGGACCGCGGAAATCGATATTCAGCTTTGGATAGCGACCGAGGGTCAACCATTGCCTGGAAAAATGGCGCTCAGCGCCAAGTGGGATGGCGGTGCGCCTCGAACAGTCGTGTTCATGAGCTGGGATACCGATCCGGATATTCCTCAGGGTAGCCTGGTGTTCGACCCTCCCGAGGGCGCGACAAAAATCAATTTTGGCCCCCGACCCAACGCAGAGGAGCAATGATATGAAACGCCGAAACTTTTTGAACTCACTGCTCAAGACAACACTCGCACTCACAACACTCGGTATTGCCACGAGCTCAGAAGCAAGACGTGGCAGACCTGCTAGCCCGAAAAGCGTCGCAGGCGTCGGCAGACGCACCCGACGTCGCAGGCGTCGCCGTGTCCATCGCAACATGCAAGTGTCGTCGCTGCCATATGGCTGTTCTGTAACGCGCGTAAGAGGTGGTGTCACGTACTATTATTGCGGCAGCATCTGGTACGAGCCGGTCTATCAGGGGACGACCGTCGTTTATGTTGTAAACGAGATCGAATCCGGGGCGAATACCGACGTTGAGTTTGACGAATACGAATAGCGGTTTAGCGTATTGAAATCGGCAGGAACAGCTGTTGCTTGAGCAACAGCTGTTCCCTTTCTTCGAAAATCAAAGCGTCAAAGCGAACAAAACGCAGATGAGCGCGACTCTATTCAGTTCCAGCCAGCGTCGCTGACGGCAGTTCCCCAAAATGTTGTCGATAATCGGCCGCAAATTGACCCATGTGCCAAAAGCCCCAATTGTTTGCAATATCGGCAATGGACTCGTTAGCATCATTCGCACACAGCTGTTCTCTTACTCCGCATAGTCGCCTGACTTGAATGTACTGCTTTGGGCTAACACCAAATCTTTCCTGGAATGCGCGATAGAGGGTGGGCGCGCTAACTCCGATACTGGCACATAGCTCTGCGACCGTAAGCGGAAGAGTGTCCTGATCTTCAAGAAATTCCAACGCAGCGCGTGTTGCGCGGCTACGCACATCAAGTGACGCTGTCCCAGGCTGAATTTTGTTGTTCGCCAGGAAACTGAGTAATTGTGCTGCGGCCGCAAAATTAAAAAACTCCACCGTTTCCGCCCTGTTTGAAAACAGTGCTGACCCGTAAGCCGCAAGTAACTGAGACCTCAGGGCTTTTGCAATGCCTTGAGAATGGGGCAGAACCTCGGTCCCGCCTAAAATTCGTCGGTAGTCAATATCCAGCTCAAGGGTTTGACTGGTTTCCTTCAGCAAGTCATCGTGAAAAGAAATTGCGAACCCGGAAAATCCGGCGCCACATGTCCCATCAAAGCCATTCTCAAGGCTAAAGTTCACAATTTCACCGCCGCTTGCATTCTTACGGCACCAGCGAAAATCTGCATTATCGGGGTCGGGGAGACCGAGGACCACCGTATCGTCTGGCATCTGACCCGACTGATGATAGGCACGATCGTACTCGCCACGCATGACCATGCAGCTTGACGTTCCCATCATAGCGGCCCGCGCTCGTGGTATTCCGGCATCCAGTTGTCGGAACTCGATATCCCAGCCAACCAGACGAGCGTATTGATTAAGATCGGTGAAGTGCTGATCAAGCAACAGTTCGGGGATTTTCGCGGTGGCCATTGCTGAGTAATTACCCTCATTGAACATGCGTAGCGAACGAGAACGATTCTTGATGCGCTGCTCGGCATTATTCGGCAACAATCATGCAGATGCAATAACCGGCAAGGTAAAGAGGCTATGAAGTTCTTCCCCAGCATGGAAAGTTCACGAAATCGTAGGGACAACGACTCAATCAGGAGTACGGAACGATGAACCGAATAACGATTTTTACAACGGGTCTGCTCGCCCTGTTGCTTGCTCTTCCACAGTCGAGTTTGGCGCAGCATGGCGACATACCGTCATCGAGGGGGCTATTCTAATGCGTTATTCAAGTGTGCGATTCGCTTGCTACTGCGTCTTTCTTTCATTCTTCGTGACTGCTTGCGCGGGCAAGGACGATGTTGCGCCAATCGATGTCGAGCAACAGGCATTCGAAGATCTTCGCGCTGAAATTAACGCCGTAATTGATGATTCGGAGCGTGCTGAAAACGCAGTCCGAATTGTATTGGCCTGGGAGCAGGACCTTGCCCGACTGCGCGAAGACGTTGCAGCACGCAGGCAACGAGTGCTGGAGCTCAATGCAGATTACGATACGCCTCGTGCCGAGTTTGAATCTTATTTCGAGGATGTAAGTTCGGCAATACTGAAAAGCAAACAACGCGCCATCGAATCTTACCGAGAGTTGTCTTCGTACATTACGGAAGATGAATTGGATGCGATCTCGAAATCACAGACAAACGCGATGAACGCTTTTTCCAAGACCATTGAGTCGATCTGATTTCAGGAGAACATCATGCTACTTGCTTTATATACGATATTTATTCTCGGTGGAGGCGGATCTGCCACGCTGGACTACATTGCCGATTTTAGCGATACGGTAAAAGTGGTTGTAGAGAACGACGAAAACCAAAAGGCGGCGTTATCGACGCTCAAAGCAATGAAGAAATTGACGAGCGCTTACGACAAAGACTATAAACGTACGTCAAAAGAACTCAACATTGCGGCATCCAGCGATGACAGTGCAGCAATCGACGCCGCCTGGGAAGAACTTCAGCAGCAAAGAAGTGCATACGACAGCAGCATGATTGATTTGCGGTTTGAATTAAGAGATCAGCTTACCCGTGACGAATGGCAGTCGGTTTTTTCGGCTACCTGACGCCGGGAAGGCCAGAAATATCTCGTAGAAAAAGGGTGCCACCCGGTCATAGGGTTTACATCTTGTTCCAGACACAGAGTTGACACTTTGTCCGGCATGAACGGTGAGGGACCGGGTTTAACCCAGTCCCTGCCAATTCCCGACGACTGCAAACCGGGCGACAACGACAGTGCTGCGAACGACCTTGCCTTGGATGACCGAAGAGTACGATGAATCCAGTCAGGTTTTGGGTGACGACTACTGGCGCTATGGTATCGAAGCTAGTCGCAAGGAACCGGAGTCGGTGATGCGCTATGCCTGTGAGCAAGGTCTGGTGAAGCGACACCTTGAGTTTGAGCCGCTATTCCACCCATCTACGCTTGAATCCTGAATGGCTAGAGCATCGTCATTCATTATCAATGTCCTTCCGTCTGGCATCAAAGCTCACCTTCGATCGGAAGGTTCGAGAAAAACCAGTCTTCGATGCTTTGCATGAACGATGTGGCGGGCTGCGACTCCAGCGTTTGATCGTCGGCTACCCAGAAGACTTTTCCGCCTTCCTGTAATTCCAATCGCCACGCATTCGCGGTCGAGAAATCGCTCTCCAATGCTGAACGTAATCTCTGATTGAACTGATCGCCGACGATGAGGAATCCCATCTCGGTATTAATGCGTAATGAGCGCGGGTCGAGATTTGCGCTGCCGATAAATACTTTGTCGTCGTCGATAACCAGCGCCTTTGCGTGCAGCGCTAGTTTTTTTCGGTCTATCGGTGTCAACATGTATCGATCGCGATCACGCGCGTCCGTGCGCACTTCGTGCAGGTCCGCTCCTTGCTCGAGCAATGTGTCGATGTGATTTCGGTACGCGCTGTGCGCGGTGAGATGATTGTTCGAGCCGATTGAATTCGTGAGTATGCGCACGCGGACGCCCCGATCTAGAGCGCGCTTGATGGCCCCTTCGAGATGTGGCGTGGGTACCAGGTAGGCCGAAATGATCAGAATCTCCGACTCCGCACCGTCGAACAAACTGACAAGCTCATTCGCCACCTGGATCGGCGCCTCACTGCGGTCCTTCGGATTGTCCTCAGGAGGATCGTCCGCGTATAGAACGGCAATGCCGGTATCGGCATCCTCAATGACTTCCAGCCATTTCGCGAGCAGTTCTTCGGTCGATGCTTCGGCGTGAAGGTGCAGCGACAAATCAGTTACGCGTCGCGCCGTTTCAAGTTGCTCCGCCGACGCTTCTTTATCTGAGAGTGTCTCAATAGGGAAAGACCAGCGATCGTTCCAGTAGGTATCAAAGACAACGCTGACCTTCTGAACGATCTGGCCGCCGAGTAGCAGCTCGAGGTCGCGAAAATTAGCGGCACTATCCAGACCAAAGTACTCATCGGCGATGTTGCGGCCGCCTACAATCGCGACCTGGTTGTCGACCACCATCGATTTGTTGTGCATGCGGTGGTCGAGTCGGCTGAACTCTGCCAGGTTGAGAAGCTGACGCGTCGCAACTCCACCCGACCGACGTTTGAATGGGTTGAATACGCGGTACTCGATGTTCGGGTGCTCTGCGAGCGCCAGCAGAAGTTCGTCTTCGTGAACCAGGAAAGTATCGTCGACGAGAATCCTTACTGTGACCCCCCGATCTGCCGCCCGAACAATATGGTCTATGACCATCGCGCCAACCGTATCGAAGTGCCACAGAAACGTTTGGAAATCGATGCTGTCCGAAGCTGTATCTATCGCCCGGAGTCGCCAGTCGAGCGCCGTTGGGCCGTCGTTAAGCAATACGTGCCAGTCCTCGGTCGACGCCGAACCGACGGCATTCCAGACTGCGTTGTGTGCGGGCGGCGGCGTGTACTCCGGCGGCAACTCGATCGGCTTTAGCGAAGAGCATCCCGCTACCAGCAGGGCTGGCAAAATCAAAAGATGAAGCCACAGTGGGGACGCGACCCGTGATTCAGTCATTTTGAATTTGAAGCCGATTTCTCCCTGACTTGCATGAGTGCACAGACCATTACGTCTACTTCATGGCAAGTAGCCACCGCCCAGTATTCTAACACCAGGCCGGCTCGTTGCGACCGAGTCCCGCCCCGGCTGCAATTGCTGCTGATCCAGTTCCTTTCACGAAATCGCGGGGTGATACCTGACTTTGATCCAGCGGTACGTGATACTTCTCTTTTCAGTTAAGGTCTTCACGATTGCATCATCGGACATTCGTGCATCTCACACAAATTGGAAGAACTGTTGGTTGTCGATGCCACCACGTCGCTAACACGATCAGGTGAGGGCGATCTCTCGAAAATGTACCTAGTTCTGAACGGTCGCATCGGGTCGGTAGCAGTTGCTCGGTAGTCTATTACTCGAACTTCCGCTCTCGGCCACAAGCAGCGATTCGATTAGCGCCACGGCACCCATGTTTTTGGTGCGATGCCGCGGAGGGCGACATGCGCGAAGACTATTGTGAGATATAATTCGGCAGCTATAATCCCAGCGGCAGCTAGCCATTGTTGTCGTGGGATCCCGCCCTCCGATACAAGCATAAAGACACTTCCGATGAAGGCTAGAGCCGCACATGCGAGAAAGAAACCTGCCAGCACCCTAACCCAGGGTCTAACCGCGTTTCCCGACCAAGGAGGGCGTTGCAACGAATATGCTTTGTGCGAGTTCTGATCCATCGAATGTCTCTCTTGGGTCATGAGCGTACGGTCAAAGCGCTATCTCAACTACAAACGAAGCGCCATGCCAACCGACGCTGGCGCGGTAAGATTGAACCCAAACTTCTCGTACAGCTTTGTCGCACCGCCATCAGCAATAAGACTGACGTACGCGGATTTGGGTGCTGTTCTGCGGAGGTGTTCCATCAATCGCGTCATGATCTGAATTCCGATACCGCGTCGCTGGTAATCCGGGTGGACAGCAATATCAACGATTTGAAAGAAGCAGCCACCGTCACCGACCACGCGTCCCATTCCGACCAGTTTTTCATCGTCGCGGACACACACGGCGCAACAAGTTCCTGCCAGGCCTTTGGTGGCGGCAATTAGCTCATTCTCGCTCAAGCCGGCCTCTTTTCGAAGCTGCATGAACTCCGCCACGCCCGGCGTTTGGCTTGAATACCTCAAAGCGTTCATATTTCTCTAACCGTTCACCAAAGTTGAGTGACCGCTTGGGTTCATGAGCAGCCTCTGTGCATTGTATCAGCGAGCAGCTGGTCTCGGGGGCATAGCAGCCGTCCGAAAGTGGCTTTCAGTAATCGCTAATCTGAGTGTCTGCTTTTACCAATAGCGGCCGCTCAGCATCGTTGTCGTGAGGGGCTGGACGAAAAAGCGGACGGTGAGAATTTGCTTCAGGGATTGAATACCGATACATGACTGCCATCGAGATAGCTTACCCGCGCTCCGAATTTGTCCGCTGTTCGAGAAATCTCGCCGTCCAGTGTTTTCAGCGTGAGCAATAGCGCCTGCATTGAATCAATACCATGCATACGAAACTGTGAAGTTTCGCTCCCCGCCTCAACTTTGTAGGGGCAAGCCCAATCCCCGTTGTCATCAGGAATCGGTGCACCAACGCTCACTTTGCATGGCGTAACAAGCCCATCAACATCGATTAGTTCAAGTTGCCTCTCGGCGACAATCTCACCTAGTTCACATGATTTCATCGGGGATTTGCCTTCGCGTTTCGAGTATTTTGACCGTCCGGTATGGGTAAGTAGCAGTCGCTCAGACTATAGCATTCGAGCGTCTGCTTCCGGGGGCA
>CAZGVL010000060.1:0-20300 GCA_964528965.1 uncultured Woeseiaceae bacterium
CTTCTGGCGCGTCTTGCCCGGGTTGTGCTGCAAGCCTTCCCGGGCAGTTTTAATCTTGCTGTCAACGCAGAGACCGTTGGCAACCCGGTCCGCGCAGAGATTGCCGCGGTGGCCGAGCCTGCTGTTCGCTATGCCGAACGCGACGGTCCGCTGCGTTTGTTGGTGCTGGGCGGCAGTCAGGGCGCCCTTACTCTGAACAACAATGTTCCTGCGGCCATAGCGCTGCTGCCTGCCGAACGTCGGCCGGTGGTCCGTCACCAGTGTGGTAGTCGAACATTTGACCAGGCACAGCAGGCTTACGCGGACAACAATGTTGACGTCGAACTGTTGCCATTCATCGAAGATATGGCGGCGGCATACGCCTGGGCCGATCTGGTGGTATGTCGTGCCGGTGCCCTGACCGTTGCAGAGCTATGTGCCGTTGGATTGCCGGCGCTTCTGGTGCCGTATCCGTCGGCGGTGGATGACCACCAAACGGCCAATGCCCGGCCAATGGTCGCGGCGGGGGCTGCCCAAATAATCGCAGATAGCGATCTCACCGGTCACACCCTGAGTGAGGCACTACTGCAATGGCTTGGATCGCGTTCGGAGCTGCAGTCCAAAGCAGAGAAAGCGCGCGAACTCGCTATGCCGGACGCCTTGAATCGTATTGCCGGACTGTGTCTCGAGCACGCGGGAGGCGCAGCATGATCAAGAAGATGCGGCGAATTCACTGCGTACACTTTGTTGGCATTGGCGGTTCGGGCATGTCAGGCATTGCCGAGGTCATGCAAAGCCTCGGCTATCAGGTGCAGGGCTCGGATCTGCGCAAGAACAAGCAAACACAGCGTCTTGAAAATCAGGGCGCCACAATATTCATCGGCCACGCTGCCGACAACATTCGCAAAGCGGATGCCGTAGTGGTCTCCAGCGCGGTCGATGAAACCAATCCGGAGGTTGCAGCTGCAAGAGCGCAGTTCATGCCAATAGTGTCACGGGCGGAAATGCTCGCAGAGCTAATGCGCTTCCGTTATTCAATTGCTGTTGCGGGCACGCATGGAAAGACTACGACAACGAGTCTTGTCGCTAGTGTGATGGCTGAAGGCGGGCTTGATCCCACTTTCGTCATTGGCGGTCGGCTCAAGAGTGCGGACGCCAACGCGCGCCTTGGCCAAGGTGATTACCTGGTCGCCGAGGCTGACGAAAGCGATGCATCGTTCGTCCACTTGAAGCCAATGCTGGCGGTGGTTACCAATATCGACGCCGACCACATGTCCACCTATGACGGCGATATCGGCAAGCTCCATTCGGGTTTCATCGAGTTCCTGCACAACTTGCCGTTCTACGGCCTGGCGGTCGTCTGTATTGATGATGAAGGTGTCAATGAAGTACTGGCTGATATCGGTCGTTCAATAATTACCTATGGCACCAGCGATGAAGCCGACGTTCGCGCTGAGAATGTTGAGTTCTCTGCCAACCTGACGCAATTCGATGTCGTGCGCTCTGGCAACGACCAGCGCATGCGTATTTCATTGCGCTTGCCCGGCATGCACAACGTACGCAACGCGCTTGCGGCGATTGCTGTCGCTGACGAACTGCAGGTTGGTGACGATGCTGTTGTTCGAGCTCTGGAGAAATTCGAAGGGATTGATCGGCGTTTCCAAAACCTGGGTGAATTCGTTACGCCCGCCGGCAGTATCATGTTGGTCGATGACTACGGACATCATCCAACCGAAGTGGCCGCAACCCTGGCAGCTGCTCGTTCGGGATGGCCGGAGCGTCGTGTGGTGCTGGTATTCCAGCCGCACAGATACAGCAGAACACGCGACCTGATGGACGACTTCGCGACGGTACTTTCCACGGCCGATGTACTTATTGTCCTGGAGGTGTACGCCGCGGGCGAAGCTCCTATCGCGGGCGCAGATGGTCGATCGATCGCACGCGCAGTGCGCTCGCGAGGCAGTGTCGAACCCGTGTTCGTCGAATCCCTTGACGAGCTTCAGCCGGTACTGGAAGGCCTTGTTGCCGATGGCGATATGGTGCTGATGATGGGTGCCGGCGACATTGGTGGGTTTGCCGCAGGTTTGCCCGATCGGTTGAACAGAAAGCCGGCTCTCAAGGTGCACTCATGATGGCCGCGCAGAATGCTACAAACCAGACGGGTGAGTTGCGACTCAATGAAGCCATGAGTTCGCATACGTCCTGGCGTGTTGGAGGGCCGGCCGAAAAACTCTACATTCCTTCTTCTCCTGAAGATCTGTCACAGTTTCTGCGTGAGCTGGATGCCGAGACGCCAGTCTTCTGGCTTGGTATTGGCAGCAATCTGCTCGTTCGGGACGGTGGCTTGCCAGGCGTCGTAATCGCAGCCTCCCGGGCTTTCAAGAATCTGGAAAAAGTCGACTACTACAACGTCAAAGTTGGCGCGGGTGTGGCCTGCACGCAGCTTGCCCGGCAGTGCATTCGATGGAATCTGGGCCCATCGGAATTTTTTGCTGGAATTCCCGGCACAGTTGGCGGTGCTCTGGCAATGAACGCCGGAGCACACGGCGGTGAAACCTGGGAGCGAGTCGAGTCAGTGCGAACTATCGACCGTCGCGGAGAGATTCACCAACGAGCGCCGTCCGAATACACCGTGGGCTACCGTAGCGTGAAAGGCCCGACCAATGAGTGGTTTGTAGAAGCGACATTGCGCTTTGATCCCGAAGTTGCGGTCAGCATGGATGCCATGAACGAGTTAATGGAGCGGCGCAAAGCTACGCAGCCGCTGGGATTGCCAAGTTGTGGATCGGTGTTTCGAAACCCACCCGGTGATCATGCCGCACGCCTGATCGAAGCAGCCAATCTCAAAGGCTATCGAATAGGTGGTGCAGAAGTCTCCGAGAAACACGCCAACTTTATTATCAATCGGGATGACGCAAGCGCGACTGACATAGAGGAATTGATCGAGCATGTCAGGCAAACAGTGATCGATGTGCACGGCATTGAACTGACTCACGAAGTTCGCATCGTTGGCGAGGCCGCGCAATGAAACAGGTGTCGAACACAATGGAACAGCGCCAGATCGTCTCTAGCGCGGTTGAGTTTGGTCGGGTCGCCGTCATGCTTGGTGGATTTTCCAGCGAGCGAGCAGTGTCGCTGGACACTGGAGCAGCCGTTTTGAAAGCATTGCTCTCCCGAGGCATTGATGCGCATGCCTGGGACCCGGCAGAAAAAACCATGACTGAATTCGCCGCCGCCGGTTTTGACCGCGTGTGGATCGCATTGCATGGGGCTGGCGGTGAAGACGGAGCTATTCAGGGGGCTTTGCAGTGGCTGAATACGCCCTACACAGGAAGTGGTGTGATGGCTTCGGCATTGGCAATGGATAAGGTTCGTAGCAAACACCTTTTCCAGGCGGCCGGAATTCCGACCCCAGATTATGCCGTGATACGTAATCAATCCGATGCTCTGGTCGCGCTCGAAGCAATCGGCTTACCGATGATTCTAAAGCCGGCGGGTCAGGGCTCCAGTGTGGGAATGTCCAAAGTCTTTGCACGCGATGAGTTGGCGGCAGCTGTCGAACTGGCACTCGAATATGACAACGTCGCCATTGCAGAGCGTTGCATTGTCGGCGACGAGCTTACCGTAGCAGTGCTGCAGGGCGAGGCGCTGCCGAGCATACGCATCGTCACGCCGCGCGTGTTCTATGACTATCGCGCCAAGTACGAGTCGGATCGCACGGAGTACATCTGTCCCGGTACCGCTGACGCGGAAACAGAACAAAAATATGCAGACCTCGCAGTTGCCGCATTCGACGAACTAGGTTGCGCGGGGTGGGGCCGTGTCGATTTCATGTCAGGCAGCGATCGTGAGCCACAAGTCCTCGAGGTCAATACCGTACCCGGTATGACGAGTCACAGTCTGGTGCCTATGGCGGCGCGCAAGCGCGGAATCGATTTCGCGGAACTCTGCTGGCGGATTCTGGAAACCAGCATCTCTAGTAAAGCACAGGTCGCAAGCATCGAGGTTGCAGCTCATGGCGCGTAAACAAGCAAGACGTCACAAGCAGAAACAGCCGGCGCGGTTTCGTTTGCCAACGATTCGGATGAGCTACCTGCTGGCGCCATTCGTTGCGGCAGGGATTGTCTTCGGCACGTATCAGCTAAGCAGCAGCATCCTCGACCGACCCATTCGGTCAATTGAAATCAGTGGTGCATTTCAACGCGTGACCGCGCTGCAGATTGAAGAGGTGATCAGCGACGAACTCGAACAAGGCTTCGTCAGCGCCGACTTGCATCGAATGCAGGATCTCATTGTCGCGATGCCATGGATTGATCAGGCATCTGTTGCACGCCGCTGGCCCAGTCGCCTCAGGATATCCGTCACAGAACAGATTCCGGCGGCGATTTGGGACGAGCGCGGTTTGCTGAATGTGCGCGGCGAACTCTTTGTGCGTGATGCGAGACATGTGCCTGCGGAGCTGCCGCTGCTAAACGGTCCAGAGCACCGCTCCGGAGATGTTGCGAAGCGCTATCTCAAGGTTCGTGAGCGTTTGATACCGATTGGCCTCGATCTGCGACGAGTGCATCTGGATGCTCGCGGTGCATGGGAAATGACCTTGCAGAATGGAGTCGAGGTTCGCCTCGGACGGCGCGATGTAGATGAGCGAACTGAACTATTTCTTGACGTTGTGGCGGACATCATTACGGCTCGCGCGGCTGAGATTGAGTACGTCGACATGCGATACAGCAATGGATTTACGGTGGGCTGGAAGAACGGCTCGAACACGCCGGCAAAAGATCAGCAAAAAGCGGATCGAGGCCTGTTCGCTGCAAGAGGGATCGATTGAATGACGAAGCGCATTGACAAGAACCTGATCGTCGGACTGGATATCGGAACGTCCAAAGTTGTCGCGATCGTTGGCGAGGTGAACGACGATGGCAACATAGAAGTTGTCGGCATTGGCTCGCACCCATCGCGCGGGCTGAAGAAGGGCGTAGTCGTAAATATTGAGTCCACGGTGCATTCAATTCAGCGTGCGGTAGAGGAAGCTGAACTGATGGCGGGTTGCGATATTCATTCTGTTTACACAGGTATCGCCGGCAGCCATGTACGCAGCCTGAATTCGCATGGCATCGTTGCAATTCGGGATAAGGAAGTTAGCGCCGGTGATGTTGATCGAGTGATTGACGCGGCGCGCGCTGTTGCGATTCCAGCTGACCAGAAGATTCTGCACATATTGCCGCAGGAGTTTCTGATCGATAATCAGGAAGGAATTCGAGAGCCGGTCGGCATGTCAGGCGTCCGACTCGAGGCAAAGGTGCACATGGTCACCGGCGCCGAGAGCGCCGCGCAGAACATCGTCAAGTGTGTACAACGATGTGGTTTGGAAGTTGACGACATCGTGCTCGAGCAACTTGCGTCAAGCTATTCAGTATTAACTGACGACGAAAAGGAACTTGGCTCATGCATCGTCGATATCGGCGGCGGGACAACTGACATCGCCGTTTTTCTCGGTGGTGCGATTCAACACACAGCGGTGATCCCGATTGCCGGCGATCAGGTAACCAACGATATCGCCGTGTCAATGCGCACACCAACGCAGTACGCCGAAGAAATCAAAATCAAGTACGCCTGTGCACTGTCGCAGCTGGCGAACCCCGACGAAACGATCGAGGTACCCAGCGTTGGCGAGCGACCGCCACGGCGCCTTGCTCGACAGACCCTTGCAGAGATCGTTGAGCCTCGATACGAAGAATTGTTTGGGCTGATTCGCGATGAGCTGAGGCGTAGTGGTTTCGAAGAACTCATTGCCGCTGGAATTGTGATCACCGGCGGCAGCGCGAAAATGGAAGGCGCTGTTGAATTGGCGGAGGAAGTGTTTCACATGCCCGTTCGACTGGGGTCGCCGCAGTACGTCGACGGCCTGATGGACGTCATACGCAATCCAATACACGCGACTGGTGTTGGCCTGCTGTTGTATGGCTACGAGAACATGTCGCGACGCAGTAACCGAAGCACGCCGATTGGCGGCAACCTGGGCGATGTGTGGGAACGCATGCGGTCCTGGTTTCAGGGGAGATTTTAGTGGTCTTGCTCGCAATACCACTGCAGGAAAAACTGGCAAAACAATGCCGGGTCATTAACGGGGCTTGTGAGAGCCCTATAAAAAAGCTAATTAGCGGAGGAAACATCAATGTTTGAACTAATGGATGCGCATAGTCAAAGCGCGGTAATAAAGGTCATCGGCGTCGGTGGGGGCGGTGGCAATGCTGTCGCGCACATGGTGAATGCCGGTATCGAAGGGGTCGATTTTGTCTGCGCCAACACGGACGCACAGGCGCTCAGTAGTGCCCGGGTGCGTACGGCTTTGCAGATCGGCTGCAATATTACGAAAGGACTGGGTGCCGGTGCCGATCCCGATATTGGCCGTCAGGCGGCGATGGAAGATCGTGATCGAATTAAGGAAGTTATCGAAGGTGCTGACATGCTGTTTATTACAGCGGGCATGGGTGGTGGCACGGGTACTGGTGCGGCACCGATCGTTGCTCAGGTTGCTAAGGAACTCGGCATACTGACTGTTGCCATCGTTACCCGGCCATTCGTCATGGAAGGCGGCAAGCGTGCGTTGATAGCAGATCAGGGACTCGCTGAGTTGGGCAAGTACGTAGATTCGCTGATCACTATTCCCAACGAAAAATTGCTAGCTGTATTGGGCGGCGAGACCACGCTGCTTGATGCATTCCGTTCGGCCAATCAGGTACTGCAAGGAGCAGTGCAGGGCATCGCCGAGCTGATCACGCGACCCGGCTTGATCAATGTCGACTTCGCTGACGTGAGAACCGTCATGTCTGAGATGGGCATGGCTATGATGGGTACCGGAACGTCTTCCGGTGAAGACCGCGCCCGCGAAGCCGCCGAGTCGGCTATTGCCAGTCCACTGCTGGAGGATATTAATCTGGCGGGTGCGAACGGCATACTGGTCAATGTAACGGCAGGAATGGACTTGTCGATTGGTGAGTTCCAGGAAGTTGGAGCCACGATCAAAGAGTTCGCATCTGATGATGCAACCGTTGTGATAGGCACTGTAATTGATCCGGATATGACGGACCGAATTCGGGTCACCGTTGTTGCGACCGGTTTGGGCAAGAGCGCAGCCAACGCCGAGTCGCCCATGCGAATTGTGCGTCGTCCAGCCGCTGCTACAGAGCCGAACTACCATGGCCTGGACAAACCGACTGTGCAAAGGAAACGTGCCGTAGGCGATGGTCTTGAGGATGCTGGCTTGCAGGAGGAGTTGCTCGATATTCCGGCATTCCTGCGTCGCCAGGCAGACTAAAAGCACGCTGAGGTAACCCAAGGTACTTCTCACACGCTTTGGGGGCAGGAAACTCCGCTTGGCCGGCCCGGGATAGCCCGGGCCGGCTCCTCCGCTCCGCGATGACACATTCTGCTGGCTTTTTCTATTGAATGCTTGTCGCTAAGGGCTTGAAATATTGAAGAGTTTTCTCAACATATGTTAATCTCACCACGCTGATTGCTAGGCGCGGCCAAATTCATCTATGAGCGATCCGGCAGCTCTTCACCGGACCGCACACAGGAAAAGACCCGAACCGTGACAATGTTGCGACAACGAACCCTGAAGACCACCATCCGAGCCACGGGCGTTGGCCTGCACAGTGGCGAGAAGGTTTATATGACGCTGCGTCCGGCAGCGACGAATTCAGGCATCACATTCCGCCGCGTGGATCTCGATCCGCCAGTTGATATCAAAGCTGATGCGCGCATCGTTGGCGAGACAATGCTTGGCACAACGTTGATTCAGGATGGTGTCAAGATTGCGACCGTCGAACATTTGCTCTCGGCACTGGCAGGTCTCGGTATCGACAACATCAATGTCGATCTGTCCGCTCCCGAAGTACCGATCATGGACGGCAGTGCCGGACCCTTCGTGTTTCTGCTGCAGTCGGCGGGCATAGAAGAGCAAAACGCAGCAAAGAAATTTGTGCGCATCAAGAAAAAGATCCGTGTGGAAGACGGCGACAAGTGGGCTGAGTTATTGCCTTTCAACGGCTTCAAAGTGAATTTCGAAACGTACTTCAACCATCCGGTTTTCAATAAACTCAGTCAAACCGCGACGATAGATTTTTCGTCCACGTCGTTTCTCAAAGAAGTTAGCCGAGCTCGCACATTTTGTTTCCTTCGAGATGTAGAAGCACTACGAGAACGTAATCTCACTTTGGGTGGCAGCATGGACAACGCCATCGTGCTTGATGATTACCGAATTCTTAACGAAGACGGTTTGCGGTATGCGAATGAATTCGTTATCCACAAAATTCTTGATGCGATCGGTGATGTTTACTTGCTCGGCCACAGCCTTATCGGTGAATTCAGTGCCTATAAATCCGGGCATGATCTCAACAACAAGTTGCTTCGAGCGCTCTACGAGCAGGAAGCATCCTGGGAAGAGGTGACCTTCGAAGATTCACGCAAGGCACCGATCTCTTACGCGACGCCTGCGTACGCGTAATCAGCCGCGGCCGACCCTGACGCTACAACGACTGACGGTTGCCCCTGTTCCCCGGGCTGCCTGCATTAGCAACTCTGTTTCGAAGCGCAGTCTGGACGCCCAGGCGGACGATCCACAGAGAATGACCAGCTCCCCATCGTCGCGAATATTGGCGGCAATGACCGCAGCCTTGTCTGAGTCGGGCAATGCTGCCTGTAAGGCTGAAACGAGCTCCCCCATGTCCCGCGCATGCCGGATGAGATCGCCTAAGTCCCCGTCTTTATTAGGGTTTAGCAGGTTTCCGAGTGGTTTTATGGGCATGGAAGTGTGACGTAGTTGGCGAATTCGGCCCGTGGTGGGTGACTAGGTTCACCGTTCGGGAGGCCCTATCTTGTATTAAAATCCGACATTATGCATATTGGCCTTCACGATAAAGGCAAACCTGCTGAAAAGTGGGGTCGCAAATCTACCGGTCTAAGGGATTCGGTCCTAAGACAGCGGGGCTACCGAAGTGAGCAATACTGCAACAATAATTGAGCGGAATCGTCGGCATCATGCTTGCGGAGTTAAGGTATGCGGTAAGGATGCATACACAATAAGAACTTGCGAATTTACGCAATCGGAACTGGGGCGAATTCGATGAATGTAGTCATTTTTGGCAGGGGCTTTGGCAAGTCTCGGCAGCTGAACCTGTCAGGCCTGTCGGCCTCGATATTAACGCTGTCCGTTGTCGCGGTGCTTTCGTCCGCAGCTTTTGCAGTAGGCTATTTCTATTCTTCACATACGGGTTCCGGAATCAGTATCTCGGAAGTATCTGTTCTGGCGGACGAGTTGCAATTGCAGCGCGACGGCATCGAGACCATTAGACAGGCAAACGAAGATACTCTGGACGCCCTCGCAATACGTATCGCGCAAATGAATGCACGAATTATTCGTCTTGATGCACTCGGTCGACGCCTCACTGATATGGCCGACATTCAGGACGGCGAATTTGATTTTGACACGGACCCGGCATTGGGTGGTCCGGAAGAACCGCTGGCAACGGGTTCCAATGTCGCCATTCCAGAAGTGGTTGAGGCGATGCAAGCGCTGAACGAGCAACTCGGAAATCGGGAAGCTCAGCTCGGGGTTCTTGAAAGTGTGTTGATGAACCAGAACCTCAAAGATCGGGTTTACCCGCAGGGCCGACCCGTTCAGGCAGGCTGGATTTCATCCTATTTTGGCAAGCGAACTGACCCATTTACCGGCAAGGCTGCCAACCACACCGGCATCGACTTTGCTGGCAAGCACGGCGCCGAGGTCATAGCAGTGGCTGATGGTGTGGTTACCTGGTCAGCTGATCGCTACGGCTATGGCGTGATGATTGAAATCAATCACGGCAATGGCTACTCCACCCGTTATGCGCACAACTCGAAGAATCTTGTTGAAGTGGGTGACGAAGTTCGAAAAGGTCAGCTGGTCGCAGAAATGGGCGAGACGGGTCGTGCAACCGGCCCGAATTTGCACTTCGAAGTGCTAAAGAATGGCCAGCGGGTCAACCCCGTCAATTTCATCCGCGAATCCTCAAAGTAGTCTCAACCCCTTGCTGACGTCCGAATTTGGCCAATCTGGCCCCGCGAACTATGGCGAAAGTACTTGTGATCAAATAAATCGCCCATAAATCGCGACATTCCATTCTAAATAACAGCGCTAGCACTTAGAATAGCGGCCCTTATTCGTTCGACCGCAGGCAGGAGCCCACGTGGCCAAAATTTTTACACGCATATTCGGTAGTCGCAATCAGCGATTGCTGCGCCAGTACTCAAAAGTCGTATCTCGTATCAACTCCCTTGAAGATGGGATGAAGGCACTTGACGACGCAGCTCTGTGCGCCAAAACAGATGAATTCAAACAACGCTACACCGATGGCGAAAGTCTTGACGCGTTGCTTCCAGAGGCATTCGCTGTGGCGCGCGAGGCGGCCATCCGAGCGCTTGGCATGCGGCCGTTTGATGTCCAGTTAATCGGTGGCATGGTCTTGCACGACGGCAATATCGCAGAGATGAGAACTGGCGAAGGTAAGACACTCGTCGCAACTTTGCCCGCGTATCTGAATGCGCTGAGCAGCAACGGCGTGCACGTCATCACGGTCAATGAATACCTGGCGCAGCGCGACGCGGACTGGATGCAACCTGTCTACGAATTTCTCGGCTTGACGGTAGGCGTGACGCGCAGTGGTCAGACGCATGAGGAAAAACGTGCCGCGTACGCAAGCGATATCACCTACGCGACAAACAACGAACTCGGCTTTGATTACTTGCGCGACAACCTCGCGTTTACACTCGCCGACAAAGCCCAGCGTAAACTCAACTTTGCGATCGTCGACGAAGTGGATTCGATTCTCATCGATGAAGCTCGAACGCCACTGATTATTTCTGGTCCGGCTGAATCAAGTACCGACCTGTACGCACAGATAAACAAGCTTATTCCCAAGCTGCGCAGGCATATTGAATCCGAAGATCCGGCCAACTATGACATTGTCGCCAAGCGCGTCGCCTTGTCTGACGAGCGCGGCCTGCCTGTTAGCGTCGCTGGAGAAGATGGTGCGTCGTCAAACATCATGAGTCTTGACGAGGCAGTCGATGTTGCTGATTCACGAAATGCCGACGTTGTGGCGGTCAGTTCTGAAGATAAGATTCAGAAGTGCAAGCTGGTTCTGCGTGGCGATTACACCACCGATGAAAAAAGTAAGCAGGCACATGTCACAGAGGACGGTCACCAGAACGTCGAGTTGCTGATGGCGAAAGCGGGTTTGCTCGAAGAAGGTGAGAGCCTCTATGACGCCGGCAACATTCGACTTCTACATCATTTGAATGCGGCTCTGCGCGCGCACGCGATATACCAGCGCGATGTGGAATACATCGTGAAGGACGGCGAAGTAGTAATCGTCGACGAGTTTACGGGCCGAACGATGCCGGGCCGTCGTTGGTCTGATGGTCTGCACCAGGCGATCGAAGCAAAGGAAGGCGTTTCGATCAAGCAGGAAAACCAGACCGTTGCATCAATTACTTTCCAGAACTTCTTCAGGCTCTATAACAACTTGTCAGGTATGACGGGTACGGCCGACACCGAGGCGTTCGAATTTCAGCAGATCTATGGCCTTGAGGTGGTAGTGATTCCTACCCATCAACCGATGGTTCGCAAGGATCATGCTGACCTTGTCTATCTGACTGAGGACGACAAGTATGAGGCAATCATTGAGGACATCAGCGATTGCCGCGAGCGCAAACAGCCAGTACTCGTTGGCACGACATCGATCGAAACGTCCGAAGTGCTATCGAACCTGCTGCGCAAACAAGACATCGAGCACGAGGTGCTCAACGCCAAGCAGCACGAGCGAGAAGCTCACATAGTGCAGCAAGCGGGTAGCCCTGGCGCGATCACCATCGCGACCAACATGGCCGGTCGAGGCACGGATATTGTGCTTGGCGGCAACCTGGATGCGGCCATCGTGGCTGCCGGTGAAGGGGCAGATCCCGACGCGGTGAAAGCCGACTGGCAAGTGCTTCACAATAGGGTTCTGGAGGCTGGAGGGCTGCACATCATCGGCACAGAGCGCCACGAATCACGGCGTATTGATAATCAGCTGCGTGGTCGTTCCGGACGCCAGGGCGACGCGGGATCAAGTCGATTCTATCTGTCGATGGAAGATACTCTTATGCGGATCTTTGGCGATCCCGACCGCACCAAAGCGTTGTTGTCACGTGCTGGCATGCGCGAGGGTGAGGCGATTGAGAGCAAGCTGCTGTCACGCCAGATCGAACGTGCGCAGCGTAAGGTCGAGTCGCACAACTTCGATATGCGTAAAAACCTGCTTGAGTATGATGATGTCGCGAATGACCAGCGTAAGGTTGTATATCACCAGCGCTCGGAGCTCATGGAAGCGGACGAGATCAAAGAGTCGGTGGTCGCGATTCGAGAAGAGGTCGTTGCCGATACGGTCAATCAGTTTGTTCCGACAGGCAGTCTGGAAGAGCAGTGGGATGCTGATGGTCTGACCCAGTCACTCGAATCTGACTACGGAGTAAAAGCTGAAGTGGCGCAGTGGGTCGCAGAGGACAAGACTCTCAACGAGGATGGAATCCGGGACCGCTGTCTTGCAAAGATTGAAGAAGCATACCAAGCCAAAGAAAGCACGGTTGGCGACCAACTCATGCGCAATGTTGAAAAACAGGTCATGCTGCGACAGCTCGATCATCATTGGAAAGAGCATCTGGCCGCGATGGATCACTTACGGCAGGGCATAGGCCTGCGTTCCTACGCGCAAAAGAACCCGAAGCAAGAGTACAAGCGTGAAGCGTTTGAAATGTTCGGCACCATGCTGGAGCAGGTTAAGCATGATAGCGTAAGCATTCTGTCGCGAATTCGCATTCAGAGCGAGCAAGAGCTCGATGACTCGGCTGAGCGACAACGCGCGGCAAAGCGCATGCAATTCAAACACGCTGAGGCATCTGCATTGGGCGAGGCTCCGGCGCAAGCTCAGCAACCGGCAGAGAAAGCACTGCCTTCGATCCCGCAGTTCAAACGCGACGGGCGAAAAGTCGGCAGGAACGAGCCCTGCCCATGTGGTTCGGGGAAGAAATTCAAACAATGCCACGGCAAGCTTGGGTAATCCTGCGTCACCACACATGCTGCATCTTGACGTAGCGGCGGGCATCCTGATCGATGCGACGGGGCGGGTATTGATTACCGAGCGACTGTGCGATGGGCCGTTTAACGGCTTGTGGGAGTTTCCGGGCGGCAAAATACAGCTGGGCGAGTCTGCGCATGAGGCGCTTGCTCGCGAGCTTGCGGAAGAGATAGGGGTCAAGGTCATGAGCTGCGACTCGTTCATGAGCCTCAGTCACGAATATCCGGATCGCTCCGTGAGCATCGAGTTTTTCCTGGTCAGAGAATGGCAATCCGAGCCGGTCGGCTGCGAGGGCCAACAGCTGCGCTGGGTCGAGGCGACACAGCTGGATGCTGCAGAATTACTACCGGCCGACATACCGGTGGTTACGGCGCTCAAGAGCTTGTCTGGGACCGCCTGATTCGGTGCTAGCAGACGCTTAACTGAAACGCGACGTCTCGGCTGGTTTGAACCGCACGACATTCAATGGTGGACCACTCGAGAAAACGCACCGTGAAGCGGTGCTGGCTGCCGCTGATCTCCGGGTACAGAGTCTGATCGTCGATCAGACTGACCCTGAGCAATCGGCAGTGCACATCCTTTTGCATGTTGTGCTGATACATCCCATGCTCGGCAAGTCGATCGTCAGCCGGAGCACTTTCACGAATAAGCCACAAGACTTCGGTCACAGCATCACACAGCGGACGGATAGCGCCTATCCATGCGTACACGTCCGTGCGGCGACGCTCGAAAGGCTGGCGTAGCCAGTGACTGTATTCGGGTAAATCGAACTCGCAGGTTCCGCCTGGAATAGCGCTACGATTCTTAATGGCGTTCAAAAAAGCGGAGTCCTTTAGCGGCTGCAGGTATTTCGTGCCAGAGGCGTCAATATCCGCTCGACTTGCGGTGAGATTGTGGATGAGCGAATCGAGCCGACCGCCATCGACATCTGGTTGGCTCTGGAAGCGCTGCAAGACGTCCAGCTGTTGATCGAGCTCTTTGTGAACCTCACTGCGCACGTCGCCGCGTGACAGAATAGCCATAATCTCCAGCAGAGTCGCGATGGTTGCCCGCGTTGCCCAATCTGCCTCCAGCTCACTGTTGTAGAGCAATTGTTGGTACAGGAATTCAAGTCGCATGAAGGTCCGCATACGCTCGTTGAGCGGCTGCTCATATTGCGCTGGACGTTCTGTAGCCGCGCGGACCGCAACTTTGCCTGCAGGTTTTGCCATCCGTGTATTCTGCGCTACGCGGTGCCGTGTCGCAAATCCCGCCAGCCTGTAGCCGTGGTATCCGGCCGCCTGACGCTACCCCTTGCGACTGTCGCCTGGCTGCGACAGTCGCAGGTAGACCTCGTGCAGCCTCTCCACTTGTCGCCTGGTACTGCCGAGATCCTGGTCGTTTTTTACTATGTCATCGGCGCAGGCCAGCCGTTTTTCCCGGCTTGTCTGTGCCGCCAGAATTCGTTGCGCTTGCGCTTCGGTTTCGATATCTCTGGCGATGAGTCGCTCGATCTGCGTTGCCTCGTCGCAGTCGACAACCAAAACTCGATCGACGAGCTTTCTAAGCGGGGACTGCAACAGCAGGGGTACAACAATAACCTGGTAAGTGTCGCTGGCCAGCCTTGCTTGCCTGATCGTTTCCTGCTGAATCAGCGGGTGCAACAACTGCTCGAGCCGGGATCGTTTCGCGTCGTCCGAGAATACAATCTGTCGTAGCTTCGCACGGTCCAGTTCGCCATTCGTATTGATGACCTCATCACCAAACAGTTGCTGAATTTTCGCGAGGGCGGGTTCACCCGGCTCAACGACCGCTCGGGCGATAAGATCGGTGTCGATGATTGTCGCGCCAAGCTCAGCAAACATGTCAGCAACAACGGTCTTACCGCTGGCGATACCGCCGGTCAGACCGATGCGCAGTGGCCCAGCCTGGTGTTGTTGATGGTTGTCCGTCACTCAGAGCATCAGATCGAGGTAGGTATTCTTGATCACCTCGCCATATGACAACGTAATCCAGCCGGCCGCAGCCAGGTAGGGTCCAAATGGGATGGGAACGCTGCGCTCGTGGCGGCGGAATACGATCATCGAAATTCCAATGATCGCGCCGACAACAGCCGACATCATGATAATCATCGGCAGTGCCTGCCAACCGAGCCAGGCACCCAGGGCTGCGAGCAACTTGAAGTCGCCATAGCCCATGCCTTCTTTGCCAGTGACGAGCTTGAAGAGCTGATAGACGCTCCACAGACTAAGGTAGCCCGCCATGGCACCAACGATTGCGTCCTTGGGTGCGATAAAAAGCACTTCCGATCCGGCAACTGGGTGAAACAGACTCATCCCAAGTCCGACCCACAATAGCGGTAGCACAATAGAGTCGGGGATGAGTTGATGATCTATGTCGATAAAGCTGATGGAGACAAGGCAAAAGGTCAGGTAGATCGCCAGAACTGCTTCCCAACCGAAACCGAAACGCCACGCGACAAATCCCGCAAGGATTGCAGTCAGCAATTCAATCAGAGGGTAGCGCATAGAGATGGTGTTCTTGCAATTGGCGCACTGTCCTTTGAGAAAAAGATAGCTTAGTACGGGAATGTTCTGCGATGCGGTAATCAGCTTGCTGCAGGAAGGGCAGCGCGAGCGTGGAGCTACCAGATCAAAGCGACCAGTCGGTAACTCTGTTGCAGGCATTTTTGCTATCTCTGCACACTGCTCGCGCCACTCTCGTTCCATCATAATTGGCAGTCGGTGGATGACTACATTGAGAAAGCTACCGATCAATAGTGCGAACGCGAAGGTGACTGCGACAAAGATCAGAGGAGATTGGGCAAATAACTCAGCCATTTAGTGACTCCGATTTTCAGAAAGTAAGCTAGCGCGAGGCAAGCATAAGCAAAAACGGCGTTCGAAGTTTCCTCCGAACGCCGTTTTTTTGCAAACGTGAAATAGGTGACTGGTTCTAAATAACCGACCCCATCTTGAATATCGGAAGGTACATAGCAACAACCAGTCCGCCAACGAGAACACCCAGGATCGACATGATCATTGGCTCAAGCAAGCTGCTGAGGTTATCCACCGCATTGTCGACATCTTCTTCGTAGAAGTCGGCAACTTTCGAGGACATATCATCCAACGAACCGGACTCCTCGCCGACTGCGATCATTTGATTGACCATGTTAGGAAACAGGTCTGTGTTTTCCATGGCGACCTGCAGCCGCTGCCCTGTCGCGACTTCGTCGCGCATCTGCAAAACACCCACTTCGTAAACAATATTGCCGGTGGCACCAGCGACAGACTCCAGCGCTTCAACCAACGGTACGCCGGCTGCAAACATTGTCGCTAGTGTTCGTGCATAGCGTGCGATCGCGGCTTTCTCCATGATCGGCCCGATGACCGGCACTTTCAAAATCATGCGATCGAGAAAATGGCGCATTTTGCGCGAGCGCTTCTTGAAGTAGAAAAAGGTTGCAAACCCGATCGCCCCAATAACAACGATGGCCCAACCTTTGGTCCGTACGAAAACCGATAAGTCGATGACTTTTCGCGTGAACGTTGGCAGATCAGCACCAAAGCCTTTGAACAGATCCTCAAATGCCGGGATTACAAAGATCAACAGAATCGTTGTCACCACGAAGGCCACCACAACGACCGCTGCCGGGTAGGTAAGCGCTTTCTTGATCTTCTTCTTCAGTGCTTCGGTCTTTTCTTTGTAAGTCGCTATCTTGTCGAGCAGCGATTCGAGCGCACCCGCTTGTTCACCAGCGTCGACCAGGTTGACAAACAGGTCATCGAAATACAATGGATGCTTGGAGAGCGAGTTCGCAAGCGAGTTACCGCCTTCTACGTCTGCCTTGACGGCCATGATCAGTTTTTGCATGGCCGCATTTTCATGGCCGTTTCCGACGATCTCGAAGGACTGAACCAGCGGAATACCGGCGGCAAGCATGGTCGACAGCTGACGACTGAAAACCGCGATGTCGCCCGGCGTAATCGTACCGCCGCCCGCAAACATTCCCTTGCTTTGTTTCTTAATGCGGCTCGGCACCACGCCTTGCCGGCGCAGATCAGCCCGCACCGCGGCTTCGCTCGCCGCCATGCTCTTGCCTTTGACCTTCTGGCCCTTTCTATCCGTACCTTCCCAGATGAAAGGGACACTACTAATTGTTGCCTCAGCCATGCTACTTAGTCCGTATAAGAGGTAGTAAACCTACTCGATTGTAACCCGATTGATCTCATCAAGGCTGGTAACCCCGTCCTTGACTTTGTTCAATCCCGCTCGTCGCAAATCAATAACCCCCTCAAGTGCCGCCTGATCGGCGATCTGTAGTGCGTTGCCGCCTTCCATGATGATGCGACCCATCGCTTCTGTCACTTCCATGACCTGAAACAGGCCGAGTCGGCCCTTATAACCATCATTGCAGCTCTTGCAGCCTTTCGGGGCAAAGATCGTCAAATTGGACTCGAGATCTTTGCTATCGAATCCTTCCTTTTCCAGCGCCTCGCGCGGCACATCTTTCACTTCCTTGCAGTTATCGCAAAGCCGTCGTGCCAGACGCTGAGCGATGATAAGACTGACCGAGGTCGCGATCGCATAAGGCTTTACGCCCATGTCGACAAGTCGGGTCAGTGTGCGAGGAGCATCATTCGTATGCAGTGTGGACAAAACCAGGTGACCGGTCTGAGCGGCCTTGATCGCAATTTCAGCCGTCTCAAGGTCACGTATTTCACCCACCATAATCACGTCCGGATCCTGGCGCAGGAATGCCTTCAATGCGGATGCGAAGGTGAGTCCTACTTTCGGATTAACGTTTACCTGGTTAACACCCGGCAAGTTGATTTCTGCGGGATCTTCGGCCGTTGATATATTTCGATCAACGGTGTTGAGAATGTTCAGGCCCGTATAAAGCGACACCGTCTTACCTGAGCCGGTAGGTCCTGTGACCAGGATCATGCCGTATGGCTTGGCCAGGTGTTTCTCATACATATGCCGTTGATGATCTTCATAGCCGAGCATCTCGATACCCAGTTTTGCGCTGGACGGGTCGAGGATACGTAATACGATTTTTTCACCGTATAATGTCGGGCACGTGTTGACACGAAAGTCGATTGCACGATTCTTCGACAGGCGCATCTTGATGCGGCCATCTTGTGGTACGCGACGCTCGGCGATGTCCATACGGGACATGACCTTAAGTCGCGCGCATACTTTGTTCGCGAGAATGACTGGCGGTTGTGCGACTTCCGACAACACACCGTCGAGTCGAGTTCGAACGCGAAAATATTTTTCGTACGGCTCGAAGTGGACGTCTGACGCGCCACGTTTGATCGCATCCAGCAGTACTTTGTTGACAAAACGAACGACAGGAGCATCTTCCACCTCGTCACGCTGGACATCTTCCTGCTCATCTTCGCCGCCTTCGACATCAAGGTTTTCGAGATCGAAATCGTCATCCTCAAGACCCGACATGCTGGTATCTACAGCTTCGATGGCTTTGACGATTTGCTCTTCGAGCTTGTCCTGCTCTACGACG
The DNA here is from genome assembly GCA_964528965.1 of uncultured Woeseiaceae bacterium. Classification (GTDB taxonomy): domain Bacteria; phylum Pseudomonadota; class Gammaproteobacteria; order Steroidobacterales; family Woeseiaceae; genus UBA1847. Next base: position 18,643 of record CAZGVL010000060.1, read on the forward strand.
ACCGGGTCGATGCGAAGACTGGTCTGAAACTTGATGTCGTCAATGGCTTGCAGATTGGTTGGATCTGAAATACCAAGAAACAGGCGTTGGCCCCGCTTTACAAGTGGCAGAACGCGATGTTTGTTGACCAGTTTTTGGTCGACCGAGCGGACTACGTCGAGATCAACCTCGAGTGCATCAAGGTCCAGCAGCGGTACGCCGAATTCGTGCGAAGCGGCAACCGCTATAGCACGGGCATCGGCAAGGTCCTGATTGACCAGATGGGCAACCAGCGACAGTTTCTCTTTCTTGGCGACAGCCGTTGCTTCCAGCAGTGCCTCTTCCGAGATGATGCCGTCCTGAACAAGCCGCCTGGGGAGGCCTGCTAGGTTGTTTTGTGATGCTGTTGCTGCCATAGCTTCCGGAAGATGCGATAGTTCCTGTGAGCGTTACAGTCTCACTGATCTAAGTGCCCGGATCAACTGGATTTTGTGCTGTTGTTCACAGTTACGGCAAATGATTAAGTCAAACGCGGAAAAAGAGGGTGTTCTGGCCGTGAATGGCCGCGCTGCGCTCTACTCACGGCAAGTACTCGGCAAATATCGGCTGTTTACCGTCGGCGCCAGATGCACCGTTGTAACTCCGCCACCACTCATTTCGGTTGCGCCTGCCGGTGCTGGTGCTGCACCACAACGCCAAATTACGCTGCCACTGCCACCGCCACCTGCTGCCGTATATGGGGTTATTGTCAACGTATCGCCAAAAATATCCTGGTGCACATCCTTACCGAAAGTGATCGTGACCCGGCCTTCGAAAATATCGATCTGGCTGACGTATTTGCCTTGCGTATCTGCCGGATCTGCCGTTAAACCTGCGGCCTCACGATCAAGAGGAGGTATTCCGGTTTCATTGAAGGCATCGACGATTGGCGTTTTGGCGCCGGTGGCCATATAGATACCTTCGGCTACTTGCGCACGAACGGAGTAAGTCTGATAGGACGCAATCGCAAGTGAAGCAAGTATTCCGATGATCGCAACAACGATCATCAATTCTATCAAAGTGAATCCGTATTCTTGTCTGTTCATGATTTCACCGCCATCGCTCACTACCTGGAGCGTGTTCATTGTACGTCATCTGTCACGCGACCATGTACACCCTTCTCCGGCCGGTTCTTGAAATTTGACGTAGTTCACATTGGTATTTGACGTAGTTCACATTGGTCACTGTGCGACCCAAAAAAAAGCCCCGGCAGGCCGGGGCTTCTTTGACTTCAAATTGAGCTAAACAAAGCTCAATCGAAAATCTTAGGTACGACAAGCGGCCGGAAGGTGCTTGTTCTGGATCGACGTACTGCTGCATACCCACTGTACGCTACCTACTGCAGAAGTAGGATCCGGTGTCATTGTGATGCTACCAGAATTGTTGATCGTCGCATGCGCGTCTTTTCCGTACGCTACGGAAATAACGCCATTACCTACTGTAACCGATGAAACGTACTTGCCCTGAATGCTGACTCCAGCTGCAAGACCGGCAATAGAGTTGTTAGTCGGCAGTGCGCCACGATCCTGGTAGTACTCTGTTACAGCGGCTTTAGCGCCACCTGACAGGTTCAGACCTTCAGAGACCTGTGCGCGAATCGTGTAGTCCTGATAAGCAGGAATAGCGATGGCTGCGAGAAT
>CAZGVL010000061.1:0-17962 GCA_964528965.1 uncultured Woeseiaceae bacterium
CCCGAATCGGCCACGGTTTGACAATATCAAAGACCCTGAACAGCAAATACGCCAATACCCAGGCCGTTATCGTCGGCGGGGCAACCAGCAGAGTGATATACATTCCGGCGATTTCGTCCCAAACGATGCCACCATGATCGTGGACACCGATGCGACGCGCGCTCTCACCACAGATCCAGATGCCAGACAGGCTCAGAAAAACGGCCACACCGATCTGGTACATCAGGGCGAGATCCAGCGTAAACCAGGCGATTACCACGCCCAGCAGCGAACCCACGCTGCCCGGCGCAAAGGGTGACAACCCGGTTCCCAGGCCAAAGGCCAGCATATTGACCGGATCGGTCAGCACTTTTCGGGTCAGATTTTGCGGCTGCTCGTTCATTGGAAATGAAGGTAACCGCTGTCGCTGAATTCCACAACGCCTTGTGCGTCATGACAGACAATATTCTCACCTGTCGTAACTCGACCTATCGCCGTGACCGGAAGATCGCCCGAGTCCGGCAGGATTGTGGCACTCGCCGTGAAGCACAGTTCATAATCGTCGCCACCAGCAAGCGCAAACCGTCGTACGGCGCCTGCTTCGAAGGCCGAATTCAATTCGGCAGATACAGGCAGCTCATCCAGATCAATCTCGGCACCCACGCCACTTGCGAGCAGCATTTTCTGCAGGTCAGCAAACAAGCCATCGGAAACGTCTATTGCGGCTGTAGCGACATTGACCAGGCGTTGGCCATAGTCGACACGAGCGCTCGGTCGAAGGAAGCGCCCGGCCAGATACTCGGCAGGACGACCGTCGCGAATCAGCTCAAGCCCGGCCGCAGCATCTCCCACGGTACCCGTGACATAAATTGTATCGCCAGGTTTTGCGCCTGAGCGATGTATCGCGTTGCCGCTTTCGACATCACCTGTAATTTGTACGCTCGCGACAACGCACGGTCCGCTGGTCGTGTCACCGCCAACCAGGGCCACGCCATGCTCCGCCGCAGCCTCATGCAGGCCCGCCGCGAACCTGCCGACCCATTCCTCATTGGCATCGCGCAATGTCAGGGCAAGCGTCATCCATCGTGGACGCGCTCCCATGGCGGCAATGTCAGACAGATTGACGGCAACGACTCGATAGGCAATATCGCCTGGGTCTGTGTCCTCAAGAAAGTGCACGCCCTCGACCAGGGTGTCGATAACAGCAACCAGCTCACGCCCGGTGTCTGGCTCAAGGACAGCGCCGTCATCACCGATGCCTGTTATTACCCCTTGTGCCTCGCTCGGCAAAGCAAAGTAGCGGCGAATCAGTTCGAACTCATCCACTGTCGTGAAACCTCTGCTGAACTGGTGCAGCCTGCCTAGCGGGTGACTTCAGTGTCGCGCAAGGTCTTTGCAGCAGCATCAAGGCAAGCATTAATGTACTTGTGTCCTTCGACTGAACCGAAGCGCTTTGCCAGATTAACGCCTTCATTGATCACAACCCTAAATGGAATTTCGGGTAGCGACTCCAACTCGTAGACGCCGACTAACAGAACCGACAGCTCAACCGGATCCAGTTGCTCAAGAGGTCGATCGATCAACTCTGAGATCTGACCTTCCAGCGCTGCCTGCGATTTACAGATCGCCGGAAAAACGGTATCGAAATACTCTTTGTCGACGCGTTGATAGGCTGCCTGTAAATGAAACTGAGCAACCAGTTCCGCACAGCCGTGACCGGCAAGTTGCTTCTGATACAAGGCTTGTACCATCAACTCTCTCGCGCGCGTTCGGGCTCCGGAAGATCCGGCATTGCTCATTTCACATTCCTTGTAGAACGGGCTGGCAGATTAGTCCAGGCCACGTAGCAGATTGACCATTTCAATGACGGCAAGGGCAGCTTCCTCGCCCTTGTTGCCAGCTTTCGTCCCAGCACGTTCAATTGCCTGCTCTATCGTATCGACAGTCAACACTCCGAAACCAACCGGCACACCATGTTTCTGGCCTGCGGCCGACAAACCGCGCACGCACTCACCCGCCACGAAATCAAAATGCGGTGTGCCGCCTCGAATAACCGCTCCCAGAGCAATGATTCCATCAGCCCGGCGCGATGCTGCAATCTTCTCGACCACAACAGGCATTTCGATAGCGCCCGGTACACGAATAATTTCAATATCAGCATCAGCTGCGCCATGTTGACGCAAACAGTGAAGTGCACCTTTGATCAGCGACTCAACAACAAAATCATTAAATCGAGCCGCAACAATGACAAACCGCGCATCGCGAACGATCAAGTCCCCTTCAGTCTTCTTGATCTTTTCCATAGGCCTCTACCCGGAATTCCCGCTATTGCTCGACGTACTCGGTGATCTCGAGATCGAATCCTGAGATCGCGTACATGTGTTTGGGTGCTGATAGTACACGGATTTTGCTCAACCCGAGGTCGCGCAGTATTTGTGCGCCGATGCCATAAGTCCGCAGCACGCCCTCTCCGCTACGTCGTTCGGTCAAATCGTCAGACTTTTGATTCAGGCTATTGACGGCGTCCATCAGGTCACGTGAGGATTCCTGCTCGCGCAATAGCACGACAACGCCGATTTCTTCAGCGGCGATGCGCTCAATCGCGCTGTCAATCGGCCAACCGAGCGACTTGCTCTTAACGCCGACAACATCACCAAGAGTATCTTGCAGGTGCACGCGTACCAGCGGATTGTCAGTCTGGCTTAAATCGCCTTTGACCAGAGCAACGTGCACCGCGCGATTCACAAGGTCATCGTAGCAGTACATCGTAAACTCGCCATGCGCAGTCATAATCGACTTTTCGGCGATGCGTTCGACATTGCGTTCTTTCTCAAGGCGGTAGCGAATCAGATCTGCAATGGTTCCGATCCTGACGCCGTGTTCCCGGGAGAACTTTTCCAGATCCGGCCGCCGCGCCATGCTGCCATCTTCTTTGAGAATTTCGACAATCGTTGCAGCCGGCTCCAGACCGGCAAGGCGTGCGAGATCGCAACCGGCTTCGGTGTGGCCAGCTCGCGTCAAGACGCCGCCCGGCTGCGCCATGACCGGAAAAATATGCCCAGGCTGACTGATGTGCTCTGGTTTCGCGTCAGGATCTACCGCTGCCTGAATAGTCCGCGCGCGATCGTGCGCGGAAATACCCGTCGTAATGCCCTCGGCAGCTTCGATGGAAAGCGTAAAATTGGTCGCGTGATGATCATCAGTCTCCGAGACCATCAGTGGCAAACGCAATTGCGAACAACGTTCGCGCGATAACGTCAGGCAAATCAATCCACGGCCGTGAGTTGCCATGTAGTTGATGTCCTCAGGCCGGACGTGTTGAGCGGCCATCAGAAGATCGCCCTCGTTCTCGCGATTTTCGTCATCGACCATAATGACCATTTTGCCGGCTTTGATGTCAGCAATAATATCTTCGATGTCGCTGAACGAATTGCCGATCGTGCTTGGGTGAGTCGTTGTGTTGTCAGCCATAACCATGTTCTCTAAGAAAATCCATTGAAAGACCGTCTTCGTCCTTCAGCAGCAAGCGCTCTATATAGCGCGCGAGCAAATCGACCTCAATATTGACGATTGTAGCAACCTTGTACTGTCCAATGATCGTCACGTCTGCCGTATGCGGAATAATATTCACATCAAATGTACTGCCCGATACCGCATTGATGGTAAGGCTGACGCCATCGATACAAACAGATCCCTTGCGGGCCACGTAGCGTGCGAACTCGGCGGGGATCTCTACGGTGATTCGAATCGAACGAGCGTCAGTCGTTAACGACTGAATTTTGCCAACACAATCGACATGGCCGCTGACGAGATGACCTCCGAGTCGCTCGCCAACGCTGATCGCAGGCTCAAGATTAACTTCGCTACCAACGTCCAGTCCTGCCAGCGCCGTTACATCGAGCGTCTCGTTCGACACATCCATATCAAAGCCATTCTCGCGCAATGCAACCGCTGTCAGGCAGACCCCGTTTACCGAGATGCTCTCCCCGATTTCGTAGCTGGCCCATGGCAAACCGGTTGATGAAACGCTCAGACGGACATCGCCACCGCTTCGCTGCAGCGCGGAAATTTCGCCTTTTGCTTTGATAATTCCAGTAAACATCAGTTTGGTCTCATCGTTATGCGTGTGTCCGAACCGACGCGTCGCTGATCGACTACGTCGAACTCCTGCCGGTCAGTCAGTTGCGTCCAGGCTGGTGTGTTTAGCATGCCCATCGTCTGACTACCCATCATATGAGGGGCCTGAAAAACCACAAGCTCATCGACCAGCTTGTCGGCGATCATGCTACCGGCCAGACCCGGTCCCGCCTCAACCAGAATATCGTTAACAGCCCGGGAAGCAAGATCAGCAAGCACCGCAGCGACACTGACCTGTTCGGCAACGGCGTCAACCTTAAGAATTTCAGCGCCCGCCTCTTCGAGGGAAGCGCGTCCCTCACTGGCCGTGCAATAGAGCAACGTTTGCCCCGGCAACGCGAGCATTCCAGCCGACAAAGGCATGCGCAGATGGCTGTCAAGCACGGCGCGCAGTGGTTGTCGCCCAACCGTGTTCAGATCAGGGTCGCGAACCGTCAGAGACGGATCATCTGCGAGTACCGTACCGATCCCGGTCATGATCGCACCGGAGCGTGCCCGCATTCGCTGCACATCGGCACGCGCGTCAGGGCCGGTAATCCACTGGCTTTGTCCATCGGACATCGCAATACAGCCGTCGAGACTGCAAGCGATCTTCATACGTACAAACGGCCGGCCGCGAGACACGCGACTGAGAAATCCGGCATTGAGCTGTTCGGCAGCCGCCTGCATCAGGCCGACGCGAACGCCAATGCCTGCATCATGCAATGCGGTGATGCCACGCCCGCTGACATCCGGAAACGGGTCCTGCATTGCTATACAAACTTCGCTGACGCCGGCCGCAATCAAAGCATCGACACAAGGCGGCGTCTTGCCGTGATGAGCGCAAGGCTCAAGGGTGACGTAGGCAGTCGCGCCTTGCGCGTTTTCGCGTGCAGCTTCAATCGCGTTGACCTCGGCGTGCGCCTCGCCAGCGAGCTCGTGCCAGCCCTCTCCAACGACATCGCCATTTCTGACCAGGACGCAGCCAACCATCGGATTCGGATGCGCGCCATAAGCGCCACGCTCGGCAAGTCGCAACGCGCGCGCCATGTGCACACAATCTGCTGCTGAGAAATCGGTCATTAGCGTTTCTTCTTGCCGATCAATTCAGGCAGGAGCGACATTTGCTCTCTGTTCGCGACGGTGTCCGAGATGCGTTGCAAACGTTTGATCTCTTCTTCGAATTCCGTGATGTCCTGGAAACGCCGATAAACAGAGGCGAAACGTACGTAGGCGACTTCGTCCAGCGCGCGCAGCTCTTCCATTACCAGTTCGCCGACCAGGCGCGACGGGACCTCACGTTCGCCCATGGTGCGCAGCTTGTGGATGAGATGGCCAATAGCCTGTTCCAGCTCATCACTGGGCACCGGACGTTTCTCCAGCGCCCTGACCATGCTGTTGCGCAGTTTTGACTCGTCAAACGGCTGACGGCTGTTGTCGTTCTTGACCAGCCTGGGCATGACCAGTTCAGCCGACTCAAACGTCGTAAAGCGCTCATTGCAATCCAGACATTGCCTGCGCCTGCGAATCTGCATTCCGTCCGCCGCAAGACGCGAGTCAATGACCTTGGTTTCTTCGTGGCTGCAAAACGGACAGTGCATGGTTCTTTAGAGATCAGGCGTATACAGGGAAGCGCTTACACAGGTCGAGAACCTGGCCACGCACGCGATCAACGGTCTCCTCGTTTTCGATATCGTCCAGTATATCTGCTATCCAGCCGCTTAGCTGCCGGGTCTCTTCGACGCCGAAGCCGCGTGTTGTAATGGCCGGCGTACCGAGGCGCAAACCACTAGTGACGAAAGGCGACTGCGGATCGTTCGGTACCGCGTTCTTGTTAACGGTGATGTTCGCACGACCAAGCGCCGCATCTGCAGCCTTGCCGGTAATACCCTTGGCAATCAGGCTAACCAGCATCAGGTGATTATCAGTATCGCCTGAGATAATCTGATAACCACGCTCCGTCAGAACGCTCGCCATCACTTTGGCGTTTTCACATACTTTCGCCTGATAGTCCTTGAATGAGGGCTCCAGTGCTTCCTTGAAGGCGACGGCTTTGGCCGCAATCACATGCATCAATGGTCCACCCTGTGTGCCTGGGAATACCAGGGAATTGAACTTTTTCGTGAGCTCATCGTTCTTGCGAGCGAGAATCAACCCGCCGCGAGGGCCGCGCAGGGTTTTGTGCGTTGTTGTTGTGACAACGTCTGCAACAGGCACCGGATTCGGATAGTGACCCGTCGCGACCAGGCCGGCAACGTGCGCCATATCAACCATCAGGTAGGCACCCACACTGTCAGCGATGTCGCGAAAACGTTGCCAGTCGACAACTCTGGAATAGGCTGAGAAGCCGGCGACGACCATGCGAGGTTTGTGCTCGGTAGCCAGAGCTTGTACCTGATCGTAGTCGATCAGGCCGGTTTCCGGCACCACGCCGTACTGCACCGCATTGAATATCTTGCCCGAGAAATTCACTTTGGAACCATGTGTGAGGTGACCGCCATCGGCAAGACTCATGCCCAGAATGGTATCTCCCGCATTAAGTAGTGCGAGATAGGCGGCCGCATTCGCTTGCGAACCGGAGTGCGGCTGTACGTTGGCGTAATCGGCGCCGAATAGCTGCATGGCACGTTCAATCGCCAGCGCTTCGGCAATATCAACATATTCGCAACCACCGTAATAGCGTTTGCCCGGATAGCCTTCAGCGTATTTGTTGGTCAGCACCGAGCCCTGAGCCGCCATAACACGCGGACTCGCATAGTTCTCCGAGGCGATAAGTTCGACGTGCTCTTCCTGGCGGCGAACTTCAAGATTGATCGCTTTCGCGACATCGGGATCAAACTGCTCAAGCGAGGTGGATGTATCGAACATCGGGGACGGTCTCCGGACAGCAAAAAAAGAAAGCGATGGTACCTGTTTCGAAGCTTTTTTTGCAGTGTTTAGGGCGAGTTTGCCGCGACGAATGACTGAACCACTCGAGTCCAGGCCCGGCCGATGTTATGCCGGTTGTACCCGCCGCCACCTGTACCAATGATCCGACCATGGCAGTGCTTGTCAGCTAAACGACACAAAGCGGTGGCGGCGTCCGCATGCGCCTGCTCGGTGTAGCAAAGGTGGGTAATCGGATCGCCCTCCAGACTGTCCGCTCCGCACTGGAAAAGGATGAATTCCGGCCTGGCCTGTTCCAGATAGGCTTCTACTCGCGCCCACGCCAACTTGAAAGCGCCGTCGTCAGCGCCTGGCGGCATGGGAATATTCAATTTCGTGCCCCGAGCGCGGCCGGTGCCAGTCTCTTCAGCCGCCCCGGTTCCCGGGTAGAGATTACGGCCGTCCTCGTGAATATCGGCAAAGATCAGATCGCGGTCAGCTTCGAAGCCATAGAACACGCCATCGCCGTGATGTGCATCGATGTCGACATAGGCTATTCGCTGCAGCCCGTGATGTTTGCGCAAATATTCCGCAGCAACACCACAATCATTGAACACGCAAAATCCCGCAGCAGCGTTGCGCGCTGCATGATGCAGGCCAGCGATGGGAACAAACGCGCGTCTTGCCTCACCACGCATGATGGCATCGACGGCCGCCAACGTTGTGCCAACGACGTTCGACGCTGCATCGAAGATACCGACCATAGCTGGCGTATCGCCCTCATCCAGAAAACCTTTGCCATCGACTGACATTCTGGAAACTTTGTCAATGTAGTCAGCCGTATGGAACAGGAGCAGTTCGTCAACGCTGGCATACCGCGGTCGTTCGTAGGAGATAGCGTCGCCCAGATTCGCTGTCAGCAGCTCCTTGTGAAATACATCGTGTCGATCGGTTCCGAACGGATGCGGATCGCCGAAACCGTACCTGGCAATTTCTTCACCCCTGTAAACCAGCACCGGGTCGCTCATGCGCGCCTCTTATCAGTGATTTGCTATCGCTGCAGCATACCGGATAATGCGCGCTCCATAACCACCTCAGACAAACTATGGCCCAATACATATACACCATGAATCGCGTGGCCAAAGTGGTCCCGCCCAAACGATTCATCATCAAAGACATTTCACTGAGCTTTTACCCCGGCGCCAAGATCGGCGTCCTGGGCTTAAACGGTTCTGGCAAATCGACTGTATTGCGGATCATGGCCGGCCTCGACACCGAATTTGATGGCGAAGCGCGACCGCAGCCTGGCATCAAGATTGGCTACCTCGCACAAGAGCCGGAGCTCGACGCAGCAAAAGACGTTCGCGGCAATGTCGAGGATGGGGTTGCGGAGACCAAGGCACTGCTGACCCGGTTTGACGAGATCAGTATGAAATTCGCCGAGCCTATGAGCGATGACGAGATGAACGCGCTGCTTGAGGAACAGGGAAAGCTGCAGGATGCCATTGACTCGGCAGGCGCGTGGGAGCTGGATCGTAAACTCGAAATCGCGGCGGATGCGCTTCGGTTACCACCGTGGGATGCGGACGTCAGCAAACTCTCAGGCGGTGAGCGACGGCGTGTGGCACTTTGTCGATTGCTGCTCTCGCAACCTGACATGCTGCTGCTTGACGAGCCGACCAACCATCTGGATGCGGAATCTGTAGGTTGGCTGGAGCGCTTCCTGGACGAATACCCTGGAACAGTGATCGCCGTCACGCATGATCGCTACTTCCTCGACAACGTCGCCGGCTGGATACTCGAGCTGGATCGTGGCCAGGGCATTCCATGGGAAGGCAATTACTCGTCCTGGCTGGAGCAAAAAGAAAACCGTCTTGCCAACGAGGATTCGACCGAAAAAGCGCGCCAAAAAGCCATGCAGGCCGAACTGGAATGGGTGCGTTCGAACCCCAAAGGACGACAAGCCAAGTCAAAAGCTCGCTTGCGCCAGTTTGAAGAGATTTCTTCAGCCGCATACCAAAAACGCAACGAGACCAACGAAATCTACATTCCGCCCGGCCCGCGCCTTGGCGATGTGGTCGTCGAAGTGAACGATCTGAAGAAGGGCTTCGGTGAGAAGTTGCTGATAGATGGACTCAGCTTCACGCTCCCTGCCGGCGGCATTGTCGGCGTAATCGGACCGAACGGTGCGGGTAAGACAACTTTCTTCCGCATGCTGACTGGCGAAGAGCAACCGGACTCGGGGACGATTCGCCTCGGCGACACCGTTCAGGTTGCAAGCGTCGATCAGTCTCGCGACAGCCTCAATGATGACAAGACAGTATGGGAAGAAATCTCCGACGGCCTGGACCTGATTAACGTGGGTAACTACGAAACGTCTTCACGTGCGTATCTCGGCCGCTTCAATTTCCGCGGCGGCGATCAACAAAAGAAGATTGGACTATTGTCGGGCGGTGAACGGAATCGTGTACACCTCGCAAAAATGCTCAAAGCCGGCGGCAATCTGTTGCTGCTTGACGAACCAACCAATGACCTGGACGTCGAGACCTTGCGGGCACTCGAGGAAGCATTGCTGGAATTCCCTGGATCAGCAGTCGTGATCTCACATGACCGTTGGTTCCTGGACCGCATTGCGACGCATATTCTGGCGTTCGAAGGCGACAGTGAGGTCGTCTGGTTTGCTGGCAACTACGCGGACTACGAAGAGGACAAGAAACGGCGTTTGGGCAGTGACGCTCTGAATCCGCATAGGATAAAATACAAACGTCTTGACGCCTAAGACTACGAGGTTTCCAAACGGATGAATCTGCTAGTCGCCGCCAGTGCAATTCTCGCGCTCATCGCGCTTCTGCTGCTTGGCTCAACTGTGCGGCACACGCGCCGAGGACGACCGCTGCGGGCCAGCAGCTCGTTAGCCGGGTGTGCAGTCTCTGCGACTTTGGGCGGCGCGGGCTTCCTGCTTTTCGGCAGCTATGTCGGCTATGAACGTTTGACCGACGAACAGCTGGTAGGCGTCATCGAATTTTCCCGATCTGCCCCGGACGAGTACACGGCACGCCTCATGATAGATGGTCAAATTGACCGCTTGTTGCCGCTTCGCGGCGACGAGTGGCAGCTGGATGCCCGTGTTATCACCTGGCAACCGCCGGCGACTATTCTTGGCATGGACCCCGTGTATCAGCTCGAGCGTCTCAGCGGTCGTTATTCCGACATCGACCGGGAGCGAAGCGAACCTCGAACTGTGCATGCACTTGCCGAGGAGCGGCCCCTGGACTTGTGGAGCCTCGCGCGCGATTTTCCGCGCTTCGCGCCTGGCGTGGACGCATATTACGGTACCGCCACTTATGTGCCGATGGCCGATGGGGCCCGCTTCAGCATAACGCTGAGCCGCGATGCGCTGATCGCGCGACCGGTGAACGACGCCGCGCGCGAATCTGTTGGTAGCTGGGGCGACGAGCAACTGTAAATCACCGATATTATGTTCAACCGCCGCAAGCAGCGCGGTTGAAATGGGGCATACTGAAGTGACTGATTGGCCAGAGAAAAATACTGGTCTCAGGCAATAACAAGAAGGGCGAAATGGCGATTATTCTGGACAGGGATCAGGGTCTCCTGACGGAAACGGAGGAGCAGATCGGACTCGAGTGTCCGTACTGCGGTGTGTACGCGCACATGAGTCCACAATCTGTACCTGATGTCTCCGATCTGATCGATAACACGCCCAGACATGTGGGTCTTGTGTACCAGTGTGACGCGTGTCGAGCGCCAGTATTCTTACGTTTCGCGATCAAAGAAGCCAGCGCAAGTCAGGTCGAGCTAAACCGCAACTTCGTTGAACTGGAGCGACCCAAAGAGCGCTTCTCATTCTCCTATCTGCCCAAGCACACCGAGGTATTGTTTCGCGAGGCTCTCTCCTGCTACTCGAGCAATAATTTCAATGCGTTCGCGTCAATGTGTCGGCGTGCGGCGAGAAGTTCGTTCGGTGCCATGGCAGAAGGCGGCAAGCTACGCGCATTTGAAGAAGTCATGATCGCGCAGGATATCGCCGGCATTGACGATGATAGTTTCGCGCCAATCAAATCAGTTCTTTTCGAAACCGGCGAAGAAGAAAAGTTACCGCTGCTGAACCGTGCGCAAGCAGGAATATTGCTCGAAGTACTGAAAGACATGTTCTATCAATGTTTCGTGCGCCGCGGAAAACTGACGCGGGCACTTAAAGTACGACGATTCTTCGTGCAGGAAGAAAATAACGACCTCCAGTCAACGGCTTGAACACGATAAATAATCGTAGGAGCGGGCCCACTTTATCGAACCGCGCGGTCTTCAACTAGCACCCGCTGTATTTCTGAGACCCCGCGAGCGATAGCAGCGGTCGCCAGACCGCAAAAGATCAACAGAACGCCACCCGGCCGCAGCACCAAGAGATGGGCCTTAGTTTCCGTTGGTTTGAAATCGTTGGTTCTTACGTTGCGACGTGAAAACGAGGTTATCTCAGGCAGCACCTCATTCGCGGGCATGGCCCGCTCCTACAGGTGGTAGATTTTAGCCAACAGCTACCCGCACGTTGCGGAACATTCGCATCCACGGGCCATCTTCACCCCAGTTGTCAGGATGCCAGGAGTTTTGCATAGTTCTAGCCACGCGTTCCGGATGCGGCATCATGATCGTCACGCGACCATCGTCATTCGACAAACCGCAAATGCCATCCAGTGATCCGTTCGGGTTCGCAGGATAATGATCGGCCACCTCGCCGTAGTTATCGACGTAGCGCATGGCGATAGTGTGGGACGCAGCGTAGCGATCAGATTCGTCGTCGAAGACCACACGGCCTTCCCCGTGAGACGTCGCGATTGGCATCCTTGAACCCGCCATGCCGTGCAAGAAGACCGACGGACTTTCCACAACTTCGACAAGACTCAGTCGCGCCTCAAATTGCTCAGATTTATTGCGCAGGAAACGCGGCCAGCTTGCAGCACCTGGGATCAATTCACTCAGGTGCGACAACATCTGACAACCGTTGCAAACGCCTAACGCAAAGGTATCGCTACGGCTAAAAAATGCTGCAAATTCGTCTCGGGTGCGAGAGTGATACAAGATCGACTTCGCCCATCCGCCGCCAGCACCGAGGACGTCACCGAACGAAAATCCGCCACATGCAACGACTCCCTGATAGTTGGCAAGACTGTCGCGACCACTCAACAAGTCGCTCATGTGAACGTCAACTGCGGTAAACCCAGCGCGCATGAAGGCAGCCGCCATTTCGTACTGGCTGTTGACACCTTGCTCGCGAAGCACCGCTACACGAGGTCCGGCCTGGCCACGCAAGGGTCTGGCAATGTCATCATTGGCATCAAAAGTTAGCGCAGCATGCAAACCCGGATCACGGTCGTCGAGAATTCGGTCGAACTCTTCCATGGCCGTCGCCGGATTGTCACGTAGCGCCTGAATTCGATAGCTGGTCTCAGACCACTCACGTTGCAATTGTTTGCGATCCATTTGCAGGACAACTGAATCTCCGTTGCGAATCGTCAGCTTTGAATCGGACTCGACACGACCTATGGCAGTCGCTTTGGCGCCAGTTCGATCGAGTACCATTTGCACTTGCGTCAACTTGTTTTTGGTCACCTGAATAACCGCGCCCAACTCTTCGCTGAATAGCTGACCGAGCAGCTCCTGATCCGTGCCACCCAGTTGCAACGAAACACCGAGTCGGCTCGCGAACATCATTTCCGCAACAGTAGCCAGCAAACCGCCGTCGCTGCGGTCGTGATACGCGAGCACCATGTCGCGAGACATGAGTTCCTGAATGGCGGCAAAGAAAGTCTTGAGGCGCGCTGGGTCATCCAGATCGGGGACCTGACCACCACCCCGATTGTAGGTTTGCGCGAGACATGAGCCGCCGAGGCGGTTTGCGCCCTCGCCCAGATCAAGGAGCAACAGATAACTCGGCTCGTCGAGCGACTTGAGTTCGGGAGTCAGGTGTTTGCGCACGTCGGTCACAGGCGCATACGCGGTAACGACCAGAGAAACAGGTGCTACAACCTGATATTCCGTCTCGTCTTCCTGCCAGCGCGTACGCAAGGACAAAGAATCCTTGCCAACCGGGATAGCAACGCCAAGCTCGCGGCATAATTCGTGGCCGACTGCTTTGACTGTCTCGAACAGGTTCGCGTCCTCGCCAGCATGCCCCGCTGCGGCCATCCAGTTGGCAGACAAGCGAATTTTGCCAATGTCTTCGATGGGTGCCGCTGCAATATTGGTGATGGCTTCAGCAACAGCCATGCGACCGGATGCCGGTGCGTTGAGAACAGCCAGAGGCGATCGTTCGCCCATCGCCATTGCCTCGCCCGTTACGCTCTCAAAGCCGCTGGCGGTGATAGCAACATCGCTGACAGGGACTTGCCACGGCCCAATCAGCTGATCGCGCGCACTTAGGCCGCCGACCGTGCGGTCGGCGATATGAATAAGAAACGACTTGTCCGCAACTGCCGGAAAACGAAGCACTCGAAGCACGGCTTTGTCCAGTTCGATCTTTGACAGATCAAGATCGACCTCTGGTCGTGCCACGCTTGCAACATCGCGCACCATTTTCGGTGGGTTGCCCAGCAGAACATCCATTGCCATATCGACCGGCTGATTATCGAATTCACGATCATTGACAAGCAATTGACCATCGTCCGTGAGAGTTCCTATCACCGACAAGGGACAACGTTCGCGTTCGCATAGCGCTGTAAAAGCTGCAGTTTGTTCTTCGGCAATAACCAGCACATAGCGCTCCTGCGCCTCGTTGCACCAGATACCCATCGGTGACATGCCAGGTTCGGCGTTAGCGACATCTCGCAGTTCTATCTGTGCGCCATGTTTGCTGTGATCAACCGCCTCGGGCACAGCGTTCGACAAACCGCCCGCACCGACATCGTGGATCAACAGAATCGGATTGCCGCTGCCCATTGCACAGCAACGGTCAATCACCTCTTGTGCCCTGCGCTCCATCTCCGGGTTGCCACGTTGCACAGACGCGAAATCGAGATCCTCACTACTGGCACCACTGGACAGACTTGACGCCGCTCCGCCACCCAAACCGATTAGCATCGCTGGCCCACCGATGATGACGATTTTTGCGCCGACGGGGATGTCTTGCTTGGTAGCATGTTCAGCACGCACGTTGCCCACACCGCCCGCGATCATGATCGGCTTGTGATAGCCACGAATTTCGTTCTCGGGCAATCCGGCCAAAGCGCTCTCGTAAGTTCGGAAATAGCCGAGCAGGTTTGGTCGCCCAAATTCATTGTTGAACGCAGCACCACCCAGCGGCCCATCCGTCATTATTTCGAGCGGAGTCGCCATTCGTTCAGGATGCGGAAAATCGATTTCCCAGGGCTGCGAGTATCCGGGGATACGCAGGTGTGACACCGTGAAGCCGGTAAGTCCGGCTTTCGGTTTTGCGCCAAGTCCAGTTGCGCCCTCGTCCCTGATTTCGCCGCCGGACCCTGTTGCGGCGCCCGGAAATGGAGAAATTGCTGTCGGGTGATTGTGCGTTTCGACCTTCATGACGATGTGTATTGATTCGTCACTGTAGGCAAACTCACGGCTATCAGGGTCTGGCATGAGTCGCAGTCCCTGGGCACCTTCGATTACAGCCGCGTTGTCTGAGTAAGCCGATAATATGCCGTCAGGGCTCGCAGCGGTGGTCGAACGGATCATCGGAAACAACCGCTCTTCTTTCGTCTCGCCGTCGACCACCCAACTCGCGTTGAATATCTTGTGTCTGCAATGCTCAGAATTTGCCTGCGCGAACATCATCAGCTCTGCGTCTGTCGGATCGCGTTGCAGGTCTGTGTAACAGGTAACGAGGTAGTCGATTTCATCGTCAGACAAGGCCAGGCCAAGGTCTGTGTTTGCCTCGACCAGGGCATCGCGACCCGATTTCATCAATGCGATGGTTTGCAGCGGCGACGGTTCATGGTGATCAAACAAGGCCACCGCGTCATCACTTATATCGAGCGCAGCTTCAGTCATGCGATCGAATAACTCGGCCTTGAGAACTTGCAGATCTGCTTGCGGAACCTGCCCTTTCAACCGCAGCGCATAACATATGCCGCGTTCTATTCGGCGAACACTCTCAAGGTCACATGCCAGAGCAATGTCTGTCGCCTTGCTTGACCAGGGAGATATGGTACCGGGCCTCGGGATAACCGTGATCTTCGTCGCCGTAGCCGATAGTTTCCCCGGCCTATCACCCGACAGCAGCAGTGCCTTGAGGCGTTGGTTTTGCAATTTACTTAGCGGCTGCGTCAATTCGACGAAGTAACTGAATCGCGCTTGCACCGATTTGACGCGCGCATCCTTGCGTTGCAAGGCACGTGTAAGTTTGGCGAGCCGGAAATCGGACAAGGCTGGCTGCCCGGGCATTTCCAGCATGTCGACGCGGTTCTGACTCTTCGGATCAGTGGCAGAATTCGACAAGCGGAGGTGACCTTCGGACAGTGGGCGACTGGAAAGCGGGCATCATACTAGAGAGGGAACGTCGCGGGTACCCGGCTTTGGCAACAATCAGTAAATCGTTGCGTATTTTGACGTCAACCCTTTCGCGCGACAGAGCGCGCTCCTGCAGGCAGGTTTACCTGGCCGCACCAAGGGCTATTTCTTGGTGTCGCCCGGCGTGTAAATAGGCATCGGAAACTGCGCTACGTTACCGCCTTCGAGTTTGCTGATCTTGCTCGAGCCCTTCTTGTCGACTTCGTCAATCCGAATAATTGAATGCATCGGCAAATAAGTCCGTTTAACGCCCTCGAATTCTGCCTTGATCTTCTCTTCCGACGGGTCGACAACGACGGTGGTACGTTCGCCGAACACAATTTCCTCGACTTCAACGAAACCGAACATTTCGCCGTGTCCAACATGGCGGGCATAGATCTCATAAACCTGACCTTGGCTCATGAAGACAATTTTGTAGAGAATCTGCTTGCTCATAGGAAGGTCGCGGTTTCCAGCATTTGGCTGTACTTGTCTGGCTGTACATGGAGGTGGCGTAGTCTACAGAAATCATCGCTAAATGACCTGACAATGCCCATTGTTCCCACTTATTCCGAATATGGTCAATTTATCCCCTTTTCGCGTAACTCCGTGAAGGCTCGCTTCTCTATTATGTGAACTACTAGGCAGCGTAGAGCATTGATTCTTTGCGATATTTGCTCTCCAGCCCATCCAGACTCGGCGGCGATAGGCCGCGAGTCGCAGATCAACGAGTTTAAGCATGCCTCTTCAATTGCAAATTGTCAGCGAACACAGCGAAATTGTCGGCGACGACGCGACGCGTTCATTTAATGGCGGCGGCACCATCGGTCGCTCATTACAGAACGACTGGATTCTGCCGGACCCTGACCGCTTCATCTCTGGTCGACACGCGACGGTCGACTTCAAAGGCGGTATCTACTATCTGGCTGATCTCAGTACCAATGGCGTTTATGTCAACGATGACTGTGAACCGATAGGCAAAGGAAATCCCAGACGTCTGTTCAGTGGCGATAAAGTTCGCATGGGCGACTTCGAAATACTTGTGAGCATCGATGAGGGCGAAGATCTCGCCATGCCAGAGGAGCCCAAGCCATCAGTCGTGCCGGATAACATCGAACAGCTTGTTCCGGAGGAATTGTTAAAAACCGGTGTGCAACTGCTGGACGAAGAAGAGCTAACCGGCGACGATGAATTTCAGTCAGCCCTCTTCGGCGGATCCTTCAACGGCGCAATGGATGAAGCGGCGCCGAGCATGGCCGCACCTTCAAATCACGTTACACCGATCGCTGAGGCAGCCGATGCAATAAGGTCAGATCCAGGCAGTTTTTCGGCAGACGATCTGTTTGACTCATTTCTCGATGGCCTCGGAATTAGCCGCGCCGACCTGCATCAATCCGTCGACCAAGTGGAAGCAATGCAGAACGCTGGCCAGGTATTGCGTGAATTCGTCGCGGGCACGTCCAAACTGCTCGTTAGTCGTGCAAATTTGAAGAACGCATTCCGGCTCGATCAGACAACGGTACTTCCAAGACACAACAACCCGCTAAAGCTGTCAGCAAACACCAATGACTCGATCAAGCAACTACTGATCGGCCGTGAAGGCGAGTACCTCGGCCCGCAGGATGCAGTTCGCGAAGTCTGCCGTGACTTACTTTGTCATCAGGATGCATTCCTCGATGCCATGAACAATGCTTTTCTCGAGTTCGCAGATCGATTTGATCCGGATGAACTTAGCGAAGGGTTTGATCGTACGATGCAGCCCAATCGCCTGTTCAAGTTCCTGAACAAGGCGAAGTACTGGGATCTCTATGGCGACCTTTACCCGATCATGACCGAAAAGGGCGGCGGACGATTCCCTCAGATGTACGCTGAGGAATTCGTGAAAGCCTATGAACGCCAGATTGCTGAGTACAAGCGTCTTGCCGGCGGCGAACCCGACCTCTTGAAAACGGTCGTTCTGGACCAGACTGACGTCATCAACAAGAGAAATGAAGCAGCCAGCATGGACATGAGCGATGACGGCGACGACTGGATCGATATTGACGACCAGACCGACCGAAATGAGCAAGAACTGCGGGACGACTCAGCAGAAGCCTAGGTCCGATAGTCTAGGCCCGATTCTGGCGATTCTCGATCAAGTCTTCGACCACCGTCGGATCTGCCAGCGTAGACGTATCGCCCAGTTCCGCAAAATCATTCGCAGCAACCTTGCGCAGTATTCGCCGCATGATTTTCCCTGAGCGTGTCTTCGGCAGCCCCGGCGCCCATTGCAGAATATCGGGCGTCGCAATGGGACCGATTTCTCTTCTGACCCATTGCTTCAGCTCGGCCTTGAGTGCATCGCTGTCTTCCACGCCTTCCATCAAGGTGACATAGGCATAGATACCCTGCCCTTTGATAGCGTGCGGGTATCCAACGACGGCAGCTTCCGCGATGTCCTTGTGCGCCACGAGCGCGCTTTCTACCTCAGCTGTTCCCATGCGAT
>CAZGVL010000062.1:0-17407 GCA_964528965.1 uncultured Woeseiaceae bacterium
GTGACTGTCACTATTGGCATGATAGAAGCCCAGCACCGCGCGGGCTTGCAGCCATCGCTCATCGATTATTCTGTGCAGCATGGCGGTCGCGTCGGCATACAATGAGCTCGCCGCTTCTCCGACAACGGCATCAGTCAGTATGTTCGGGAACTTGCCGTGAAACTCCCAGGCATTAAAGAACGGCATCCAGTCGATGTATTTACGCAGCACATTGAGATCAATGTCGTCGAAAACTCGCGTGCCGGTAAATGTGGGAGCTGGCGGAACGTAGTTGTCCCAGTCACAACGGTGTCGGCGTTCGCGTGCCTGCGCGAGTGACAACTGCGGCGCAAGACGCTTCTTATTGGCATGCGTGTCACGTCGTCGCGCGTTGTCGATGCGAGTCTTCGCCACAAGTTCGTCTCGCGTCGCCGATTGCACCAGAGCCTGCGCGACACCAACAGATCGCGACGCGTCCTTCACGTAAATGACCGGGCCGTCGTAATTCGGTTCTATTTTCACCGCCGTATGCGCAGGCGACGTGGTTGCACCACCAATCAATAGTGGCAGATCGAAATTCAGACGTTGCATTTCGCCCGCAACATTTACCATTTCATCCAGCGAGGGCGTGATGAGTCCGGACAAACCGATGATTTGTGCGCCTTCACGGCGCGCGGCTTCGAGAATCTTGTCGCAGCTCACCATGACGCCGAGATCAATGACTTCGAAATTATTGCACTGCAGTACAACGCCGACGATGTTCTTGCCGATGTCGTGTACGTCACCTTTTACAGTCGCCATGACGATCTTGCCGTTTGTAACAATCTCCCCGCCCTTCTCTTCCTCGATGAAAGGCACAAGATGACCGACAGCCTTTTTCATGACGCGTGCCGACTTGACGACCTGCGGAAGAAACATTTTTCCTTCCCCGAACAGGTCACCAACAACGTTCATGCCATCCATCAACGGCCCTTCGATAACGGACAATGGCCTAACGGCAGCCAGGCGCGCCTCTTCAGTATCTTCGATGACGAATTCATCGACGCCGTTGACTAACGCATGCGACAGTCGCTCATTGACCGGCAACTCACGCCAGGACAAATCCCTGACTCGCGCTTTCCCGCCCGCCTGTCCACGATAGGACTGCGCGACTTCCAGCAGGCGCTCAGTACCGTCTTCACGTCGGTTGAGAACTACATCTTCAACGGCGTCGCGCAGATCCGCCGGCAAGTCGGCATAGATCGCGAGTTGGCCTGCGTTGACGATACCCATGTCCATACCGGCTTTGATCGCGTGGTACAGGAACACCGAGTGAATCGCTTCGCGAACGAGATTGTTGCCTCGAAAGGAAAAGGACACGTTGCTAACGCCGCCGCTGATCAACGCATGCGGCAATAACGATTTGATTTTACGCGTGGCTTCGATGAAGTCGATGCCGTACGTCGCGTGTTCCTCGATCCCTGTCGCTATCGCGAAAATATTGGGATCGAAAATAATATCGGCAGGATCGAAATCGAGCTGTTCGGTGAGAATGGTGTAGCACCGCTTGCAAATCTCCACTTTGCGCTCGGCCGAATCCGCCTGACCCGTTTCATCGAATGCCATGATGATAACAGCGGCGCCATAGTCACGAACCAACTGCGCCTGCTCAATAAAGGCCTCTTCGCCCTCCTTCAAGCTTATGGAGTTAACGACGGCTTTTCCCTGCACACATTGCAGGCCCGCCTCGATAATCGACCACTTCGACGAGTCGATCATGATTGGCAGACGTGCGACATCGGGTTCGGTAGCGATCAAATCCAGCAATGTAACCATCGCCTTTTCAGAATCGAGCATGCCCTCGTCCATATTGATGTCGATTATCTGCGCGCCGTCTTCGACTTGTTGCCTGGCGATTTGCACGGCCGCCGCATAATCGTCGGCTTCTATCAGACGCCGAAAATGCGCCGACCCGGTAACGTTGCAGCGCTCGCCGACATTGACGAACAAATCATCCGGGCCGATGTTGAGCGGTTCCAGACCAGAGAGACGGCAGCGCACAGGTACCTCGGGGATCTTTCTCGGGGCACGTCCGTCAACAGCAGCTTTGATCGCCTGGATGTGTTCCGGTCGCGTACCACAGCATCCGCCGACGAGATTGACCAGCCCGCTGCCGACGAACTCGGCAAGGATCGCCGCTGTTTCCTCGGGCGTTTCGTCATACTCGCCAAATTCATTCGGTAAACCGGCGTTTGGGTGTGCGCTGACGGCGGTATCTGCTATTCGCGACAATTCTGCGATGTAGGGTCGCATGTCCTTCGCACCCAGCGCACAGTTGAGACCGATCATGAAGGGTTCAGCATGACGCACGGAGTTCCAGAACGCCTCTGTCGTTTGCCCTGACAGGGTTCGCCCGGACGCGTCCGTTATCGTTCCAGAGATCATCACCGGCAACTTGAATCCGAGCTCCACAAAGCAACGACGCACTGCGAAGATTGCCGCTTTGGCATTTAGGGTATCGAAAATAGTTTCGATCATCAGGAAGTCGACACCGCCTTCGATCAATGCGAACGTCGCATCCTTGTAGGTGGCAACCAACTCATTGAATCGAATATTTCGAAAACCCGGATCGTTCACATCCGGTGAAATCGACGCGGTACGATTCGTTGGGCCAAGCACTCCCGCGACGAAGCGCGGACTTCCAACCTGCGCTGCGTAAGCGTCAGCCGCCTCACGCGCCAGTTTTGCGGCCTGCAGATTCAACTCAACGACCAGCGACTCCATGCCGTAGTCGCCCATCGATGGGGCATTCGAGTTGAAAGTATTGGTTTCGACGATGTCGGACCCGGCATTCAAATACGCACTGTGGATCTCTCGAATCACTCGCGGTTGGGTGATCGACAACAAGTCATTGTTGCCTTTGAGATCCATTTGCCAGTCGGCGAAACGATCGCCGCGAAAATCATCTTCGCTCAGGCCATAACCCTGGATCATGGTACCCATTGCTCCATCCAGCACCAGGATGCGACTTTCGATAGCCTGTTTGAGCGCGACGAGCCGTTGCGTTCGATCCATAACGATATCCCTAAGCCGCGGCTTGATTTGGACGCACGCCGAGCGCGTGGCAAATGGCGAACGTGAGTTCGGAGCGATTCAGTGTGTAGAAATGGAATTCGTCGATGCCTTCCTTCTGCAATTTCCGCACTTGTTCAATCGCAACACTGGCAGCGATCATCTGCCGCGTCTCGGCATCCTCTTCCAGACCTGCGAAGCGCTCGTGCAGCCAGCTCGGAACGCTGGCGCCACATGCCTCGGCAAAGCGCTGCAGCTGGGGAAAGCGAGTGATTGGCAAAATCCCTGGCACGATCGACGATTCAACTCCCGCTGTCGCACACAGATCACGAAACCGCAGGAACGTATCAACGTCGAAAAAGAATTGCGTGATTGCACGCGATGCACCGGCATCGAGCTTGCGCTTCAGATTCTCAAGATCGAAGAGCGGGTTCGGTGCTTCAGGGTGAATCTCCGGGTAGGCAGCGACGGATATATCAAAGTCGGCGATTTTGCGCAGACCTTCTACCAGATCCGACGCGTATGCGTAGCCGTCCGGATGCGGCACGTAGTCCTGGTCGCTTTTGGGTGCATCGCCGCGCAGCGCAACCAGATTCCGGACGCCCATGTCCCAGTACTCGCGTGCGATGTCGTCAATCTCTCCGCGACTTGCATCAATGCAAGTCAAGTGCGGAGCGGGTGTTAATTGCGTTTCTTTTGCGATGCGCGCTACAGCTGCGTGCGTTCGTTCTCGAGTTGAGCCATCCGCACCGTAAGTAACTGAGACAAACCTCGGCTGCAGGATAGCCAGGCGCTGGATGGACTCCCACAGGGTCGCCTCCATCTTCTCGGTGTTCGGCGGAAAAAATTCGAACGAGACTTTAACGTCGGACTCGGTACTTTGATTCATGAAGGTTCCGTTCAGGCCGCGGCGGATGCCGGGTCAGCAATGGTTATGACTGCAAGTAGCCAGAGCGGCTCCTTGTCGGGTATTTGACGTGGCGTCGAGAGACGCAGTTCAACGTCCCTGCACCAGGACGCGAATTGTTGGCGGAGGATGGTCGGGTCAGCATCGGCACAAGTAGCAAGTAGCAGCAGACGGCCGCCTGGACGTAGCAATCGGCGCGCCTCGCGCAGCACAGCAGCAGGGTCTTCACTGTTACCGAGCACTTCGTCGAGAATGATCGTATCGAAGTCGCCGTCCGCAAATGGAAGTTCGTACATGTCGCCCTTGCGTAGCGTGCTGTTTTCGATACCAGCAAGCAGCATTTCGGCCCGCGCATAGCGACGCGCATCAGAATCAATGTCGACACCGACAACTCGCCGAGCTCTCGATGCGAGTAATTTCAGGATGCGGCCATGGCCGCAGCCAATATCCAGCAGATCGCCCAACGGCGCAGTCACCGTTAATTCGACCAGCGCTTTGTGCAATGCCCGATCGGCAGCGCTGACCGGACCAATATCTGTGACTGGATCGGATATACCGCGCAGCTTCCGCAATCGCTCAACATCGCGCGCAAAGTCTGTTTCGTTGTCGGGCAGCAAACCCAGCAGATGTCGGTTCCTTGATGCGTCGTGAGCGCGTTTTGGCAGCCGATAGTAGACAAACTGCCCATCACGAAAGCGCTCCAGGATGGCAGCGTCACAAAGTTGTTTCAGGTGCTGGGAAATCCGTGGCTGACTCTGCGCCATCACCTGCGTGAGCTCGGAAACACTGCACTCGGACGTCGAACACAACGCCATCAGACGCAACCGAACCGGGTCGGCCAGCGCTTTTAGCTGTGCAATCAGATGTTCGGTCGAATTTTGCATAATATAAATATATAAGGATATCTTTATGTTTATTGACGAATAGAGTAACACGCAGTGCCTGAAAAAACATCGACAGGTTCACGTTTGGGGGATTCGCTGCCGGTGGGAATCGCGGGCATGGCCCGCTCCTACAAGGATTCTTTCCTACGCTGAAGGATTCTTTCCTACGCTGCAGGAGCGGGCCATGCCCGCGATCACCACGCCATTTAATAGGAGAGAGCCATGCCCAAGATCACCACGCTGTTTGTAGGAGAGAGCCATGCCCACGATCACCGCGCCGTTGTAGGAGCGGGCCATGCCCGCGATCACCACGATCTTAGGAAGACAGCTTCTTTTTCAGGATCTGATTGACCTGGCCGGGGTTGGCCTTGCCGCCGGTTGCTTGCATGACCTTGCCGACAAAGAAGCCGATCAACTTATCTTTGCCAGCCTTGTATTCGGCAACTTGGCCGGAATTTGCAGCGATCACGTCGTCAACTACCAGCTCTATCGCCGAACTATCCGTAATTTGCTTCAGGCCTTTGGCCTCGATAATGCTGTCTGCGTCGCCGCCGTCGGTCCACATGGCGTCAAACACTTCCTTCGCAATCTTGCCTGAAATTATGTTGTCGTGAATTCGATTCAACAGACCTGCCAGCGCCGCAGCGGTTACACGACTGCCGTCTATATCAAGCCCTTCCCTGTTCAAGGCGCCGGACAACTCTCCCGTCACCCAATTTGCCACCAGTTGCGGTTTCGCGTCACTGGAATTGACCGCGGCTTCGAAGTAGTCAGCAACCGCTCGACTGGCAACCAGGATGCCCGCGTCATAGGCTTTCAAGCCATGCTCGTCGATGAAGCGTTGCCGCTTCGCGTCCGGCAACTCTGGCAACGTCGCACGCACCGATTCAATAAACTCGTCGCTGATTTCAACCGGCAGCAGGTCCGGGTCCGGGAAATAACGGTAGTCATTGGCCTCTTCTTTCGAACGCATTGGTCGCGTTTCGTCGCGGTCCGAATCGTACAAACGCGTTTCCTGCTTGACCTTGCCGCCGTCTTTAATAATTTCGATCTGTCGTTCAACTTCAATATTGATCGCTTTCTCGATGAAGCGGAATGAGTTCAGGTTTTTGATCTCAGCTCGAGTTCCCAACTCTTCCTGCCCCATCGGTCGCACGGATACATTGGCATCGCAACGGAACGAACCTTCCTGCATGTTGCCATCCGACACGCCCAGGTAACGCACGATGGTGTGCATCTTGCGCATGTAGGCAACCGCCTCTTTGGCCGAACGAAGATCCGGCTCGGAGACGATTTCGAGCAAAGGCGTTCCTGCTCGGTTCAGATCGATACCGGAATATTGATCCAGCCCCTCATGTACTGACTTACCGGCGTCTTCCTCAAGATGTGCTCTTGTGACGCGAATGCGTTTTTCATTGCCGTTGTCATCTTCGATGAACAGCTCACCGCCAACGACAATGGGCAATTCCATCTGGCTGATCTGATAGCCCTTCGGCAAATCGGGATAGAAGTAGTTCTTGCGGGCAAACACACACCGTCGCGCGACCTCGGCATTAATTGCCAGACCGAGCTTGGTCGCCATACTTACAACCGCTTTATTCAGGACCGGCAATGTGCCCGGGTAACCAAGATCAACAAGACAGGCCTGTGTATTCGGCTCTGCACCATAAGCTGTTGATGCACCAGAGAAAATCTTGCTCTTCGTCGCCAGTTGGGCGTGAATCTCAAGGCCGATGACGACTTCCCATTGCTTGCTCACAGGAACGCCTCCGGTGCCGCGTTGTGCCAGTCAGTATGCAGTTGATACTGATGAGCCGCACGCAACAGCGTCTCCTCGCCAAAGTGCGGTCCGACCAGGTGCAACCCGACCGGCAAGTCATTGGCCATCCCGCACGGTACAGAAATCGCCGGCAATCCAGCCAGGTTCGCACCAATCGTGTAAATGTCGTTCAGGTACATCGTAATCGGATCGTCTGTCTTGTCACCGAGTCGAAAAGCTGACGTCGGCGCTGTCGGGCCGGCAATCACATCGACATTTGCAAATGCTTTCTTGAAGTCCTCGCTAATTAACGCGCGGACTCGTTGAGCTTTCAGGTAATACGCATCGTAATAACCTGCCGACAAAACATAGGTACCCGTCATGATGCGGCGCTTGACCTCCGCGCCAAATCCTTCACCACGACTTCTGCGATAAAGGTCATCAAGATCTACCGGGTCTTTTGCCCGATGACCGAAGCGTACGCCATCAAATCGCGAAAGATTCGACGAACACTCCGCAGGAGCAACGACGTAATACGTCGGCACCGACAAGTCGAGGTTCGGCAGATCAACTTCCGTGAGCGTCGCGCCTTGCGCTTCGAGCACAGCAATCGCTTCTTTAACGGCAGCGCCACATTGTTCTTCGAGGCCTGCATCAAAGTGCTGCCTGACGATACCGACTCGCAGCCCCTTCAGGGATCCTGATAAACCTGCAAGGTAATCTGGCACCGGGCGATTGATCGACGTGGAATCGCGCTCGTCAAAACCGGCCATCGTACCCAGCAACAGCGCTGCATCTTCAGCACTACGAGTAATAACGCCGGCCTGGTCCAGGCTGGAGGCAAAAGCAATCATGCCGTAGCGAGAAACCCGGCCATAGGTAGGTTTCAGGCCGACGGTGCCCGTTAGCGCAGCTGGCTGACGGATCGATCCGCCGGTATCCGTGCCAGTGGCGGCCGGCGCTATCCTGGCAGCAACCGCAGCCGCTGATCCGCCGGAAGAACCGCCGGGGGAACATTCGAGATCCCAGGGATTTTTGACCGGCCCGAAGTAGCTCGTCTCGTTCGACGATCCCATCGCGAACTCGTCCATGTTTGACTTGCCGAGCACTACCGCGCCAGCGTCGGCCATCCGCTCAACGACCGTCGCGTCGTAGGGAGATACGAAATTTTCGAGCATCCTGGAACCACAAGTAGTCAAGACGTCTCGCGTGCAAAATATATCCTTGTGCACAATCGGTAAGCCGTTCAATGCGCCCGCCTTCCCGGCGGCGCGAGCATCGTCAGCCGCCTGCGCTGCTGCCAGTGCTTTTTCGCCGGTGACCGTAATGAACGCATTCAAGGTCGCGTCGTGATCTGCAACACGCTGCAAAAGCGCCTGCGTCAATTCGACCGATGAAAACTCGCCCTCAGCAAGGCCCGCGGCAAGCTGCGTCAAAGTACGTTGGTGCAATTCCTGTTTCAATTCACTCATCACTCAAGATTCTGGGCTGTTCGATGCTGGTTTTGGCCGGCCGGGTCTAGTCAATGACTTTGGGCACCAGGTACATGCCGCCGTCCGCCGATTCGGTATTTTGCTGAATATGGTCGCGATCATCCGACTCGGTGACAGCGTCGGGACGCAGGCGTTGCGACTCGCTAAAGGGGTGCGCCATGGGCAATACATCATCCGTCGCGGCTTGCGACAGCTGATCGACGAAATCGACGATGCGAGACAGCTTTTCGACCGTCTCGGCGAACTCATTTTCGTCCAGTTTAAGCTTTGCCAGCATCGCAATGTGCTGGACCTGATCTTTATCGAGCGACACGGGTAATTTCCGACTAGGTCTGTGAGCGTGATGCGTGGCAAGGCCAACGCGCACGCAATAATACACGGCGCCTTGTGCAATGTCGTGCGCATTGTTAGATTACCCCGTTATTCACTTTCCGGGACCCTTCCCCACCATGTTCAAGAGCATTCTGGGTTATTTTTCCAATGACCTTTCTATCGACCTCGGTACGGCCAATACCCTTATTTACTCTCGGGGCCACGGCATCGTTCTCGACGAACCTTCAGTAGTCGCAATTCGCGAAGATAGCGGCCGTGGGGGCCGGGTAGTTGAGGCGGTCGGTCAAGAAGCCAAAAACATGCTTGGGCGGACGCCCGGCAATATCACGGCAATTCGGCCTCTGAAAGACGGCGTTATCGCCGATTTCACGGTCACCGAGAAGATGCTGCAGCACTTCATTCGCAAAGCGCACGGCCAGCGATACTTTCGCCCGAGTCCCAGGGTTTTGATTTGTGTGCCCTACGGGTCGACGCAGGTCGAGCGACGGGCAATTCGTGAATCGGCAGAAGGTGCCGGTGCTCGCAAAGTGCATCTCATCGACGAACCAATGGCGGCGGCAATCGGTGCCGGCATGCCAGTGCATGAGGCACGCGGCTCAATGGTCCTCGATATCGGTGGTGGTACATCTGAGGTCGCAGTGATTTCATTGAATGGCATCGTCTATGCAGCTTCAGTAAGGATCGGTGGTGATCGCTTCGACGAAGCGATTACCAGCTACGTACGACGCAACTATGGAATCCTGATTGGTGAGGCCACTGCCGAACGCATCAAGCATGAAATCGGCTCGGCGTTTCCCGGTCAGGAAGTTCTGGAAATTTCCGTCAAGGGTCGCAACCTTTCTGAAGGTGTGCCGCGCAGCTTCACGCTGAACAGCAACGAGATTCTCGAGGCGCTGCAAGAGCCCCTGCAAGGCATTGTTGGCGCAGTTAAAGAGGCATTGGAACAAACCCCACCTGAACTTGGTGCTGACGTTGCCGAACGCGGCATCGTCCTGACAGGCGGCGGCGCAATGCTCAGAGACATCGATAAATTACTCATGGAAGAAACGGGTTTGCCGGTCGTCATTGCTGATGACCCGCTAACTTGTGTGGCCCGCGGTGGCGGTCGAGTGATTGAGCTAATCGACGAACACGGCCCGGCGGTATTCGGACTGGAGTAGTCAGTAGCTTTTCTGAATTAACGAGTTGCGGAGGCTAGTGGTCCACTATGGTCGCTTCTCGATCCTATAGCAGCAATCCCGCAAGAATTCCGGCGCTAGGCGTCCGCTTGCTGGCGCTTCTGTTTCTCGGCATTATTCTGATGGTCGTTGATCATCGTGAAAACCATCTTAACAATCTGCGCAAGGCGATTGGTACCGCTGTATACCCCCTGCGGGTGATGGTGGACGCGCCATTTCGGCTCTGGGAATGGGTTGGCGATGCGAGCTTGAGTCGCAACGAACTGCAACTCGAAAACAACCGACTGAGAGCTGAACACCTGATCACCAACGCTCGCCTGCAACGGCTGATCGCGCTCGAAGCGGAAAATGACCGCTTCCGGGAAATGCTGGATGCTCGCGAACTCGTCCGTGACGATGTGCGCGTCGTTGAGATTCTGGCTGTCGATGCGAACCCTTATCGACACAACATCGTCATCAGCATCGGTGAACAGGACGGTGTTTACGATGGTCAGGCAATCGTCGATGCCGACGGCTTTGTTGGTCAGGTTATTCGAACCGGACGCAACACGGCACAAGCGGTCTTAATCAGTGACCCTGATCATGCGCTTCCGGTTGAAGTAAACCGCAATGGTCTGCGCACGATTGCCGTTGGGACCGGTGAATTCGATCAGCTCGACTTGCCGTTCTTACCCAACAACGCGGACATACAAGTTGGGGATCTGCTGGTCACTTCAGGTCTGGGCGGTGCATTTCCGCCGGGCTACCCGGTTGCTGTCGTCGCATCGATCGATCGCATTCCGCAGGAGCCGTTCGCCGCAGTCACCGCAACGCCCGCTGCCGCACTTGATCAGGTCCGCGAGATCATGCTGGTCTTCACAGCGCGCCCGGCGACTGAGTTAGCGGATGACGCCGATGAGTAGGGATAGAGCGTCGCGTCGATTGCCCGTCATCGTAACCATCGTCATCTCGTTGATGCTCTTGATGGTGCCACTGCCTGATTGGGCTGAATCATTTCGCCCCGACTGGGTAACGTTGGTATTGATCTATTGGGCAATGTCACTGCCACGCACCTGGAGCGTTGGCACAGCATGGCTGATCGGCCTGATCCTGGATGTTGCCCAAGGCACCCTGCTGGGGCAACACGCGGTAGCGTTATGCGTCACTGTATTCGTCACCGTTCGATTGCACTTGCTCATGCGCGTATTTCCGATCCTGCAACTGACAGCCACAGTGTTTTCATTGCTGGCTCTGTATCAGTTCATTCTGTTCTGGATCAATGGTGTGGTCGGAGTCACGGCACCACCGAGCGATTACTGGGGGCCGGTAATTAGTGGCACACTCATTTGGCCCCTTGCCTACCTGCTATTGTCGGGAGTCCGTTACCGGACGCGCACGGGAGCATAGCAATGCAACTGCTCTCCGCTATTAAGGACCACCATTCAGAACGTCGACTTTTTATCGGGCGAGTAATCCTGACTTCGGTTAGCGGCATATTGATGCTCAGCGTCGTCGTTGCTCGGCTGGTGCAGTTACAGGTATTCGACTACGAACATTTCGCCGAGCGATCGCAAGGCAACCGCGTCAGGATAGAGGCCGTACCACCCATTCGTGGTCTGATTTACGACCGCAAGGGTCGCGTACTCGCTGAAAACCTGCCCGCCTATCAACTCGAACTGGTTCCCGAGCAAGTTGCCGATATCGACGACACTTTGCGGCGCCTCGCGGCTTTTGACCTGATCGATGCGGACGACATCGATCGCTTTAAAGAATTGAGTCGCAGTGGCCCACGCTTCAAACCCGTCCCACTCAAACTACGACTGTCCGATGAAGAAATTGCGGTTTTCGCCGTACAAAGACCGCGCTTTCCGGGTGTCGACTTTCGACCGCGTCTGCTGCGCCACTATCCTGACGGCAACGCCGTCGCGCATGCTGTCGGCTACGTTGGCGCACTTTCGACCGCTGATCTGAAGCGCCTGGATTCCAGTCGCTACGCAGGCACAGGACATGCGGGCAAGACGGGCGTTGAAAACAGTTTCGAAATGGACCTGCACGGCGACGCCGGATATCAGCACATCATCACTAACGCGCGCGGCAGGCAGGTTCCGGCAGACTCACGAAACCTGGCTGACACCCTGCCCGCCAATGAAACGCCGGACCCGGGCGCGAATATCTACCTCAGCATAGATCTTGACTTGCAATTGATCGCATCCAAAGCGCTGGAAGGACGTCGCGGCGCGATCGTCGCCATTGATCCATGGAGTGGTGAAATTCTCGCCCTCGTGAGTGCACCGTCGTTTGACCCCAACATGTTCGCCGTTGGCATGACGACCAAGGAATTTTCCGACTTGCAAAGGGATGCGACGCAGCCACTGTTCAATCGAGCTGTACGTGGCACGTATCCACCCGGATCGACAATCAAGCCAATGCTTGCCATCGCCGCGCTCGAAACCGGCGCGACCAACATTACACGCAAGAGCATCTGTCGCGGCTACTTCACGCTGCCCAACTCAACGCATCGCTATCGCGACTGGAAACCGCAAGGCCATGGAGAAATGACCCTCCACGATGCGCTGGAGCAATCTTGCGATGTGTATTTCTACGAGATCAGCGGCGATGTCGGCATCGACAACATGCACAAGTACCTCGACATGTTCGGGCTGGGCCACAGCACCGGCATCGACATGACCGGTGAAGCCGACGGTTTGGTGCCATCGCGGGATTGGAAGAAACAGGCGTTTAGCGATAGAGACAATCAGCGCTGGTATCACGGCGAAACGGTAATCGCCTCTATAGGCCAGGGCTACATGCTGGCTACGCCGCTGCAACTTGCCAACGCTGCTGCTGCAATTGCGACGCGCGGTATTCGCTTTAGACCGCACCTGGTTGCAGCCATCGAGGATCCACTGACCGGGCAGCGAACTATGATTCCACCGGAGCGGCTCGACGATGTCGCCATCGACAACGAGCTGCATTGGCAAACGATCATCGATGGCATGCACGCAGTCATGCAGGGGGTCCGTGGCACCGCACGTGCCGTGGGAACGAATGCGCCCTATGAAATGGCCGGCAAGAGTGGAACCGCACAGGTATTCACAGTTGCTCAGGATGAAGAATACAACGAAGACGAGATTGATGAGCGCCTGAGAGATCACGCACTATTTATTTCCTTCGCACCGCTGGATAACCCACAGATTGCAGTCGCCGTGGTTATTGAGAACGGCGCTAGCGGCAGCCGTGTAGCGGCGCCGATTGCACGCGCAATAATGGACAAGTATCTCGGGTACGGTGACGATGCGTCTGACTGACACTCGCCGCTTTGTCACCAGCAAAGTCGCACCTCTGACCGACTTCGCGGGATTGATGCGACGCCTGCATATTGATGGCCCGCTGTTGAGCGGCTTACTCTTGATTTGCGGTCTCGGGCTCGTCGTTCTCTACAGTGCGGTTGGCGAGAACATGCGTCTTTGGCTAAATCAGGTCGTACGACTCGGTGTCGCGCTCGTCGCTATGCTCATCGTCGCGCAAATGCCGCCGGACTTTTTGCGCAGATGGACGCCATGGGGCTATTTCGCCGGCCTGGTTTTGCTCGTCCTCGTCCTGACGACCGGCGAGGTCGGCCAGGGCGCGAGGCGCTGGCTCAACCTCGGGATTCGTTTCCAACCGTCGGAGATCATGAAACTCGCTGTACCGATGATGACAGCCTGGTACCTGCACGACCGGCAGATACCCCCCAGACTTGGCCAACTACTCGTTCTGGCAGTGATGATCGCTGTGCCAACAGTCCTGATCGCGCGACAGCCCGATCTCGGCACCTCGCTGCTGATCGCGGCGTCTGGCGTGCTCGTTATTATTCTCGCTGGCCTGCCAATCCGATTAATGGTGGGCATGGCTGTTCTTGCAGTCCCGGGCGCATTGGTTCTGTGGAATTACATGCAGGACTATCAGAAACAACGTGTCCTTACGCTGTTTAACCCTGACAGCGACCCGCTTGGCGCCGGCTACAACATCATCCAGTCGAAAATCGCGATTGGCTCAGGCGGTCTGTTCGG
The DNA here is from genome assembly GCA_964528965.1 of uncultured Woeseiaceae bacterium. Taxonomy (GTDB): domain Bacteria; phylum Pseudomonadota; class Gammaproteobacteria; order Steroidobacterales; family Woeseiaceae; genus UBA1847. The sequence goes on from CAZGVL010000062.1 coordinate 13,616, forward strand.
CAAGGGATGGACGAATGGCTCACAGGCACAACTGGAATTCCTGCCCGAGCGTGATACCGATTTCATTTTCGCCGTCATGGGGGAAGAACTCGGCTTGCTCGGCGTGCTGGCACTGCTCAGTTTGTACATGTTCGTCATTGGGCGCGGCCTTTATATCGCGATCCAGGCTCATGACACCTACGCAAGATTGCTCGCCGGGTCGATCAGTCTGACCTTCTTTGTGTATGTCTTCGTCAATACCGCCATGGTCACAGGCCTTGTCCCGGTTGTTGGCGTTCCTTTACCGCTGGTCAGTTTTGGCGGCACGTCGATGGTGACGCTGATGGCAGGATTCGGTATTCTGATGTCGATTCACTCCCACCGGAAATTACTGCCTCACTAATGACATACCGACAACTCGCTGGCGCGCTGCTTTTTCTTTGCTCTACATCAACTTCTCTGGCAATCGATCTTGATCGACCCGACGTCGAAGCGTTCGTCGACAAGATGGTGGAAGAGCACGACTACGATCGCAACGACGTTCTGGACATTCTTGGCCAGGCCGAGTCAAAAGACTCAATCATCAAGAAAATCAGCACCCCCGCCGAAAAACGGCTGACCTGGGCCGAGTATCGGCCGATCTTTATCACCAAAGAGCGCATCAACGCCGGCGTCAAGTTCTGGAGTGAGAACAGCGAAACGCTGAATGCGATCAGCAAGGAGACCGGGGTACCGGTTGAAATTGTCCTCGGCATTATTGGCGTTGAAACCTATTACGGACGAATCACCGGCGGCCATCGGGTACTCGACGCATTGACGACCCTCGCCTTTGACTATCCGCCGCGCGAAACTTTCTTTCGCCGTGAGCTTGAAGAGTACTTATTGATCGTTCGCGAAGAAGGCCTGGATGCCGCCGAGCCAGTTGGCTCCTATGCAGGTGCAATGGGCCGACCACAGTTCATGCCATCGAGCTTCCGCGCCTATGCGGTCGATTCAACGGGCGATGGCAAGCGTGATATCTGGACTAACTGGGCAGATGTGGCAGGCAGTATTTCCAACTACTTTTTGGAACACAAGTGGAAGACAGGCCAGGAGGTCGTTTCACAGGCTACCCTTGGCGACGCGTGGCAAGGCCCGGCACCAGAGCCCAAAAACACACTCAAGCCATCCGAAACGATTGCTTCACTCAGTAAGAAAGGTGTCTTGTTTACAACCAGTCTCGACGATGACAGCAAATCCCAATTGCTGGCTTATGCCGGAGCAGATGGCGCTGAGTACTGGGTTGCCTTTCACAATTTCTTTGTTATCACACGCTACAATCGCAGCGTCATGTACGCACTGGCCGTCCACCAGCTCGGCCAGGAAATCGCATTGGAGTTAAAGCTTGACGACTAGAACTGCGCGACTCAAACATGCGGCAACATTCTTGCTGTGTGCCTTGCTCGCCGGTTGCGGTGGCAGCGAAGTCAAAGACAGTGCTCCGAGCGGCAGCGTCGGTACGCTACCGGATGACGCAGTACCACGACCCGAACCCAAAGGTCGCTATGGCAACGGGCCGGTATACGAAGTATTCGGGGTTCGCTACACCGTCATGGACAGTGCGACCGACTACAAAGAACGTGGCGTAGCATCCTGGTACGGCAAGAAGTTTCATGGCGAGCTGACATCAAGTCGCGAAGTCTATGACATGTATGAAATGACTGCGGCACACAAGACGCTTCCATTGCCGACCTATGTGCGCGTTCGAAACCTGAGTAACAACAAGAGTGTTGTTGTGCGAGTTAACGATCGCGGGCCGTTCGTCGACAATCGCATTATCGATCTGTCGTACTCCGCCGCGCTCAAACTCGACATAGTCACAAACGGAACCGGCCTTGTTGAAGTCACCGCCATTAATTTCGATGAGCCGCAGGGCGATCGCCCAACCAGTCAAACGACGGCGAAACGAACTGCAGCACCGGCAGCCAGCTCAACGACAAAGACAGCCAACAGGGTATTCATGCAAGTCGGTGCGTTCGGCAGTATCGAAAACGCGAGCCGCCGCCTCAACGCATTAAAATCCGGTGGCATTTCTGGCGCCGCCATTCATGAAGACAAGAGCGCTAGTCCGCCGCTGTACCGCGTGCGCATCGGCCCAATAGACGGTGTTGCGCAGTACGATCATATCGCCGGGCAGTTAGCCGAGCTTGGTATACAAGACCCGATTCTGGTGACTCTTTAAGAGCGTTCGGCAACTACGCTTTATTAGCTTTGCTCGGCCAACTCCAGCAACTTTCTAACGGTGCGCCAGTTACGTGCTGTCGCATCGACGCCGAGTAGTTTTTCTGCTTTGGCGGCGAGCCTGGAACGTCCGATTCCATCAGGCGCATGTAGATAGAACAAGTTCTCGTCCAACCGATAACTCTCGCTCTCAAGCTTGATGTCATTCAGTGCTTCTTGATTCACGAACTTCGGTTTCTCAGCGAGAAAATAGACGTGCAGAGTTTTCGGATTCTCTTCTGCTTCAGAAAATGGATTTCGCCGCACCGCGTTGCCCAATGCTTCGACCGATAGCAACTGCACGACCGGCTCGAAGCCGTGGCTGTGCAGGACGGATTTTCCGATGGACTTTGCGAGTTGCGGCGCCGTTGAAGCAGAACTGCTGAATACAACGTTGCCGCTCTGGATGTACGTTCTTACCTCGGTGCAGCCGATGGCTTCAAGCAGCGCAACCAGATCTTTCATAGGCAGCAAATTATTGCCGCCAACATTGATGCCACGAAACAGTGCAACCCACTTATTCATATCGGCGAACTACCGCTTTCTCATCTGGAATCCAGACACCAATGATAGCCCGGAAGTGTCCCGTGCACTCGGAGAAGTACACTGGATCAATAGCGGTCGCTCAGACGATATCACTCGAGCGGCTGCTTCCGAGTGCATACCAGCCGCTCAGTCACAGGGTATTGAGGGGCTGCTTTCGGCTAGAATGAGATGGTCGCGAGGGGCAAGGAGAAGTCAGGACTCTCCATCAACTATCGATTCGATAGTGATATTGAGCCACTGTCCTCTATGCGGATTTTTCGCTTGTACGCACCTGGATCGAGTTTGGCCTTGAAGGAATAGTCGAAGCTGTCGCTGTCCTTGTCTATCAGCGAACGGAAAAGCTGAATTCCTGCCATAACGCTGAAGCCTGCGGTTACGGTAAAGGTCCCTTCGCCGTAACCTTCGATAACGGGAAGCTCATTGCCGACACCCTTAATGAGATCCTGACCGTCCAAGCTAATTGTGTAGGAAATGCCGGCGAGTTCCAGCGGCTCCAGATTTGGGTTAATAACATGCAGGCGGATCTCAAAAGCCGGTAATCCGCCGCCAGTATCGGATGCGATCGGACGAAACGACTGCACGCTCACGCTTGGGATCTCGTATCCGGAGCCCATGCCAGCGCAACCGGTTAGCAGCGCAGCGGCCATTACGAGTGCCGTAAGTGGCTTTACTGGACGCCGGCAAATTTTGTTCATCACGGGGCTCCGTGGTTATGGGGGATGGACCCTCTGATACTACTTCATACAGCAAACTCGACCCAGTTTCTCTGGCGTCGTTGTAGCATAAAATCCAGATCGGGCAGGCAGTCGCTCCGTCGAGATCTCTGGCCATTCACCCTTACTTTTCGGCAAAAGCAAAGATTGGCGATGCGGGATAGGGCGAATGGTAAGTCCTGCCCCTTACTCGCCACCCAGGTTTAACGTCTGCTTTCGAGAAAACCGACCGGCTGCTTGCGGCCGAGGCTGTGTGAAAACGTCATATTGATTATAATGTAGACGTCTCCGTATC
>CAZGVL010000063.1:0-17188 GCA_964528965.1 uncultured Woeseiaceae bacterium
AACTGGGGAACGTCGGGTGACCTGACGCCGGAACAGATCGACATCATGGCTCGCTTCCTGCAGCAGGAACCGCCGGCGCCGCCGGAATTTGGTTTGCCGGATATGCAAGCCAGCTGGAAATTGATGGTTGCACCGGAAGATCGTCCGGACAGCCCGCAGCATGACCGCAACATCGAGAACTTCATGGCGGTTACACTTCGCGATGCTGGCCAGATGGCTATCATCGATGGCGATACCAAAGAGGTCGTCAGCATTTTGCCGACCGGTTACGCGGTACACATTTCGCGACCGTCTGCTTCGGGTCGATACATGTTTACGATTGGTCGTGATGCCAAAATCGACATGGTCGATATGTGGATGGATCCACCAGCAATTGTCGCTGAGATCAAGATCGGACTGGAAGCACGTTCGGTCGAAACCTCGAAGTACAAAGGCTACGAAGATAAGTACGCGATTGCCGGTGCCTATTGGCCACCGCAATTCGTGATTATGGATGGCGATACACTGGAACCGCTCAAAGTCGTTTCAACTCGTGGCATGACGGTTGATACACAGGAGTATCACCCTGAGCCACGTGTGGCAGCTATTGTTGCATCGCACGAGCATCCGGAGTTTATCGTCAACGTTAAGGAAACCGGGCACATTCTGTTGGTCGACTACAGCGATATCGAGAGTCTGACAGTGACCGATATTGGTGCTGCGAAATTCCTCCACGATGGCGGTTGGGACAGCACAAAACGTTACTTCCTGACTGCAGCGAATCAGTCCAACAAGGTCGCCGTTGTTGACTCGAAGGAACGCAAGCTCGTCGCACTGGTCGACGTTACCAAGACGCCTCACCCGGGTCGTGGTGCGAACATCATTGATCCGGAGTTCGGTCCTGTGTGGGTAACGAGTGCTCTGGGTAACGCGAATATCTCGTTCCTCGGTACCGACCCTGTAGGGCATCCGGACCATGCGTGGAAGAACGTTCGTACGATTGATGGCATGGGCGGTGGCTCGTTGTTCGTCAAATCGCACCCGAACTCCACTAACCTTTGGGTTGATGCGCCGCTGAACCCTGACGAATCACTAAGCCAGAGCATCGCGGTATTTGACATCAATAACCTGGATGCAGGTTTCGTCAAGCTGCCGATCGGTGAGTGGGCGGAGCTTGGTGAGGGGCCGAAACGCATCGTGCAGCCTGAGTACAACATGGCGGGTGATGAGGTTTGGTTCTCTGTCTGGAGTGGTAAAGAGCAGGAGTCTGCGATTGTGGTTGTCGATGATAAAACACGCGAACTCAAGGCGGTCATCAAAGGGCCGGAGATCGTAACGCCGACAGGTAAGTTCAATGTCTTCAATACACTGCATGACATCTACTGATCGGTGCTGCAATAACAAGCAAGCAGGAATAATGTAATGACTAGCAAGAGTTTCTTGTTGGCATCAGTACTGGCAGTGATTGTGCTGCCAGTATCGATGGCTGTCGCCGAAAGCGGCGACGAATTGGGAAGTGCCATCACGTCAGGTAAGGCGGCGGTTGACCTCCGATATCGATATGAGCATGTTGCTCAGGATTCATTTGATGAAGATGCGGACGCATCGACGCTTCGGCTACGGCTGAACTACAAGACCGGGAAATGGAACAACTGGTCTGCGTTCACCGAGTTTGACTACGTTTTTCACCTGCTGCTGAAGGATTTCAACAGCGGTGCGGGGACGAGCCCGAACAGGTCAGAGTATCCGGTTGTTGCCGACCCGAAAGGGCCGGATTTGAATCAGCTGTATTTCGACTACAGTAATTCGGACGACTGGAAGCTGCGACTGGGCAGGCAGCGCATCATCCTGGATAATCAACGATTTGTTGGTGGAGTTGGCTGGCGTCAGAACGAGCAAACCTATGATGCGGCCACCTTTACGACCAAGCTGATTCCGAGAACTGCGTTCAGCTACAACTACCTGAGCTATGTCCGACGCATTTTTGGCGACACGGTTCCGGCAGGCAAGGCGAACCTCGACGGTCATCTGTTTAATGGCAAGGTGACGATCAATGATGACTGGGCAGTGGTGCCATACGTCTACTACCTCGACTATAAAGATCCGGCGTATTACGCCGCTTCAACAGTCACAGGTGGAGCCAGATTGACCGGTGATATTAAAGCGGGGGAGGGTAAGATCGCCCTGTTCGTCGAAGTCGCAACGCAATCTGATGCGGGTGACGCGCCAATCGATTACGACGCGCAGTATGCACATATCGGCGCCAACTGGGTCATGCAGAACAGCCTTACACTGGGGCTCGCCTATGAGTCATTGGGCGGCGATACAGAACCCGGAATGATGTTCCGTACGCCATTGGCGACCTTGCATGCGTTTCAGGGCTGGGCAGATAAATTTCTCGCTACACCGGGCCAGGGCATCAATGATGTCTATGCAACGGTAAAGTACAAGGCGGGGAAATGGAAACTAACTGGCGTCTATCACGACTTCTCTGCGGAAACAGGTGGTGGTGATTACGGTAGTGAATTTGATCTGGCCGCAGGTCGCAGTCTGGGTGAGCGTTATGGCGTGCTGTTCAAGGGCGCGTTTTTTAGCAGCGATTCCGATTCGTATTCTGATACGAACAAATTCTGGATCATGTTGACCGCAAAATACTAACGACCAACCCTCTAAGGCAGAATCAGAAACACAAAGGCCTCGGATCGTTCCTTGTCAGGAATAATCCGAGGCCTTTTTCGTGCGTTGCAGAAACGCCGTGTCCGTCAGGCGGCTTCGTGGTTTGACAGGTCAACCGGGGTTTGATACCAGTCAGGCTTGACGATCAGCAGGTCACAAGGCAGGTGCTCAAGCGTACGTTCCGCTGTGGCGCCGATGAACAGGCGCTTCCACCGGTTGCGCGCCACCGCTCCCATAACGACAACATCTGCTTTGAGGCTGTTCGCGATTGCTGGCAGCTCTTCGTGGGTCAATCCCGCGATCAGGTGCGCATGGTCATCGGCGAGACCGTGAAATGAAGTGATCTCACTGAAGCGTTTCTGGTGGTCTTCATGCATTTGCTTTTCGATTTCGTCGAATGGCAGCGAAACAGGTATGTAGGCGTTGGCCGTTGCGGTCGCGACTGCAATCCGTGGATCGTAGGAGTGAAACGCATGTACCTGACCACCGAGCTTGTCGCCAAGCAATTTGCTGAGGTGCAGGATCTCGTCGTCTAACGCGGCCGGTTTGTCGTGTTGATTCATAGGGTCAATAGCCGCAACGATCGTAGGTTTCTCAAACGTGTTATTTGGCTTTACCAGCCACAGCGGCATCGGACACGTACGAATCAGACTCCAGTCGGTGTTGGTCAGCAGCGCTCGCTCAACTGCGGAGTGATGGTGCGTATCCTTAAAGACGATATCGGCACCGCTATTGACCGCGTGTCGGACGACACCCTCGTAAAGAGGGTGATCCCAGACGGCAGTCGTCTTTACCACGATGCCATCCTGGCGCAGAGGCTCTGCGATCGACTCCAGGTGCCTTGTTTGATTGGCAAGAACCTCTTCGCGTGCCTTTGCAAGCGAAGGGGAATCGAACAGCCTGTCGCCGCTGAGATACTCGTTGTAATAGCAAACCAGCAATTCGATTTCAGCACCGGTGCTCCTGGCTAGCCAGCTGGCACGATTCAGCGCTGGTTGATCGACAGCAGTTGGGTCAATTACTGAGACAATTCTAGATATGTTTTCCATGGCCGCGCTCGCATTGTTGTCTAAAAAAGAGTTTTAACACTCTAATTGGAGCGTACTGCTGGTATCGAAAACCTGCCATACGGCGTGATGCTTAGGAGATAGCGGATTCTACCTATTTATTGCAATAAGGGCAGCCTCTGAGCCGGCCAGGACGGGCTACGCGTGGTAAGTGGATGTACTAATTTAACTGCGGCTCAAACTGCGGTTTGATGGGGCGTCAGGGGGACAGATTGTCCGGTGAATGTCGCAGGGCCAGAGAGATTGAGGTGATTCATGCAGGCACAAACACATGGCGAGTTGCGTCAACGATTGGAAGAAAAAAAGAAAGAACTCAGTGACAGACTCGAGAGAATTACTGCAAACCTGCGCCGTGGCTACGAAACGGATTCGAAAGAGCGCGCCAAGCAACTTGAAGATAGCGAAGTCGTCGATGCGCTGGGCAACGAAGCAAGAGTAGAGGTTGCGAAAATATCAGCCGCGTTACAGCGTTTTGATACCGGCAATTACGGAACATGTACCGAATGTGGTTTGGAGATAGACGCGGCGCGACTGACAGCCTACCCGTATGCTGATGAATGTATTGACTGTGCCAGGCTCGATGAATATCGAGATGCCCGGCAATAATCAGCCGCTGAACAGCCCGATCAGCCGGTCATATGCATCTTGACCAGATCGGCCAAAGACCGGGCCTGCATTTTCTCCATAACTCGCGCGCGGTGAATTTCGACAGTACGTTGGCTAACGCCGAGTTCGTAGGCAATCACTTTGTTCGGCTTTCCGGTGACGACCAGGTCAAACACTTCGCGTTCCCGATTCGTCAGCCGTGCCAGCCGCTCAGCAATCTCTGCGTGTTCCTGCTGTTTCTTGCGCTGTTGCTCGTCTGAAATCAGAGCTTCCCGAACCCGATCCAGCAGGTCCTGATCGCGAAATGGTTTCTGGATGAAGTCGACGGCGCCTTTTTGCATTGCATCGACGGCCATAGGCACGTCGCCGTGGCCGGTTATGAATATAATGGGCAGCGCACTGCCGCGGCGTATCAGTTCTTCCTGCAACTCGAGGCCGCCAAGGCCTGGCATCCGAATATCCAGAACCAGGCAACCCGCCCTGTGATCGTCGACCTTTTCGAGGAATTCGTCACCCGATGCGAATATTTCATGTTTCAGATGGATAGACTCCATCAGCGCCTGCATCGCGAATCGAATGGCGGGGTCGTCGTCGACGACGAAAACTGTGGCTGCTTCTTCCGGCTTGTTCGTGATTCGGCTCAAGTCATATGGCTCTTGGTTGTTGTCAATTTGCGCATCGGTATCATTACCCGTCCCGATTTGACCAGAAAGGATGGTGCATTGCGAGACAAATTGGCGGCTAGTCCAGTCGCTTCGAAAATCTCAGCGCCGCCGCTGTCATCGCAACTGCGGTAAAAATGGCGAGAAAAGCGAGTTCGCCCTGCAACTCGGCCGGTGACGCACCACGCAACATAATGCCTCGGGTCAATCGAATAAAGTGTGTAACCGGCAAAGCTTCGCCGATGTATTGGGCGAATTTTGGCATACCGTCAAACGGAAACATGAATCCCGACAACAGAATTGACGGCATTAACAGGAATACGGTCATTTGCATCGCCTGAAACTGGGTTCTGACGGCGGTGGAAACAAACAGCCCCAAACCCAGGTTTGCGGCGATATAGAATAATGCCGCGATATAGAGATCAACAATACTGCCGACGACCGGAACGGCGAACAAAATTCTGCCTATAGCCAGAATCAGGGCGAGTTGCAGCAGGCCGATGCCGATGTACGGGATTACTTTTCCTACCATTAGCTCGACGGTGCTGACGGGAGTATTGATCAGCAACTCAAGATTGCCGCGCTCGCGTTCGCGAACCACGGCTACCGCTGTAAACATCGTCATCGTCATCATGAGAATGATGCCCATCAGGCCTGGCACAATATTCACTGGCGTGCGGCGTTCTGGATTGTAGTAAGGGCGAATCTCCATCTGCGAAGTCAGTGTTACGGCCATTGCAGAGTCAAAGCGAATCGGCATCGCACGAAGCTGGCTGGCGACACCCAGAATGGTCGGATCGCTGCCATCGACCAATAAATGTACGGCCGGGCGCGCGGAATCGACTACACGCCGATCGAAATCGTGCGGAATGACCACGCCTATCGATATCTTTCCAGCGCGGAGTAGATCTTCCAGCTCCTGAACCGTCGCCACTGAGTAGCGAATATCCGCTACCTGGGTGTGTGCAAGCTCACCGACGAACTGCCTGGACAGGTGAGTGTTGGCTTGATCGGCCACAGCTGTTGCAAGGTCGCGAACGTCAGTATTGATGGCATAGCCGAAAAGCAGAATCTGCATGATCGGTAAGCCAACGATCATGCCAAAGGTAAGGCGGTCACGACGCAGCTGCAGCACCTCCTTGCGTACGATCGCGAGCAGTCGGGAGAGCGCCTTCATGCGGCAACTCTTGCTTTGCTGGCTGCGGGTTTGAGTGTTGCAGCAACGAAGACGTCTTCGAGTGATGCTGTCGCAATCTGGAAGTCAGCTTTTATATTATTTTCAGCCAGTACCGAGCTGACCAGATCGAGCGGATTGTTGATCGTCTGCGGCACAAGAGCCCGCAGGCGAATGCCAAGTTGCGTAACACTCGCGATCTCAGGCATTGCGGCGAGAATGCTCTGTGTTTGAGACGGATTATCCGCCATTATTTCGACAATGTTCATGCCAGTATTTGCCTGTAACTCCTGGGGTGTGCCATCGGCTACTTTCTTACCGTGGTCGATAATTGCGAGCCGGTGACAACGCTCGGCTTCATCCATGTAGTGGGTCGAAACCAGGATAGTCGTTCCAGCTTCTGCAAGCCGAAACAGGTTCGCCCAGAAATCCCGGCGGCTCTGCGGATCGACTGCACTGGTTGGTTCATCAAGCAGCAGCAGCTCCGGTTTGTGCAAGACGGCACAAGCGAGCGCAAGTCGCTGGCGCTGGCCGCCACTCATCGTGCCTGCAAACTGTTTGCTCTGTGCCTCAAGGTCGTAATTTTCCAGCAACTCGTTGATTCGTGCCGCACGGGCACTGCGGGGATAGGAGTAAATTTCAGAAATGAACTGCAAATTCTCCCGCACCGTCATATCGCCATAGAGCGAGAATTTTTGCGTCATATAACCGATCTTGGGCTTCAGATCGACAGCATTGCCGGGAATTTGGTTGCCAAGCACCAACGCACTGCCGTCGCTGGGTGTCAATAAGCCACACAGCATTCGGATTGTGGTCGACTTCCCCGACCCATTCGGTCCGAGGAAGCCGTAGATTGAGGCGCGAGGGACGTCCAGATCGAGATGGTCTACGGCACGAAGATCGCCGAAATCCTTGGTCAGGCCACGCGAACTGATTGCAATGTCTGTGTTCATTGCGTGTCGGCGTCGACAAGCAGTTCGACATCGACCGGCACACCGTCGGGCACACGAGAGATAGCGTCAGTGATATCTACTTTGGCCACAAAGCTCAGTCGTCCGCGGTCGCGTTCTGTCAATGCGAAGTAGGGCGTGAAAGCGGCTTCACTCGAGACCCATCGAACCCGGCCCTGGATAGATGGTTCGAGCCCGTCGACGTGAATCAATGCCGGTGTCCCCGGCTTTACGTGGACGCGCAATGATTCCGGTACATAAACTCGTGCGTGGGACTGGGTGCCGCTGAGAACCACCATGATGACTTGCTCCCTGGCGGGTCGCTCACCCAACTCAAACAGGCGAGTGTCGGCTACTCCATCCACCGGTGCGCGGAGTTCGTGGCGTGCCAGGTCGACCGCCAGATAATCTCGCCTGGCGACGGCTTGAGCGACCGCTTGTTCTGCCTGTGCCAGTTCTTCAACCGTGGTACCTGTCAATAGCTCTTGTAATTGGGCGCGACGCAGATCCAGCTCGGCCAGAGCCGAGTCCAGTGCGGCTCTTGCCCTATCGAGAGTTTCGGGTGATGCGAGGTCCATAGCATGTACTTTCTCTGCCCGAGCAAACTCGGACTGGCGAAATTTTCGCGAGTCGATCGCACCATCGACATTGGCGCGTGCGGCAGCGATTTGTTCGCTGCGTGGTCCGCGTACAAGTTCATCAAGTCGGGCTTGCCTCTCAGCGAGCGCGGCATCGGCTTCTGCCAGCCTGGCGACGGCGCGGGCATCATCCTGACGCACCAAAAGCTGTCCTCGTTGAACGGTGTCGCCTTCACTTACCAGGATTTCGATGATCGGCTCGCTAACTTCTGCAGTCAGTTCAACACGATCCGATGCCATTTCCCCGACTATTGTGTTGCTACCATCTGGTTCTGCGCAGGCCGCCAGAATCAAGATGCTTAAACATGCTGCTATCAGGCTGCGCATATTCATACCGCTGTTCCTTCGTTTTTTTTGAGATAGTGAATGACGATGTCGATGTGCGTTTCTATAAGCTTGTCGGTATCCAGAGATTGCGGGCCAAAAACCAGCGTGAAGACCACGGAAAAGAACGCGGGCATAATCAATAACTGCGGCAGTTCACTGACGACCGTGGGACGAAACTCGCCGTTTTGCACGCCGCGCTCAATCGTCGTCCGCAGTGCATCCATGCCACGTGAAACGACGTTGTCTTTGTAATAGGTGACCAGGTCCGGGTGTTTGGCGCCCTCGGATATCATTAATCGGACAACGACGCCGACCGGAGATCCCGGCAATGATTTCATCAGCTTGAGCAGTGGGCCGCGCAGGATTTCTTCCGCCGATAAATCCGTCGTCTGGACACCTGCAACCAGCGCATCGATTCTGGGTACAACAAAGCTGCGAATGACAGCCTTGAAGAGCTCTTCTTTGGTCTTGAAATACAGGTACAGCAGACCTTTGCTGACTCCCGCTCGCTTCGCGACGTCGTCCACCTTCGTTCCTGCATAGCCGTTTTCGGCAAACGCAGCGAGGGCTGCGTCCGTAATCTCCTGTGGCCGGTCTTCCTTGCGTCGCTGATAGCGCGGTTCTGGCACGTTGACTGCTCGTTACTGACTCATTGGTCAGTAAGTATAGTTAATGACTCATGAGTCAGCAAGTGTTTATTGTCGGGTAAGCAGTCAATGGCGGATCAGTGATCGCAAAGCCGCGGGATTCGTTCATAATGCGGCGCCATGTTTACTTATATCGATCCGTCAGTACGCGAGCGTCTTGTCGCCCAGGGCAAGCTCTTTCGTATTGATCACAATGGCGTCCTGATTCCGCCGCAGAGCTCTGTCACCGATGGTGGAATGATCTCTATTCTTGGCCCGATACCTCTGCCGCTGGAGCTGCGGGGCAGGCGGACTGATGTGCAGTGGTATGCCTGCGTGCGCAACACCGAGCTCAGTAAAATCGAAAAGATAGCTGATGAGTTACGTGCGCAGAACGGCCAACAGTCTTTCGCCTCGCTCGCGTCTTCAATGGCCGTGAACAGCGTATTGCTGGTTGGTGACCCTGCGAGCTGGTCGGACCCGCTCGTGCGCGTGCATTCCAGCTGTATGACTGGTGATGTGTTTGGCTCGCAACGCTGCGAGTGTGGGCCACAATTTCAGGCCGCCATCGAGCGTGTCAGTAAGGACGAGCAGGGCGGCATGCTGATTTACATGTCAGGGCATGAGGGGCGCGGTATTGGCCTCTGGGCGAAAGCCGCAACGTATATTTTGCAAGACGCGGGCGAAGATACCTACCAGGCCAACAGGTCGCTCGGGTTACCGGACGATTCGCGCGATTTTAGCGATGCGGCCTCTTTACTGAAGTACTTTTGTAATGGGAAACCTCTGCGCTTGATGACCAATAATCCGAAAAAAATCAAAGATTTACGAGAATTCGGAATCGAAGATATCACTCCGGTTAAGCACGTCATCGGAGTGACGGAAAGCAATCGACGTTACTTGGCGGCGAAGCAGACCTGGGGGCATGAATTGAGCAGCGAGGACCTTGAGAACGAGTAACCTGCTCGCCAATATTTGCGAGGATGATCAGCTAGCCGTTCGGCTCGCTCATCTGGCTACGCTTCTGCAAATTCTCATTGTTGCCAAAGGCGGGTGTTGGCAGCACTCGCTTCAAAGTTACTGCGAAACGGGTTGATGTCGATACCGCCGCGGCGCTGATAGCGGGCGTAAACCGTTAGTTTTGTTGGCGCGCAGTGCTGCATGATTTCAACGAAAACACGTTCGACACAGTTCTCATGAAAATCTGCGTGTTGGCGGTAGGACACGATGTAACGCAGCAGGCTATCCCGGTCGATGCGTGGGCCGCGATACTTGATCAGAATGCTGCCACTATCGGGTTGGCCAGTGACCGGACACAGGCTGCGCAGCAAATTCGAATGCAGTGACTCATTTACTGTCTTATCAGGGTCTGCTTGCAGTAGCCCAGCGTTGACCTCCCAGGTATCGCAGCTCACGGCTCGGTCATCCAGTGTGCTGCCTTCAAGCAATCCGCATTCGGCGGCAGCTGTCTCGTCTGGACTGAACAGCCGCACCTGAATCTCGGCGCCGCAGCAAGCGCCAATATCATTTTGCAGCGCATCGGTCACGGCAGTGGCCGAATCGAAGCGCGTCATGGTGAAGGAGCCGAGATAGAGTTTGAGCGATTTGGACTCGACGATGTTGGGCGAATCAGCGGGAATGCGAAGCTCGGCGCAAGCGACCTGTGGCATTCCACCCCGGTCGAGCCAGGTCAGCTCCCAGGCGTTCCAGATGTCCTCGCCACTGAATGGCAAATCATGGTCGAGCCCCAGCGCGGCACGATTTTCCGCGCGCGCAATGCCGAACAGCTGCTCGGGCGAGTATTGCTGAGGGAAGTCGGAATTCTTTCCAAGTGGTGAGTTGGAGTTCATGCTGGCCCGTTGCTGTTGCAATCTGATGAAGTGCAGGGGGAAGTTTACTGCAGTGCGCAGCTCGTCTGGAAAATTGCTGTAAATAAAGCAGGAATATCCCGCCGCTCGTGTAAAATACCCGACCGTTTCGTGCCCGGTGCCTGTCTTGCTCACCCTTATACAAAATGCGCACATTTTCACCCCGGAAGATGTCGGTATTCGCGACATCCTGATCGGCGCTGGCCGGATTCTCTGGATTGGAAAATCAGATGCTGCGCCTGAGATCTCCATGGCGGGCGTTATTCGCACTGACGTGCAGGGGCGTCGTGTCATACCGGGTTTTATTGATGGCCACGCGCATGTAACAGGAGGCGGTGGCGAGTCTGGTTTCGCCAGTCGCGTTCCGCCGGTGCCGCTGAGCCGTTTCACACGAGCCGGCGTCACGAGTGTCGTTGGAGTACTGGGTACCGACGATACGACGCGGGATACACGAGGGCTATTGGCGCAGACTCGTGGTCTGCGTGAAGAAGGCATGAGTGCCTGGTGTCATACGGGCGGCTATCATTTCCCACCCGTCACATTGACCGGTAGCGTGAGAGACGACATCGTGCACCTTGATCCCGTCATCGGTGTGGGCGAACTTGCGATCAGCGACCACCGATCCAGCCAACCAACGCTCGATGAGCTGCTGCGGGTCGCGAGCGATGCACACGTTGCAGGATTGATCACCGGCAAGGCCGGGATCTTACATTTGCATCTGGGTGACGGAGAGCGTGGCCTGCAAATGATCCGCGATGCGCTGGCAACGTCCGAAATTCCTGCACGGGTATTTAATCCAACGCACATCAATCGGCGCAAAGTCTTGTTCGACGAGGCACTTGAGCTAGCGCAATCCGGTTGTTTTGTTGATATCACAGCATTTCCAGTCGCAGAAGATGACGATGGCTGGCCGGCCGACGTGGCGTTACTGAAATACCTGGAATCGGGTGCGCCCAAGGATCAGATTACGATCAGCTCTGATGGCGGCGGCTGTCTGCCAGTATTCAATGAGCAGGGCGAGCTGACCGAGATGGATATCGGCAATCCACAGAGTCTGGCAGATACGCTGAAGGACTTACTCGATGGAGGCGCCTCACTGGAACAGGTGTTACCGGCAATAACGAGCAACGTTGCGACTTTACTTCGACTGCATGACAAAGGTCGTGTTGCCGTTGACGCTGCAGCGGACTTGCTGGTGCTTGATGACGAGCACCGTATAGCCGATGTCATGCTGGGCGGAATATGGCATGTGCGTGACAACAAGCAGCAAATTTATGGACAATTCGAAGTGCGAGACGCCTCGCAATCTGACGAAGACATGGAACAGAAATGAGCCCAGCAAACGATATTCACAAAACTGATCGCGGCTACATTATCCCGATCGGCGGTGCCGAGGAAAAGCTGCATAATCCGGAAATTCTTGATCGATTTGTCGACCTCTGCGGTGGCACAAGCTCACGCATCGGGATCATTCCGACGGCCTCGGAATTGGAAGACACCGGCCGCAACTACGAAAAGCTGTTCCGGCAATTGGGCGTCAAACACGCGCAGGTATTACCGTTTATCACACGAGATGATTGCCAGAACAGCGAGTATCTCGACTACATCGAGAAATGTGACGGCGTCTTTCTGACCGGCGGCAACCAACTGCGGTTATCGACCACATTGGGCGGCACTGCGGTCGCGCAATTGATCAGACGGCGCAACGCGGCCGGCATGCACGTTGCCGGCACGTCAGCAGGTGCGGCATTCATGCCCGAGCACATGATTGCCGGCGGCCACGAGGGCAGTACGCCAACTCCTGACATGGTCACCATGGCACCGGGTCTCGGCTTGACCAACAACTTTATTATCGACCAGCACTTTCGACAACGTGATCGCCTCGGACGACTACTCACAGCGCTTGCTTACAATCCGTTCGCGGTCGGCATAGGGCTGGACGAAGATACCGCGGCATTTATCAGGCCCGGCGATGATCTCGAGGTTGTCGGGAGTGGTGGGATTACGATCATCGATCCAACGCATCTAAGCTATTCTTCAATGGACAAGGCTCGTCGCGGCGAGCCAGTCAGTTTGATCGATGTTAAATTGCATATTTTGATAGCCGGAGGCCGATTCGAAATTGCCTCCAGAGAGGCACGCGCCGCGTAATATCCCTGCAAAACCGACAGGACCAGAATAATGAAAATAGTAAGTACCAATGTATTTGTCGGACCGAATGTCTTCGCACACTTTCCCGTCATCCGGCACGTTTTGGATCTCGGTGAACTCGAGGAGTGGCCAACCGCTCGCCTGGGCGAAACGTTTATTGATCCATTGTTGGATTTCCTGCCCGGCTTGCATGACCACGGTTGTTCTTATCGAGAGGCCGGCGGATTCGTGCGTCGCCTGAGAGAAGATGAGGGCACGTGGCTTGGCCATGTCATGGAACACGTCGCGATCGAACTGCAAAACGTCGCAGGCTCAGAGGTGACGTTCGGCAGAACGCGCTCGATCGACGGGCAGCCGAGGCACTACAACATGGTGTTTCAATACAAAGATGAGGCTGTTGGTCGTGAAGCGAGTGTGTTGGCACTTAAGCTGATCTACAGCTTGTTGCCCGCAGATCTGCAACCAGAAAGTGCCCCGGCAGAAGATTGGGATTTCGCCGAAGAACGCGATGTGTTTATTCGCTACGCGCAGCGGCGGGCATTCGGGCCAAGTACGGCATCCCTGGTCCAGGCGGCAGAGGAGCGCGGCATTCCGTGGCTTCGACTCAACCGTTACAGCCTGGTGCAGTTTGGTCACGGTCGCTTTCAGCACAGAATTCAGGCGACCACGACCGGCATGACCAGCAATATCGCCGTAGAACTCGCGTCTGACAAAGAAGAAACCAACAGCATCATGCGAGACCTCGGTTTGCCAGTGCCGAAACAACGCGTTGTGCGGACATCGCGTGACGCTGTGCGCGCGGCAGAGCGTATCGGCTATCCAGTGGTGCTCAAGCCGCTGGACGGAAATCATGGCCGCGGCGTGTCGATAAATCTGCGCACACATGGCGAGATAGAAGTCGCTTTCGACAGAGCGAAGGAACATGGCAGAACGATCGTTGTCGAGAGCTATATCGAAGGATTCGATCACCGCTTGCTGGTTGTGAACGGAGAGCTTGTGGCCGCGGCAAAACGAGTACCTGGTCATGTAGTTGGTGACGGTAAACACACCGTCGAGCAGCTTGTCGATATCGTTAATTTGGATCCTCGCCGCGGTGTCGGTCATGAAAAAGTATTGACACGCCTCGAGTTCGATCATCAGGCGGAGCGATTGCTGGAGAAACTCGGCTACGACCGAAACACTGTTCCGGAAAAAGACGAGACCGTTTATCTGCGGTCGACCGCTAACCTGTCGACAGGCGGAACATCGATCGACGTTACCGATGTAATGCATCCCGACAATCGCGACATGGCGATCAGGGCGATCAGGGCGATAGACCTTGATATCGGCGGAGTCGACTTCCTTACGCGCGACATCACCGAGTCGTACCGCGAAGCGGGCGGTGGTATTTGCGAGGTTAATGCGGGACCGGGATTCAGGATGCACGTTGCGCCCAGCGAAGGTACTCCGCGCGATGTTGCCGGGCCTGTGATTGACATGTTGTTTCCGCCTGACTCTCCCTCGACGATTCCAATCGCGGCGGTTACCGGCACCAACGGTAAGACGACAACATCACGAATGCTTGCGCATGTGTTGAAGATGTCTGGCTACACGGTTGGCCTCACGTCAACCGATGGTGTTTATATCGACGGCAAACTCAGCGTTGCAGGTGATATGACTGGCCCGGTTTCTGCACACATGATTCTTCGTGACCCATCTGTCGACGCAGCGGTTATGGAAACGGCACGTGGTGGCATGCTGAGAAGCGGCCTCGGTTTCCAAAGTTGCAACGTGGCTGGTTGTCTGAATATTTCCTCGGATCATCTTGGCTTGCGCGGTATCGACACGCTGGAGCAACTCGCAGAGGTGAAGCGCGTGCCGATTGAAATTGCCACGGACGCTGCAGTGCTGAATGCGGACGATGCTTTGTGTTTGCAAATGGCCGATTACACGGACGCAGAACGAGTGAGTTATGTGACGATGAATCCCGCTCATCCGCTGGTGAAGCAGCACATTCGAGCCGGTGGGCAGGCTTTCGTTCTCGAGCAGGGTATGAACGGCCATATGATCACGATATATGACAATGAAGGTCACACCCCGTTGCTGTGGACGCACCTGATTCCAGCGACCATCGAAGGTCGCGCGATGCACAACGTGCAGAACGCCATGTTCGCGGCGGCTCTTGCGTACAACATGGATGTCAGTCTCGAAGATATTCGTCATGGTCTGCGAACTTTCGACGCGTCATTCTTCCAGGCGCCGGGTCGCATGAATATCTACAACGAGCATCCGTTCAAAGTGATTCTCGACTATGCGCATAACCCTGCTGCGGTGCGGGCAATGTGCGGTCTGGTTGATCGGTTCGAAGTTGATGGTCGTCGCACTATCGTCATATCCGCGCCCGGTGATCGTCGCGATGAGGATATTCGCGAGATCGCCTCAGTCGCAGCGGGCCACTTCGATCACTTCATCTGCCGCTGCGACGACAATCGTCGTGGGCGTGGTCAGGATGAGATAGCGGTCATGCTGAAGAATCAGCTGCTCGAAGAGGGCATCGCGGCAGATCAGATTGAGATCATCGCGGATGAGCAGGAGGCAACCAGCAGAGCGCTGGAATCGGCACAGTCGGGAGATTTGATTCTGGTACTGGCTGACGGCATCAAGCGCACCTGGAAACAGATTATTTACTTCAATTCAGGCGCCAAGGTGGATGCGTCTGTAAAGAATGTACCGACGTCGATTGATCTTCCGGGGACTGACGAATTTGAACTCGGCGATGATCTTGAGATCATCAGTGACGAGCGCGGCGTACGCATTGCGCGTGAAGAAGGCGACTAAGCGCAAGCTATGGAATTTCTCGACGCGCGCCGACTGACTGGGCCCAGCCTGCTTTTCGACAAGCCTGGAGCGATCCTCGACGTGCAATGCAACGCCGATGATGTGAGCAGACTGATTCCGGTTTGGGAGAAGCACGTTCGCCACATGTTGGCCGAGCTCGGCTGGAATGACGTCGAATTGCACTCATTGCCGTTGCTTGGCGGTGTAAGCCTCGCTTTTACCGCACCAATTGATACGTTGTACGCGGCGTCCGAAATTAACGAATGGGCCTGGGCCGCATGCGATTGTGAACTAAATGGTGCAGATGAGCCTGATTTCACAGCAACGCTCAATAATATTCGTGCGTCCGCGGCCGAAGAAAGCAATGCCGAGTTGTTGCAACTGGCGGCGGCTGCCAAATCTCATCAGGCCACATTCTTGTGGGACGATGATGAGGCCTCAGTGGGTCTTGGCCGCGGTTCACAGACCTGGCCAGTTCGGGAGTTACCGGATCCGGGCGAGCTGCAGTGGGACAGTTTTCACGATGTTCCGATCGGCGTCGTTACCGGTACCAATGGCAAAACGACAACCGTAAGGCTTGCGACGCATATTGTTAAAGCAGCCAACCGCAACGTCGGACTGAGTTCGACAGACTGGATCGCGGTAAACGATCATATTCTCGATCGCGGTGACTGGTCCGGGCCGGGCGGTGCCCGTGCCGTACTGCGCGAGCAGAATGTCGATATGGCGATTCTCGAATCTGCCAGAGGTGGATTGCTGCGGCGCGGGCTCGGCGTGGAAATCGCCGAGGCTGCATTGATCACCAATATTGCTGCGGACCACCTTGGAGATTTTGGTTCGCAAGACCTCAACGAGCTGCTGGACATAAAGTGGATCGTGAGTCATTCGGTGGCTGCAAACGGGCGCCTCATTTTGAATGCTGACGACGCGATGTTGTGTGACAAGGCGAAAAATTACGGCGGTGAGTTGATTTGGTTTTCACTGCATGCGGACAATTCGGTGGTTCAGGCGCACACAGATAATGGCGGCACGGCATATGTGCTCGACGGGCATGATCTTGTGATGGTCACGGGTACAGCACGAGAATTAATCTGCCGTGACGCCGAGATTCCGATTACGTTGCGCGGTGCGGCTCGCCACAATGTTGCCAACGCTCTCGCCGCTGCAGCGCTGACAAACTGTCTGGGCGTATCGTTGACCGATATTCGAGCGGGACTAATGAGCATGTCGCAGGATGACAACCCCGGTCGTTGCAATGTTTATGACGTCGATGGCTTTAAGGTTCTGGTCGATTTCGCGCACAACCCGCATGCGATGCAAGCGCTGTTTGATATGGCCGAAGGACTGCCAGCCAAGCGTCGCGTTCTGTGTTTCGGCCAGGCTGGCGACAGGCCTGATGATTTAATCCGGGAATTGGCGCGCAGCGCCTGGGCGATCGGTCTGGATCGTGTCATCGTATCCGAGCTTGCCGACTACTACAGGGGCAAGGAACCGGGCGAAGTATTCGGCATTATTCAGAGTGAGTTAATCGCGTGCGGAGCGTCTCCCGAGCAAATCGAGCACCATGACCTCGAATCAGAGTCCTTTGCCGCAGCATTAGCGTGGGCTGAGCCTGGTGATCTTGTCATCATGCTTGCACTGGGCGGC
>CAZGVL010000064.1:0-16887 GCA_964528965.1 uncultured Woeseiaceae bacterium
GATAAGCAGGTATTCGGCGTGCCCTGGGGCAAGGCGATGATGTGGATCTTCCTGCTTAGTGACACCTTCATCTTCAGCTGTTTCCTGGTCGGCTACATGTCCGTGCGCCTCGCGGCGACGGATCCCTGGCCTAATCCGAGTGAAGTGTTTGCGCTGGAAGTATTCGGCCACAGCGTTCCCCTGATTCTGATCGCGATCATGACCTTCATCCTGATTACGTCGTCAGGCACGATGGCGCTCGCAGTCAATATGGGTTATCGCAAGAATCGCAAGGCGACGTTTTGGTTGATGGTGGCTACTGCCTTACTAGGCGCATCCTTCGTCGGCATGCAGGCATTCGAGTGGACCAAATTGATTTCGGAAGGAGTCAGGCCCTGGGAAAATCCGTTTGGTGCTGCACAGTTCGGTTCCAGTTTTTTCATGATCACGGGCTTCCACGGAATGCACGTATCAGCAGGCGTTATTTACCTGTTGGTCATTGCCAATCGCGTTCGAAATGGGTTCTATGAGAAGCGCGGCAGCAACTATGAAATCGTGGAGATCACTGGCCTGTACTGGCATTTCGTCGATCTCGTCTGGGTCTTTATTTTCGCATTTTTCTATCTTTGGTAGGGGACGTCTAGATGGCAGCTGAGGAAGGACAACAACATCCACTAAAAATCTACTACATCATGTGGATTGCGCTCTTCGTGTTGAGTGGCTTTTCGTACTGGACCGACTTCTGGGATGACGGGCCATTGCGTACAGGGGCCATATTGACATTCATGATGTTGAAAGCGGGCGGCATTGTATTGATTTTCATGCACATGGGCTGGGAGCGACCGGCGTTAAAGCTCGCTATTTTGGGCCCGCCTGTGGCTATTCTGGTGCTGATTTGGCTAATGTCCGTGGAGGGTAGCTATATCGAGGATACTCGGCTCGAGTATTACGGCGAGAGCACCTTCGAGCCTGTCACGCCACATCACGGGGAGGGAGCTGCGCCCGAGCACTGATCGTGTGGCGAAGTTTCACCCGTTGGTAGTGTTTGCCAGAGAGTAATTTCAGCAGCTTATAAATTCACCAGCCAGAAAATTAAAAAGGGCCCGGATGACCGGGCCCTTTTTGTTTGCCGCTGATTTGGCCGGGCGTGGTCTTCGCCATCTTTTTGGTTGTACACTGGTCCGAGTTCAATTTTACAATATAGCCACGCCGGAAAATGCGTGAGGAGATGGCATGGGTAGGGCAATGATCCTGGTTCTGGATTCTTTTGGAGTGGGCGCAACAGCCGACGCTGACCGGTTTGGTGATGTTGGTGCTGATACTTTCGGTCATATCGCAGAACGTCGGGCCGAGTCCGCCGAAGGGGCATTGCGCCTTCCCAACCTGGCACAACTCGGCTTGTTCGCCGCCAGCGAGGAAAGCACGGGCAAAATGCCGCCGGGCGCACCCAGTGATGTGGACATTATTGGCGCGTACGGTTTCGCCGAGGAGTTGAGCAGCGGTAAAGATACGCCCAGCGGACACTGGGAGATCGCAGGTGTACCGGTATTATTTGATTGGGGCTATTTCACCGAACGCACCAATACCTTTCCTGAAGAGCTACTCACAAAACTGATTGAACGAGCAGGTTTGCCGGGTGTGTTGGGTAACTGTCATTCGTCAGGGACAACCATTATTGCCGAGCTGGGCGACGAGCATCGCGAATCTGGCAAGCCGATCGTTTACACCTCGGCCGACAGCGTCTTTCAGATCGCCTGCCATGAGGAGTCATTCGGATTACAGCGCTTGTACGACCTTTGTGATATCGCACGCGAACTCGTTGATGAATACGACATTGGTCGGGTGATCGCGCGGCCCTTCGTTGGCGATGGTCCGGACAGCTATGCGAGAACGGGTAATCGACGCGACCTCACGACGCCACCGCATGCACCGACCTTGCTCGACAAGCTGGCGGCCGCGGGAGGCGACGTCATCAGTATCGGCAAGATATCGGATATCTATGCGCACATGGGCATCACGAAAAAGGTCAAGGCATCCGGCAATGCGGCGCTGTTCGATGCAACGCTGGAGGTACTGCAGGAGGCTCCGGACCGATCGATCGTCTTCACCAACTTTGTCGATTTCGACATGCTGTACGGCCATCGCCGCGACGTTTCCGGGTATGCAGCAGCATTGGAATATTTTGACGAACGCCTGCCGGAGTTGCAGGCCTTGATGAAGGAAGACGACATCATGATTCTCTGCGCCGACCACGGTTGCGATCCGACGTGGCCGGGCAGTGATCACACGCGTGAGCACATTCCTGTGCTGGTCTATGGCCATAGCGTGACGCCCGGCTCGCTGGGTAAGCGCGAAACATTTGCGGATATTGGTCAAAGTCTGGCGGCGTTTTTTGACCTGCCGCCGATGGATTACGGGACTAATTTTCTGTAGTCAGAACGGGCCACGTCTTATTTGCGCCAGGAATCGGCTACTCGAATCGCGATGACCTCACCCTCGGCCACGAGCTTGCCGTCGGAATGAACCGTGCAAGTGAGGATAGTCTTCTTCTCGCCGCACTCGCTGATCGACGCACGCAGCTCAACCGGTTTATCGATCTGCGTTGGTTTTATATAGTTGACCGTAAGGCGGCCCGTGACGCACCAGATCTGTGGACCCTCACCGATCGCACGCCCAGCAACCTCGTAATAGTTCGCAATAGCCGTGCAGACGCTGTGACAGTCGATCAGGCTTGCGATGGTGCCGCCGTACACGTATTGCGTTGGGCCGGCACACTGCTCAGGACGCGGCATGTATTCGCAGACAGAAACTTTGCCGTCCCAGTAGCTCTTGATCTGCATACCTGCCGGGTTGTCCGGTCCGCAGCCGAAACAGTGGTTACCCGGAATCAGGTCCTGAATAGCGGTCATCAGGCGCGCCTATCGCGATTTGTTTCGTTCAGCCAGCCAGCTCTGCATCGTGGCAGCCAGTGCCGTTGCCTCTGATCGAACACGTTCCGTATCGATCGTTATCAGGTCACGCTCACGCATCAAGATTTTGCCGTCAACAACAACCGAGACAACATCCTGTTCATCGGTGACATAAACGAGGTGAGAGATAACGTCGTAGGTTGGTACATGATGCACATCGTCGAACGCTACCTGGATAATGTCAGCACGTTTTCCGATCTCCAGTGAGCCGATTGATTCGCCCAGCCCAATAGCTGTCGCACCACCGCTCGTCGCCATGCTCAGGACTGTAATTGCAGGCAGAACTTTCGGATCCATCTGCTCCACTTTTTGCAGGAGCGCGGCGAGTCGCATTTCCTCCCAAAGATCGAGGTCATTATTGCTGGCCGCACCGTCGGTGCCGAGCCCAACACGCACACCCGCCTTAAGCATGTCTGTAACCGGCGAGATGCCAGAGGCAATTTTCATATTCGACGTTGGATTGTGAATCACACCAACTTTGCGATCGGCGAGAATTTTGATTTCCGCAGCCGTGGGCCAGACAACGTGCGCGGCGATTGTGGGGCCGTCGAAAAAGCCGATGGACTCATAGAATTCAATGCTGGTCTTGCCAAAAGTGTCCTTCGAATACTGCAATTCAAACGGAGACTCGGATACGTGGATGCTGATCGGTGCATTGTGCTCATTCGCAGCTTGCCGAGTTGCCTTCAGCTGCTCCGCATTCAAGGTGTAGTTCGCATGCGGACCAAATATCGGCGTTATACGGCTGTTCCTGCCTTGCCAGCGTTCTATGAATTCGCTGCCCTTGCGTATTGAATCGGCGGCATTCTCAGCGTCGGGACTACGCTGATCAATGACAGTCGCCGATATCATTGCGCGCATTCCGCATTTGTCGACAACGTCCGCAATAACATCCGGGTAGTAATACATATCCACAAACGTCGTCGTGCCGCCGCGGATCATTTCCCAGCATGCCAGCTCAGTACCGATACGGACAAAGTCTGCATCGACGAATTCGACCTCTGCCGGAAAAATGTAGTTGGTCAGCCAGTCCATCAAGTCGAGATCGTCTGCGACACCGCGCGTCAGTGTCATCGCCGCGTGCGAGTGGCCATTGACGAGGCCGGGCATCACAACGCGGGTATCACCGCTGAGCGTTTCTGCTGCGGAGTACTTGCTATGGATTTCGGCATTGGAGCCCAGCGCAAGAATAACGCCGTCATCGACAGCAACAGAGCCGTTTTCGATGACGCGATTATCAGCATCCATCGTGACCAGGTATCGGCCATCGATGATGAGATCAATCTGGCCATCTGTCGGTGTCTTGGCAGCTTCAAGGTTGGTATCAACCCTGGGCCCGCAGGCCGTAATTATAGTAAGGACGGCGGCGAGTGCGAGGTATCTTCTAATATTTATCATGGCCGCATTTTGCCACAAAAAGGGTGTCGTGAGCGGCCCATCAGGCGCCTCGAACATTCAGGCTTTCCGCGCCGTAGCAGCATGAGTACGAACACGGGTGACACAAAAAAAGCCCCGAGCGTTGCCGCTCGGGGCTTTTGAACTCATTACTTAATGAGGTATCTGCAAACTACAGCTAACGACTAGAATCTGAAAGTAGCCTCAATGCCGTAGGTCTGCGGCTCGTTGATGATTCCCTCAAAATTATTGAAGTCGATAGCAGCGACCAACTTGAGTTCGTCAGTGATGTTTCTACCGTAAACCGCAACGTCCCAGCGATCAGTGGCGTAGCCGATATTCAAACCACCTTCGAGAAACGAATCACCGTGAAACTCGACTGAGTCATACAGGAAGAAGCTGAAGTCGCTGCGATAAGCCCAGTCGGTTTGAAAGAAAAACTCGCCACTGGCCATTGGCCTCGTGTATCGCAAGACGAAGTTGTACATATACTCAGGTGCTCTGGGTAATGAATTGCCGTCGATCAATACGCTGCCGTCAAAAGAACCCGGCGGATCCAGCTGGGTGCAATTTTCTACAGTTACACCGCCATCATTCGAGGTTTGCGCGCCACAGGGCAATACAGAGAGTTCTGAATCATCGATTTCCGTGAAGTTATAGCTGGCGCCCAGCGTTAACATCAGGTTGTCCGTAGCGAGCCAGTCCGCATCGACCTCAACGCCGTGACCTTTGGTCGTGTCGGCGTTGATCAATACGTTGGCGTTGGCTGTGCCGCTACCTGCCGTCAGTTGCTGATCTTTCATCTCAAGCATGTAAACCGCAGCATTCAAACGCAAGCGGTTATCGAGTAATTGACTCTTAATGCCGAACTCGACTGAGGTGAGAGTCTCGGAGTCTGCGACGGTGACTGCATCGCTGAATAATACGCGACCTTGAATGCTGGGGGCTCGAAAGCCGGTAGCAACTTTGCCGTAAATACTGACTTCATCACTGATAGAGTAATTCAGACTGATGTTGCCGCTTGGTTGCGCATCCGATACAGACACAGTCTGCAGGTCCAGATTCGCGCCGCCAAATGGAGTGGTCGTTCGTTCAGCCGTATAGTCTTTGCTGTCATCGGAATAACGCAATCCAGCCGTCAGTATCAGCCGGTCGGTCAGGTCATAATCAAACTGGCCGAAGACCGCATAGGCGGTGGTGTCCTGTACCTGCTGGGCGAAACCGTTGAAAACATCCGTTCTGTCGGGGTAGTTAAATGTATCGACTACGAGGTGTTCGTCAAAGTAGAACAAACCTGCCTGCCAGCGGAACTTGCCGCTCGTATCATTATTCAAACGAAATTCCTGAGTGAACTGGGAGTGGTCAGGAATACCGTCAGCGGTCTGAGCGTCGAACTGAATCCAGCCAGGTCCGTAAGGCGGTGCGAACTGTGAACCAATTCCGCCTTCAACGTCGGCTCGACTAAAGGTTTCCACTGTTTCATAGCCGGTAATTGAGGTCAGTGTGTAGTCGCTCAATGCCCATTCCAGTTTGAGCATGCCGCCGGTCGATTCTGCGTCCTGCTCATTCTTGCCATCGAAGTTGACGACATCGGGATCAAAACCAGCAACGAAATCGTTGGTGCCTGGTTCGATGATGTTGGCGCGGAACAAGGTCGCTGTACCATCAAGATCACGACCATGCACATTTAGTAATGCCGAGAAATTGGCCGAGTCGTAGGCTAACTGAATGCGATAAGCAATTTCGGTGTGACCTTCCAGAAAGCTTGAGTCATCCAGATCCGCGTAGATTGGATCAATGTCCGAGCCGCTGTTGGCGACGAAATCGCCACGCGTCTGATGCAACACGGATGCGCGTGCTGACCAGTTCTCGTTTAGAGCACCACCGACTGCGGCTTCGAAGTCGGTTACGTCCAGATTGCCGACGCCAAATTTAACGTATCCTTCAAACTCCTGACTGGGTTTCACGGAGTCAATTTTGACGATGCCGGCGGGCGTGTTGCGACCAAACAGAGTGCCTTGCGGGCCACGCAATACTTCGACGCGTTCCGAATCGAATACCGGGAAGCCTTTGAGCATTGGATTTTCAAAGACGACTTCGTCGTAAATCAACGAGACAGGCTGAGAAGCATTCTGATCGAAGTCAGTATTGCCAATACCGCGGATATAAAAGCGCGGAAAAATTCGTCCAAAATCTGACTCAACGATGAGGCTGGGCACCTTGCCCGACATGAAACGAATGTCTTTGCCGCCTGCTCGAACGGCGTTCATCGCTTCTCCCGACATGACGCTGATTGAAATAGGTACGTCCTGCACGTTCTCCACGCGCTTTTGCGCAGTAACGGTAATTTCTTCGAGTACACCTTGTGCATGCACGCCAGATAGCGGCAGCGTTGCCAGCAAGATGCCCAAAACGGCACCACATACAGGTGTTGTGGTACGTTTCCAACATGTTTGAGCTAAGAGTCTATTCATGACATCCTCAGGTAGAATAACTATTGTTGTTTGAAGTATAGCCTAGCCAGCGACATCCATCATGAGCTAATTGTGAATTTTGATGCAGATGTTGTTTTTTTGCATCGAACGCGCTGTTTCGGGTCTAATTGTACTTGCTGGCGGAATGCTTTCGAATAGATATCAGCTGAGGCTCCTGGTTATAGAGATGAATGAGTTACCGAAGTATCAAGCACCTGCAGGTGGCGAGTTGACGCCGGACATGCTGGCCTCCTATCAGGAAGCGGGCGTTCTGATTCTGGAAGACTTTGTCTCTGTCGATAAATGTCGCCAGCTGCGCGAGCGAACTCTCGAGTTGGTCGATGAATTTGACCCGGGTGAAGTCAAAAGCGTGTTCTCGGCCTTGGATCAGACACAGCTTGACGACAGCTACTTCGAGGAGTCTGGTGACAAGATTCGTTTCTTTTTTGAGGGTGATGCGTTCGACGAAGCAGGTTGTCTTCGTCAGGACAAGCATCAAAGCCTCAACAAGATGGGGCATGCAATGCACGACCTTGATCCGGTGTTTGACGCGTTCTCCCGGACACCCGAACTTGCCGCGGCAGTAAAAAGCCTTGGTTATACAGACCCCGGTATCATTCAGTCGATGGTTATTTTCAAGCCACCGCGTATTGGTGGGGAGGTTCACTGCCATCAGGACTCGACCTTCGTCTATACCGAACCCCAGTCTTGTGTCGGGTTCTGGTTCGCGCTGGAAGATGCAACACTCGAGAACGGTTGCATGCAGTTCATTCCGGGCGAGCACAAACGGCCGCTGCGTGAGCGACAGCACCGCGGGCCCGACGGCAAGCTGATTTTTGAGACGCTGGATGACACACCCTATCCTGAAGAAATGCGGCTCCCGGCCGAAGCACGTGCCGGGACGATGGTCATCTTCGATGGTCGGGCGCCACACCTCAGTGGGCCGAATAAATCAGACAAATCCCGGCTTGCATACACACTGCACGTCATAGATAAGACAGCACATTACCCGGCCGAGAATTGGCTGCAAAGAAGGGCGGATTTGCCGCTGCGTGGCTTTGAGCAGGAACTCTGATGCTGGTAACTGACATTATTCGCAACAAGCGCGATGGGGGTGAATTATCTGATCAGGAGATTCAGTTCCTCGTAGACGGTCTGACCGACAGCAGCATTCCTGCCGAACAGGTATCGGCACTTGCGATGGCGATATTTCTTAATTCCATGTCGTTTGATGAGGCCGGCAAGCTAACGCTCGCGATGGCCAACTCGGGAACCGTCCTTGATTGGTCGGACGCTGGCCTTGATGGTCCGGTTGTGGACAAGCATTCGACCGGTGGCGTGGGTGACAAAGTGAGTTTTCTGCTGGCGCCGATCGCTGCGGCTTGCGGTTGCTATGTGCCAATGATCTCAGGACGCGGCTTGGGGCACACCGGCGGAACCACGGACAAAGCCGAAGCCATTCCGGGCTATACGACCGCACCTGATTTTGCGACCTTCAGGAAGGTCGTTAAATCCGCGGGATGTGCTGTTATTGGACAAACGTCTGATCTTGCACCAGCAGACCGTCGTTTCTATTCGATTCGTGATGTGACCAGCACGGTTGAATCGGTGCCATTGATTACAGCATCAATCTTGTCGAAGAAAATCGCAGCGGGCCTTGATGCGCTGGTCATGGATGTCAAAGTTGGCTCTGGTGCGTTCATGGACTCACACGAAAAGGCCGTTGAGCTTGCGATGAGTATTATCGGCACAGCAGCGAAAGCCAATCTTAAAACGCACGCGATCATCACTGACATGAACGAAGTTCTGGGTACAACCGCCGGCAATGCACTCGAGATCGCCGAATCCATGCGTTATCTGCGCAATGAATTCAGGGAACCGCGGCTGGATGAGGCAACCCTGGCGTTGACCGGCGAGATGCTGGTCATTACCGGGCTGGAGCCGGATCGGGACGCGGCCCGCAAAAAATGTGACGAGGCGGTGACCAGTGGCCGCGCTGCTGAAGTGTTCGCGAAGATGACAGCGGAATTAGGCGGCCCGACAGACTTCGTGGACAATTTCGAACGACACCTTGCTCGCGCACCGGTGCAGCGGGCCGTGCATGCCAACGGCATACTGTCCGAGGTCAATGCGTTCGCTGTGGGTACTGCGATTATCGGGCTTGGCGGCGGCCGTCGTGAAGTTGGCCAAAAACTCGACCTGTCCGTGGGCTTCAGTGACGTCGCGGCGATTGGTACGCAACTGGACCAACATATACCGCTCGCTGTTATTCACGCGGCCAGTGAAGCAGATGCGGAACGCGCCGAGTCAAATCTCCGCGCCGCCTGCAAACTGGCCGATTCGGCGCCTGGGCCAAGGCCTGTGGTCGCCGAGATTCTGACCGGAAACAGCTAAGCAGCGCGGTGTCCCGATACGGTAGACTTGACGTCTGTCGCAACAATAAGAACAACATAAGGTGGGGGACAGTATGGGTAATTACATTGGAATTCTAGGCATCGTGGTCTTGTTGGGTATCGCATATGCTTTCTCCAGCAACCGCAAGGCGATCAATTTTCGCGTTGTTGGTGCGGCACTTGTCCTGCAGGCGGCGATTGCGGCGTTCGTGTTGTATTTTGACGCTGGCCGCGGCGCGATCGAGTTTCTTAGCAACGGTGTCCTCGCCATAATCGGCTACTCCAGAGCCGGCATCGATATGTTGTTCGGACCATTGGCCGACATCTTCATTCCAACGCGCGGCATGCTTGACGGTGAGTACGGCCTGGTGCCCCCCGAAGGCGCGGACATGGGCGTCGCATTCAGTTTTGCGATCAATGTTCTGCCGATAATCATCTTTTTCGCGGCTCTGATGTCCGTCCTGTACCACCTCCGTATTATGGAGTGGCTTGTCAAGATTGTTGGAGGCGGGTTGCGCAAGATCATTGGCACCGGTGCGGTCGAATCAATGAATGCGGCGGCCAACATCTTCGTGGGCCAGACCGAGGCGCCGCTGGTCGTCAAGCCGTATCTCAAAAACCTGACGGAGCCACAGTTTTTTGCCGTCATGGTGTCGGGCCTGGCCTCTATCGCCGGTACCGTCCTTGCAGGATATGTGCTCATGGGCGCAAATATTGAATACCTTTTGGCAGCGGCGTTCATGGCAGCTCCGGGTGGCCTGCTCATGGCCAAAATGATCATGCCGGACACAGAGGCCGTTCCAGCGGGCGGGCATGAAAAACTAGAAATGGAGCGTAGTCATCACGGCAACGTAATTCTTGCCGCTGCTTCGGGCACCACTGATGGACTGCGTCTCGCTGCCAACATTGGCGCGATGTTGATAGCGTTTGTCGCCCTGATTGCACTATTCAACGGTCTTATTGGCGGGTTGTTCAGTCTGGTTGGCATTGACGGCGTTACCTTGCAGGGAATACTCGGCAAGGTATTTCAACCGCTGATGTACCTGCTGAGCGTGCCGTGGGCCGAGGCCGAAGCCGCGGGCGGGTTATTTGGCATCAAAATAGTTCTTAACGAATTTGTCGCATTCGCAGAGCTAAGCGGACAGATCGCTGACTTGAGCCCAAGAACTATTGCTATCACTACGTTCTCGCTGTGCGGCTTTGCAAATCTCTCGTCCATCGCAATCCTGCTCGGCGGTCTTGGTGTGCTGGTGCCGGAGAAGCGCGAGCTCATCGGTCGCTTCGGCATGAAAGCCGTGCTTGCGGCATCGCTTTCTAATCTGATGAGTGCTGCGCTTGCCGGTTTGATGCTGACGTTCTAGTGGCCTGAATGATTGCTCGCAAAATTATTATCGATTGCGATCCGGGCCAGGATGACGCAGTTGCCTTGTTTCTCGCCATGGCGTCGCCGGACGAGCTCGAGTTGCTGGGCATTACCACCGTGGCCGGTAACGTGCCCCTCGAACTCACGCAACGCAATGCCCGCCAGATGTGCGATATCGTCGGTAAACCCGAGACACGGGTATTCGCCGGCTGCGAGCAACCCATGTCGCGACCGCTGGTGACAGCAGAGTACATTCATGGCGAGACAGGTATCAACGGCATCGATGCGATCGACCCCGATACTCCATTGCAATCAGAACATGCTGTTGATTTCATCATTGCGACCTTGCTGGCAGCGGATGCCGGTTCGGTCACGCTGGTCCCGATGGGTCCGCTAACGAATATCGCGACGGCGATAGAAAAAGAACCGGCGATTCTTCAAGCCATTGACGAGATTGTGCTTATGGGTGGCGCGATGCGTGAGGGCGGCAATCGAACACCATCTGCTGAATTCAATATTCTGGTTGATCCGGATGCAGCGGATATTGTATTTCGTTGCGGCAGGCCGATAACGGTTATGGGTCTCGACGTCACACATCAGGTTTTGTCGACCGAAGATCGTGTCGCTCGAATCGAGGCGCTGACCAATCCGGTTGCCGCGGCGACGGCGGGCATGCTCAGTTTTTTCCATCGCTACGATACTGAAAAATATTCATCGCAGGGTACGCCACTACACGATCCCTGCACGGTTGCGTGGCTATTAAAGCCGGAGTTGTTTGCAGGGAAAATGTGCAACGTCTCCGTTGAAACAGAATCCGAGCTAACCCTCGGCCATACAGCGGTAGACTTCTGGCATGTAACCGATCGTCCGGTCAATGCGAACTGGATTCACTCAGTCGACGCGGACGGCTTTTACGACCTGCTGACCGAAAGACTGGCGAGGTTTGATCGTGTTTGAGCCGCGGTGATCAAGCGATGACGTCAATCGTCGTAATAGGTTCTGTGAACCTGGATCTGGCGGCCACGGTTTCGCGCTTGCCAGAACCCGGTGAGACGGTGACCGGAGCGGAACTGAATCGATTCCCCGGCGGCAAGGGAGCCAATCAGGCTCTTGCGGCTCGCCGTCTGGGCGCCGACGTTAAGTTGATTGCTCGAACAGGTGATGATGCTACAGCCGATGAAGCGCTGGCCCTGTTGCGCGCGGGCGGTGTTGATTTGTCTGGCTGTGATCGAGATACCGAAAACCCGACGGGCATTGCGCTGATCTGCGTAGCACCTTCCGGTGAGAACCATATCGTCGTTGCGCCGGGCGCGAATGCGGCGTTATTGCCGGAGTTTCTGCAGCTTCCGGAGGCCGATGCACTGATCTGCCAACTTGAAATTCCTGAATCGACGATTGCGTTGGCAGCGAGTCAGTTTTCGGGTTTCTTTTGCGTCAATCTTGCACCGGCAAAACGTGTTGACGTGACTATCCTGCAGCGTGCTGATCTTGTGGTTGTGAATGAGACAGAATCTGCGTGGTACGGCGATACGTTGGGCGCGTGTAGCGGGATGATCGCGACGACCTACGGCGCAGATGGTGCCGAACTTAGCAAAGACGGTGCTTCGATCGCTCGAGCCCAGTCTCCGGTCATCGATGCTATTGATACTACGGGTGCCGGGGATACGTTTACCGCAGCACTAACGGTCGGACTGGTTGAGGGCATGCAGCCGAACGAAGCGTTGCAGTTTGCGTGTGCTGCAGGTGCCTGCGCGACGACCCGCAAGGGTGCTCAGCCATCATTGCCGACACGGGCTGAAGTACAGGCGCTGCTCTAGCCCAATTATTCGAGCTAGTCAGGAAAATGAAAAGACTTGGGTAACAGGTCGTCGATCGTATAGGTCGTCAGTTTCTCGTCAACGCCAAGCAGCATGATGCGTGCACTATTGTCCGCAAACTCAGCAATTTTCTGCCGGCAGCCGCCGCAAGGTGTGCAATCTTCAGGAGCATTCTTG
Source organism: uncultured Woeseiaceae bacterium (assembly GCA_964528965.1). GTDB lineage: Bacteria > Pseudomonadota > Gammaproteobacteria > Steroidobacterales > Woeseiaceae > UBA1847. The sequence goes on from CAZGVL010000064.1 coordinate 12,568, forward strand.
CCACCAACGACGACAATTGACTGTATCGATTTTCCGCCCGTTGCGATCATGGCGGCTATCGCATTCGCCTCGGCGCAGGTGCCTTCCGGGAAAGCGGAGTTTTCAACATTGCAGCCGAAATGGATATTGCCAAGATCATCGACGAGGGCTGCGCCAACTTTGTAGCCAGAGTAGGGGCAATAGGCATTCACACGCACGGCATTTGCCGCGTCAACCAGATCCTGATCTGACACCGTCATTATCTATCCCTGCTTGCGCATTGGGTTGTTCGGGTGTGTGGTCCAGTTGGCCTTGTCTTGCTTGATCGGTTGGCCGGTTCGCGCATCGATGCCATCGGTGACTTGCTGCATCGTGATGCAACTGTCGACCGGGCAGACGCTGACACATAAGTTACAACCAACGCACTCAGCGTCGATAACTTCGAATCGACGTTCGCCATTGACGGTGTGAGTAATGGCCTGATGCGATGTGTCTTCACAAACAATATGGCAGCGACCGCATTTGATACACAGCTCCTGGTCAATGCTGGCTTTCTCAACGTAATTGAGATTCAAGTACTGCCAGTCGGTTACCGAGGGTACAGCGACGCCAACGAGGTCAGTTACCGAGCGCATGCCCTTGCTGTCGAGAAACGTGCTTAAGCCATCGGTCAGATCATCAATGATCTTGAATCCATACACCATCGCCGCCGTGCACACCTGTACGTTCGATGCCCCCAGGGCAAAAAAGTCCACGGCGTCACGCCAGTCGCTTATGCCGCCGATTCCAGAGATGGGAATACCGCGGGTTTCCTGGTTACGAGCAATTTCTGCAACCATATTCAGCGCTATCGGTTTCACTGCTTCGCCGCAATAGCCGCCATGCGTGCCCATGCCGTCGGTGGTTGGATACATGGTCAGCGTGTCGTAGTTGACCCGCATTATGGAGTTAATCGTGTTGATCAGCGATACGGCATCGCCGCCGCCATCCTTCGCGGCTTTCGCCGGCAATACGATGTTGGTGACATTCGGTGTGAGCTTTACGATGACCGGAACCGTTGCAACTTTCTTGCACCACTCGGTCGCCATCTGAATGTACTCAGGGACTTGTCCGACCGCCGCACCCATACCGCGTTCGGACATCCCATGCGGGCAACCGAAGTTGAGTTCGAACCCATCGACACCGGTATCCTCGATCATCGGTACGTACTTTGCCCATGACTCTTCATTCATCGGCAGCATGACCGACGCGATCAGGGCACGATCCGGCCAGTCACGCTTGATCTGCCGCATTTCATCGAGGTTGGTTTGCAGTGGGCGATCGGTAATGAGCTCGATATTGTTGAAACCGACGACGCGCCGTTCGTTGCTGTGCAGTGCACTGTAGCGAGGACCATTTACGTTAACAATCGGTGGGTCTTCGCCCAGCGTCTTCCAGACGACACCGCCCCAGCCAGCTTCAAACGCGCGGTTGACGTTGTAGGCCTTGTCAGTCGGTGGTGCGGAAGCAAGCCAAAAAGGATTCGGCGAACGTATGCCCAAAAACTCAGATGTCAGATCTGCCATGATTTTTATTCCTTTACCATCTAAGCGCGTAAGAACTGGTCAATAGCGATTGCGGCGACTTTTCCGTGTTGCACCGCGGTGACCGTGAGATCGTCGCCGTCATTGACGCAATCACCGCCTGCCCACACATCCTCCAGCGAGGTTTGCTGCTTCGCGTCAACCACGATCCTGCCGTGTGCGGTTTCCATCGGCGCAGATTCACCACCCAGGACATCTTCAACAAGTCGCTGGCCGATCGCTTTGAAAAGCACGTCAGTTACCAGCACAAAGGTTTCTCCAGTTGCCTTGAGTTGGCCGTTGGAATCAAGCGCCGTCTTCTCGAATTCGATGGCGCTCACGCTCTCGCCAGCATGCAGTTTGTACGGCTGCGCCCAGTGATGAATGCTCACGCCGTTCTTCTGTGCCAGTTGCTGTTCGAACTGACTGGCACCCATTTGATCAGGGCCACGGCGATAAACAAGATCGACATGCACCGCACCCAGGCGTTTGCTTTGCACGGCGATATCAATTGCCGTCATGCCACCACCGATTACCACTACGCGCTTGCCAACAGGGAGTTCACTCTTGTCCCTGGCCTGTCGCAAGCTGGCGATGTAGTCGATCGCGTTCTCAATGCCGGGTAAGTTTTCGTTATCAACGCCGAGTGCATTGACCGAGCCAAGACCAATGCCCACAAATACTGCATCGTACTCGTCACGCAGTTTCTGCAGTGAGTAATCGACGCCAAGCTCGGCATCGTTGCGGATCGTGATGCCGCCTATCGACAAGATAAACTCAACTTCCCTTTGTGCAAAATCATCGACAGTCTTGTAGGCCGCAATCCCATATTCGTTCAGCCCGCCAGACTTCGGGGCTCGGTCCAGCACCAGAACCTCATGGCCAAGCATGGCGAGACGATGAGCGCAGGACAGGCCGGCAGGGCCGGCGCCGATCACGACAATTCGCTTGCCACTGGCTTCGGCACGCTCGAACAGGGCCGGTTGGCTGTCAAATACCCCGTCCGTTGCGTGGCGTTGCAGAAGACCAATGTTGACCGGCTTTTCCTCATGCGTATTTCTGACGCAGGCTTCTTCGCAGAGTATTTCAGTAGGGCACACGCGGGCACACATGCCACCCATGATGTTTTCTTTGAGAATCGTGTGTGCCGAGCCGCGCAAATTATCACTGCGGATCTTCTGTATGAATGCTGGAATATCGATGCCGGTCGGGCATGCCGTCGTGCACGGCGCGTCGTAGCAAAAATAGCAGCGATCTGCTTCGATTAGCGCTTCAGGGCGGGTCAGGGCAGGGTGTAAATCACTGAAGTTATTGTCAATTTCGGACTTTTTGAGTCGCTTGGAACGTATGTCCGGGCTGCTTTTATTGTCAGTCATGGGGCCTTCTCCGGACTATCGTTTGACGGCCGATGGTTCGGCCTGCTGCGCCTGTTTTAGCAAAGCGTCGTAGTAGGGGGCGAACGGGGGTCGATTAACGTAACGACCAGCGCCTCGCTCGACATCCAGTTTACCGTCCTTGTAAACGACTTTCCCCTGGCTAAGTGTATGTGAGGGACAACCCTTGACGGTCATGCCTTCAAAAATATTGTAGTCGACTTTCTGGTGATGCGTCTTGGCAGAGATCGTCTTGCTGGCTTCTGGATCCCAGACGACGATGTCGGCATCGGCACCGACCGCCACGCTACCCTTGCGTGGATAGACATTGAATATCTGTGCGGCATTGCTGGAGGTCACCCGAACGAACTCGTTCATTGTCAGACGTCCGGTGCTGACTCCATGGTGCCAGAGCACTTCCATGCGATTTTCGACGCCACCGGTACCGTTCGGGATCAGCCTGAAATCATCTTTGCCGGCCGCCTTTTGGTCCGCACAAAAACAGCAATGATCGGTTGCGGTGGTTTGCAGGTTGCCAGATTGCAGTCCGCGCCATAGCGCTTCCTGATTTTCCTTGGATCGAAATGGCGGACTCATGACGTGCGCTGCGGCCACGTCGAAATCCTTATGACGATAGACAGAATCGTCGATGAGCAGATGGCCGGCGAGCACTTCGCCGAAAACGCGCTGGCCTTCATTGCGTGCCCGGGTAATCGCTTCGAGCGACTGGCGACAGGAATTGTGCACGACATAAAGAGGTACACGCAGAACTTCGGCAATGCGAATAGCACGATTCGCTGCTTCACCTTCACACTCGGGCGGGCGAGATAGCGGATGCGCTTCGGGTCCCGTTAGTCCTTTCTCGTACAGTTCTTTCTGCAGGCGGAAGACCAGCTCACCATTCTCGGCGTGCACTGTCGGAATGGCACCGAGCTCAAGGGAACGGGCGAAGCTGTTAACCAGTATTTCGTCGTCAGCCATGATGGCGCCTTTGTACGCCATAAAGTGTTTGAAGCTATTCACGCCATGGTCGCGGACCAGTGTGCCCATATCCGCGCTGACGGTTTCGTCCCACCAGGTGATCGCAACATGAAATGAGTAGTCAGCAACCGATTTCTCGGCCCACTCGCGCCATTGCTGATACGCCTCCATGAGGTTTTGCTGCGGATTTGGAATCACGAAGTCGATGATCATCGTTGTACCACCAACCAGTCCCGCAGCGGTGCCGGACTCAAAGTCCTCGCTCGCAACAGTACCCATGAACGGCAGCTGCATGTGGGTGTGTGGGTCGATGCCACCGGGCATGACGTATTGGCCACCTGCGTCAATAACTGTCGCTTTTGACGGCGCATCGAGATCTTCGCCGACGGCAGTAATCACGCCGTCCTGACAAAGCACGTCGGCAC
>CAZGVL010000065.1:0-16726 GCA_964528965.1 uncultured Woeseiaceae bacterium
ATCCTGCTGCAACGAGGTGCCAAGCATTGATCGTGCGCTGGAGCGCGCTACAGGTGAGATGCTGAGCTGTGTCGTGTTCGACTGATGAGATTGAACGAATCTCCCGTAGGAGCGGGCCCGGTATGTCGGACTGATCGGTTATCGACTAGCACTCGCTGTATTTTTGAGACCCCGCGATTGCCACAATGACAAAACTCTCAATGCACTCTTACTGTGGTGGTTATCGCGCGCATGGCGCGCTCCTACAGGTGGGTTGGCGCGAATGGCGCTGTCATTGAAGATGCCACGTTGTCGCTCAAGACCTTTCGTTGCGACGTTTTCAATCCAACTTTAACGAAGACCCATACCTTGATCGCGCGCCGGGGCGCGCTCCTGCAAGGGGTATTTCTTCATCCTGGTGCAAATCAGCCAGTTCCTGGTCGCGCTGCTCTTTGTCCATCTTCGACAGGCGTGTTGCTTCAGCATAGAAACAGTCCAGCTCGCCATTGCAACTTCGCAACATCTCCCGAAACGCCGGCAATCGGCCATCGTAGAGCGCCATCGATGCCAGCCGTGCGTTGTTCAAACCGTTGTCTAGCCAAGCCGACGGGTCGCGGCCCGACTGCTCAAACTCCTGCGCAATATCTCGAGCGAGAACTTCAAGGCGCGCATCTTTCAACGCCCGTTTTTCCTCGTCAGCGGTGTCTGCTACATAAATCTCTTCGAGATCCTCGCGAGCGAGATCGACCCGACTTACCAGCCGCCGGCGCAGATCACGCCGTTCCCGGTATGCGCCAATCTCGTCCTCCTGCCCTCGACCTGTAAGCCAACGGTCAATACCAAACTCCTCTACCGCGGATGCAAACGATTCGTTAAAACCGGTATCGCCTTTGATGTAGAGCACCTGATGCGCCAACTCGTGAAAAATCGTGGCAACGAGATCAGTGTCATTCCAGCGCAGCATGGTATTCAGCACAGGATCATTGAAACGGCCGAGCGTCGAATACGCCGCAATGCCGCCGACCACGACATCAAAACCTTCATCTTTGAGTTTGGCGGCCTTGTTACGAGCAGCCTGCTCCGAGAAATAGCCCCGGTAAGCAACACAGCCGGCTACTGGAAAGCACCAGCTCTCTGCCTGCAATGAAAACTCCGGGGCCGCAAAAACGTTCCAAACAACGTAGTCCCGCTCAAGATCCGCATAGCTGCGGTAGCTCTTGTTGTCAGGAAGACCCAGCTCGTCGACCGAAAATTGCCTTGCAGTGTCAACCAGCTGCAGACGCACAGCCAGGTCGGCCGGCGTGGCCGCCGAACCGATCAGGTCCTCGATGTCCTCGCGTTTTCTAAGTACTTCGAGCTGCCCACGTACCGCTTGCATGTAGTAACAACCCTGTAGCAACAAGAGCAGGCCGAGCAATGTCGCGGCGCGAACCCGGCCGCGATCGAACAACGGAATCATTGCGGCTCCTGTTTGCTAGAATCACCTGATGCAAGTGTACCTCGTCGGTGGTGCTGTTCGTGACGAACAGCTTGGGCTTCCTGTCAAAGAGCGGGATTGGTGTGTTGTGGGCGCGACCCCCGAGCAGCTCTTGCAGGACGGCTACAAACAGGTCGGCAAGGACTTTCCGGTGTTTCTACACCCAGAATCGAACGAAGAGTACGCGCTCGCCCGCACCGAAAGAAAAACGGCGGCCGGGTATCACGGCTTTGCTTTTGACACTTCTGAAGACGTAACCCTGGAAGAGGACTTAAGCCGCCGCGACCTGACGATCAATGCGATTGCGCGGGACAACGACGGAAACCTGATTGATCCGTTCAATGGTCTGCAGGATATCGAAGATCGAGTAATCCGCCACGTATCCGAGGCTTTTGCCGAGGACCCGGTACGCATTCTTCGTGCCGCCAAGTTCGCGGCGAGATATGCGTCATTCGGTTTTCAAGTCGCACCCGAAACACAGGCTCTAATGCGCCAGATGGTGGCTGACGGTGAAGTTGATGCGCTGGTACCTGACCGAGTCTGGAAGGAGACAGAAGCGGCGCTACTCGGACCGGATTCGCGCGTGTTCTTCGAAACCTTGCGCGATTGCGATGCTCTTCGTGTTGTGCTGCCGGAGGTTGATGCTCTGTTCGGCATTCCACAACCAGAAAAATGGCATCCCGAAATCGACACGGGCTTGCACACCATGATGGTGCTCGAACAGGCGCGACGGCTAAGCTCCGAACTGGATGTCAGCTTTGCGGCGCTCGTGCACGACCTCGGCAAAGCAACGACGGACAAGAGTAAACTACCCAGCCACCCCGGGCATGAGCAGCGTGGCAGCAAAATAATCAGGAAGCTTGCGGAGCGATTGCCGGTTCCTCGAGCGTGCCGGGATCTCGGTCTGATCGTTGCCGAATTTCATACGCACTGCCATCGAGCTCTTGAACTGAGGAGCTCAACCATCGTTAAGCTGCTCGAGCGATCAGATGCGTTTCGGCGGCCCGAGCGCTTTGAGCGCTTTCTGCTCGCTTGCGAAGCAGACGCGCGCGGGCGCACCGGGCTTGAGCAAAGGGAATATCCACAGGCAGATTTCCTGCGCGCTGCGCGTGCTGTCGCTGCGGCGGTTGATGCTGCGAGCATCGCGGCCGAGCACGAGGGTGCCGATATAGCCCCAGCCATTCGCAAGGCTCGTACCAGCGCAGTAAAGACGTATTGTCGCGAATCTCGCCAGGGTCCGACGTAGATCTTATTTCCAATCTGGATCTAGTTTCCGCTGTAGAAATAGAAAAACAGCGAAGCGAAAGTTACGTCCCCATATAACTCCGACTGGTCGTATCCGAGACTGATTTCGATATCGCTGTAGGTACTCATTGCCGTCAGGAAGCTCAGCGATACAGATTTCGTCCGAGAGCCATCGATAGCTCCTTTCCAGCTAGCAAGGTCAAGCTGCCACCGCTGCAAGCCATGATTCAATCCCAATGATGCCCGGGCTCGATTATCGATAATGCTGTTGATCAACCCCAGGCGGGAGAAACGAATGAAACTGACTGAATCGCGATTCTGCAACGGAGAGAAATCGACACTGTAATCGTATTGCATACCGGACAGGTTCAGGTCGATATTCTTGCTGAGACTGAACCGTGCGGAAAGCCCGAATCCGTTTGCGTCAAAGGTGATAGTGCGCGCGATAGTCAGATCTGTTTCCGGAACATGAAGGCTGAAATCGCGATACTCATAATTTCCCGATAGCAGCGTTTCATCGCCCCTCCAATATAGCGAGGCTCGCCAGTCCTGTGATTCAAAAACATCAGGATCACCCCAGTACGCTGCACCGAACCGCACCCCAACAGGCTTGAACCAGTGGTCGACTTCCAGGTCAGCGAATACTGTTTCAGGCGCAGGCCCACGCTCAACATCAACCGTACTCCTGGCGAGTCCCGCAGAGACCCAGGTCTGCTCAGAAAAGCCGTAGCTACCAAGCAGCGACCCTGCCAGCCCATCTGCAGAGTCGACCTGCAATCCGCCACCTACAACGTAGCCCTCTCCGGCAGCTGCGTTTGCCGTTATCGCGCATAGTGCGATGTACCTAAACCAGGACATACAGAATGACGGCTGCCAATCCGAGCCTGTACACGGCGAATGGCAGCAGACCAATTCGAGTCACGATACGCATGAAAAACTCGATACTGATATAGGCCACGATGCCGGAAACCACAGCACCAATACCCAGCTGCAACCAGGGAACAGGTGCGTCCCCAAGTATCAAGCCAAGAAACTTGTAAACGGATGCCAGCAATATGACGGGTACAGATAGCAGGAACGAGAATCGTGCGGCGTCCTGACGCTGGAAACCCAGTGCCATTGCAGCGGTAATTGTTACACCAGACCTCGACGTGCCTGGAATCAGTGCCAGCGCCTGAGCGCAGCCTATCAATACGGCATCTTTGATACGTGTACCGGCAATGTTGCGATTGTGGCGTCCGAAGCGGTCCGCAAGAAGCATCAGTACCGCGTAGCCAGACAAGGTAACGACGATAACAGCAGGGCTTCTTAGATAAGTTTCGATCGTGCCTTCCAACAACAAGCCGGCAACCGCGGCCGGGATCGTGCCAAGCGCTATACCGACAGCCATGCGTGAATTGTGCGACTCAATCTTGCCGCCCATCGCTTCAAGTCCACCACGGATCAAACCCGCAATATCGTTGCGGAAAAACAGCCAGACTGCGGTCAGTGAGCCGAAGTGAACGGCAACATCGAAGGCCAGCCCCTGATCGTCCCAGGAAAAAATTGCGGGTACCAATACGAGGTGGCCCGAACTCGACACCGGCAGAAACTCAGTCAGGCCCTGAACGATGGCTAGTACGATAATTTGCAACCAGGTCATGCTGTGATTCCGATTGCTATGTCCATTGTCATAAACTCATTGTCCTGTCCGCAAAGTTAAAAGCTGATGGTGTCATGTCGATGCCGCGACTCAATGCCAGACATTTGAAATTCTCGCCCATCTCGGCGGGGAGAGTAAGCATTTTGATCTGCCCCGACAATTCGACCTGCTGTTTCGTTGGCAAGTCTGCAAAATGCTGTAGTTCCTTCTCGAGCCCACCGCCGAGCAGAAACTGTGCCTGGCTAACGTAACCGACAACCTCGAGTCCGCTTTCCAGTCCCGCGCCAGCAACTGCGGAAAAATCTACCCAGGCTGTTAAGTCCTGTACTCCGGGAAGCAACAGTGGGTCATCGTGCACGTGATGCCGAAAATGGCAACGTAGCCAGCCTGATGAGCGATCCGCAGCGTAATATTCCCTGCGACTAACTCCGTAGTCGAAGAAGAATGCTACCCCTTTTTTCATGGCTGCACCGACGTCTGCTATCCATCCGGCCGCACCGAGCGACACTTCCGACACATACCCGATTGGCAGATCATGCTGCAGATCCGCCTCGATTTCTGCGACAGCGTCCAACAAACGAGCAGGTGCTGCATGTTCAACGAAGACAAATTCGTCCGCTTCAATGCTTATGCAGAGTTGCTTAAGTCCGTCACTACGCCGAACAAACCGTTCGACCGGCAGCGCATCCAGAACTTCATTTGCGACGATGACCCCGTTGTGTTCGTGAGGTATCGCATCAACCCAGACGCATCGATCAACGCACTCCGGTAATTCTGATTTCAGCCGCTGCTCTTGTCGCAGGCGAAGATCTGCCGATACCTCGAGAATCTTGTAGGTCTCGGGCAAGGCATCCATTTCGCCCAGAGTACGCAGCACATCAACGGCCAGTTTGCCGCTGCCAGCCCCGAATTCGAGAATCGAACCAGCGCCAGTCTCGGCAAAAACTTCGGCACACTGCCGGGCAAACACACGACCGAAGACCGGCGAAATTTCTGGCGCCGTAACAAAGTCTCCCGCCGCACCGAATTTAGTCGCACCCGCTGCGTAGTAACCAAGCCTCGGCGCGTACAGCGCATGCTGCATGAACTCGGCGAAACTGATACGACCATCGGCAGCACGGATTTGGTCACGAATATAACTGGCAACCCTTTCGCTGTGCGCGGCACTGCTGGTGTCAGGCCTGGGCAGGGACAAACTGTGTTCGTGTTGCATAAAACTGTCAAACTCTCTAAGAATGTGATCTTTATAACGTGCCTTGGAGTTACAACGGTAGAAATATCCGTTCCGAAAACATGTCTCATTCACAAAAACTAGCGGGCAAGGTTGCTCTTATAACAGGAGCGGCTCTTAGAGTCGGTGCTGCGATCGCATCCGAATTGCACGCGAACGGCGCGAATGTCGCTATTCATTATCGCGGCTCGGTCGACGCTGCAGAGCAACTGGCAGACGACTTGAACACCATTCGACCTGCATCGGCAGCTACGTTTCAGGCTGATCTGAACGTGACCACGGAGTTACCAGACCTGGTCGCTGCCGTTTGCGACTGGGCCGGTAGACTCGACATTCTGATCAACAACGCCTCCAGCTTTTATCCCACACCACCCGGTGAGATTACAGAGGCGAATTGGGACGACCTGATCGGCAGCAACCTCAAAGCGCCGCTGTTTCTATCCCAGGCGGCAATGCCTCAGTTGCGCAAGCAGCGCGGCGTCATCATTAATATTGTCGATATCCATGCGCAGCGCCCGCTGAAAAATCACTCCGTGTACGGCTCCGCAAAAGCTGGGCTGGCCATGCTGACTCGCTCACTGGCCAAAGACCTCGCACCCGATATTCGCGTGAACGGCGTAGCACCCGGAGCCATCCTGTGGCCGGAGAACGGGTTGAACGATGCGGTTAAGGACACCATTTTGCAGCAGGTGCCGATGCAACGCGCCGGAGATCCCAAAGATATCGCTGGCTGCGTCCTGTATCTGGTTCAGGATGCCAGCTATGTAACCGGCCAGATTATTGCCGTTGACGGTGGCCGCTCAATAGGCTGGTAGCCCGCCCGCTATAGCGCTATTTCGACCCGCTGCAGCGGATGACGGCTAACATCGAATTGCTGCCAATGGCTTGCCATCGTCTGCCCCGTTTGCGGATGAACCAATTCGGGCGCCAGTTCCGCCAGCGGCCGCAGCACGAAGCCATACTCAAGCACATCGGAACGCGGCACGTGCACTGGCGACTCCGCTATAACCTGCTCGCCGTACAACAGCAAATCTATATCCAGCGGCCGCGACGAGAACTTCGCGGCACCCCGGGCACGCCCGGCCAGACCATGTATTGCCTCTATCTCAGTATGTATTTCTGCGGGTGACATAGCGCAGTCCAGGCCAACCACCAGGTTCAGGAAATCCGCGCCATCAAAGCCAACCGCGGCATTCTGATAAGTGGAGGAAATTTCCAGCTCACCGAAGCGACTGCGGAGTTCAGCGATCCCCAACCTGAGGTTTTTGTGCGCATCAACATTGCTGCCAAGCCCGAGATAGACCCGCGTCATCGTTCTCTCCGCCAAACTAGCTGCTGGTCTGCGGTCGAGTACCACGCTCTATGCGCACGCCAACATCTCGGGAACCCCGAATAGCGCCCGGCTTGTTGACACTGACCCGTACCCACTCAACGCCGAACTCATCGCGGATAATGCCCGCAATCTTCTCGGCAAGCGTCTCGACCAACTGAAAGCTCGAATCGCCAACGAACTGCTGAATACGTTTCGCTACCTGCTTGTAGTTCAACGTGTCTTCTACGCTGTCAGTCTTCGCTGCTTTGCGAATATCCGCCGACATTTCCAGATCGACAACCACGGTCTGGCGAATCTTCCGCTCCCACTCCCAGATACCTATGACTGTATCGATTTTCAGTTCGTTGAGAAAAATGATGTCCATGCGAATTTGTCTGTCCTTGAATTATGCGCGCTGAGCCGACTGAGGCGGACACAGAGTATCAAGTGGCCAGCGTGCCTGCGCCTTGATTTCAGTTGCGCTGGCTGCGTCTGCAACACGCAATGCGCCTGCAATGGCGATCATCGCGCCGTTGTCGGTGCAAAACTGCATGCGCGGGTAGTGTACTGTCCCGGCAAATCGGCGACTGATCTCGGAACGCAATAAGCGATTGGCACCGACCCCACCCGCAACGACAATACGTTCAAGATCTTCCTGCTCGGCCGCCTTTACGGCCTTGATGACCAGCGTATCAATCGCTGCCCGCTGAAACGATGCAGCGAGATTGGCGCGATTCTCGTCAAGGTTCTCCGCTTTTTCGGCTTTACGAACCTCAAGCATGACTGCTGTTTTTAAGCCACTGAAGCTGAAATCGTGCCCTTTGCGCTTCAGCATGGGACGCGGAAATTGATAGGCAGTCTCATCACCCTGCTCAGCCAAAGCCGCCAGCGCGGGTCCGCCCGGGTAACCAAGACCCAGCAATTTCGCCGATTTATCGAACGCCTCGCCGACAGCATCATCGAGAGTCGTTCCCATTATTTCGTAGTCGCCCAGGCCTCTGACCTTGATGAGCATCGTATGACCGCCCGATACCAGCAGCGCCAGGAACGGGAATGCCGGCGGATCTTCCTCCAGCATCGTCGCCAGCAGATGGCCTTCCATGTGATGCACCGGGATGACCGGACAGTCCCAGGCCGCCCCCAGCCCATTCGCCATACCGCCGCCAACCATCAGGGCCCCAACAAGGCCTGGGCCGGCCGTGTAGGCGATCGCGTCGGGTCGAGCAACTTTCGCGTCATTTAGCACCTGCCTGACAAGCGGCAAGAGGCAGCGAATATGGTCCCGCGAAGCAATCTCCGGCACCACACCGCCGTAAACCGCGTGCAGGTCCACCTGGCTGTGCAGCGCCTCTGCAATCAGCCCCCGGTCTGTGTTGTAGAGCGCGACGCCGGTCTCGTCGCAGCTGGTCTCTATGCCTAGAATGTTCATAAGCGCCGCATCATACCGCAGCGCTGTACCGACGGAAGCCAATTTGCGGGCATTGATTACCCCGATTCGAGACCGCAGTGGCCTCAAATAAGCGCCTAATCTAGTTGCAATTCGGTTCCGGGACCCGTTAAAATACGCGGCTCAGTCCCGGCCATGTGCCGGGTTTATTTGTATTTGGACGGAAGATCGAAGTCGTATGCCGAGTGTTCGCCTAAAAGAAAATGAATATTTTGACGCAGCCCTGCGTCGTTTCAAGCGTGCCTGCGAAAAGGCCGGCATCCTCACAGAACTTCGCCGTCGCGAGTTTTACGAGAAACCGACCCAGGAGCGCAAGCGCAAGAAAGCTGCCGCTGTAAAACGGCATCTGAAGCGCACCTCCCGCGACGACGCCAAGCGTACCCGCCTGTACTAGTAGATTATTGGGCGTGTATTGCCCACTGGCCTGAACCGGGCCTTTACCGGGTCCGTACCGGGCACCCCGCTCCGCTCGCGTAAGTTATTCAATACGTGAGCCCAGCTGTTAAACCCATTGCTTGGAGCTAGTGCCATGTCACTAAAAGACACCATCACTGCAGACATGAAGTCCGCCATGAAGGCCGGGGAAAAAGACCGGCTCAAGGTCGTGCGGCTGATGCTCGCGGCAATCAAGCAGATCGAAATAGACGAGCGCATTGAGCTGGATGACGCACGCATCTTGTCTGTGCTCGAAAAAATGAACAAACAACGCCGCGACTCAATTACTCAGTTTAATCAGGGTAATCGCGAAGATCTGTCAGCCATTGAAGAGGCTGAGATGGCGGTCATTAATACCTATCTGCCCGAACAACTCGATGATGCAGAGCTCAATGCAATCATCGACGCGGCCATCAGCTCGACAGGTGCCGAGAGCATTCGGGACATGGGCAAAGTCATGGGGCAAATCAAATCAAAAGCTGCTGGGCGCGCCGATATGGGTGTTGCCGGAGCAAGAGTCAAAGAGCGCCTCGGCGCTCTCCAGTAGCAGCAAGGTCCGGCACTGGCGCAATTCTTCGAATTCGCTATGCTTGACGATAATGATTGGCATGCCAGCGCTTGCTACGATGCGTTCCGGAGCTGGCCAAATCAGGGGCTGATCCGCTATTGAGCCGATCAGCTTCAGTATCGACCGACTAATAAGAACAGGGCGAATAAACCCGATACCGCGGAGCAGCCGTTTAAAGACTCATGGCCGGATTGATTCCTCAGGATTTTATTGACGATCTGGTTGCGCGCGCGGATGTCGTTGAGGTCATTGGGCGACGCATTCAGCTAAAAAAGGCGGGCAAGGAATTTAAGGCCTGCTGCCCTTTCCATGACGAGAAATCACCGTCGTTTACGGTCAGTGCATCGAAGGGCTTTTATCACTGCTTCGGCTGCGGTGCACACGGAACCGCCATCGGATTCCTGATGGAATACGATCACATGAGCTTCGTCGATGCCATTGAAAGCCTCGCGAGCACCATGGGTGTTGAGGTCCCAAGAAGTGAGGGCGATCGTCCTGCACAACGCTATGACGAATTATTCTCGCTGACGGGTAAGCTCGAAAAGCACTGGCAAGCTCATCTTCGAGAGCACGCGCCCGCGCTGGACTACGTCAAGAAACGTGGCATCGACAGCACCACGGCCAAACGTTTCGGCATTGGCTACGCCGCAGACAGCTGGAGCCAGGTGCTCGACAAGTTCGGCGGCAGCGCAGAAGCCACGGATAAATTGCTCGCGACGGGCGTCATTATCCGCAAGGACAATGGCAAACATTACGACCGCTTTCGTGACCGAATCATGTTTCCGATCAGGGATTCCCGGGGCAGAACCATTGGCTTCGGCGGCCGATCTCTGGGTGACGGTGAGCCGAAATACCTGAATTCTCCAGAGACCGTGCTATTCCATAAGGGTCGGGAACTCTACGGATTGTACGAGGCCCGGCAGGCATTGCGGCAAATTGACCGCCTCGTGGTTGTCGAAGGTTATATGGATGTTGTCGCGCTTGCCCGCCACGGAATCGACTTCGCTGTCGCCACCCTGGGTACCGCGACCACTGCAGACCACCTGAATCGGCTGTTCCGACTAACCGAAAGCGTCGTGTTCAGTTTTGACGGTGACCGCGCGGGTCGTGCCGCGGCCTGGCGCGCACTGGAAAACGCATTGCCGCATATTCGCGAAGGACGGCAGATTCGATTCGTATTTTTGCCCGATGGTCATGACCCTGATACTTACGTCAATGAATTCGGTGCTGACGAATTTGTCAAAGCGATTGACGAGGGCCTTGCATTGTCTGAGTACCTTATCAACGAGTTGGCAAGCCAGGTCGATATGTCGTCAGTGGACGGTAAGGCACGACTGGCCGAGCTCGCGAAACCACTGATTAACAAGATACCTCCCGGCGTTTATCGGGATTTGCTGATCGACAGTCTTGCCGGCACGCTCGGACTGGCAGCGCCCAAGGTGGAAAAAATGATCGGCCAGGCACCAGCAAGCGGCGAAACCGGCGCAAGGAACACGCAAAAGACATCGACAGCCCTTTCTCGACGTGGCACAGTCGCCGCCGGCCAGCCTTCAGTGGTACGGCGAGCAATTACGTTACTGCTTAATCATCCGACTGCTGCCAGCAAGCTGGATTTGGAACAACTTGGCGGCGTGCAACGCCCTGGGGTGAGTCTCTTGCACGATCTGATTGAAACCGTGCAGACCGAACCCAATATAACAACAGCGGGTTTGCTGGAGCGCTGGCGGCACGACGAACAAGGCCGACATCTTGGGAAACTGGCCGTGGTTGAACTCCCTGAAGAGGACGAGTTTGATGCTGCGGCGGAGTTACAGGCATGCCTGGATCGGCTGGCGCTGACCGGTCGTCGAGACAGAGTGGAAATATTGATTGAAAAACAAAGGCTTAGCTCGCTCAGCGAAGATGAGAGAGCCGAATTGAGACAATTGAGCTAAATCAAAATTTTGATAGATTGGTCTGGCTCAAAATTGTATAATTGGTGGTTGCATTTTTAACATAGAGGTCGTTACGTCTTGAGCGAAAAACGCGCAGTAGTTAGCGTCAATAAACAGGCACAGCAACTCAAAGATCTGATTGCCCGTGGCAAGGAACAGGGTTTCCTTACCTACGCAGAGGTCAACGATCACTTGCCGAACGATATTGTTGACCCGGAACAAATAGAAGACATCGTCAACATGATCAACGATATGGGTATTACGGTGCACGAAAAAGCACCCGATGCTGAATCGTTGCTACTGTCCGATGCCGCGGTCTCTAATGATGACGATGCCGCCGAGGAAGCTGAAGCAGCCCTCGCCAGTGTTGATGCCGAGTTTGGCAGAACAACGGACCCGGTGCGCATGTACATGCGCGAAATGGGTACGGTTGAGCTGTTGACGAGACAAGGCGAGATCGAAATCGCCAAGCGCATCGAAGACGGCCTCAATCAGGTTAAGTACCACATGGCGCACTTCCCGCCGACCATCGACAAGCTACTTGCCGTAGCTGCCGCGGTCGCCGCCGAAGAAACGCGCATGCAGGACTTCATTGTCGGCTTTATTGACCCGAATGCGCCGGATGAGATCAAACCGCCGGTGCCGAAATCTGCTGACGACGATGACGACGATGAGGTTATTGATACCGGTCCTGATCCGGAAGAAGTCAAAGCTCGCGTAAAGGTCATTACCCGACTGCACAAGCGCTCTATTGTAAACATCGAAAAGTACGGCCTTAAAGACAAGAAGACCGTCAAGGTTCAGGCCGAGCTGGCCGACCAGCTCATGGAACTCAAACTGGCGCCGAAGTTATTCGACCTGCTGGTACGTAGCCTGCGCGGCGTGATTTCGATCATCCGTAGTCAGGAACGCCTGATCATGCAGATCTGCGTACGTGACGCTGGCATGCCTCGTAAAGACTTCCTGTCGAGCTTTCCGAAGAGTGAAACCGACCTGAACTGGGTCGAGAAACATATCCGGGCTAAACGCAAGCACTCGTCGACGCTCGCAAAACTTCGCGACGATATTCTGCGTGCGCAGCGCAAATTGATCCTGGTCGAGGTGCAGACACTGCTCAAGATCTCTGAAATGAAAGAGATCAACCGGCAAATGTCTATCGGCGAAGCGAAAGCACGCCGTGCCAAGAAGGAAATGGTTGAGGCTAATCTGCGACTGGTTATCTCGATTGCCAAGAAATACACCAACCGTGGCCTGCAGTTCCTCGATTTGATCCAGGAAGGCAACATTGGCCTCATGAAAGCGGTCGACAAATTCGAGTACCGCCGCGGCTACAAATTCTCCACTTACGCCACCTGGTGGATTCGTCAGGCAATCACACGCTCGATTGCCGATCAGGCACGTACCATTCGTATTCCGGTACACATGATCGAGACGATCAATAAGCTCAACCGAATTTCGCGACAGATGTTGCAGGAAATGGGTCGTGAGCCATTGCCGGATGAGTTGGCAGAGCGCATGGAAATGCCGGAAGACAAAGTACGCAAGGTGCTGAAAATTGCGAAAGAGCCTATTTCGATGGAAACACCGATTGGCGATGACGAGGATTCGCATCTTGGTGACTTCATTGAAGACCAGACGGTCCACTCTCCGGTCGACTCAGCAACATCTTCAGGCCTTAAGGAAACGACGCACTCTGTGTTGGCAGGTCTTACGCCACGCGAAGCCAAAGTCTTACGCATGCGATTCGGCATCGATATGAATACCGACCACACGCTGGAAGAGGTTGGCAAACAATTCGATGTGACGCGTGAGCGTATTCGTCAAATTGAAGCCAAAGCGTTGCGCAAGCTGCGCCACCCTACTCGCTCAGATCAATTGAGAAGCTTCCTTATTGAAGACTAGGCAAGACCAGGAAATACCAGCAGTAACAGAACGGAAAAAGCCGGGCATTGCCCGGCTTTTTTTTGACCTGACATTTCGTATCAGACGATTTCCAGCGCTTTCCTGCGTTGCGTGTGAAAATCCTGTTTTTCAACGAAGGCGACGAACTCTGCATAAGGCAGTGGTTTGCTGTAGAAAAAGCCCTGCACAAGGTCGCAGCTGTTCTTGCTGAGAAAATCGATTTGCTCTTGCGACTCAACACCCTCCGCAATGGCTGTCTTGCCTAGCTCATGCGCCATCCTGATGATCGTACGACAGATGTTGTCCGAGTTGTCTCCCGCGCCGATAAGGTCGATGAATGACTTATCGATTTTGATGACGTCGAATGGCATTTGCTGCAAATAGCTCAGTGACGAATAGCCTGTACCGAAATCGTCAATAGCGACACGCACACCTTCCGCCCTCAGCGTATTCAGGATCTCAATCGCCGTATCACGATTCTGTGCAACCGTCGTTTCGGTTACCTCAAGTTGCAAGTAACCAGGATGCACGTCGAATTGATGCAGCCGTTCCAGAACATCGTTCGCGAATCTATTGTCCCGCAGCTGGCGGGCTGAAACATTGATGGATGTCGGACCAGGATGAATCCCAAGATCAAGCAGACCGCGAAGGTCCTTGCATGTTTGCTCGATAATCCACTGGCCGATCTCGACAATCAGACTTGAGTCCTCGGCCAGCGGAATGAACTCCGCAGGTGATACAAAGCCGTATTCCCCATGTTTCCAGCGCAGGAGTGCCTCGGCACCACTGATCACGCCCGTCGAAATATCGAATTGCGGCTGGTAGTAAACCTCCAACTCGTCGTTCTGAAATGCGCTGCGCAAGTCACGTTCCAGGTCTATCTTGCGGCGGCTCTCGGCATTGAGCTCCTCACTGAAGAACTCAAATCTCGCGCGACCCGCATCTTTGGCCCGATACATCGCCGCATCGGCATTTTTAAGCAACGTCTCGACACTATCGCCATCGTCCGGGAACAACACGATGCCAATGCTGGCACTCATGAAATGATCCGTTCCATGGACGCTAAACGCTTCGGTTAAGCGATTCAGCAGACGGCTGGCGGTCGCCCGAACCGTATCGCTGCCGCGCAGACGCGGCAATACGACAACGAATTCATCGCCACCCAGTCGGGCTACCGTATCCTGACCGCGGACCTCCGCAACAATGCGCTCCGCCGCCTGAGTCAGCACGATATCGCCAATCGAATGGCCGTGAACGTCGTTGATCTCCTTGAATCGATCCAGATCGAGGAACAGGACAGCGCCGCTGTGGTCGTTACGTCGTGCCTGGCTAACCTGTTGCTCAAGCCGGTCTTTCAACAACTGCCGGTTTGGCAACCCGGTCAATTCATCAAAATGCGCTCTTCGATACAACGCTTCTTCTCGCTCCACGCTCGCGAGAGCGACGGCGAAGCGACCGGCGAGGTCGATACAACGCTCCAGGCGCTCAGGCTTCATATCGAATTTCGAGACGAACCCCAGCAGCAGGACTCCCTTGAGATCGTCGTTCAAAACGATCGGAATAATAACCGCGTTGTTCTGGCCGTAACTTTGAAAACGTGCTCTATATGGCGCGATTGACGGATCAACAACGTCTAGCTCCACTTGCCGTGGTTGGCACCACTGATGCCCCACGTCGTTCGGCAACGCCAACCTTTCGTGACGAAAGTTATCGGCGTGCGATGAGATCATTTTGGCCCAGTGTTGCGAGTCATCGTCTCGGGCGATTACGCCTGCCGCGCTGCAACCTGATAAGGATATAAGTTGCTTGATAACGCCTTCGGAAACTTCTTCAAATTTGGCGCCAGAGAGTATTAGCTGATCAATATTCGACATGGCCTCGAGGGTTTCGATCTGCCGCCCGAGTTTGCTCGCCATGGTATTGAACGAATCGGCCAGCCACTCAAACTCATCGCCCGTCCGTACTCGAACACGAGAACCCATGTTGCCGGCCGCGTATTGGCGTGCTGCGATTGTGAGTCTCTGCAGAGGGACGAGACTCTCACCGATTAGATTAAAGCTGAGCGCACCTACAAGGAGAATAACCAGCACAAGTGCCGGCACGAACACGCGACTGAAATCCGCCTTCGACTCAAGTGCCAGCGTTTTCGGTTGGCTGGCGACAATATTGAGTGCCGATGCGTTGAAGCGTGCATCAAGTGTCACAGGCCACGATGCGACAAAGTAGGTATCTCCATTGACGTCCAATTCGCCCGGGACTGTACGTGAACCCGCGAGTTTGCCTGTTTGCTCAGAAAGACTGTCATAAACGACTACCCCGGAGCAATGCAACCGGACCCCGGTACTTGTGAAGACACAAAAGTTGCTTGAGTACGGTAGCTCGTTTGCCGCCAGCCATACGTTCTCGGCGTTTAAGCGCAATGCCAGCAAATCGCCGAATTCAGATGCAGGGCGGATCGCATGCAGCAGGACAAGTTCGGTCGAATTACCGTCCTCAACCAGCAGCAACTGCGGCGAGCCAGATGCCAGATACTCTCGATCAATGCTGGAAGGATCGGCTGCTAAATCGTTTGGTCCGAAGACGACTTCGGTTTCGCCAGCCGCATCGATGATCCATGCCGCATCAAAATCACTGAGCAAGAATTCCTGAGTCGCGACTTCTTCGGCTCCGGACTCGCTGACGATTGCAGCGAGCTCGTTCGCTTTTTCGGATGCAAGCTGCAGTCGAGAAAGAATGCCAACGCCATAATGCTGCGATGCTTGCCGCAAGTCCTCAGCAACATCAGCCTTCAGGTTACGACTGATTTCTGTGTACGCCAGAAATGCGGTGAAAATCACCGGCAGTATTCCGGCGAGCATGAACAGACCGAGTATTCGCCTGCCTACACCGCGCTTGAAAGTTTTATAGATGCCGGACTCAGCCATCAGCGGTCGTCTCCAAATCCGAAAGAGACCCACTGGTGGCGCGCAATACGTGGCCACCTGGGGCGAGAAAACCGGTCGATAGCAATATCGACGATCCCGTCAAAGCCATCATCAGCTCGAGCAGTCCAATTCCCTGGAACTGATTCATACAGTGAAATCCATCATATGTGGTCGATTACGCCCATTCTTTCCATTTGGGCCACGCGCAATCTCAGCGTACTGATCATAAGCCTTTGATTTGTAAAGTGCGGTGATACGCGTCACGACCATTACCGAGATATCCGTACGACGATCGAACACGGTCCGATGTCTTCGCGCCAAAGCTATCGCAGAGCTAAGACAACAACTCGGAAAATCACCCGCCTGACTGCCTCAAGCGGCCGCAATCAGCAGTGACTGGCTCGTTCGACATCGTTATACTTCCGCGTCGCGAATTCGTGGTCCGCACATTGCGCCAAACGCGAATTCTGCAACAAGCGGGGCCTGTAACGGGGTCGCGTAGCGACAGGGTTCGAGCAGGGCGACCGCGAGGTCGCCGGATCGGTACCTTTGAAAAGTTCGTAGAGAGAAGTTTTTGGGCCTGTAGCTCAGTTGGTTAGAGCAGGGGACTCATAATCCCTTGGTCGTAGG
>CAZGVL010000066.1:0-16633 GCA_964528965.1 uncultured Woeseiaceae bacterium
CACCTGCCCCCCCCCATCCAACTGGTCATGATCGGTTTCTTGATATTATTGGCGGACTTGATGATTGCTGCTGCCACTTCAGTTGGCTTCGTCATGGCCTGTGGCGTCAGAATCACAATAGCGCCGTCTACGCCGGGGTCCTTTAAGCAGATATCCAACGCCTGTTGATACCGTTCCGGCGGCGCATCACCGATAATGTCGACGGGGTTGCCGTGTGACCAGACGGAAGGCAATGCCTTGTCCAGCGCTGCCATGGTCTCGGTGCTCAGGGAGCTCAGCTCAATTGCCTTGTCGGTCGCCCGGTCCGCGGCCATGACACCCGGACCTCCACCGTTGGTGATGATAACCAGGCGCTCGGACTTACCGCGATGATGCAATGATGAGAGCGCTTTCGCGGCAGAAAAGAGCTGGCCGACCGTTTCCACGCGCAACGCTCCGGAGCGCGACAACGCCGCGGCAAATGTATCGTCGCTTCCTACCAGCGCACCGGTGTGCGACATGGATGCTTCCGCACCGGCCGCATGTCGCCCAACTTTGAGTGCTATGACAGGCTTAATGCGCGCCGCCGCTCGCAGACTGCTCATGAAGCGCCGCGAATTATTGATTCCTTCAATGTAGAGCAGGATAGCTTTGGTGGCCGGATCCGAAACCAGGTAATCCAGGTAGTCTCCGAAATCCAGATCTGCGGCGATGCCCGTTGACACAACCGCCGAAAATCCAATGTCGTTCTGATCCGCCCAGTCGAGAATGGCAGTGCAAATAGCGCCGGACTGAGATACGAAAGCCAGATTGCCGGGCTGCGCGTTGTTATTGCCGAAGGTGATATTGAGGCCCGTGTCCGGGCGGATAATGCCGAGGCAGTTGGGACCCATCAAGCGAATGCCGTAGCGTCTGACGAGCTGGATTACCTGCTCCTCCAGTCGCCGGCCTTCGTCACCAGTCTCCCGAAAACCCGCCGAGAGTATCAACATCATTTTGATGCCGCGCTCACCGCAGGACGCAACGATGGTCGGAATACTGCTAGCCGGCGTCGCGACGACGGCGAGATCGACCGATGCGTCGATTTCATCCAGAGACGAGAACGCCTTTTGTCCCTGCACTTCATCTCGCTTTGGGTTGATCGCGTAAATGCGCCCCTTGAAGCCTGAATTCAGCAAGTTCTTGAAGACCACTCCACCAACCGAGTCAGTCTTGTCGCTCGCACCAAAAAGCGCAACGCTATCTGGCGTAAACAGTGATGACAGGTAGTGTGTGTTCATCGGCGCTATTTAACCTGAATTTCTGGTGGAGTCGCAAGCCATTAGGCCGGATAATGCAACCGACCACACTACGGGTATTCCACATTGCGCACGGCCTACGTCACACACTCCGATTTCCGAAAACATGACACCGGCGACGGTCATCCGGAGAACGCCCGGCGTCTTTCTGCCATAGAAGACCAGTTTGTCGCTACCGGTCTTTTCGACGTGCTCGATCGTGTCGATGCGCCAGAGGCAACCGAGGCGCAACTCCTGCGGGTGCACAGTCAGCACCATCTTGATGCCCTGAACTCGATGGCACCTGCAAGCGGCTATGCGCACGTTGATCCGGATACTGTGATCAGTCCGGACAGCCTGTTGGCTGCGCGGCGGGCTGCCGGTGCAGTCGTGGCCGCGGTCGACCTTGTCATGAGCGGCGAAGTCGAGTCCGCGTTCTGTGGTGTGCGGCCGCCGGGGCACCATGCCGAATCAGACCGGGCAATGGGTTTCTGCCTGTACAACAATATTGCAGTAGGCGCGGCTCACGCATTGCACGATCACAACCTGAAAAAAGTGGCGATCGTCGATTTCGATGTACATCAGGGCAATGGCACCGAGGAGGCATTCAGGGACGACGACAGGGTGCTTTTCTGTTCCACCTTTCAGCATCCGTTTTTTCCATTTACCGCCTCTCTGCAAAACACGGCGAACCGTGTCAACGTGCCGCTCGAAGCAACGGCAGGAAGTGCGGAGTTTCGCGCTGCCGTCACTGACCACTGGCTCCCGGCACTGAAGACATTCCAGCCGGAAATGGTTTTCGTCTCAGCGGGTTTTGACGCGCACAGGGATGACGATATGTCGAACGTTGCTTTGACCGATGCCGACTTTCGCTGGGTGACAGAACAGATTGTCGATGTTGCAGCAATGTCAGCGTCGGGACGGATCGTCTCCGCGCTGGAAGGTGGTTATGAACTTGGTAGTCTGGCTCGATGTGTGGAGACGCATGTGCGTGTTCTTATGGGCCTGGACTGAAGAATTTTTGTCGTCGTCACTAGCCTTCGAAATTTCGGTAACGAACAGCGCCACAGGTGCGAATCGAAAATGCGGAACGCATGATCATCGGAGCCCTCGCCGACAACATCGATTTCAGCAACTAGCAAACAATCACAGGCCGTTGCATTGCCGCTACCCTAGTTTTCAACGCGCTGCCCGTCCCACGCAAATACACCGCCAGAGTCTTCGAGCACTACCCCGTCCAGCACGTTAAGCAAATGACCTGCGGAAATCTCTGGCGAAAAGAGCTTCTCCGGCGGGGTCCGTTTCGTAAAGGGGGTTGAAAGCTCTGTGTTCACGGTGCCTGGATGCAGGCCGACAATGATCGACTCTGGCCATTGCCTTGCATGCTCGATCGAAAGCGTCTTAAGCAGCATATTCAATGCTGCCTTTGACGCACGATACGAGTACCAGCCGCCGAGCCTGTTATCACCAATGCTGCCGACACGCGCGGACAGTGCGGCGAAGACCGTTTTCGATCCCTTACGAAGGGTTGGCAAAAAATGCTTCGCGACCAGGGCTGGTCCTATCGTATTGATAGCAATAACCTCTGCAAGCTTGCCCATATTGAGTTCTCGCATGCTCTTCTCGGGACGGAGCTGCTCGCCAGACCAAAGTATGCCGGTCGCAACCACGACGATATCGAGAGCCGAATCCAACGACAAAGACGCGGCACAGTTTGCAATTGACGCTTCGTCCTTGAGGTCCAGTTCACCCTGAATGATTTTGTGCGAAGCCACCGGACAAGGTGTTCTGGACAGTGCAAAAACCCGCTCAACGCGCGGGTCGCTGGCAAAAAGCGCTACGAGCGCCTCACCAATGCCGCCACTGGCACCAATGACCGCGACACGGATTTGCAGGGGGAAGCTTTTGAGTGCAGTCATCGTTAATGGGGCCGGCACGTCCCTGTGCCGATTGGGGAAGACGCTATTAGTTCGGCAAGATTACGGAATCAATCACATGGATGACGCCATTGCTCGCCTTGATGTCAGTCTTGACGACATTAGCGTTATCGATGCTTACGCCGCCGTCGGCAACCTTGATGCTGACATCGGAGCCGTTGACGGTCGTTGCTGATGTCAGCTTAACGACATCTGCAGCATACACTTCGCCCGACACAACATGGTAAGTCAGGATAGACACCAGCTGCTCGCGATTTTCGGGCTTGAGAAGATCTTCGACCGTTCCTTCAGGCAGCTTTGCGAACGCAGCATCGGTTGGTGCGAACACCGTGAAAGGACCGTCGCCTTTCAACGTCTCTACGAGCCCTGCAGCCGTCAATGCAGCAGCGAGCGTATTGAACTGGCCTGCGCCAACAGCGGTGTCAATGATATCGACCGTTGCCATTTCGCCTTTCTCATGGTGTCCGGCATTTGCCATCGCCGAAACCAGGCCGAGGGTGCAGAGCGACGCAACAGCGGCGCGTTTGATACTAGATGAAATCATTTGCTTATCCTTTCCAATTAGTGAGATTTAGGTTCGGGACTAATGTAGCGACAGGCAAACGTTCAATGGTGTCAATAGTGTGTGCAAATGTAACCGTAGGTATCTGGCTGGAGCGGTCTATGGCATAGGGAGCAGGCTCTGGCTCCGAGCTTATTGCGCCGCCGCAATGTTCTCGTCCAGACCCTGCTGCAGCAATAGCAGCGCCTCGTCTGCTCGGCCCGTATCCTTGAGCGTGTCACCCAGCAACATGTACGCCGCATTTCTAATAGTGGTGTTATTGCTGTCTTCGAGGACCTGCTTCAGCACGTCAGCCGAACGCGCTTTCTCGCCACGCTCGTCATACACCTCCTGGATCTTCTGCATCTGCATGATCGCAGCCTTCTCCGGATTCGACGAAATGTCATAGGTCGACTCGATGATCTTGAAATAGTCAGCCATTATCGAAAGAAAGGTCTGCATCAGCTCCAGGTCTCTCTGCTCTTGAGCGTGTGCGCCGGGTGCGGCAATAAACAGCATTGCCGCCGTAAAACCAATCGTAAATTTCCTAAATGTACGCATTGTTCTTCTCCTTCAAACTTGTATTTTCATATTGATAATTCGTTTGCGACTTCGATGAGCTCGTGGCGTCTGGCCTGGCAGGCATTCTCGGCACGCTGACGCTGCGCAGTTGCGACATGTTCGGCAATGGCGTAGTCGGCTTTCTGGGCTTCAGCGCCGCCAGCGACGACATCGAAGGCTTGGCCGACGGGCTCGACACATCGGATGCTATTTCGGAGTTGAATGGCACTATCCAGACCAACATCAGAATCGCTGCGCCGACCGCCGCTGCCGGCATCCAGAAGCTGGCACGACTCCGAGAATCTGAAACGCTTGCACGAATACGTATTGCCAGATTCGGTGGCGCAGAAACTGCTCTGTAGTCGCGCTTCAAGTCGTCCAGTGCGTCATTCATTTTCAATTCCTTCCACGCGCAATTTCAAATTCAGTCGTGCTGTCGCTTTATGCAACAGTGCTTTGACTGTCCCTTCGCGGCAGCGCATCGACTGCGCCGTTTCTTTGACGGACATGTCTTCGAAAATCCTTAGCAACACGACTTCGCGCTGCCGTTCCGGCAGTTTCTCCACCAGCCGTCGAACACGTCGAGCGCTTTCGAGCGCTGCAACATCGCGTTCCGGCCCAGACCCCGGGTCCCGCGGCTCAATATCCAACGGCTCTGTCTTGCGAACGCGATTGAATTCGTTGCAGACGTTCCTGGTGGTTCGATACAACCAGGTGAATGGCGCCGAACGAAAGCGGAATGCACCCAGTCCCTTGAACCCACGGACAAACACCTCTTGAGCGACATCGGCCGCGGACTGATCGTCATACAGCCACACGCACGCGAGCCGGAACACGCGGTCCTGGAAACGTCGCACGATGGCGTCATAGGCTTGCGGATCACCGGATTTGAACAATCTGACCAGTTCAACATCGGAGGAATCGTCTATGCTCATCGCAGGCCATCAGACTGACAGAAAACCAATGGGCGATTGGTTGCTTTCCGGTGAGTAGAAAGACCGAACATTCGGCAACACCTGATCGAGCTCGGACGCCGGCACGCCGAACCAGCGTGCCAGTTCAGCGAAGTATTCATCGACCGATGTCGTTGGGGCATAGATACCTCGTCCAACGTCCAGAGGACTCGACGGCGACAGAATAGGATAGTCGCCATAGATGCTGCCGCCGTTGACGGAACCACCCATGACAATATGGTGTCCGCCCCAACCGTGGTCTGAGCCCTTACCATTTGACGTTAGTGTGCGACCAAAGTCCGATGTAGTAAACGTTGTTACCTCATCGAACACGCCTAGCTCGACTAAGGCGTTGCGAAACTCCTGCAGCCCGGCACTGACTGCCGGCAACATATTGGCCTGATTTTCGAGCACATCATCATGGTGATCCCAGCCACCCACCGTTACGAAGAAGGTCTGGCGCGTGGCGCCAAGCGCATCGCGCGCGCCGATCACCCGCGCAATCTGGCGCAGACTTTGCGAAAAAGGTCCGGGTGAAAAATCTGTGATCAGGGAAGGCGATGTTTGCAAGGCATCGACGAATACCGCCTGCGCATCAATCGCACCGCGCAGCCGTCGCGAGTATTCACGTCGAAGTATGTGCTGCTGTTGTACCGCCAGTAGCTCATCAACCATCCGCTTCTTGAATGTGCCGAATTCTGTGCCATCGCCATATGCATTGAGCCCAGGTGCTCCATCACCGCTCGCATCGATGCTGTACTCGCCGACTTGATCACCGCTTTGAAAAACATTGGAGCCCGAGAGCGAGATATTCATCGACACCCCGTTCTGCAGATTCACGTCCTGCATCAGGTCCGCGATTCGCCCTCCCCAGCCTTGTGCGACGCGCTTATCGGGCACCGCCGTTTGCCATTGGCTGATTTGATCGGCATGCGAATACAGGCCGAGTGGCAGCTTCGCAGTCCCGTTCTCAACCGCCTGTGCATCGAACGCCTCGAGTAAAGTTCCGACGTTGGCGATCATTGCCGCATCGCCATTCGTAAACAGTGACTGCAGCTCCGCCATGCCGGGGTGCAGGCCATAGCTACGACCGTTGCCGGTTGTGCCGGGCAGCGCCAGCAGAGAGTTTTGCGCAAGCGCGAGATCAGCTCGAATACTGTTGTACTCACCGAACTGGTCATTGTCCGTCGGTACCAGCATGTTGTAGGAGTCATTGCCGCCTGCCAGCAATACGCACACCAGCGCGCGATAGCCGGGCGCACCTTGCGCTGCTGCTGTCCTGGACAAGCCAAGTTGCAACAGGGTGGAAGCCACCGTTGCCGAGGCAATGCCCAGTGAACAACTGTGGGAAAGAAAACCGCGTCGAGTCATCATGGGTATATCTCCTTAGTGCCGCACGGCGTAATCGGACGAGAGCAGGAACATGTAAATGGCAATTCGAGCCCGAAGATTCAGATCGTCGACGTCTGCCAAAACGCCCTCAATCGCCGAGCGCGTTGCGGTGTCCAGCGTGCCTGCCGTAAGCACAATGTCCAGGCGATCAACAAGTGCGTCAATATCAGACGCGATCGCAACATACTCATCGTAGTTAAGCGAAACGGCAGTGAATGGCGGCGGCGAATCTGTTACGAAGTCCGCCAGAACCATGAAGTCAATGAGATTGGAGACGCCGACAATCGAATTGCTGGTCGTGATTTGAAACTCGGGCGCGACCAAACCTGCCGCCGTGATTTCCCCCGCGGGTGAATGCGCTGGCAGAAAGAAGTTAAAGACGCTGGGTGCTGATAGCGGGTGTTGCTTGCCAAGTTCCTGCAGAAAGTAGCCGGTATTAGCGATAAATCCGTCACTGCTGTTTGCCCCAAAATGCCGCAGTATCGAGGCGTAACGAACAACCGGTTCGCGCAATTTGCCAAACTCCGCCATCGTAGACGTGGCCGCCGCAGCTTCTGGATCCAGCAATACGGCACGAATCACTTCCTGCAGATCACCTCGCACGCCCGAGCTATCGCCATTGAAGACGCGCGCCACTCGCTCTATGTAAGCCGGCGAGGGATTCGAGGTCACCAATCGCTGGATGAGTTGCTTGCCAATGAATGGGCCGACGTTCGGGTGATTGAAGAGATTATCTATCGCGGCCTCGATATCCTGACTACCACTTTGCCCGCCAGGCACCACGACCCCATCCAGCAGATTCTTGCTGCCGGGCTCATGCTGCGCATCGAACATTTGCATGGCGGATTGAAAATTCGGAAACGGGTTGCCGAAGAACGCGTTTGGGCCGCCAAATGACAGACCCGTGAAAATCTTTGCGAACTCGCGAATCTCGACGTTCGAATAGGTCGGAATGGGATCGCCAGCGCCGTCTAACCGCAGCGAACCGTCAATGTTCAACTCGAACAATCCGATCGAGAACAGCTGCATCACCTCCCGTGCGTAGTTTTCATCTGGAAAGATATTGTTGACCGGATCTGAGCGGCGATTGTTGACGTGGCTCAGATAGATACCCATCGCCGGATGCAGGGTGACATCGCGCAGCAGGTCGCGGTAGTTGCCGAATGCATGCGTCAACAAGGTATCGTAGTAGTCGCTGAGCGCGAATGGATTTACGATCAGGTCGTCGACATTGTCGGAAACAACGAATATTTCACTCAATGCGAAAGCAATCCGTTGCCGCAGTTCATCATCTGCCGTCACTGTGCGATGCCACCAGGCGAGACGTCGGGCGATGATCAGATACTCTATGTCCTCTTCGAATGGTTCGAACTCACCCGCCTCACGCCGGGCCACGATATCGGCAACGATCGTGACGTGATCTGTTACTGGCAGATTGAACTGGCTATCGAGCCAGTTAGCTTTCCCGGCCTCCGCGATCGCTTCAATACCCGCATAGCTCATGCCAAATGTGGCTTGAGCGGCCAGACGAGACGCAGCATTTAACTCAGCGACAGTCGGCGGCGCCGGAGGTTGCGTCGGGGGCGGCGTGCTGGTGCCGCCACTACTTCCGCCGCAGGCGGCGTTGAGTAACGCGACCATTAGCAAAGCAACCAGCTGCAATCGTGTCCTGATCAATTTTGCGTCCAACTTCGTCTTCCTGTGTGTCGTATCTGAAGAGTTCGTGCAACATCGAAGCAATCGGTTTACCGGAATTTGACATAACGGAAAAATAATTAGTGAAACCGCAAGATGCGTGCAAGGGCTGATCGAGTTATCGTTTCGCCGTCATCCCAGTAGTTCACCCATATAGGAGCGAGGTATCAAGCGAGAAAGTCGTCTCGGCTCACCAATGAGAGAGATGAAACGACGAGCTGCTTTACCGCCCCCTCCGCCGACGTTCGATGACTGCGCTGGGTCGATTGCAGTCATTCGCAATACCAATACTCGAACTTCTGCACTCGATTAGGTAGGAGCGGAAAGCCAATCTGCCGGCGCCGCATGCTGTGCTCCACTATACTGACAACATGAAACTTCAGGCCCATCACAGCCGTGCCATCGATCAGCTGGTTAATGAATATCGCGACGACCCACGCTTCACCGCCCTGATTATTGGAGGGTCTGTAGCGAAAGGATGTGCCCGGCCAGACTCAGATGTGGACTTCCTGATCGTTGCAACTGATGAAGAGTTCGATCGGCGCAGGACAGAGAGTGATTTTTTTATTAATCGCACAGACCTCTGCGACTACGACGGTGGCTATGTTGATGGCAAGATCATCAACCACTCCTACCTGGACGAGCTTGCCGACAAAGGCAACGAGCCTTCGCGGGCGGCATTTGAGGGAGCGATTATTGCTTATTCGCAGCTCCCCAATCTCGACCTGTTGCTGAACAAAATCCACGTCTATCCGGAGCACGACCGTGATCGCCGAATCAAGGCCTTCTACAGCATGGCGTTCATCCAGCACTGGCTGATCCACGAATCTTTGCGTCACGGCAACCGCTACACGATCACGCGGGCTGCTTCGCAACTCGCGCTGTTCAGCGGACGGCTGATCCTGGCACACAACCGCACGCTGTTCCCCTACCACAAGTGGCTGACACGAGCCCTGGAGTCGGTCGACGAGAAGCCCGTCGATCTGTTGTCGCATATCGACGCTTTGCTCGAAAAACCTGATGCGAAGAATGCCGACGCACTGTTCCAGAGCGTTAGGGACTTTCATGACTGGGGCGTCAGCGACATTGAGTCTTTCACCTGGTTCATGGCAGAGGTGGAGTGGGCATGGATGTCTGGCACAACACCGATGGAAGATTGGTAAGTCGACGAGGCGAACCGTGCCTGCGCACTATTTCTCGCTCTCAGCAACGATACGAGAAAACCGTACTATCCACCCGCAAAAACCAGCTTTTTTTTCGTGCAGTTGCGAGCTAAGTTAGCGCCATGTTTCGCCAGAACGGATTTCGCTCAGCGGCGTGACGCCAAGATCAACCCAATCGCGACTTCTGCCATGCACGACCATTCGTACTTCTCCAATCGTTGGTATCCGTAACCGGCAGAAGTCGCGAAGGACCGATTTTCAACATTCCTGAGCCCTGATTCTGGACATGATGCAATGGTTACTTTAAACACTTCGACTGATCAATCTTCTCAAGCGCTCGACGCTCACCCGGACCGCGGCTCGCCGATGCCGATCGCGCTACTGGCGATGGTAAACGTGGCCATTTTTTCTGCGCTTCTGTACAGCATAATTTCGGGATGGGTAGACTAGCAGCACGACCACGTAGGGGGTTCGAACCGAAGTCCAGATTCTGCGCGGTGTAACTTCGAGCGCAGAAAATTCACGGCTCGGACGACCTCATCCGCTCAAACTACGGTGTTGCTTACGAACTCGAGTAACGGGGAACGTGCCGATTTCTGGGAAACCACACATTCAAAGACCAGTTCGAAACGGTGCTCGGCCGCTCAGTGCGACCAGGGAAATCGGGGCGCCCGCCCAGGCATCGCCATTGATGGGTTAACCCACTTCGAATCGCGGTTCGATCCCAGTTTCCCTTTTGAGATTTCTGCTACCGACCACCCTCATAGACTATGAGCAGGATGTCATTTGGATCGCGAATGTAAACGTAAGTGGAACCCCACGGCCTTTCTTTCGGTCCCTCATAGACAACATCTGCGGGGAGGCCCGCTATGAACTTCCCGATATCTGATACGCGAAACTGAAGGCTTACGCCCGAATGGTCTCGCCGCTCGTCATCGTGAAATATTTCCAACAAGGCATCGTGCCGATCCCTGTCGAATGACAAGATCACTCCCTTGTCGTCGGGATCATTCCACTCATCAACCGCAACCATGCTGAATAGACCTTCGTAGAAGATTCTCGTCTCATTCAGCTTCGTTGTAGTTATCTTGGTCTTGAGCGACAGGTATTGGGATTGCATTTCGGTTGTCTCGACAGGCTCTTGGTAGTCAGTTTGATTTGAACACACGACAACAGTTCTGCAAACACCCTCATGTTGCCTGACCAGCTCGCCTGTCCAATCCAATGGATCGTGACTTAGGACACTCTTCAACCAGGGGAAAATGGCGCAGGGGAAGTCGGGAAATGGGGTCGAATCGCGATCTTCCTCATCTCGCTTTAGCGACTGATTAACGCCTTCCGGCCCGCCGTAATAGGGCAAGTCGTCGTTGCCTGATTGTGTATCGTCGTGTGTTTCCGTTTCTGTAGCGGATTCTTCCTGCCCCATAGTGGGCGAGGACAGAATCATGCCCATCAGCATCAATAAATGCCGGGCTGAATTCGCATGTATTCTTACTCTGTCCGTCTGCTTCGCACTATTGGCCGGTATTGCAGTAGCTAGTGAAGTATTAGCATAACGCGCGCAACGAACACATCCATCTCTCCATCGAGATCGAATCGGTCCGTCCAGGTACGTCGATAGTTCAGGCTTACCGCCATTGCGTCAGTAAGCCACCAGTTGAACTGCAGTGTCGCGATGTCCATTTCACCGCCTGTGATCAATCCATCTGTCAGGTCGATTGACGAATACCGAAAAGCGAGTTCAGTGGCGCCCTTGCCACCCTGCAGCACACTCTGGGCGACCGGCAAGCCATCGAAGACACCCCGGTTATTCTTGTAACCCCGCATCTCACCAGTGAGACTCCAGGTGCCCGAAATATGGTAGCCCGTGAAGTTCGGGTTGCCTTCGTCCGGTGCATCGACACGGTTGTCGACGTACTCGCCCATCAGCCAAAGCGGGCCCCGCTTCCAGCCGAGTTCCCAGTTATAGATTGTTGATGACTCGGCGTCGAAAGGTCCGGTATCGACAAAACGCGGCATGTTGCCGGTTTCGGGTCTGCTGCCATAGTCCAGGCCCTGCTGCGTATCGGAATAGCGAATACCGAACCCCAAATGAACGAGGTTGCTTTCGTCCGGCGATACGACGGGGAGCCAGGTAATTCTGCCAATTGTCTGGGTTGAACTATCCCCAAGGCCTTCTCCTTCAACAAGCCAGTCATTGAAAAGACCAGCGGCCCAGCTGACTCGCTCACTTGCGGTGGTCCCGTAGAGAGTGACGCCGACGTTGCGAGACGGAAACATCGCATCTGCTGCGGCAAATCGTTCCTGCGAAGCGAGTTGAATCATCGTCATGGAACGGTCCATATTGATCGGTTCTTTTTGCTTTCCGACGCGAACGACCATGTAGTCGCCAACCGGGATGTCTACTGAAAAATCGAAGAATGAGAACTCATTCAAACTCTCCTCTGTCGTGTCAAACCCCCGGTCAAAGGAATTCCACGACCCTGCGATGTTATACAGCCAGGGCCTGTCAAAATTGATTGTGCCGGCGGCGCCGAATCGCCAGCCGCGGATGGTTCCCCGCTCCCGCTCGCCGCTCAGATCACCGAATTGGGCGATGCTGTCGTCGTCCTGGCTGATCCATTGACGATCGAGAGCGAGTGCGGATATGAATACCCCATTGACCCATTCGCCTTTCCACGTGTTCCACTTATCGGAGCTAATGCTACTGGGCAACGCGAATGGCGGCGGGTCGTAAGCAAGCCATTTGTCGTCGTCAGTGACTGGTGGGGCCAGCTCCGGCGCGGCGTCTATCAGCCGGTTGACGAGAATAATTCCGTCGCTGGTAGCGAATACGACATGAGGCTCGGTATTCAGGAGTACGTTGATATCGGCTATCGGATCCTCGTCGAGAATCGTGAATTTTGCTTGCGCTCCGACCGAGAGATTTCCCAGCAGATAACCGCCACCAGCATCCAGAATCTCTGCACTGCCGTCTATCGTGATCTGGTCCTTGCTAACAACTTTCAGGATGCCATCTTCAATCCAGACATTGGCGAGATCCGAACTTAACTGGTCACCCTGCATGGTAATGGTGACATTCTTAATAATTAGATTCTGAACGTCGGCGGTGGCGACTTGAGGAGCGAGAGCCAGCGTGATAATGGCTAGCACCCGAGTGAACAGTTGAATGAATTTCACTAGAATACAAGTCGTGCGCGAACGTTAAGCATCCACAACGTGCTCTCATCCGGATTGAGAGCGGGATCCTTAATGAACTGGGTATCGGCTGTTATCGCGACCCGCTTTCCTACTGGTACCCGATAAAACGCCTCGATCGCAAACTGATCGCTTAAGCCCGGAGAGAAAGTGTCCTCATTGGGTTCACCCCAGTTCAGACCAAGACCCAAGAGGCCGGAAAATGCTTCGGTTTGGTAACCGACGCCGACACTCAGCGACTTTTTCAACAACGAGCCGCCATCGTCGGCGTATGCGCCACGGATAAAGGGCATGAAGTTGTCGTTGAGATAGCGCGAGTAGGAAAACGCCGCGCCCCAGCCACTGTTGACGCCTAGCTCCACTTGTCGATCTTTGTGCCAGAGTGTCAGATGCGCATTGTCAAAGATTATGCGCTCGTGAGAGGACGTCCAGCCAATCTCGACGCTCGTGAAGTATTCATTGTCGCTGAAAAAATTATCGAAACCTTCAAAGGGTTTGGAAGGATCTCCGTTTGTATCCGTTATGCCGGCGATCATGTAAATGTTGTCCGTTAACATTGATCCGTAGGCCACGCCGACCGCAGCGTCATTCGGCAGCCCAATTGCAGCGCTGCCTGTGCTGAAGCCGAAGTTCATGAAGTGCAGCCATGGGCTCGCCAACGCGAATGCGTCAACGTAGTCGGTTACATCCAAAATACCTGCAATTAGCGTGGAGCGGCCGCCATTCAGTCGCTGACGCCAATACAGGTTCTGTGTTCTGAAGTCGCTGTCGTTGAAAGGCGGTTCCTGCAAACCGACATAGCCCATTTGCCCCAGCGAAAAATCGAACGGGGACGTATCTCCGTAGGCATGGCGATGCTCAAATTTCCAGACTAACGCACCTGCACGCTCGTTCCAGAGGTTCCAACTGCCATACGCGCGGGCAATGCCGCCGGCGCCCGTGCTGTCGGTAAATGTCTCATTCGCACTAAGTACAACCGCCGTGTAGTCAACACTAAATGAAACGCCGTGATTCTCCTTCAGGTTGTTCCGCCACTCATCCAACGACAAGTCGTCATCTGCCATCTGGTTTTCGACGGCATCGGGTCCGCCGAAACCCGGTGTGGCGACCGACTGGGCTACTGTCGAACTGTCCTGAGCACCGGCAATCGATGCGAAAATCGCAAAACTCAGGATAACAGTTTGAATAGACATTTTTGACATGATCTGGCTCGCGTTTTCCCGTGAATCACCGGTCTGACGCTTAAGATACGGCGATACCGATGTCGGTATTTGACATTATTGACCTACTTTAGAATGAGTATTGACAAAAACGTCAACAACGATTGTTAATCCATTGCTACTCTAAGACGAGAAGCGTCGATAACTTTACGGCGCCACAGGACACGAATGATCAGCAACCTACCACTCATACGTCTCGGCGCAGCAAATCCCTTCTTGCTTGAGCTTCGCGACCGGAAGCTTCCTGTTGTTCAGATGTTAAGGGAAATGGGATTGCCAGAGAAAATCCCGGCATCAGATGAACTTTTCGTTGCACCGGGTGTGATGTACCAGATCGTAGAAAAATCCGGCGAATTTTCTGGCGACCCTTACTTCGGGTTTAATGTTGGGCAAAGAATTGACCTTCCGGACTGGGCCCCAATGGCGACCGCATTTGCTGATGCAAACACCGTCGGCGATCTCCTAAATCGTTTCATCGTTAACGCACTGGAGCATTCGTCATCGACTCGATTCTTCGTGCGTACTGAAGGCGACAGGTCAACGTTCGGCTTTCGTCGGCTTGCCGCGCCATCTGTTGTACCAGCACATAATGATGCCTTCTACCTCGGCCTGCTAATCAGGGTCATGGCTAAGGCAACGAGGGATCAATGGAATCCTGCCGCGGTTCTGTTCAGGGTTGCTGACCCAGACGCCATACCGCCATTGCCGGAGAGCATCCGAATCACGAAAGGAGACAGCCTTGGGATGCAAATCAAGTTTCCGTCCACCTGGTTGTTCGAGCGAATTGAAAAGACGATATTTTTGCGCGCGACTTCGGAACCCAATAACACCAACTTACCGAAGTCGCTAGTCGAATCGCTGCACCTGGCATTGTTGCCTCACTTGCACGAGTCGAACCTGGATGTAGGTCGCGCCGCGAAAATTTGCGGATTTGAAAGACGACGATTGTCCGCTCAACTCCGAACAAGAGGCACAACGCTCGGAAAAGAAATTGCGGCGCTACGCGCCACACACGCTCAGAGTGGACTAGCTAATTCCGACCGCCGTGTTTACGAGATCGCACAGTCCGTCGGCTTTAAAGATGCAACTGTATTCTCGCGTGCGTTCAAAAACTGGACGGGCCAGTCGCCGCAGGAATACCGAAAAACACATAGACAATAATTCAGGTAGGGATGAACCAATGATAACCACAACTAACTTCTTGACAACAATCTGCACCGCCCTTGCGCTCGCGGCTTCGTCAACAACACTAGCGCAGGACGAAAGCCAGATCCTCTTTACCAATGTCAACGTCTTTGACGGTTTTTCTGATGAGCTTGCAATGAATACCGATGTTCTGATCGAAGGAAATCACATAGTCGAAGTCGGCGAAGATATTGCTGCGCCGGAAGCCACCGTGATCGATGGTGGTGGTCGCACATTAACGCCTGGTCTGATCGACATGCACACCCATGTCACCTTCGAGACTCCCGCAGGGACGAATGGTTTTAACGAATACGATTTCGGAGCGGCTGGTGCAATGGCCGCACAGGCTCTGCGCGAAAATTTGCTAATGAAAGGTATTACTACTGCCAGGGATATAGCTGGAAATTCAAGAGGGATAGCCAAGCTCATTCAAAAGGGTAGCCTAACCGGACCTCGTCTCTATACTTCTGGCGGCGTGCTTTCACCAACAGGCGGGCATGGTGATTGGGGAAGTCCAACGGATACCGCACTCAATAAGGACTATGGCGCCATGGTTGAACAGTCCTACATTATCGAAGGGCGAAATTCGGTTATTGAAGCATCACGCCGAAACTTCCGTAATGGCGCCCACTTTACCAAGATCATGGCTGGCGGCGGCGTTGCTAGCATTTACGATCCGCTGGAAACTTACGGCGCGACCCAGGAAGAAATGGAAGCAGCCGTTGAGATTGCAAGCGACTACGGAACCTATGTATCAATTCATGCCTATCATGACGGTTCATATGAACGTTCCCTTGACGCCGGCGTTCGTTCTTTCGAGCATGGATTTCTTGTCTCGGAGAAAACCGTAAGAAGAATGGCAAGAATGGACAAGGACATCGTCTGGAGTTTTCAATGTTTCATGAGCGTTGCAACTTTTGGTGATTATGATTCCATGCCAGGGTTCTTTAGCCACGAACAAAAGATGAAGGGTGTGGCCGTGGGCAAGGGGGCGAGGAATGTCGCCGCTATGATGCTTGATCATGATGTCTTCATGATTGGAGGCTCGGATATGTTTACGCCAACATTCGGGCCACGCATGAAGGAAGACATTACGTGCCGAACCAACATGGTCGGTTATCCCGCGGCTCTTGCATTAAGAATGTCTACTGGGAATGCCGGAATCGTGTTGAAGTGGTCGAACGTGCTTGATCCATACCCGACCTACGACATTGGCACCATCCGCCCTGATGCATACGCCGACATCCTGCTTTGGGATGGCAACCCTCTTGAAGACATCGACCTGATTCTGGACGAGAGCAAGTTGCACTTGATAATGAAGGACGGTGAAATCTACAAGGACATCATGTAGCTGGTCGATTGTGCGCACTTGCTAGCTTTCTGTTACTGGCGCCCATCTGGGCGCCAGCTCAGGACGGTCCGCCGACCCATGTTCTGGTTACAGAAACGGTGTCAGGTTTATTTGCTAGAAAGGTACCAGAAACGATGTCACTGCCTTCCGGATCTATGAGCTAAAAAATAAACCTGACACC
>CAZGVL010000067.1:0-16588 GCA_964528965.1 uncultured Woeseiaceae bacterium
GCGCCTCTGACGCCAGTTCACGAAGCCGGTCTTCTTCAACCAGCGACAATCCATCCAGCTGCAAATCGGATTTTTCGAGACCAAATCGCGTTCGCAGCGTTTCGAAGTCGTCCACAGAAAGTAGTCGCAGGTCTGGTTGGAGCGCATGCTCGGCAAGCCACGCATTGACCTCCAGATCAAATGGGGAACTGCTGGCGAAAACCCAAGCTTCATCTTTACGTTCCCACGGCAGCCAGCCGCGTTCCAGCAGGAATTCTATTGGCAACGCATCAGTGCCCTCAGGTGCTTGCCAGTCACGCCAGTCTTTATCGGAAAGTACCGGCGCGCCGAACCACTTGGAATATATGGCGGGCAGGTCCTCGGATGGAAGACTGCCCATATTGACCAGTATTTGTTCCAGCCGCCCGCCGTGTCGTGCCTGATACGAACGCGCCTTCTCCAGGTCCTTTGCCGGAACACCGTGCTCTGAAAAGACGTTGAGCACAGTGCTCACTGGAAAACGATGTCCGCTTCGTCATCCTCTCCACCCGGAAGGCCACCTACAGCATAACAAGACAGGCCATAGGGATATTCGCCATCCTGTTCCAGAGAATAAACGTAGGGATTTCCCCACGGATCGTTAGGTATGTCTCGCGGCATATATGGGCCATCCCAACCCGGTCGATCGCTCCGCCGCAGCTCCTCCAGGTTTTCAGGATAAGAACCGATATCGAGACGATAGGTGTCGAGCGCAGTTGAAAGCATCTGCATTTGTGCCATCGACGTTTTTCGTTGCGAAGAGGAAACTTTTGAAAACAGGGTTGGGGCCACGAGTGAAATCAACAACCCCATTATCACGATTACAATCAATATCTCGATGAGGGTAAATCCGCCAGTCCGGCAACGGCCGGCGCGCTGAGTAGCCTTTGATATCATTACTGATTCCGCAAAAAACAGATCGAACACTATACTCTATTGTGTCCCATCAGTGGAGCGCACCGAGTTTCTCAGGATGGGTTGCCGGCTCGCCAGGAATGTAACACCAGCACGGTAAATACGCCCAAAAGTCCGCCCAAAATCGTACCGATGATCACGGTCCATGCACGCTTGGGGCGCACCCGTTCCTTTGGCGGAGTCGCCGGATCAACGACCTTGAATGCGAACTCCTCGTTCCCTTTCGCCAGCATCAGCTTCTGAAGCTCAACTTCCAAAAGACGTCCGATTGACGCCTGCATATTGAACAATGTTGTATTCGCCATTTCCGACTGTAGGTAATCAACGTTCGTCTGGGCTTCTTGCAGCGCCCGTTCGCGAAGTCGGTCATTTAGAAGCTGCACGAGCATGCTCGCCCACTCAGCGGCAACGTCGGGGTCGCCCCACTCAACCGCCAGCGTCACCAGGCCGGTGCTGCGTTCCTCGCTAACTTGCAGGACTTCCTCGTGAAAGAATTTAATACCGTCCCGCACATCCGGTTGCTCAGCCGGTGCTTCGATCAACCAGCGTTCATTGACTGCATCCCAATCTTCCGCGAAAAAAACCGGCACGAGGTCATATTGCTTGATGAAATCCTGAGCGAATTTACGTGACCGCAACACGGCCATCGACTCGACGGTGCCGGACTCGCCGACATTCACACCTGCCAGCGCCGCGAGGCTTCCAAGCTGCCCTCCAAAATCGGCCGACGATTTTTGCGTTTCAGGCATCAGCAGAACTTCTGCACGATAGACTTCCTGAGCAAGCAGCGCATACGCGATCGAGCCGAGAGCAAAAATTGCCGTGACCGCGATAACGACCACTTTTCCACGCCAAAGAATATTCCAGGCATGTCGCAGGCTTATTCTCTCATCTGCTTCACCGGAGAACGCCTGACCAGCCGTAACGTACACCAGCCTCTCCGCAGAAGCAGTGTCGCCGCCGTCCATTTGGGCCTCACCTTCATTATTTCTACGCGATGTAGTCATGACTATTCGTTGAAAGTCTTGAGTGCGGCAACCGCGATCGCACCCTGATAAAGAATCTGTGTGACACTGGTCCAGAACGTGATCGGCCGGATCTTGTCTGTTTCCAATGGAACAACAATCGTGTCGCCCGGTTGAATTTCTGACTGCCCGCCGCGCCCGAACCAGCGAGAGCCCTCAGTCGTCACCACCGACCCACTTGCCCGGACTGTGTAGATGAGCCCTTTATCGGCACGTCTGGTCAAACCACCACTCATCTCAATGTAGTCATTCCGGTTCAACCCTGGCTGGAACAGATGCGAAGTATTCTGTTGGGTCTCGCCGATAACCGTAACCTCCTGCGGTTTCTTTGGTACCAGCAGTTGATCTCCATCGCGCAATTCCACGTTAGCTGCGAGCGCGCTATTTTCTACGCTCTCTGCAATTCGATCGAGATCAATAACAAGGCGGCCAACCGCTTCCGTGGAGCGTAATTGAGTGAGCAACTGGCGCCCGGTCTCCAGGGTTTCCGATCCCGATGAATCAACGTTTTGCAACGACAATGATGTCAGGTCCGCTTCCATTCGCCGTGTCAAGATCTCGATTTGCTCCTGCTCTCGCTCGCGCAATGATTCGCGCAGGAAAATCGCTCCTCTTGGGAATGCCGCGTCGGTGAGACCACCAGCACGCTCAAGAACCTGACCGAGAGTCTCATCCTGTCGTATCCGGTACTCACCCGGAAACTTCACCTCTCCGGCAAGCGTAATTGTCCAGAGCGTATCCCAACCTGGAATTCTGCTGATACGCAGGTTGTCATGTTCGGATATCTCAATATTTGCACCGGCGACACCACGCAAGGCTGCGTCCAGGTCAACGCTAATAACGTCTCTGCTTCGGTATTGACCGTCGACGACCTCATAACGAGCAATCTCCGCCTTAAGCGCATAGGCTTCTTCGGCGAGATTGCCACCTGCACGGACCAAATCGCTGAGTCGCATGCCGGCCTCAAACGGATACGTGCCGGGCGCTTTGACCTCTCCGGATATACTCACTTCGCGGAAGGGTTCGCCCGAGCGCCCTTGCAGCTGCAACTCTTCGAGCAGTGTTTCGATTACGCGCTGCCGGCCAAATGCGAGATTGAACACGTGAATCGTGTCGCGCGCTTGCAACTGCAGATTGGCTGGAGAATTTGGATTGAGCAATGCATCACTAAGGTTCGCTGACAAGGCACTGATATGGCGAGTCTTCGGGTCCTCGCGACGTATCAACACGTAGCCCGCGTCAGCACCGGGCTGAAGCTCCAACTCGGAAGCGATCAGGTCGGTCAGCCGCATGCCCTCTCGCCACTGATATGGACCAGACCGATGCACGTGGCCAACCAGTGTCACCGTCTCTTCAAATTGAGGCAGAATGTGCGGAACAACAACGATATCGCCAGCATGCACCGGCGTTAACGATGCGTCCTGACCGCCGACATTGACCGACAGTACCTTGCGTTCCTCGCTACCTTCAATGCGTTCTATGTGAGCGCCTTTTGGATAAGCATCAGGTGTCAGACCACCGGCCATCGCGACGACATCAGCGATCGATGTTTGTCCACGGGTTTCGTATATCCCGGGCCGCTTTACCGCACCATCTACGCTGGTCTGCGCGCCGACCGGCGGAACAAAAATCACATCGCCCGGCTGAAGTCGATGGTCACCTGAGGTATCGCCATTCAACAATGCCTCATAGAGATCGAAGCGGCCGACCGTCTTACCAGCGCGCTTCAGCTGAATATTTCGCAGCGAACCCACGCGACTGACGCCCCCACTTCGATACAACGCACTACTGATCGTTGCGAGGCCACCCGCGAGATACGAACCCGGTCGGTTTACGTCGCCAAGCACAAAGACCTGGATGTTTCGCAGTCGCCCCATTGTGATGCTGACTTGAGTTCCCAGAAGCATCGTTTCAACGCGGCGATTCATGTCCTGTCGGAATTCGGAAAACGGCAGGCCCGCTACTGTAATCGGCCCCAGCTCCGGCAAGTTCAGGATTCCGTCGCGGGTAACTTCGAATTCGTAAATACCGTTCTCGTTGCCGTAGAGTTGCACCCTGATACTATCGCCGGGCCCCAGTACGTAATCTGCGGGCACAGGCCCGGTGTTCATTGGCTCGAATCCGCTACCATCTTTCGTTTCGAACAGGTCGTACCCGAATGGCTCCAGCGCATCCACACCGGTCGTCGCACTCTCCAAAATCGTCGCCGAGATCTCAAATATCTTGAGCGCAGAAACAGCACCGAGGCGCTGCACCAGTTGCTCAGTTGTCAGCCCCAGTAGAGAGATTGACGATATGCCGGGCAGAAATAACACGCCGGCTTCGTCGAGTTCGAAGTAGTTGCTGCCTTCGATACGCTGCAGCGCTTCGTCCAAACTGAAGTCCAGAGTTGCCTGACGTTCCAGGTCTTCCTTCAATTCCAGCGTCAAGATCAACCGCGATCTGCGATCAGCGCGCAGCTCCTCCGGTTCTTCCGCGAGATCAGGAACACCTTGCAATGGCGTTAGAAAATCCGTCTCGTCGGAGAGACTCGACAGTTCAGAGCCTGCACCGCCGCCTTGCTGCTGCAGTTGTTCAATCTGTCGCAGTGCCTGCTCACGCTGTGCCGGCGGCAGCTGATCGAGCATCTGTTGTTGTTGGGCCGTGAGGTTGATCGACTGCGCAGCGGCGCTAGCCGCGAATAACGCGAACTGTCCTGCAAAAAGGAACACGAAAACCCATCGAAGAGACTTACTGCAATTGTTCATATCTTAAGTTTGGCCGAATGGTGGCAAATCTTATTCTTCTGGCAACGCCCAAGGTTTCCTGAACGAGCCCGCTATTAAGCGCCGAATTGTAGCAGCGTTATAGCCAATACGTTAGACAATCGAATGTGTGACAGGAGCCGTACGCGACGCGTCAATATGACGATCGCCACTGCAGGTAAGCTCGTCCGTCACTCTGGCGCTCGCCAGTCGCGGCATCATCAATGGTCTCATAGCCGATGCCCGCGTCGATGAGACCAAATGAGAATACTCGACTGTGCGACAGGTCGATGCTTGCGATATCCTGTCGCGTCGCCGTCAGACTGTTACGAGAGTCCGGTGGTCCACCCCTGTTGAGTTCGCCGAAACGCAGCAAGATTCGCCATTGGCTATCTCGCTCATCAACCATCATCCAACCCGTCGAAACCAACAGTGAATCGTTGTCTGCACCGTGTCCGACCGTGCGAGCGCGGTACCGATAACCTGTTAAATAAATATCGTGGTTATACGCGCAGTTAAATATGTCCTCCTTCAGGAATTCACAGCTAGTACCTGCCAGCTCTGCAAACCAGCGATACGACCACCTGTCCAGCATGTATCCTGAAAATTCGACCCCGCCTTGTGCAAGATATTTGCTTGGGAAGCCTCCAGCTTCATCTTCACCAGTCAATTGTCCATACACTGCAATTGGAAAATCAAAAAATGGCAGGGACCAACGGAAATCCACGCCAGCCAGTTGGTTGCCTGGTTCATCTTCAATTTCGTCAGGCTCAACGTTGTCTCGACCCAGAAGCAAGTCAATGAACGTTTCAAAATCGCAAGGACGCCCATCGCCACACCACTGCGCGGTGCGGGAGAAACCAATCTCTAAAGACGGAATCGGTTTGAAGTTGAATCGCAGTCCAAAGAACTGCGTATTCGGCACGTAGCGATCTTTTTCCATTTGGCCGAACATCACATTGAGATCCCACGGACCCAGCCAACTCAGCCACTTGGTTTCAAATGGGTCTGTGAATACCCTATCGAACGTAATTGACGGCATCGGCCGTGCGTTATTTGACAGTATCAGGCTACCGTCCCAGCCAGGACCCCACCAGCGTTGCATCGTGCTGGCAGCAATCGAGTAATTGCCGAACACCACTCCGACCATGCTGTCGTCGTAGCGGATATCTTCGTCATCCTGATCGGAGTCTACGTACTGAACATTAAGTTCAGCACTAAACCACTCTCCTATCCAGCCACCTCCAACGGAGGCTTCAACGTCGCCACGCGGCGTGTCCTGAAATGAACGAATGGGGGACGGCTCGGCGGCAACTCCTAACTTCGCTTTGAAGGTCAATTCGGATGCTCGTGTCTCCCACCTCGAGCGATTACGAACGCGGTTCAACGCATCGAGCACAGCCGGCGACAATTTCGTCGAATCGGCATTTCGAATATCATAGAGAATCGGTCCCCAGGCTAGCGGCCAGGTAGTGGTCGGGCCTTTGATAACCCCGGCATCTGCGAGGCGTTGAATGTCGTGGCGAAGTAG
This sequence comes from uncultured Woeseiaceae bacterium, assembly GCA_964528965.1. Classification (GTDB taxonomy): domain Bacteria; phylum Pseudomonadota; class Gammaproteobacteria; order Steroidobacterales; family Woeseiaceae; genus UBA1847. Next base: position 6,234 of record CAZGVL010000067.1, read on the forward strand.
CAAATCGCCGGGAGCAATCATTGGGCCAGACATGGCCGCCGGTGATACCAGGACTGAAGAGACGATCAATAGTATCGACAAAGCTCGAGAGAATTCGGATACGAGTTTGAAACTAGCAGATCGTGGAGACATCATCAGGCGGGTCGGCTTATGCAAATATTGGGTGAATGGTATCAATATTGAGCTTGAGGTGTCGCCGGATATTGTGAGTGTCGCGGGCATTTCCCGCTCCTGCTTGCATCGACGTTGAATTCGGCGGGGTGACGGAATCATGAAAACTCAGCGGGCCCCGGTCGACGACCGCTCAGTTCGATAGGACTGACCCGCAAGTACTGCGGGTTACTTGAGTTCTTTCAGAAGGTTCCTGGTTGATGCGTTTGTGCCGGAATAAGGCACGTTTCCTGATACTACCTCTGAAAGGGAAGACGCCACTTTCTTGCCGAGCTCTACGCCCCACTGATCGAATGAGTCAATCCCCCAGATCACACCTTCCACGAAAACCTTGTGCTCGTACAATGCGATCAGTTGACCCAGTGATTCAGGCTTTAGTTCATCCAGGACGATAGTCGTGCTCGGATTGTTACCCTTGTGCACCCGATATGCCTCGAGACCATCTTGATCAAATCCATCCATCAAGGCCTCACTTTGTGCGATGCAATTGGCAATAGCCAGATCCTGCTGCACTTGATCAGCACCGGACGACTTTGTCGGCATAATGAAATCGATCGGTACCAGTCGAGTCCCCTGATGCAGAAGCTGATAAAATGAGTGTTGCGCGTTGTTACCTGCCTCACCCCAGATAACCATGCCAGTACTACAACGTACCGGTTTGCCGTCCGTCCGCACGCTCTTTCCGCTACTCTCCATCTGCAATTGCTGCAGATAGGCCGGGAAGCGGTCAAGTCGATTGTCGTATGGCAGTATCGCCTGACTCTGGGCGCCAAAAAAATTGTTGTACCAAATGCCGATCAGCGCCAGTAAGACAGGCAGATTCTGCTCAAGCGGCGCCTGCCGAAAATGCAGATCCATTTGGCGCGCCCCGGCGAGTAGGCGCTTGAATGCGTCCATACCAACAACTAGCGCCAGGGATAAGCCGACTGCTGACCACAGAGAGTATCTTCCGCCGACCCAGTCCCAAAACCCGAACCGGTAGTCCTGGCGAATCCCGAAAGCATTCATCGCATCATGGTTGGTAGACGCTGCAACAAAATGATCCTCAACTGCCGCTTCGCCGAGTCGCTCACACACCCAGGCACGTGCTGCATTGGCATTCGTCATCGTTTCAAGCGTCGTAAATGTCTTGGAACAGATAACAAATAGCGTGCTATCAGGATCCAGTTCATTTTTCAGGTCAGCCAGTTGTGTGCCATCAACATTCGATACGCTGTGAAAACGCATACCGTCTTTCCAGAACGGTCGTAACGCACGGCTCGCCATGACCGGACCAAGGTCAGAGCCACCAATGCCGATATTGACAATGTTGGTCAGGCGCTGCTTGTTGTAGCCAACAATTCCGCCACCCTCTACTTCGTCGACAAACTGCTCTATCTGATCGAGCACTTGCCAGACATCCCTGACACCTGGCGTCTCGAGCGCAACCGTATCCGATATCTTTGAGCGCAATGCTGCATGCAGTACCGGCCGGCCTTCGGTATTGTTAATGTGCTCACCGGCAAACATCGCTTCGATGGCTGCCGGAACTTTGGCTTCCTTCGCCAGCTTGCAGAGCAGCCGTCGCGTCGTGATGTTCAGGTGATTCTTGGAGTAATCGACGTACAACTCACCGGCCTGCACGGACAGTTTCTCTGCACGCCCCTTATCTCGCGCAAACAGCTCGCGCAGCGTGCGCGCCGACATGGACTCACGATAGTGAGTTTTTAAGGCCTGCCAGGCAGGCAGATCAGTCGGATATCGGGCGCTAAGTTTTCTGTCTGTGTAGCTGGATGCCACGCGCGTAGTACCTTCTAGGCGGATTTCGAAAGCTCGTCTTTGTAGTAATCAAGATACCAGTCAACGAAGTTCCGCACACCTGTTTCGATTGGCGTATTTGGCTTGTAGCCAACGTCTGTCATCAGATCCGTCGCGTCCGCATAGGTGTCAGGCACATCGCCGGGTTGCAGCGGTAGCAGGTTTTTCTCGGCTTTTTTGCCAACGCAATCTTCAATCACCTCGATATAGCGCATGAGCTCAATCGGTTGTTGGTTGCCGATATTGTAGATCCGATACGGTGCCATGCTGGTGCCCGGATCCGGATCAGCAGGGTCCCATGATTCATTCGACGTCGCGGTGTGATCCATAGTCCGAATGACACCCTCGACAATATCGTCAACATAAGTGAAGTCACGACGATGATTTCCGTAGTTGAAGACGTCGATCGGTTTGCCTTCAATGATATTGCGCGTGAACATGAACAGCGCCATATCCGGTCGACCAAATGGACCGTAGACGGTAAAGAATCGCAGGCCGGTGGTCGGTAATTCGTACAGGTTCGAGTAGGTATGAGCCATCAACTCGTTGGCTTTCTTGGTAGCGCCGTAGAGTGCGAGCGGGTGGTCAACGTTCTGATGGATTGAAAATGGCATCGCCGTATTCGCCCCATAGACCGAGCTGGACGATGCGTACACAAGATGTTCGACTTTATTGTGCCGGCACCCTTCGAGAATATGCAGCGTGCCTACAATATTGCTTTCAATATAGGAGTGCGGGTTTTCGATCGAATAGCGTACTCCGGCCTGGGCGGCCAGATGCACAACTTTTTCAAACTGATGCGTTGCAAAGAGCTCTTCGATACCGGCGCGGTCTGCGAGATCCATGCGCACCATAGAAAAGTTGTCAAAATTGTCAAGTATTTCAGCGCGGGCATCCTTCAACGAGACATCGTAATAGTCGTTAAAGTTGTCCAACCCCACGACAGTATCGCCGCGTTCCAGCAACTTCTTCGCCGTTGTCGACCCTATGAAGCCTGCTGCTCCTGTGACCAAGATCTTCAATTCATCATTCCGCTATAAGCGATCGTCAACGACGTCCTTAGGTAATACGTACTTGATGTCATAGACAATTGATTCCTGCTTGCCAAAGTTTCGAATGCCTTGCTCGCCGAGCATCTTAAACTGATCGTGCGCGACCGCAATCACCACGACATCATACTCTCCTTTGCTGGGCCTGGAGACAAGATCAAGATCGTATTCTGCTTTCGCCACCTCCGCATCAACCCATGGGTCACACACGTCGACAGTCGCACCAAATGACGCAAGCTCACTGACGATATCTATAACCTTCGTATTGCGAATATCAGGGCAGTTTTCCTTGAAAGCCAATCCAAGTATCAGGACTCGTGAGTCCATTGGCTGGATCCGCTTGACCAGCATCCTTTTGATGATCTGTGTAGCAACATACGACGACATATTGTCGTTGATACGCCGCCCCGCCAGTATCATCTGAGGGTGGTAGCCAAGCTGCTGAGCCTTGTACGTAAGGTAATACGGATCAACGCCGATGCAATGACCACCCACCAGCCCCGGTCGGAATGGCAGGAAATTCCATTTCGTGCCTGCAGCTTCAAGAACTTCCTCGGTATCGATTCCCACACGCTCGAAAATCATAGCCAGCTCATTGACCAGCGCGATATTCACGTCGCGTTGAGTATTCTCAATCACCTTGGCCGCTTCGGCAACCTTGATGCTGCTCGTCTTATGGGTTCCCGCGGTGATAATGGAGCGGTAGACGCTATCAACATATTCTGCAGCTTCCGGCGTAGATCCAGAGGTTACTTTCAGAATAGACGGCAGTCGATGTTCCTTGTCACCCGGGTTAATGCGTTCCGGGCTGTAGCCAACGAAGAAATCCTCATTCATCTTCAGGCCGGAATCCTGCTCCAGAATTGGCACACAGAACTCCTCGGTCGCACCCGGATATACCGTCGACTCATAAACGACAACGTCACCCTTCTTCAGCACGCCACTCAAGGTTTCACTGGCCTTGCGAAGCGGGGTCAATACCGGGCGGTTGCTATCACCAATAGGTGTCGGCACCGTTACGACGTAAAAATTGCACGCGGCCAGAGTTTCCGTCTGCGTGGAATACGTGAGCTCCGTCGCCCCCTGCAACTCCTCCGTAGAAGCTTCCAGCGTTGAGTCGACGCCGTTTTCCAGCTCGGTGATTCTATCCGCGTTGACGTCAAATCCTACGGTAGCGTATTGCTTGCCAAATTCGACGGCCAGCGGCAGGCCAACGTAGCCAAGGCCGATGATACCGATGCGAATATTGTTGATATTGAAGGGCATTATTGTGTTCCGTGGAAATCAGAGCTTTAAATAGCACACCTGTGCGAGCAATTCTCGGGCTTGGGTCGCAGGGTTGATTGTGATGAGGGTTTGGCGGCTGAAAAGATCGCGGGCATGGCCCGCTCCTACAGGTGCAGTTGGAACCATTGCAGGAGCGCGCCCCAGCGCGCGATCCTTGCTGCGACGGATCAATCGAGTATTAGTGTCTACCCCAAATACCAAAGAGCAGCCAGACCAGTAATGCTCATGACAATCGTGTACGGCAACGCCATTATCACCATGCGCCCATACGACAATCGGATCAGCGGGGCCACTGCTGATGTCAGCAGAAACAGAAACGCAGCCTGCCCATTCGGCGTCGCAACACTGGGAATATTGGTTCCGGTATTGATAGCAACGGCGAGTGCGTCAAATTGATCACGGCTAATCGCACCACTCTGATAAATTTCTTCAAGCTCGGTGATATAGACCGTCGCAACAAATACGTTGTCACTGATCATCGACAGGAATCCATTCGCCATATAGAACAATGCTTGTTGTTCCTTGCCGTCATACGTCATCACCCAATGAATAATGGGGTCGAACAGGCCCTGGTGGTCAATTACAGCGACGATCGCAAAAAAAACGACAAGCAGTGCGGTGAAAGGCAGCGCCTCTTCAAACGCATGTCCTAAGCGATGCTCTTCGATGACGCCGTTGAACGATGTCGCCAACACGATGACGAGTAAGCCAACAACGCCAGGCTCTGCGAGATGAAACCCAAGCGCAAGAATCAGTACCAGCGCAACAACCGCCTGTACAACAATAACGGTGCTTTCCGACTTTGTCCGTCGGCTCGTCATATGATCGTCGTATTCCTCCAGCACTTCGCGAACTTTTGGAGACAACTGTGCGCCGTAGCCAAACACCCTGAACTTCTCAAGCAAGGCACAAGTAATCAGACCTGCGACGAGCACTGGCATCGATATGTGAGCCATTGCCAAGAAAAACTCGACAAAGTCCCAGTCCATAACTTCAGCGATCAATAGATTTTGCGGTTCTCCAACCAATGTCGTGACACCGCCCAATGCGGTACCAACCGCCCCGTGCATCATCAGACTCCGCAGAAATGAGCGAAATTGTGCAAGATCTTCACGATGCAGCTCTATGACCTCTTCGTCCGTACCGTGATCGTGTCCATGGTGAAATTGCTTACCCGACGCGACCTTGTGGTAGACACCGTAGAAGCCGATAGCAACGGTGATAATCACCGCAGTGACTGTCAACGCATCCAGAAACGCAGACAAGAATGCCGCCGTCAGCGAAAACATGACCGACAGCAGAATCTTTGAACGCACACCCAGGAGAATCTTCGTAAAGGTGAACAACAACATTTCTCGAAGAAAGTAGATACCGGCAACCATGAACATCAACAGCATGATGACGGGGAAGTTAGCTTCAGTTTCGTGAAACACCATCGCCGGTGTTGCCAGCCCGAGCACCACTGCTTCGATCGCCAGCAGGCCACCGGGCTGCAACGGATAACATTTCAGCGCCATCGCCAGTGTAAAGATGAACTCCAAGATCAGCGCCCAGCCGGCGATGAACGGGTCAAAAGTGACAAGAATTGGGTTCAGTATCAGAAACGCGATAATTGTATTCTTGTACCAAACTGGCGAATTGCCGAGGAAGTTGTCTCGTAGCGAGCCTGCCATCGTATGGGCCATATCGTATCCTGTTGTCCGTTTTCTGAATTAGTGCGGCCGACCATCGCTGCGGCGAATGGCCGATTCTAGACTGTTCTTTGTCGTTTTTGCAGCTGCGCTTAGATCTCGGACGTGCTATCCCACACACACGCTCCGGAATTACGAATTTTTTCAAGCAGCGCCTCGTGTGCCGCTGCCTCCTCTGCACTCGCCTTGATGACCACCAGCTTGAGATCATCACGCGCCGCAATACTGCTGTTTTTAGTGTTTCCTTCGCGGGGTTTCTCGACTTCAGCGTCCAATACCAGCGCCGTCTGCCCACCCGTCATGGCCAGATACACACGCGCCAGCAAGTCGGCATCGATCAGCGCGCCATGCACATCCCGTTTCGACGCATCGACTTCATAGCGCTTGCAGAGGGCATCGAGACTGTTTCTTTGGCCCGGGTGCATTTTGCGCGCCATCGTCAGCGTATCGAGCACTTCCGCATGGTGCTCTATTTTCGGCTGCGGGTGCTGCATGAGCTTGAGTTCATGCTCAAGAAAGCCAACGTCGAAGGTCGCGTTGTGAATGATCAGCTGTGAGTCACTCAGGAACTCCAGCAGTTCGTCCACGATTTCCGGAAAGCGCGGTTCGCTCTCCAGATCATCGCGACTAATGCCGTGCACCGCCTCAGCCCCTGCGTCAATATCTCGGTCAGGATTCAGGAAACGATGGTACTCGCGACCAGTCAGGCGGCGATTGACGAGCTCAACGCAGCCAATTTCGATGACGCGGTGCCCATGCTTGGTGGATAAACCGGTGGTTTCAGTGTCGAGGACGATTTGTCGCATGCCCATATTTGACCACAACGAACGGACATCCAACAAGTGATTGGCAAAACCACCTGTAGGAGCGCGCCATGCGCGCGATCAAGGCCCGGCATAACGACGAAGCTTTATCGCGGAGTCTCAAAAATATATCGGATGCCAGTCCAAGACCGCTCAGTCCGATAGAGCGAGCCTGCTCCTGTAAAACGTCACAATAACCACTTGTAGGAGCGCGCCATGCGCGCGATCGAGGCCCGGCAGAACGACAAAGCTTTATCGCGGGGTCTCACAAATATACCAAGTGCCAGTCGAAGCCCGCTCAGTTCGATAGAACGGGCCCGCTCCTACAAGGATCGGTTCGATATTGGTGGTAGTTACAGTTCGTCGACGCCGCGGTTTGCGAGTTCATCCGCCATTTCGTTGCCGGCATTGCCGGCGTGGCCCTTGACCCATTTCCAGGTAACGTCATGCTTATTGGCTGCCTCGTCCAGCGCCTGCCAAAGATCCTTGTTCTTCACCGGTTTCTTCGCCGCTGTTCTCCAATCACGCTTCTTCCAGTTCGGCAGCCATTGGGTAAGGCCATCCATAACGTACTTGGAGTCGGTGTGCAGCAAGACGATCTGACGCCCTTTGAGGACATTCAATGCCTCGATCGCGGCCGTAAGCTCCATACGGTTGTTGGTTGTCTCCGGCTCACCGCCGTGCAGGGTCTTGCGTGTGTCGCCAGAAATCAGCAGTACGCCCCAACCACCAGCGCCGGGGTTTCCCCTGCAGGCGCCGTCGGTATAAATCTCAATCATCTTGGTCAAAGCGAATTCGCGACACTCGTGTGGAAGGTTCGGCCAGCCCGGTAACGACTTTTGCGGTGCTACGCCAGGTCGGCCTGACCGGCGTTATTGTGCTGATGCGTTTCTGCGCCGTGAGCATATAGCAAGCCGCCAACTCCGGCCACCAGCGCTGCCCACGATGCTCCCATTGCTGCGAGCTGGCACCACTATTGCCCGGCATCGGCCAGCGGAAAAAGTAGCGGCTAATGCCATGAATACGCATATCCAATAATTGCAGCCAGTCCCGCAGCCGCCGCTCAGCGATTAATTGTTCGGTTGCCGGTGGCATGCCGGCACCCGGTATCAAACGACGCAATCCCCACAATCCACCGGGTTTGAAGCCAAGCACGACCAAATGGCCATCGGATCGCAACACCCTGTGCACTTCACGCAGAATCGCGTGTGATCGATCACTGTAGTCAAGAGTATGCGGTAGCAAAACGGAATCGATCGAATCGCTGGCAACCGGCAGGCGATGCAACTGACTCAGTGCAAAACTACCCTCTTCACCGGGTACTTCTGCGATGAGCGCCGATCGTTGCGTGCGTGCGAAGCGCAAGAAGGTATTGGCAGCGCCCCAATTCCCGAGTTGCAAGCATTGCTCACCGAAAATGCCATCGAACGCCTCTTCGACAACGCGGCTTTCCTGATGTAATAAGGACTCGCCCAGCGGCGCTTCCAGCCAATCAGACACTGATTGTGATTTATCGACTACTTCTGTCATTCGAGCTCGCCTTGCGTCGCAATTTACCGGTTTGACACTTGCACATCGGCGTTCGGCCGGTACGATAGCCCGATGCTTTCAAAACAACCCCGATTATTGCAGAGAATACGTAGCTACTGTGCGTCCGCGGTCTCTTTTTTGCTCATTTTTGCAGGACCTGCCGGTGCGAACCCTTTCATGCATGACGGCGTTGCGAACTCAAACCCCGCAGAAATACCGTCGCTCACGCTGATTTCCCCGGTTAGCGGCATTAAACTGCCGACACAGCAACCAGCAGCAAACGATTTGCTGGCCCGTATGCGTAATGGTTTCTCGCTCGAACCACAGGACAACTCACGGCTCGATGGAGAACTGAAGTGGTTTGTCAGTCATCCGGATTACCTGGATAGAGTCTTTACCCGAGCACAACGCTACTTGCCCTTTATCCTGGCCGAAATCGACAAGCGTGGCCTGCCCTACGAGTTGGCCTTGCTACCAATTGTCGAAAGCGCATATGACCCGTTTGCGTATTCACATGGACGAGCAGCCGGCCTTTGGCAGATGATTCCCGGCACAGCAACTCGATTTGGCATTCGTCAGAACTGGTGGTATGACGGACGTCGCGACATCGTTGACTCAACCGGCGGCGCGCTGAAATATCTGGACTATTTACACGGCTTCAATAAGGGCGACTGGTTCAACGCTATTGCGTCGTACAACTCGGGCGAAGGCAACGTCAGAAAAGCAGTGCGACGAAATACAGCCGCAAACAAGCCCATAGATTTCTGGAATCTCAAGCTATCGAAAGAAACCAGCGCCTACGTTCCTCGCCTGTTAGCGCTGGTTGAAATCGTACGCGACCCATCCCGGTTCGGCCTCACGCTTCCACACATCGTTGATGAACCACAATTCGTCATCACTGAAACGGAGACGCAGGTCGATCTTGCACTCGCCGCAGAGCTCGCCGGCGTCGACGTCGATACGGTCTACGCCTATAACCCTGGCTACAACCGCTGGGCCACCGATCCGAAAGGTCCACATCAGTTAGTCATGCCGATAGCTGTTGCTGAGGTATTCACCGACGCATTAGCTGCAGTACCAGCCAATGAACGCGTGCGCTGGAAACGTCACCTGGTAAAAAACGGGGACACGGTTTCCGAGATCGCCGACGATTACAATACGACAGCAGCATCCATTCGCAGCGCCAATAACATACGCAACAATACAATTCGTGTCGGCAGTCATCTGATGATTCCAGTCGCGACCAAGCCACTGAGCGAATACAGTCAAAGCGCCGATGCGCGACTCGCCAAGAAACAGGATCGCAAGCGGGCAGGCAATAAGATCGACCACATTGTCGCCTCGGGCGAAAGCTTCTGGACGATCAGTCGTCGCTATGATGTCGGAGTCCGGGAACTGGCCGCATGGAACGGACTCGCGCCCGGCGATACCTTGTCGATAGGTCGCAAGCTCGTCGTCTGGACTGACAAATCAGCCGGGCCGAGCATGTCGCCGACCGTTGCTCTGGGCAATACAACGCGAAAACTGAGATACACCGTTCGTAACGGAGATTCCTTGTATCTGATCGCCAGTAAATTCCGCATTACGATCAATGATCTGGTGCGCTGGAACTCGATCGACAAGAACAAATTGCTGCAACCTGGCCAGCGGCTGACGATGTACGTCGACGTCACGCGGCAATCGAGCTAATCATCATCGCGGGGTCTCAAAGAATATACCGGGCGTCAGTCGACGACTGCTCAGTCCGATAGAGCGAGCCCGCTCCTACAGGCAGCGCCGTGAGCGTGATGGATTCTGTTGCCTTTCGCGGGCATGGCCCGCTCCTACAGGCAGCGCCGTGGGTGTGATGGATTCTGTTGCGTTTCGCGGGCATGGCCCGCTCCTACAGGTAGTGCCGTGGGTGTGATGGATTCTGTTGCGTTTCGCGGGCATGGCCCGCTCCTACAGGTAGTGCCGTGGGTGTGATGGATTCTGTTGCCTTTCGCGGGCATGGCCCGCTCCTACAGGTAGTGCCGTGGGTGTGATGG
>CAZGVL010000068.1:0-15867 GCA_964528965.1 uncultured Woeseiaceae bacterium
GCGACATATAGGAGCGGCCCAGCATCTTCCAGCCATTGAGATCGTCCGGTTCATCAGCAAGCCGCGCTGCTAGCGATGTGACTACCTCACCCATCTCGGGAGCCATGCCGGAGCTGCCATGCGAAGAAAGACCAGGGCTACCCATTGCGCCATAAACGCCGATCGACAGACTCGAAACGACAAGCACCGCAAGCGCCACCGTCAGCGTAAAAGTTTGTTTGCCTCGATACAGGGGGTACGCCACAAACATGACGGCCAGAATCCCCATTACGGTTAGTGCAATCCAAAGTGTCATCAAGCTCAAGCCTCTTCCACAACGTCATCATCGATTGGCAATGCCATTCGGCGGCGCATTATACGAAACATTGCGAAGCCACCAAACCCGAGCAGGAAAACAGGGGCTAGCCACAGGACCAGCGTCTTGCCTGAAAATCGCGGTCGATACAATGCGAATTCGCCATAGCGTTCAACCAGAAAGTCGTAAATCTCGTCGTCCGACAGCCCTTCTTCCAGCATGCGTCGAATTTCACGACGCAGGTCGGACGCCAGGAATGCGTTTGAGTCCTTGATGGTTTGATTTTGACACTTCAAACAACGCACTTCGTTAGTGATCGTGTCATAACGAGCCTGCAGTTCAGGATCACTAAACGACGTACCGCCGTCAATCGCAAAACACGGCACCGCAAAAGAGACCGCGACCAGCACAATTAGCACCTTTCTCACTGCTTGTTCTCCTCTGCCGCAATCAACGGAACGAAATCCTGCTCCCATAATTCGCGGTTGAGCGGCCCGGTCAATTTGTACAAGACGGTACCGTCTGCGCCGATCAAAAATGTCTCGGGCGCGCCATACACGCCCCAATCAATGCCAACACGTCCGTCAGCATCGTAGCCGACCGCCGCGTACGGGTTGCCCAACTCTCCCAGCCAGCGCTGGGCCTCACCACGATCATCGCGCCAGTCAATACCGTATATCGGTATGTCCGATTCAGCAGCCAGACGCATGAGAAAGCCGTGCTCCTGGCGACAACCGGGGCACCAGGTCGCCCAAACATTAACCAATGCAATCTGACCTTCGTAATCGACGGAACCCATGAGTTCATCGGGATTAGTTACCGAAGGCAACTCGAATTGCGGGGCGGGTTTGTCCAGAAAAGGGGACGGCAATTCGGTCGGGTCTCGATACAGGCCGCTCATCAAAAACGGGAGCAAGATAGCGAACGCGAACAGCGGAACCAGATAACGGCTACGAGACATCAGGCAGCTTCCGTCGCAGCGCCGTGAACTTTATTCTTGGCAGTTGCCGTTGATCGATAGCGCCTGTCGCTGATCGAAATCAGGCCGCCTAACGCCATTACCAGCGCACCGAGCCAAATAAATCGAATCATCGGCTTGTACTGGATGCGTACGCTCCACGTGTCACTGCCGATTTGATCGCCAAGTGCAACAAATAAATCCTGATTCCACAATGCGAGGATACCTGCCTCTGTCATCCAGCTCTTCTGCACCAGGTACTGGCGTTTTTGCGGTCGGAGTTCACCAACGAAATCGGCTCCCTCACGAATTTCAACCACACCCTCGATTGCAGCGTAGTTAGGACCTTGTACGTCCCTGATCTCGCGCATTTCAAAACTATAGCCTGCAACTTCGACCGTTTGGCCAGCGCGCACTGCAACATCTTCTTCAATACTGAAGGCCGAGACCAGCGTCACGCCCAAAGTAAAAAGACCAATTCCGAAATGCGCTACACACATGCCGAGAGCCGAACGTGTGATCGCCGGTGTGCCCGGGGCACGTCGCCAGGAGCGAATCGGCAGCACTAATGAGGCTGCCAATATCCAGACAGCGGCTAGCGAACCAACACTGACCATTAATCCAAATCGTCCGTACATGAAGCCTGGAATAGCGAGTCCGAGTACCAAAGCGATCATGGCCGGGATTTTTATTGTGTTTGCCCACGGTGCTGCTGCCTGGGATCGCCAGGCGGTATGCATACCAAGCCCCATTAAGAGAACCAGCGGCACCATTGGTATGGCGAACGCAATCTCAAACCACGGTGGTCCGACCGAGATCTTGCCCATTTCCAGGACCTCAACCACCAGCGGTGCCATCGTGCCAAGGAACACGATGCCTGCCGCGGTTACCAACAGCACGTTATTCAGCATCAGGAAGGTTTCACGCGAAAACGGCTTAAAGCCAGCATCTGAATCCAGACTTGGGGCGCGCCACGCATACAAAGCCAATGCACCGAAAATCACGATCATCAGAAAGGTCAGTATAAAAAATCCGCGAGTCGGGTCGGTCGCGAAAGCATGTACTGAAACGAGAATTCCTGACCTAACCAGAAACGTGCCGAGCAAACTTAATGAAAATGCGGCTATCGCCAGCAATAATGTCCAGCTCTTAAACAGGCCGCGTTTTTCGGTAACAGCGAGAGAGTGAATCAGTGCTGTGCCAACCAGCCATGGCATGAAAGACGCGTTCTCAACAGGATCCCAGAACCACCAGCCGCCCCAACCGAGCTCGTAATATGCCCACCAACTGCCGAGCGCAATGCCGACCGTCAGGAACATCCACGCGGCTGTCGTCCACGGACGTGTCCACTTCGCCCATTTTTGGTCAAGGTTGCCGCTGATCATGGCTGCGATCGCAAACGCAAAGGCAACCGAAAAACCGACGTAGCCGGCATACAAAATTGGCGGGTGAATAGCGAGCCCGGGATCTTGCAAGAGCGGGTTCAAATCAGCGCCGTCCATTGGTGCCGGAGACAGGCGTAAGAACGGATTTGATGTGAGTATGGTGAACAACAGGAAGCCGGTAGATAGCAACCCAAGCACACCGATGACACGTGCCGAGAAAGAGTCCGGCAATTCACCGCTGAAGCGACTCACTGCCACTGTCCAGAGCGCCAGAATGAGAACCCAGAGCAGCAAAGAACCTTCGTGCGCCGCCCAAACGGCCGAAATCTTGTAGATCGTAGGCAGGGCCAGCTGCGAGTGATTAGCAACGTACGCAACCGAGAAATCACTCTGCACGAACGCCCATGTCAGGCAAGCAAATGAAAATGCAACAAAGATCAATTGACCTAGTGCGGCTGTACGCCCTACTGCCATCATCGCCGCATCATTTCTGTGCGCGCCAATTAACGGCAACACGCCCTGACAAACAGCGAGCGACAGAGCCAGGATTAGCGCAAAGTGACCAATCTCAGGAATCATTGTGTACCGCACTCCGCCGAACGTTCGGCAAGCGTCTTGGTTTCATCCACGACATGTTTCGCCAACGAATCTGCAACCTCTGGCGCCATGTACTCCTCATCATGTTTCGCGAGGATGGTGTCAGCAATAAACACACCGCCATCACCCAGACGGCCATGCGCAACAACGCCCTGACCTTCGCGGAACAAATCAGGTAGTACTCCGGTATAGGAAACACCCAGCTCGCAACGCATATCAGTCACGCGAAAATTCATCTCTAACGACCCTTCCTCGCGCACTACGCTGTCATGCACGACCAGCCCACCGATGCGGAAGTTTCTGTCCTCGGGATAGTTACCTTCAACGACATCTGATACATCAACGAAAAACATCATGTTTTCCTTGAATGCGTTCAGAGTCAGTGCGGCGGCGACGATAATTCCGACACCCGCAAGGGCAACTCCAAGCATACGTTGCTGTCTTGGCTTCATTGGTTTTCCTCAAGCGCCTTTATGCGCACCTCAATATCCCGGTAGACCTTACGCTGACGTAATCGCAGTCGCCATTCGCAAATTCCGAACACTACCGCAGTCAACGCAAAACAAGCCCATACGTATGATCCGTAGGATCCCATCGCCAATCCTTCCATCAGGGTTGCCCTCCAGGCGCCAAAATCAGGTCTCTAACCCATCGCGTGCGCCTTTCTCGATATAAAACTTCAGTTCTCACGCGGCGCAACAGGAAGGCACCGAATATGAGTGTGTAGGCCAGGATCATTGCCAACAGCGGGTACAACATTTCCGCATCAATGGCCGGACCGCCTTTTTTAATCAAGGTTGCGCCCTGATGTAATGAGCTCCACCACTCAACAGAGAAGTGAATGACAGGAACATTCACTGCGCCTACCAACGCGAGTACCGCACTGGCCTTGTCCGCCTTGGTGGTATCGTCGATCGCCGAGCGCAGAGCCATATAACCGAAATACAGAAATAGCATGATGAGTTCCGAGGTCAGCCGTGGATCACCCCACTCCCACCACGTACCCCACATCGGTCGGCCCCATATAGAGCCCGTCGCAAGCGCCAGAAACGTAAACCAGGCACCAAGCGGCGCGGCGGCTGCGGCAACAGCGTGCGCCAGCTTCATGCGCCAGATAAGGCCGATTCCGGCACTTACTGCCATTATCATGTAAGCCATCATCGACAAATAAGCGGCAGGCACGTGCACGTAGATTATGCGAAAGGCATCGCCCTGCTGATAGTCTTCCGGCGCGACGTATAGCCCGGCATAGACACCGTAGGCAATCAGCAAGATCCCCGGCAACATCAGCCACGGGACGAATTTGGGAGCAAGCCGATAAAAGTGCGGTGGCGATGCCAGTTTATGAAAAAATGTGAACATATGTACTACTTCTACTCGTTACTAATACGTAATGCAGCCGCCGTTGCGAACGGTGCGAGAGACAATGCCAACATGGCATAAGCTGCAAGAAAATAAGTACCCGCCGCAACGCCATCGTCAGCTGCCGCAAGTGACACGGTTCGAGCCCCGAAAATGAGCACAGGCATGACCAGCGGCAATATCAGCAAGCTGAGCAATGCGGTGCCGCGATTCAGACCGACGGTAAGGGCCGCACCGATAGACCCGACCAGACTCAAACTCATCGTACCCAGCGTCAATGTGAGCATCAAGACACCGGTCACAGATATCGGCATGCGAAAGGTTATGGCAAGTATCGGGGAAACCAGCACCAGCGGCAGGCCACTGGTTATCCAATGTGCGATGGTCTTGCCGAGCGCAAGCAAGGGCAACGGCAACGGACTGACAATCATC
Source organism: uncultured Woeseiaceae bacterium (assembly GCA_964528965.1). Taxonomy (GTDB): domain Bacteria; phylum Pseudomonadota; class Gammaproteobacteria; order Steroidobacterales; family Woeseiaceae; genus UBA1847. The sequence goes on from CAZGVL010000068.1 coordinate 5,030, forward strand.
TGGTCAAGGCTGCCATCTTCGTAGTCAGTAAGAAAAAGCCCGTTCAAAGACAGCAGCGTCGCCAGCAAGGCAGCGACCCACAATACGCCAGGCCCACTGAAAACGAGTTGTTCGGTACTCGGCCCGACGGCCAAAGGAAACAGGGTGCTGACCATGGCGAAGAACAGCAAGGAATTCATGACGTCGCCGGGACGCTTCCAGGCAATGACAAGGTCACGTTTAATGACAGCCAGGAAACCTGGCAACAGCGGATAGTTCTGTTCGTCGTATTTATTCATTACAGGTGCACCGTACGCATCGGCGCATCAATAACAACGTCCTGATGCGCGGCGATCACGCACATACCACCCGCCTGCACATGCTCTTCAACGAGTTCAAGAACAAGCTCCCGACCGGCCCGATCAAGATTTGTAAACGGTTCGTCCATTAACCACAACGGAGCGTTCGACAACAGCATCCGCGCCAAAGAAACCCGGCGTTGTTGGCCTGCAGACAAGGACCTCAGGGGGAGCCGTGTCAGCCGCTCAATGCCAAGACGCTGCAGGACTTCATCCAGGTCTTTGTCGGATGCAGGGCGCAGAGCTGCCTCGAACCGCAGATTCTCGAGCAACGTTAGATCAGCTTTGAAGCCAACCCGGTGCGCCATCCAGACTAGTGAGCCATGAAAGCGCTGGCGGTTCTTGTGCACCGGAACTCCGTCCCACTCGATCGCACCCTCCTCAAGTTCCAACATGCCGACGAGTGCACGCATCAGACTCGTTTTACCGCTGCCATTGCTGCCCTCAAGAATAAGCAACTCACCCGGATTCAGCGCAAAACTCAAGTTCTGAAAAAGACAACGATCACCACGCAACAGGGTGAGGTCTTCAGCCGTTAACTTTGCAGTCAATACCTTACGCCTCGTCGTCGATCGCAGACAGAAATCAGTCTATTGGTAAACATCGTTATTATTCCGTTCGTTACAACATATATATCGAATTAACATTAAATAATCACTGTGTCTTACTGATCGATAACAAAATGGTCCAAAGTTGTTTACAAGCACTCAAGCACCGCCGTAGACTGATCGGCCCGGTCATTTACGCACGCAAAATCAACGCTCGGGAACACAAAGGTTACCCAATTTAGCGCACCATGACAGATTGCGAGTTGCTCATATGGATTTAGCCGCTGCCGGCTTGGCAGAACAACCATTTCGAACCCATGACAAGCCCCTGTCGACAGTGTCTTACGCGTCGCATCGTGACGCATTAAAGGTATTGGAAGATACATGTGCAGCGCCCAACGGTCTATCCTTACTGCAAGCACCTCCCCTGTCCGGAAAATCAACGCTGATCCGCCACTTCATCGATACTCGTCCTGAAGATTGCGCAACGGCCATTGTTGATGGTAACGGCCTGAATACAACGAGCCTGCTTGAGTCGATCTTGCGACAGTTTGGCTACGTACTTGACTACACTTCGCCCAACGAGTTACTGGCTATGTTGCGCGTATTTACTCTGCAACAGGCAGCCTCCGGCGAATCACCGCTACTTATCATTGAAAACTCGCATGCGTTGAATCCGAGCGCTTTACGCGCAGTTTGCGAGTTGGCGGACTTGAATGTACGCCGGGTCAGCGCGCTCAAGATTGCCCTCGTTAGTGATCGGTCGCTGCATGATATTGTCACTGCGCCCGCAATGCGCTGCATCGAAAAGCGCTTGACGCACGATTTCCATCTGCGGCCAATGACGCAGCAAGAGACCGTTCATTATCTGTACGCGAAACTCAATGCGGCAGGCAGTCTCGTTCCCGAATTCGTTTTTCCCCGCGCTGTCTGCACGGAGCTCTGGCGAGCATCCGGCGGTTGGCCCGGCATTCTCGACCGAATCGCGCTGTTAGCGCTGGCAAAAGCAAAAGCCTTGCCGGTGTCAGCCGAAGAAATTGAACGTCCCGCACTGCCGAACGGCACCTGGGACGATGCCGCTTTCGCTGCGGCAGAAGAAAAACAGGATAAGAGCCAGCAAAACGGTCCGCCCAAACTGTACGTGGCCAGCAATGGCGAAATGCTCGCGGAACTAACTTTTGATCACCCACGCATGCTGGTCGGCCGGTCTGAGCACAACGATCTCGCCATTCCGAGTCGATTCATCAGTCGTCATCATGCGTTGCTGGTGCGACACGGAAGCGCAACTTTTCTAATGGACCTGAACAGTTCGAACGGTACGTTCGTCAATTCGAAACGCGTTTCGAATCACGTATTGATCAACGACGACGTTATCAAGATCGGTCACCACAGCATCAAATTCAGCGATCCGCATGCAACTGAACGCGGCACTCTCGACGGCATCGAATTTGCTGATACTTCGATCATGAAAACACTGGACGATATGCGCAAGCTACTCGCGCAGGAGAATACTGAGATGTTGCCCGCCGCACCCGAGAATCTGCCCACAACAAAAATCTAACAGGGTCCGCCCGACTACCCTAAGAAATTTTCCTTAAAGTGCTTTCGGCACATCGACAAATAGCGATCATTGCCGCCAATTTCTATTTGCGAACCTTCGCGTATGGCCTTGCCGCTTTCGTCAAGGCGAATCACCATCGTTGCCTTCGAACCACAGTGACAGATCGCCTTGATCTCATTGAGATTGTCAGACCAGGCGAGCAGGTACTTGCTGCCCTCAAAGGGTTCGCCCTGAAAGTCCGTGCGCAAGCCATACGCCAATACCGGAATTTCCAGCTGATCCGTGACCTCACCAAGCTGGAATACCTGCTCTTTGGTCAGAAACTGGGCTTCATCAATGAGCACACAATGCAGAGCTTCCTCGCTGCACTGCGCCTGAATGATTTCATACAGATTATCTTCACGCCCAAAGGTCGTTGCCGGAGTCTCAATCCCAATCCGTGAGGCGACCTTTCCCGCACCGTAGCGATCATCAAGTTCCGGTGCAAATACCAGCGTATTCATGCCCCGCTCTCTATAGTTATAACTGGATTGAAGCAATGCGGTCGATTTGCCAGCATTCATCGAAGAATAATAGAAGTACAGCTTCGCCATTCTCAACCCGTTCCATTGTTGTAGTTGGTGATCGAATACCCCGGACACAACGGTCCGGCGCTCGCGATATTGTCGCATCAGCGCACGGAGCATGCACGACTGTCGCCGAGTTTTACCGTCAGGGTTTCAGGAAACGTACGATCTTCTTACGAAAAGTACTCTTGTCCGATCCTCTGCCCGAGACTGACACAGATCGGCAGGTAGAACACACGTTTTGCGGCGTGTGTCGGGAGGAGAATATTTGCGGCACAGGCGTAACCTTGCCATTGCGAAGGCACTTGCTGCAAATCACCAGATTGCTAAGACGATCCAGCAAACGATAATCAACGTTCGCAGTTGCTGCTGTGGCCATGCTCATACTCCTTCTACAGATCGTATCTTTGGCATCTGGCAAGCGTTTTGGCCAGTTGACAGGTGATATTTGATCGCAAACTGCCAACCAGTCGAGGTTTTGTCTGTGATGCACCTCCCTTTAACGCTGCGCCACTGTATTGGTCTGAGAACTGGTAAGTACATCTGCGAATAGCAACCGACCGCCTTCTGCTGCGAGGATAATCATAGTTGTCACTTGGCGACCTCGCTCGCCGGTCTCGGAGGGTGCACGTCATGCGAATATTTCTACTGGTCTCTTTCTCTATCCTTTCCTTGATTCTGGCGTCACCCTGTCTGGGCGAGGACTATGCCCAAGGCAAAGCGGCCTACAATTCAGCGGACTATGAAACCGCCCTGGCCGAATGGCTTCCGCTCGCCGAGAGTGGCGACGTTGACGCGCAGTTCGGCATGGGCCAGATGAACGCCAATGGATTCGGTGTCGCCATGAACGATGCCGAAGCGTTGCGCTGGTTCAGCCTCGCAGCCGAGCAAGGCCACGCCGATGCGATGCAGAACATCGCGATAATGCATGCGAACGGCTGGGGGCTGCCACAGAGCGATGCGGAGGCATTCAAGTGGTACGGTCTGGCCGCCGAAAAAGGTGTCACTGCGGCGCAGGTCGCTCTGGCCCGAATGCTCTCAGATGGTTACTGGGAAGTGCAGGACAAGGTGCTTGCCTACAAGTGGCTGAATATCGCTGCCGCGCTGGGTAATAGCAGTGCGAGCGCCAAACGCGATGATCTGGGCAGCAAGATGTCGGCCGCAGAAATTAGCAAGGCAGATGGCATCACCGGCATCTGGATGGACACCTACCGCGTCCAGCTCGCCAACAAGTAGCTGTCTCTGCCGCAAGCAACGATTGACGGCACCCTGCTGGCCTCAGGCACATCCTGACCACGTTTTGCAGTAAAGTGAGCCGCAGGTTGCCGGAGCAAGCGAATGCGGAAGTATCTGACGATGACCCTTATTGCAGTGGGTCTCTTTTTGCTGTTGATTGTGTTTGGCGGCACTGGCTACCGATATCTTGGCGGCGCGCATGCGCTGGATATAGTGGGCTCCGCAGGGGAACATGGAGGTGACTTGCCACTGCCCGGGCAAGGCTGGCCAAGCTACGGCAATGATCCCGGTGGTCATCGCTACAGCGCCGCCGCAGACATCACGACCCAGAACGTACGAGATCTTGCGATCGCCTGGGAGTACAGCACCGGTGACGTCGAAAACAAACCGGTAGCGTTGCAACGCAGCATTGCCGAGAGCACGCCAATACTGGTCGAAAGCTCACTTGTCTTTTGCACGCCATTTAACGAGGTGATAGCAATTGATCCGGGTACCGGCACAGAACAGTGGCGCTATGATCCGGCGATTGACCTCGATCAGCGACCAGCCAATCAGTTTGTGTGTCGCGGTGTAACTCACTGGCGCGACACGCGAGCCGATGCCACCTGCCCATCCACGCTATTCATGGGCACGAACGATGGCAGGGTCATTGCTCTGGATGCGACTACTGGAGAGCTTTGCTCTGAATTCGGCAAACTGGGTCAGGTTGTTATCGACCCCGGCATGGACCTTACCTGGCCTGGCGAGTTTCAAATCACTTCGCCTCCTGTGGTCATAGAAGACACCGTTGTGGTTGGCTCATCGATTAGCGATAACGGCCGCGTCATCGCACCAGCAGGAACTGTGCATGCCTATGACGCTCGCACGGGTGAACTCCGATGGTCATTCGATCCGATCCCACGGACGGTTGGCGATGAAAACTGGCAGGGATCTCAGCCCCCGGTCGAAGGACATGCGAATGTCTGGGCGCCGATGTCCGTAGACGCGGAGCGTGGCTTGATCTTTCTGCCGACATCGAGCCCGAGCCCGGATTTCTATGGCGGCTTGCGGCCGGGCGACAATCGTCACGCGAATTCAGTAGTGGCACTTCGCGCCACCACCGGCAAGGTCGAGTGGGCCTTTCAGTTAGTGCACCACGATGTCTGGGACTATGACCTGCCGGCTCAACCTGGTCTTTATTCAGTTTGGCGAGATGGAATCAAGCACGACGTCGTTGCGCAAGTCACGAAGACGGGACACTTGTTCGTACTTGACCGGGATACCGGTGAGCCTTTCTTACCCATCGAAGAAATCCCGATGCCCGCAACTGACATCGCAGGCGAAGTGCTATCACCGACACAACCTATACCCATGGCCACCCCGGCTATTGTTCCTGATCGAGTTGATCCGGACGACGCATTCGGCTTGACCTGGTTTGACAAGCGAGTCTGCACAAAGTGGTTAGAGTCCATTCGTGCCGAAGGAATATTTACGCCGCCTGCACTGGACGGCTCACTTTCTTACCCGTTCACCGGCGGCGGTGCCAACTGGGGCGGCGCAGCGTACGACCCCAGGAGAAATCTACTGGTCATTAACATGTCGAGCCTCGCGCACGACATCGCGCTGATTCCAACAGATGGCCTTGCTGAAGCGCGAGAAGTTTTTCATGACCAGCAAGTCTCGCCGATGACAGGTGCGCCGTACGGCGTAAAACGCGCTCTGATCGCGTCTCCGCTCGGCCTGCCGTGCACGCCTCCCCCATGGGGAGTCATTGCAGGCATTGATTTAGCAACTGGAGCGATTGTCTGGCGGCACTCGTTAGGTACGACAGAAGATCTGACCAATGGACTGTCATTGGATGTCGGCACACCTACTTACGGCGGCCCAATCATCACCTCCGGCAACCTGATTTTTATCGCTTCAACAATGGACTATTACTTGCGAGCACTGAGTACCGAAACCGGCGCGGAATTGTGGCGTGGTCGACTACCTACGTCTGGCAACGCAACACCGATGACTTACGTCTGGGAAGGACGCCAGTACGTCGTAATTTACGCCGGCGGCAGTTCAAGACTGGGTACGAAACTAGACGACAAGGTGATCGCTTTCGCACTGCCCGAATAATTGAAACGCAGGTGCGGGAATTGAGAAGAGCCGTGAATGCAGGAGAGTTGCAAGTTGCTATTTGGCTAGCCGCAAGCCTGCAATTTTCGGAAGTAGCAATTTTCCCGGAACCCGATCTGGTTGCAGGCCATGGCCAGACCGGCTCTGCGTTGAGCATCGGAGCTGCGCCCAGTAGTCGATCGCTAAGCGGCATATTTAAGAACTCAATACTGTTTGCTTCAGGCTATTTCAGGCCCTTTAACGGACGTTCAGTAAGAATTCCGTGGTTGCGTGCATTCGGTTAGTTGAAGATGCTGGGCAAGCGATTTTTACTTGCGCCTCTGCGCAGGAAGTAACATGGCATACACCGGCGAGTCCACGTGACGAATCAGAATTGCCAGGTCGGCATCGTCGAAATGAGCAATCCGAAAGCGCCCAAATGTATGTGCTTTGTTGACGTGATGACGCGACTTTGCGGCGGCATCCGAAATCGGGTCAAGGCTTAGTGACGCACTCAGCTTATGCCAACGTGCCTTGCCGTCCCAATCGATCGAATATATTGCGGCGCCATCAAGAGCCGAGTAGTACACGAGCGATCCTGTTGCCATGGAGTATTCCAATGCCGCGTATTCCTGAATATGTGGTTTCGAGCCTATGGACTCAACCGCGGTTATGGCATCTGCGGGGTTATTCGGATCGATGAATGCTAAAGAGTCGCGGCCATGAAGCGAGATGAACATTGAATCAGCGTCAGGGTGAATTTGCATAGCATTGTGATTGGCCTCGCCCGGAAGCTTGCTCGGACAAAACTCGCGCCAAGTGCCAAATGTACCGTCCGGATTCACGCCGTCGGGACTGTACGCGACGAAGGCATTGCCGCCGCCATCATCACCGGAGTGACCCCAAAGCACTCTCCGCTTCGCGTCCCATGTAGTAAATCCACCCGAATTAAGAATCGCCGACTGGTGCAGAGGACCTCGCCGCCACGTAAAACTGTCCAGATTGAACAAATGCGGAATGGCAGCGGCTGTGACATTCGGCCCTAGCTCTGTCTGTCCTTTCAGCAGTATAAAATTGTTGCCCGCTTCGTCATATTGAACATAGTCGTACGTGTGCGGTGGCAGTGGCGATCCGTCCGGATAGACAGAATCAGGGTAGATCGCGCCTTCCCCGTAATTGTTTGGATCGCCCGTAACGAAACCGGTGGTCAGGCGTCGCCACTCACGGCGCGCGATATCGAATGCATGGACATCAGAACCGAAGTAATCGTTGTGCCCTCCGCCGAAGACGATCATCGCGCCCGATTGACCAAAGCGTGACGCGTAGACCGCGCCGTTCCAAGCCTCCGTTATGGAAGAGAAACCGACCCGACCACGCCAGGGCGCAATCCAATCGCGACCGAACTGTCTGCGCACGCGTTCCGCCAGATCCATTGCGGGATTGAGTCCAGGATCGCGAGCGGGATCGTTATCTTCTAAGTAGCGAGTTCCAGGAGGCGTTGGTGGTAGCCCCAAGTCTGGCGTATTTCCGGAGATGCTGCACCAGTAACCTGGCTCCATTGCGGATACCCAGTCAGGGAGTTTCAAAGTAATTTTCTCAAGGTCACTCATGAAGAGAGAGTATGGGAATTTAGCGTGGCCGGCCATTGAGCATTTTCAGAAGAGCGCAAGAAAACGGCTGCATATGCGGTTTTACCGGCGGCCAATCGGGCTATTGTCATGGCTAAGCTGAACGCGGTTGAACCCCGGATTCGACCACTGCCAAGGGTAGGCATTTAAACCAAGTTCCGGGCTAATAGAATCAAGGGCTTCAGGACTCGCTATCAGCGAAGTCCAGGTTCCTCAGATAGAGGTATTAATCAGGTGTTCTCTGATCCGCATATCGAAGCGTTGTTAATTGATGAGGAAATGGCCGATCTGTTGTGGGAGGTCTGCAAAGAAACGAGATCAGCGAGGAGGATGCTTGTTTGGCATGTGCTCTTATCTCGCGAAGCGATATCAATACGTAATGCAGGATCAAAAAAACCGCACTGGGCGGGGCCTCTTGAATCTTGTTATAAAGAAAAACGTGAGCAAACTTGTCGATCGAAATAGGCGCACTAATTGGGACTTATGCGGCCCGGTTCAGGCGCATAGGGGAGATACCCCTCCGTCAATGAAGACCTCAGCGAAATTCGCCTGTAAGACCCGTGCCCACTTCCCGAGGCCGTGCCGATCAGGGCGAAGGAATGCTGATTCCAACCTCTCGATAATACTTCGCTGCGCCAGGATGCAAGGGTGCCGTCAGACCTTTCGAAAACTGGTCGGTCAGTAACGCGCCGAACTGAGATTGGAGATCCGCTGATGATTCGACGTTCTCGAAGACTGCTTTGGTTATGGCGTATACCACATCCTCCGATACCTGCGCCGACGTTAGCAGCGTCGCGTAAACACCAATCGTTTCTATATCAACGTCGTTTTTGGCCATAGGATAGGTTCCGGACGGAATTGACACTCTGGAATAAAAAGGATTGGAATCGATCAAACTATCGATGTCGTTGAGCGGAATGATGCGAACTCCACGCACGGAGAACGTGGCGAACTTGATCTCCGTATTCGGATGACCGACGGTATAGAAAAACGCATCGATTTCACCCCCCATGAACATGGCCAACCTGTCATCCAGGTTTGCCTGACTAATTTCGATATCCTTCTGCCAGTTGATTCCAGCAGCGCGCAGCCCATCGATGGCGTTGCTTCGCGTACCTGAGCCGGGTGCGCCAATATCTACCAGCTTACCTTGCAGATCCTCCATCGATCGAATGTCGGTATCCGCTCCCGCGACCAGGGTTACAGAATCGGCATATAGACTGAAGATGGCCCGCAGTTCTGTCTGTGGACCTTTATCGCTCCATTCGTCCAATCCATTTACCGCTTGATATTGATGATCCGCTTGAGCAATGCCAAATTGGATTTCGCCCCGGCCAATCGCATCGATATTGGATACCGAGCCGGAACTCGTTTTCTCGTCGAATCGGAGTTCGCTCGTGGCAGGGTTATTGACCAAGATTCTCCTCAGAGAAACACCAACAGAATGATAGTTGCCTGTCAGACCGCCCGTGCCAATAACATACGAGGGCACCTCCTCTTTCGCACATGAAACAGCAAGAAACAGCAACACGAAGCATTGGCAAAAAGCGATTCCTCGTTTCAGATATTTGGCGGTGTTCATTCTAGATATATCCTTTATGGTAGTTCCCAAATTGAAGCTGGAATAGTCAACCTTCCACTGGCGGCGCTTCACATCATCTAGGGTATCGCAACACAATTTTATTTTATTCCTCAAGCATCGACCACTTGATATCGAAGTCATATACAGCCTCTCAGCATTGTATCAGCGAGCGGCTGCTTTTTGGGGGTAAAGCGGACGCTCAAACAGAGGTTTGGGGTCAGAGTAAAAACACTTTAGTATTTACTCTGACCCCAAAACTGCGCAAGCCCGACCAGTATTTATCGACCCCACCCCTATGACTCTCGTTGCGAGAGGAATGAGTGTTCCAGGGGGCCCATCCCTGCTTATTCTCACCCAGACCTGTTCTCAAAATCTCAATATTTCGTCGATTTCCTTTACAGATTCTGGTCCCTCAAAAGACCGTCTTTACATAAACTAAAATAGAAACAATGGCTTCCGCATTTGGTATGAAAATTGCTCGTATAGAATGAAACGAATCTTGTTAATTTGGGAATAGTCCGATGAAAAGAACAAAAAGCACGTATTTGGCGGTTGTAGCTGTCCTTCTGTCACCGTTTGCGGCGAATGCCGATCTAATAAGTTTTGATCTGGACTGGTCAGGCGAAAGTTTTGGTAATGACGCGATCGCCGTCGGCTCCATAACGCTTGATGATGCACTCCTACTTAATCCCGGAGACAACGATTTAGTTTCTAATCCCGGATATATAACCAGTTTTTCAATTACCGTTTCAGGCGCGACCTCCGGCAACGGAACTTGGAACCTGGCCGATTTCGGAGAAATCCTTTGGCAGACAGATACGGCACTTGACCTAACCCAGGAACTAGTCGGCCAAGCGACTTCTAATGACCCGTGGGGAACAAGTCAGCCAGGCGATACTGGGGGCGACTTCAACCTTTTTGGTGGACCTGCTGATGCTCCCACGGGGACGTGGTATTTTGAACTCACGACCAATGGTTTTCGGGGAGACCAAATGCTCCTGACCAGTTTCCGTCCTACGGCTGTCCCCGAACCCGGCACTCTCGCACTCTTCGGGATAGGTCTACTCGGATTAGGCTTTGCAAGGCGAAGAAAAGCCTAACCAAATATCAATATTCAAGAAGCCCCGCCTAGTGCGGGGTTTTTTTTGCCTGGATTACAATGGACTCTGAGAAGTTACGTTGAGAATCGCGATGGGCAGAGTAACAGGACGACCAACAGGCGTTCGACTGACCAAACTGAAAACTGCCGAGCTGCAATACGAGGTTTGGGGTCAGTGACCCTTCAGGGTCGCAGACT
>CAZGVL010000069.1:0-15006 GCA_964528965.1 uncultured Woeseiaceae bacterium
ACCGCAGCGACTGGGGGCGCCGCAGACGTGGCGCCACTGCCGGCCGCGGCCGGACGAAATGCCAGCATTCGTAGCAAGGTCATTTCCGTACCGCTACGTGGATCCGGAGACAGGTGCAGGTCGCGACGACCCATCAAAGCGGTCTGATAAAAAAGCTGTACGTCGGCTGGTAACAATGTTTCCGCCAGCTCCGGCAGCATTTCAAACATGAGGTCGTCTTCGTTGTTCGTATCACCAACCACCTGGTAAACGGCGATACGCTGCAAGAAACGCGCAAGATCCTCAAGCAGTCGAGCGTAGTCCGGAAACTGCTCGTCGATCTCGGCGATCGCATCGATCACACCCGAGGCATCGGAATCGGCAAGCAATGTCAAAAGTCGTGATACATGGCCACGATCGATCGTTCCCAGCATTAGCGCGACTTTGTTCTCGGATACTTCGCCGCCACAATAGGCAATGGCCTGATCAAGCAGACTTAATGCGTCACGCAGACTTCCGTCCGCCGACCTCGCCAGCAAGGCTAAAGCGCCCGTCTCCGCCGCGATGCTTTCTGCGTCACAAATATACGCCAACCGGTCATGAATCAACCGTGGCGTGAGGCGTTTAAGATTAAACTGCAGACACCTCGACAGCACCGTTACCGGCAGCTTTTGCGGGTCTGTTGTAGCGAGCAGAAATTTAACGTGCGGTGGTGGCTCTTCAAGCGTCTTCAGCAATGCGTTGAAGGAGCTCTTTGACAACATGTGCACCTCGTCAATGATGTAGACCTTGAACCGTCCTCTTGCCGGCGCGTACTGCACGTTGTCCAACAAGTCTCTCGTATCATCAACTTTGGTTTTCGACGCTGCGTCTACCTCGATCAAATCGACAAATCGTCCTTCGTCAATTTCCCGGCAAGCACTGCACTTGCCACACGGTTCTGCCGACACTCCCGTTTCGCAATTGAGTGCTTTGGCCAGTATTCGTGCAATCGTCGTCTTGCCAACGCCGCGCGTTCCCGTGAACAGATACGCATGATGTAAGCGGCCCGTTTCCAGTGCATTCATCAATGCCTGCAGCACGTGCTCCTGACCCACTGTGTCGGAGAAGTCTTTGGGACGCCATTTTCGCGCCAGAACAAGATAGCTCATAGATATTGACCAGAGGGTTGGAGTAGCCCGGAAAACTGATCTGTCAGTGTATCGCAACGACCTGCTGTAGCAAGCCCGAAACACGGCAGCTGGGGGTACAAGAAGTGGTCCGCGCCAGCGATTCTCCGGCACCCGGTGTCGCCGCTACCGTTGCTCCCTTCCGGGCCTGGCGGAGTTCACGGTTGACCGTCGCGAAGAAGCCGACGCGGACCGCGGGCGATTATGGACGTTGCGAAGCAGTGATTCAATGCTTGTGGTCACCAAGCCGCTGGCATTGCCTAATTACACAGCGTTTGGTGGCCCCGCTACGCTGCGGATTTTGGTCAAATGGCCAGCTCGGGTTCGAATCATGTCAACCACTGTTTGTAATAAACCTCATCTGCCTGTGGTCATCTGGTAGAGAGACATCGTTCAGGGGAGCGTCTTCGCCCTCAGTTCATCACGCTCAAAGCTTTTGATATCACCGCTATAAGAGCGGCGACCAAAGCCACACATAGAGGTCTGAAGGTATGCACAAGTCACTACAACTTGGCCCAGTTCTCATTTTTTCTAGCATGATTTTGGCTTCCTGCGGCGGCGGTGGTTCTGGAAATGCGGACGAGATTGCCGCAGCAGGCACAGGCTGGACCATTCCACCGGGCGAAGTCGTCGATGGCGGACCAGGCCGCGACGGCATTCCTGCGCTAGAGAATCCAATTTTCGAGTCTGCCGCGACGATTCAATCTGTCGGCAATGATGATTACGTTATCGTCGTCCGCTACGGCGACGAGATCAGGGCCTATCCACACGACATCATGAACTGGCACGAAGTCGCCAATGACGGAGATGCTGATAGCCCATTCACGATGAGCTACTGCCCACTAACGGGCAGCGCAATGGTCTGGCAAGGCAATATCGGACACGCAAACCCCACCTTCGGCACGTCCGGATTCTTGTACAACTCCAATCTGATCCTGTTCGACCGCGAAACCAAGAGTAATTGGTCGCAGATGCTGCAGCAGTCTGTCAATGGCATAAGACTTGGCGAACAGGCCGAACAGTTTCAGGTGGTCGAGACTCTATTCAGCACGCTTCGCCAGATGTACCCGGATGCCAAAGTCATGAATCGCAACACCGGAATCACCAGAGACTATGATGACTATCCGTACGGTTCTTACCTAACGAACATGAACCTCATATTTCCAGTCAGTAATACTGACAATCGCCTGCATCCGAAAAACCGGGTAATCGGTATTCACTCGGACGGCGCTGCCAGGGCATATGAGATAACGGCGTTCGACACCGCTACTCAGGTCATTAACGACCAGATAGGTAACCTGTCGATTGTTGTCGTCGGCAATTCAAGTTTGAATATTGCATCGATTTACAACCGTGCGCTCTCGGACGGCACGATCCTGAACTTCTCTGCGATCGAAGATGGCTTGCCGAACGTACTTCTGGATGATGAGGGGAACACCTGGGATATTTTTGGCAAAGCGGTGTCAGGACCACGAGCGGGTGAACAACTTGCGAAAACTGAATCCTACACTTCCTTTTGGTTTGCCTGGGCCACATTTTTTCCTGGCAGCGAACTGCACTTCAATCCAAGCTGATGGCTTGCTCCGTGCCTGATAAATCGACAAACATCAGCATCAAAAAACTCCCCCTGTTGACTCTGATCTGCGCGTCAACATTCGTGTCCGCAGGTGATGTCGAAGCATCAACGTGCAGTTGTGCTGGTGTTCCATTGCTTGGAACCATGCAGCTCGCATCACCCAGAGAACGGCAGTGGTTCCTGGCCAGCACCTACGAGTATCACGATGCAAGCGATCTTGTCAGTGGCTCTGATAGTATTCCTGACGAGACTAATCGTGAGCGAACGACACAGGCGATGGTGCTGGAGGCAAGCCGGGGCATTTCCCGAAAATGGTCTTTTTCCGCACTTCTTTCGGTTGTCGAGCACAACCGCGATGTCGGAGGAGCGAGTGATTCCGCGTCGGGTCTGGGCGACTCAATACTGATGCTCAAATACTCTCCTGTCAGTATATCGGCCTACTCGAAAAACACTTTTACATTTGGACTCGGTGAACGTTTTCCGATCGGCGAAAGTGATGCCACTCAGAATGGCATCACTCTGGCCGAGGACCTTCAGCCATCAACAGGTGCTTACGGGACAATACTTTGGGCGTACGGCGCACGAGCATTGAATGAGTCGACCAGCTCCCGGATCTATGCGAGCGCCACTTACACCAACAATGGCGAGAACGATCGCGACTACCAATTCGGTCATGAGACCACTGTGACACTTGGCACCAGTTACCAACTCCAGTCGCCCTGGGGATTTAACCTGGATTTGTTCTATCGTCACGCGCAGCGTGACCAACGGAATTCTGTCGACATACCGAATACCGGCGGCCAATGGCTGGAAATCGTGCCCTCGGCGCAGTACCACCTGAGTGAAACACTGGCGTTAAGTGCATCAGCCAAAATTCCAGTCGCACGCGATTTGAATGACCAGTTGCAATTCACAACCAAGTTCGCGTTCAGGCTATCGCTCTCCTACGTCTTCGGCGGAGACTAAGCCCTACCCCCACAGATGCCGGTCTTTTTCGATAACCTGCGAAGTTGTCCCGACGATAAGCGGATCCGGACCATGTACGACATGCTCGTTCTTGTCTGGATAATTAAGCTGAGACAAGAAATGCTGCATGCAATTAAGACGAGCTCGCTTCTTATCATCAGACTTAATCACCGTCCACGGTGCATCAGCGGTATCCGTATAGAAAAACATGGATTCTTTCGCCTCGGTGTATTCCGTCCACTTGTCTTTGGATTGCTCATCGATCGCGCTTAGCTTCCAGTGCTTCAGCGGATCACCCTGTCGCGCCGAAAATCGCTGCACTTGCTCTTCATGAGTCACCGAGAACCAATATTTGAATAGTCGAATACCGGATCTGGCAAGCATTCGTTCAAGATCGGGCACCTGACGCATAAACTCGAGGTACTCAAGCGAACTGCAAAATCCCATTACTCGTTCCACGCCGGCGCGGTTGTACCAGGACCGATCGAAGAACACCATTTCACCGGAACTCGGCAAGTGCTGCATGTAGCGCTGAAAATACCACTGGCCACGCTCTCTTTCCGTCGGTTTCTCAAGGGCCACCACTCTGGCTGCTCGAGGATTCAGATGCTCCATGAATCGCTTAATGGTACCGCCCTTTCCGGCAGCGTCGCGCCCTTCGAAAATCACGATTATTCGCTGCCCGGTCGTTTTAACCCAACTCTGTACCTTCAGCAGCTCAACTTGCAATTCTTTCTTGTGCAGCTCGTACACACCATTTTTGATTTTGGTCTTGTAGGGAAATGTGCCGTTGCGAAACAACTCTCTGACCTTTTCCGGGTCATGTCGAAGGTCGCCGTAAATCTTGGCAGGTGCTACCGCAGGCTCTGGCTCGACCAGAACAGCTTTGGAAGTTGCGGCTTTATTTGTACTCGATTTTGAATTTACCATCGGCGGACACCTATTCTGAAGTCAACTTTTTCCACATTATCCAAGCACTTGCAGAGTCAGGGAATAGGGAAATATGCCTACCAATAAAAACAATACCAGCGATTCAAGGCATGCGATGAAACACGAATTCAGATAAGATCTGACGGCAGGAATCGGCCCTCGAAAAGCACTAAAATTCGCTCCAGAAGCTGCAGTTATTCGAGATCCACCAACGGAATTGCCAGAGCCAGTTGCGCCTCTGATTCAGCATCCATTTTATTTTCCATCTGATAAAATCGCGTGACCTTGAATGGCGACATCACCGCGCGCAATTTGTGCACGTAGTTCTTCCTGATGTGCTGAAACGCTGCTTCGATTTCCATATGCTCGTCAACGAATGCCTCCGCGTCCTCGCTCGTAATCTGCCCCGCGTTGTACAGATTCGCGAAAGTAGTGATCAACTTGGCATATCGATCTCCAACAACACTGAGTTCCTGCCGGTATTCGTCGTAGATTGGCCAAAACACGGTCGCCTCGTCGTCTGTGAGGAACATCTCTTCACTCATGAGCTCCCGTCTCAGGGCTTGCACAGACTCGCGTATGCTGGCCAAGCCGCCGCTAGAATCTGAACCTGCTGGTTCTTCCTGGGCAGACGCGGAAACGTTAATGGAAAACGCCGCGATGATGATGCATATAAGTTTGCTGAGTCGGCACATGCTTATGGCTCCAATAAGATGTTGTCGGGGGCACACCCTGTGATATTTCTCATAGCTTAACACCCGAATAATTCGAACACCTATTGAAGCGGACCGGAGAGGCGCCACTGGCAGCTACAGTCCGGCAATGCACCTGCGGTTGCAGGGCAACTGGGATTTTCCAGCGATTGCCTCCATTCGGCTGAATCGCTTGCTAATATGGACAGCCGAAGGATGGCATACGCCACGCAACAGGCGAGTTTGGGCATGAATCAGATACACATCAATACGCAAGGGTTAGTCAGGCGTTCGACAGCCTTGATGCTAATTGTCGGTATAGGTCTGGCGGCCAGCTGCACGACGGTTACTACTCAAAGCTTCAAAGTTCCACCGGGCGGAAATGCGGACGCCAGTGTGATCGCGAACGATGCGGATTTTGGCCAATACAAAAAGTTGATGGCTGACGAAATGGGCATATTCATGCCGGCGCAAAGCCCATTGCCAGACGAAGATTTGGAGCGCATCAGGCAAGTTTTCCGCGAGGCCTTTCTCGACGAACTGGACGGCTACATAATCGTCAACGAGGCTGGACCCGACGTATTGATGGTGCAGGCATCACTGGTTGACCTGCGCAATTCAGCGACGACTGATCTTCCCGAGCTCCGCCTCGGAGTAAGAGAAATGGCGAAACCCGGGTCACTTCTGTTTCTAATGGAGTTACGCGACTCCGAAACAGACCGTGTGCTCGGCCGTGCCGCAGACAATTCCGACAAATCAGACCCGATCTCTGAACTCGGTTTTGCGGCCGGGAGTTCGGCAACAACGGACTGGGACAGTGTCGAGTCGGCAGCGCAACGCTGGGCTGAGTTGTTTCGCAAGTTCCTCGATAAGAACTTGAATCATTGAATTGACTGACCTCGACCCGGCTTGCTGGCGCTCACAGCCGAACAGTAATAGACGCGACAGGTCCTTGATGAACGAGCTTTAGCCTTCCGTTCGCGATGAACTCGCTGGAGCGGATATTCGTCTTATAGTAGTTGTAGCCAATACCGGCAATCACGTTGTCGCCGAATCGTCGCTGGAGATCGAGGGTAACCAAGCCCATCACACCCTCATATTGATCCATCTCCATGCCAAATATCTGTACTTTAGCGTCAAGAGTCGATTTTCGACCGACCGACACCGATCCGAAAATACCGATGACGGGTAGCGGCGCCCCAAAACTCGACCGTTCTCTCTGCCCTGTCGAATCGGCAGTTATCAAAGTTTCGAAGCTCGTCACGTGCAGCCCGGCGGAAAACCCGAGCTCTTTCTGCGAATCCTTCATTAGCGAATAGGCATAGCTGATCTGAAAGACGTCGGCCTCGAACCGGTTGTCTATTTGAGTCCCCGCCGGAAATATCTGGTCTCCAAATTCAAAATCCTCATCGAGCACAACCGATCCCGTTCGGCCAAGTTCGAAGTACCCGACTTCCAACCGATGGTATTGGCCTATGCGGTATCTCGCATCAATCTGCGGAATCAGCTTCTCATCCGCGGCGCCCAGGAAATCCTCAATATCAAATTCGAAACCGGGAATGCCATCGACCGTATCACGAGTGATCTTGCTGTCTACCATGTCGTAGAACGCACCAATCCTGATATCGAATCTGGGCTCATCAGCATCGGATCCGCTGTAAGCGCGAGGTTGAAAAATATCAGCGTTGTACGCCAGGCCCACTTGAATGGAACCTAGTTTATCGCGGTCAACGATCGGGCTATCGGTCGCTTCCGACCCCAGCCACTCGTAGGACACGCTGCCGGATAACAGCCACTTCGGACTCAACTGGTAACCCCAGCGAACATTCACTGCCGGGTACAGCGAATCGCCTGGCCTGTAGGCCGGCCTGTTGGGCAGCGACTCGTCATCTGAGATACCGAAGTAGTAATCCAGATACTTCGAATCCTGATAGATCAGGTCCAGGCTGGGCACTATGTAGCCGCGTGACCACTCTTTCGGTAGTGAAAAAGCGAGTTCACTCGTCATACCGTTGTGCTGTCCCGAGATTTCGGCATAGGCCGTAAAGTTGATGTGCACCGGCCAGCCGCGCCAGCCGATCGTCGGCCCGAGCTCAAGGGCCCATTTTCGATCCTCAACACCTATTAGCTCTACTGACGAATTATTCCCGAATCCAAGAGTCTGAACTCGCCCAATCGCGCCGAGCTCCCATCCTCCTTCGCTCACCCAACGGAACCCCAGACTCCCTCCACGAAGAAGCAACCAATCGTCCGTAAACGCGGAGTCGCGGAAGCTGGTCAAATAAGGGTAGGCAAAACTCCCGACATCAGACCCAACATAGGGATCTTGCGAGGCGACCACCGCAATACCAAACGCGTAGTCATTCAGGTCATGATTGCGAATGTAGTCCAGCGTCTTTCCAGCGCTGGCTGGTTCTACGAACAACAAAACGCATACGAGTATGGCCATCGACCTGGAAGCCACGTCTCTGGACGCTGGCGACTCAGCGCTGCGAAGGGTCATGCTGTTGAACCGGTCGTACGGCATTCTGGCGATTTCTCGATGGCCTGGAGTCACAACTGTGAATAGTGACGGAGCCGAATAGTAGCGTCAATTCTAATAAAGAATTCGGGCGCTGGAACAGTGCTCGCGGCACACAGACCAAACTTCGCCCTGATCACGGTCTCGCGACCATCATTTAAATTAGTCGGGTCGCCAATACTAAAAGGGTCAGGTTTATTTATCCGATTAAATTATGTCGCGAAAAATAAACCTGATACCTCTGTCGTACCTTTGTCGCCTGGGTTCGTTCAGCGTAGCCAGCCAAAGTGACTCGAAATCCTGATCAGCGTAATTGCCCCGAAGGAACTCCTCAGAGCGGACGTCAACCTCCGACAAACAACGCACTTCAAAGTCTAGACGGCAATCAATGGTTGCATATTTCACTGCGTGCTTACTACACAGCCGGGCCACTTCGGCTGACTCCTTGAAGGAAAACGGGTCAAGACCAACAACTGCTGCGCGCTGTTTTGGCTTTTCATTGGCAGAATTCCAGCGCCGCAGCGACTTGTCCGCAAAAACATCGCCGAACCGACCAAGAGCTGTTCGTGTTCGTTCACCGATAAATACCATGTTCTCCAATCCCTCGAAATCCGGGCCATAGGTGATCAGGTCCAGAGAGATGCGGCTCGAAGCGAAGTAGGACACAAGTTCCGGGCACGTATTGCGTCCTAAGAAATTGCCGTCCAGATGAACGGGTAACCCCAATCCTGCTAACACCACTGCGCAAGTACCGGTTTCCCCTCCGGGCAAACGGTGGCTCTCCGCAATTTCGCAATAGGTATCGCATCGCGCAAAGGCGGCGGCTAAACGGAAGCTCGTGGTTACCAGAGTCATCCCTTAGAGATAGATTGTTGTTTCACTCATGCATGTATCCGTGATCTGAGGTCTTGCTAATAAGATACTCTACTAACAAAAAAAAGCCCTTGATGGAGGCTTTTCCTGCTACAGGCGGAGAGAGTGGGATTGTCGCATCGCGACCGGGCATGCAGATTCGCCGCTGCGCCCGTCGAACAGGGTTCTCGTCCTCAACCGCACTTGGCCAAAAATCCAAATGGCCCCAAGAGGGGGCTATTTTGATTTTTGGCGGTGCGGCGAGTCCGCTGCGGAGGATGCTCTCCGTCACTACATCCTGCCTTATAAGGTACGGCCGGTGAATTTGTCGCTGGTTACGGATTCTCTTCGTACGAGAATTCGGCCGCGATCCAGGTTCAGCTCGACTTCATCCATCGTAACTCCGCAACTGTCGTCTTTGAGTCACAAGCAGCCCCTCCCGATTCAGTCAAAGAGCTTCCAACCGCCGTGCAATTGCCCGAGTAAATGCGATCGCGTCGCTGAATTCGAGGTGTGAGCCATCGAAGCATTCAAATTCGCTCAAGTCCGGGAAGTCATTTGCCCGCACTTTGGACCCAGCGACTTCTCGTACAAGGCGATCCCAGTACTGGGCGCGCGGAAAGTATGCCTCGGTTATTTCAGCAACGGTGCCGCAGACGGGCATCGCGATGAATACTACCTTGCCACCCTTGTCCTCGTGACGCCGAACCGCAGTATCCAATCGCCCTAACTGGGCGACCATTTGCTGCTCTGTTGGCATCGTGATTTTGGAGAAGTACCCCTCATACGTACTAACATCGCTATTCGACCGACCATCAAAGTAGTTTCTCTCTGCAAATCGATCCGGCCGCATACGAGTCGAAGGAACTGAAGGTAACTCAAGTGTATACAGGGACTCGATCAGCCGTGTAATCCGCAGCTCAGGGTTCGTCAATACGAATCTACCTGCTCGCCGTTCGTAGATTTCCAATTCCAGGCGCTTTGCCAGGCTAATCCGCTGTAGCGCGTAACTATCGATGTGTGTACTAGCTAACTCCTCTGCCTGGGGAGCCGCGCGAAAGGCGAAGCGTGGAACGACATCGTAAAGAATGGTCCCATGAAACTCCGGATCATCTGCAAGCGCTTCGAAAATGGTTTTGGCTGACGTCCCTGCCAAAGCGAGATTTACTGGTCGTTGGCTCGCGCCAGTTTCATTTACCCAGGTTTCCGGGTCCAGGTTTGACTGCATTCGCGATGTGCCAATAAGCACGGTTGAATCGACCCTTAATCGCGCTCGTTCCGCAAGCCAAGAAATTCCGTCGGGGTCCACGGATGGCATAAACCCGAAAGACCGAAGCGCAAATTCCGCGGAAACTATAAGCAGCCCCAATAGAATTAGCGTTGCCAGCCACGTACGTCCCCATCGCCCACGTGGCAAGCGGGTACTAGAATTGGAAGTAGATAAACGCACGATCACTCCCTGTAGACAGAATTATCGCCAGCAAAGTAAGCGACAGCGCGAATGCCCGCACCCAACCGGGCCAGATTCGCCAAAGTCCCTCTAGAGATGAGTCTCTTAGATACCAGTGAACAAGAATGACAGCTACAGCTACTAGCAGTGGTGTAATGGTTGCACTGTAGCCAAGACTCAGGGAATCGTTGCCACCGACAAGCATTCGACTCAGCAACAGCATTGCATCTTGCGTGCTTTCAGCACGAAAAAATACCCATGCAACACAGACGAAAAAGAAAGTTATGAGGCTCAATATGAACTGTACCGATGGCGCCCGGACCAGGTGTTTCGGTATTGGCAAATCGCCTAGTAAACGCTCCGCGACAAGATAGGCTCCGTGCAATGCACCCCAGATAACAAATCGCCAATCCGCACCATGCCAAAGCCCGCCCAACAGCATCGTAACCGCAAGATTTCTCAGAGTTTTTAGGCGCGGGCCGCGATTGCCACCCAACGATACATACAGGTAGTCACGTAACCAGCGGGACAAAGACATGTGCCAGCGGTTCCAGAAATCTGAGAATCCCACGGCCGCGTATGGAAAGCGAAAATTATCCGGCAATGCGAAGCCGAATATCATAGCTGCACCAATCGCACACATAGAATATCCGGCGAAATCGAAGTAGATCTGATTTGCGAACGCCAACGTCCCTGCCCACGCATCGACGAACCCCGCGCTCGCCGCGCTTGCAAATACCGTGTCGGCTACAGGGGCTAGCAGCGCGTCTGCCAATACTGACTTCTGAGCAATTCCGATGGTCAATAAAGCCAACCCCCAACCCACCTGGTCTGCCGACGGACGTTTCTCTTCGGCGAGTTGGTACAGGAATTCTGTTGCGCGCACGATTGGTCCCGCGACAAGCTGCGGAAAGAACGCAACGAACAAGGCAAAATCTGTCAGGGAATGCCATGGCTTCAGCTTTCCGCGGTACACGTCTATCGTGTATGACAGCGACTGAAACGTATAAAATGATATCGCTACCGGGAGAACAATCCCAAATTCCGCTGGCTGATAGGTGACTCCGAATTGCGCCGCAAACCGCACGAAGTTCTCCAGTAGAAATTCACCATACTTGAAGAATCCGAGCATGCCGAGATTCACGCACAAGCTTGCTACAAGATAATGCCGCCGGGTTGAGGCCGATGCTGCAGCGTGAATTCGTTTGGCAAACTCCCAATCTGCAAGTGTGGATATCCATATCAGGATGACGAACGGAGGGTTCCAAGCTGCATAGAACAGGTAGCTGGCCACAAGTAGTATGCGCTTTTTCCAGACCCAAACTACCGGCATGCGATAGGCGCCGAATACGACAGCGAGAAAAACAATAAATGAGACAGAGTTGAATGTCATAGCTGACGAAATGGACTGCGCGCAGCACGATTTTCTCGATTCATGATGGGCCGGCCAACAGGCCGACAAGACCGGCGGAGTGCCCAATCAGTGCAATAATTCCGGCATCGGATACCATCGCGCGGTACAGGTTATAGACTAGAGTCGCGACTAGCCAAACCACCGGTAGCGTCACACTCGACGGCTTTATAGTGCGACTCGCAGCGGGAAGCGGAAGAACACGCACCGTTAACGCGCTAAAGATTCTACGTGATGCAGCGATCGTCGCGTATAGGAAGTCACCCCAATGACCCATGCCCATTATCGTCAAAACCTTACCAAGCGGCCGCAATAGCGCTGAACGGCGTAGCAACAGCAACACAGCGTGCCAACGCAAGTGGACAGTGCCATCTCGGTCATACACAACCCAACTGTTATGCTCAAGCATAATTTTTTCTACGTCTGGCTCTGACTGTGCCGGCGCGATAGGAGTATCGCCAAGCAATAGAAAAGTGCGAAACAGCAGGCTAATTTTGTAACAGAACCCGCAATCGCGGTCATAGTAGATCCTGAGACCGTTCGAGTGGAATCGCGTCGCCCAGTCACCCAATCGATTCCACGCTGCCGCTGGAATTAGAACGCAAAGCGCAGCGATAAACAGCACGACGAGTGAGGCAGATGGTTGATCCGCGGCTTGCCACACTGTTGCAGCAATCAGCGTCAGACCAATCTGTACCAATATTGCTGCAGTGGCAAGGCAAGTAATCCGACCGCCTAGCTGCGGCACCCAGCCCATGGCGCGATCGATTGAATAGACCGCACCGCATGGCACTGCAGATAGCAAAATCAGGATACCGATAAGGCCATTTTTCGAACCAAACAGATCACTAGCATCGACGAAGACAAATGAACCGCCAACTGCCCAAAGAACAGCAGCAGCAGTTCGTGATCTATATCCAAGCGCAAGAGCCAACGCGGCGAATAACGCAATGACCAGCAATAAAATCGCTGCAATTGATCCGCCACTAATCGTGTCGCGCACGGGAAGCAGAATCAGAAAGCCGATCGCCATGACTATTCGCAATAGTCCGAGCGACCGAGCGTCGATGCCAAACAGCGCCGCCACTTTAGCCATCACTGTGACGCCTCGCTAATAGCGCTGCGGTTGAGCTCTGTTTCCCTTATCACACTGATAGTCTCACCATCAAAAAAGGTCGTGATCTCGCTTACAACTACAAAGCGAATGTCCTTCAGCTCCAGTGAGGGTTCGCCACGATAGCCCCAAAACTGCGGCGGCGCTGCCAGCACGTCCAACACTGCAAGCCGCTCCCCAGAGTGCACCTGATTAGACACATAACGTGTCACGAAGCCGAAGAACCTATTTGCTCTCTCCTGATCGAATCGACGGGATGTAAGTGCTGCTTCCAATTCCAGTATCTCAGCACCCGTCGACGCAGAATTAATCGCTCTGGCCAAGGGCCCATCACGCGTCACACCGTAGCTGCCTACAAGGCGGGCGTGATCATCCACGAGGTAAGGAAAAGCAGCCATCGTCATCACGTCGTCGTAGAGACCGAAAACCGCGGGACGAAGCGGCCGCGTGTTACCACTCGCATCGACCACATCAATACGGGTCGTGTAAGTTAGCCTTGTGTCATGCCAGCCTAGCTTCGGCGGATCTGCCCAGTAAGCACCTAATGCGATCAAAACAATGGAAAGCACGAATTGCGATCTTGAGTATATCCACGGATCGTTGCCAGCAACTCGCAACAAGAGTAGGAATAGCGCGACATCGACTAGTATCCAGGTCCAGAAAAAGAAACCGTAGATTGCGAAAACTCCAACGTGAAATATGGTGGCGGCCAGCAACAACGCGAACGACGCTCTGCGGCAAATCAGAAAAAGCAGAAATAGGGCCTCGAACCCTATCGCAAATAGCGCCATTGGCAGCTCAATCGTCTGCAGCATATTCGCAAACGCGATAATCGGTTCCGCGTTCAGGGAGGCCAGCCAGCCATGCGCATAGGCCGCAGGCGTGATTAAGTGAAGATTCGCGTTTTGCAGCCAGCCAATCTGAGTTTTCCCGAATGCCGCAAGCCAGTATGAGCTTGCGATGAGACAGCAGGTAAGAAACACAAACTCGCCGCTCCTGGTGCCACCTATGATGCAGCGAACCGCAAAAAATGCAGCGAATAGATTAAGAACGTGCAACACCTGAAGCTTGTGTGCAAGAACGGAGCCTCCCAATGGCGGTTGTTCGATCTGCCAAAGAACTACGAATGCGAGAATCACGAACGGATAGATGAAAAATGGGCGCCACCACAGCAGAACGACGAGTGCCGCGAGGGCGATACGATCGAACAAATGTGCCTGATCAAGGTAGTAATTGTATCCGTACGTTGTCAACGGCCACGCAATGACGAATGCGAGAAACACAATGAAGGCTCGAAGAGCTGAACCATTCTCAAATGCTCGCCATGGCCGCAGCAATGCTCCATAGCGCGATAGCAGAACGAATAGCAACACAGCCCCTGCCATGAACAGCCATCCGACCCGCTTCGCGAGGCCTGCCATCAGCATCGGCTCGAAATAGGCTTCCGCGGGTAGTCTGGTCCCACGCAGTACAACGAATTCGAGACCGACAAACGCGGCCAAGACCGCAGCAGTACTCACCACGCGCACAGCGGCCGGCCATCGTTCGATGATGTCACAAACACCTGCGGGCAAACTCATGCC
This sequence comes from uncultured Woeseiaceae bacterium, assembly GCA_964528965.1. Lineage (GTDB taxonomy): Bacteria > Pseudomonadota > Gammaproteobacteria > Steroidobacterales > Woeseiaceae > UBA1847. The sequence continues at coordinate 14,244 of CAZGVL010000069.1, forward strand.
CAAACGCCCAATCACACCCTCCTCGGTCGTCATGCCCAATATCCGAGGGTAACTTGCATCAGTCGTCGCCCGAATCGCCAAGAAGGTCGGCTATTTCCGCAAGCCCTTGTCGGTCGAGGTCTGCGAGTGGAAAGTCAGACGGACTGGCCCCATCGTTATCGCCCGCCAGGCAATGCCCGACCAGTTGCTCGATAGCGTTTGCGTAATCCGCGGCCAGGCGACTAATTGTCTCCGGCCGGTGCAAATGCCGACTATACCGCCATTCGACTTTAAGGCGCGCGCCTACGACCACTGCATTTATTTCAATCAAATAGGCCCGCTTGCTGTTCGGATTGCGACACTCTCCGCAGTGCTCGCCTTCGAGCACAAGTAACGTTTCGTTGTCGGTGTACTTGGCCGTTTGGCCGAGAAAGTTAAAGCAAACACTTGCCGATTCTACGCGCCTGAACTGCTCTGTTGCTGTTCCATCGAGCAATTCGCGGGCGATTCCGTAGCTCATTCCCTTCAACGGCAATCCTCGCAGCGCCTCTTTCGTATTCACCAGGACATCGTCCGGGTTATCGCTTTTCGGGCAGGTAAGATTGACCGGGTACACTGACGTGAACCAGCCGATGGTGCGTGAATTATCAAGACCATCCAGGACTGGCTCACGACCGTGTCCTTCGATATCTACGGTGACAGTCTTCGCACCGGCCCACTGATTCAAGGTTATTGCAAGCGCAGCGAGCAAGACCTCGGCAACCTTGACTCGATAAGCATTGGG
>CAZGVL010000070.1:0-14989 GCA_964528965.1 uncultured Woeseiaceae bacterium
GGCGCCTTGTCCGAAGGAGCCCGGACTTTCCTCTGCAACGACTAGCGTCACAGCGATTGCCTGGCTGACTCCGACCTTCTCGCCGCGAATTCTACGGTATTCGATGCGCTCGAGCCGAGATATTTCCGGCCAATTTCGATCGCAGCAAGCTAAGGACATGCCCATGGCCGCATAACTTGAGTCGATGTCTGTAGCGCTACTTGACAAGTGAGTTGTCAAGACTATACTGACAACTCACTTGTCAATCTGGATGCAACACTGATGAATTCGATGAAAGACACAGCAGCCTACGAAGTGACCTGGCTCGTCCGGCGTCTTTTCCGGGCGATGGCTGGCTCGGCTGACCACTACCTGCGTTGCCTGGGGGTATCTGCCGCAGACCGGGCTGTCATGGAATTCCTGTACCCGGACGAGCAACTGTCTGTACCAGAGATTGCAGAACGCTATTCGGTGTCGCGACAACATGTGCAGGTAACGGTAAATCAGCTGCTGGAGAGCGAGCTTTTGCAAAGCGGTGTCAATCCACGACACAAACGTTCGCCTTTGATCAGCTTGACCGAAATGGGCCGGGGCCTGTTTTCGCAGATACAAGAAAAGGACGCTGAAATATTGCGGCAAGTGTTCGCCGAAGTTCCTGACGAAGATGTGCAGGTGACACGCGCAACGCTCAAATCACTGCTCGTAAACTTGTCGTAAGGAGACAGTTATGAAACATCGAAAATTTCGTCGCATCGTTCCCGCGCTGCTCGCCTTCGTGGCTCTGACAATCGTTGCTCTTTGGTCATGGAATATCGTTATCGAGCTTTTCCACGGACCTAGAGCTGAATACCGACACATTGTCGCAATCTTCGTGATCGCTACATTGCTGCGTGCGGTGCTCGCAACAGGACGTCAGGGCCGTTTACATGCCAGAGCCTGCCGGCAGGGTGTAGTCGGGATTTCGACATGAGCACGGCGACCCGACTCATTGCGTATCGCCCACCCAGAATCGCTATGCTTCTGGTACTACTTGCCGGCCTTATTCATTTTCTCGTTCCGTGGCCCACCTACCCGTTGCCAGCGTCACTCGACGTCGCTGTGGTCGTCGGCTGCAGCGGATTAGGCAGCATGCTTTGGGCGTGGTGGGTATTCAAGAAACAAGGCACAGCGATTTGTCCAACTGCGAAGACAACGGTCCTTATTACCGATGGCATATTCACATTGAGCAGAAACCCAATGTATCTCGGCATGCTAATGATGCTGCTGGCGCTGGGAATCGGGTCAGGAGCGATGTCGTTCTACTTCGCTGCATTTTTATTCTTTGGCATTATCGAGCACGCCTTCTGCCCCTACGAAGAACGGAAATTGACGCAGCTATTTGGTGATGACTTCGTTGCTTACCAGAACAATGTCCGGCGATGGATATAGATGGACATGGCGGCCTAAGACTTCTTCAAATCCAGTAATCGCTGGTACAGCGCATTGCGCTTTTTGCCGGTAGCACGAGCTGTTATTGCCGCCGCCTCTTTGCCGGGCATGTACTCAATCAATTCAAGCAGCAAACGATCAACGTCGATTGACGATTCTTCCGCTTCTTTGGCTCCCGCAACGACTACCACGAATTCGCCTTTGTTAACGATGGACCCATCCTCTACCCGCTGCGCCAGGACGCCGATCGAATCCTGCACACACTGCTCGTGCAGTTTGGTCAGTTCGCGCCCCAGAAATGCCGGGCGATCTTCCCCAAAGACATCCTCCATGTCGCGCAACGATTCGGCGATTCGATGCACGGACTCATAAAAGACCAGCGTGCGAGTCTCTGCAGCCAACTTGCTGAGCGCATTCAGGCGCGCAGCCTTCTTGGCCGGCAGAAAACCCTCGAAACAGAAGCGGTCAGTTGCCAGACCGGCGGCAGACAGCGCCGCTGTAACCGCACTGGCACCGGCAATCGGTGAGACCAGAATGCTGTTTTCGTGGGCGGCCTGCACCAGGCGATACCCTGGATCACTGACCAACGGCGTGCCCGCGTCGCTAACCAGGGCAACAGAATATCCGGCAGAGAGCTTCCTTATAACCTTGGTAACGACCTGCTCTTCGTTATGATCATGCAACGCCAAAAGTCGTGTTTTGATGCCTAAATGCGATAGCAATCGCCCGGTGTGCCGGGTATCCTCGGCGGCAATGAGATCCACTTCGGCGAGTGTTTTTTGCGCTCGCGGCGTCAGATCTTCCAAATTGCCGATTGGCGTTGCCACGATAAATAGTGTGCCGCTCATGAAGCTGGACCAGTCCTTGTGAATACCAAAGTGGATATGACGAGAATCGACAGACATCCTGCCCGCGCTAGAAGGCCCATAGCAAGTATTGTTGCAATGGCCCTGCTGATTGTCGCATTTTCAGGATGCGTTACGACCGGCAGTAGTGTCCGATCCGGCTCTTCCGGGGAGAGCCGTGCTGAAAATCACTCCCGCGACGGAGAGCATTCCGAGGCAGCCGGCATATACATTGGACTTGCTGCCAATGCCGCGGGAGAGGAGCGCGATCGATTGACGCTGTTGGCCGTTGAACAGTGGTTGGATGCAGGAGATGTGGCACGCGCGAAAAATGCATTTAGCAGCGTCGCGAGTCCCGCCAATCGCGATCTGCGACAACTCTGGAATACAAATCAGGCCGCTTTGCTTCTGTATGCCGGCGACGCCGATGCCGCACTCCAAATCCTCGAAGCAATGAGTCGCGAGTCGCAGACTCCGCGAAACAGGCTGCGAGTAGAGGCATTGCGTGCCGATGCCTGGATACAAAAACAGGATCCAATGCGAGCAGTCGAGTTAATGATTCAGCGCGAAGCGTGGCTCGATGACAGACGCAGTATCGAGGCGAATCGTACGCGCCTCTGGCAAGGCCTGCTGATCAGCGAGCCGCAGCTGTTGCGAGCCAGCGCGGAAATAGCCCTGGATTCCGAGGTGCGGGGCTGGCTTACGCTTGGGTCGCTCGCAACTTCGACAGGACAACAGGGTATCGGCTGGAGTAACGGGGTGATGCGCTGGCAGGAGACGTATCGAAATCATCCGGCACAGATGATTCTGGACGACTTGAATATTGCCGACTTCGAAATACTCGAATACCCGCGACAAATTGCCTTGTTACTACCGTTGACGGGCCGCAATGCGCGCATCGGGCAGGCGATTCAGAATGGCTTCATGGGTGCTTACTTTGCGACCGCAGCTGACCTTGATGAGAGCCAAAGTATCCGCGTTTACGACGTCGGCACAGAAGGCGGTGCCAGCGCTGCCTACGCAACAGCAGTAGCCGACGGTGCGGAATTTGTGGTGGGCCCGCTACTGAAGAACAACGTCATCGAACTCGCAAACGACATACTCGTGCCGGTGCCGGTGCTCACGCTGAATTACCTGCCCGACGACACGCTTGCTCCGCCAGGGCTGTACCAGTTTGCTCTTGCACCAGAAGATGAAGCCCGCTCAGCTGCGGAGCGAGCCCTGCTCGACGAGCACACGCGCGGCGTTGCACTGGTACCCAACAATGATTGGGGCCGACGTGTTCTGAGCAGTTTCTCGACACAATTTGAGGCGCTCGGTGGCACATTGCTCGAATATCGAACCTACACGCCCGGCGAACAGGATTTTTCTATCGTTATAGAAAACCTGATGTCTTTGTCGGGTAGCGTTCGCCGCTATCAAAGATTGCGCGCGAATATCAATCGCTCGCTACAGTTCGATCCGCGGCGGCGTCAGGATGCCGAGTTTATTTTTCTTGCTGCCGACGCCCCGGCGGGACGTCTGCTGAAGTCGCAGCTCAAATTCCACTACTCGGGCGATTTACCCGTCTATGCAACATCCTCGATAAACTCGATGGATGGTCGATCGAACGCAGATCTCAACGACATCATGTTCGCAGACACGCCATGGATCGTCGCACCACAACCGTGGATCGAACAGTTACCGACTTTGTATGCCGAGTACTGGCCTGATGAGCGCCGCCTGGGCCGACTTCACGCTATGGGATACGACGCATATTCACTCATCGGCAGCCTGTTCGCCGCACGTTCCGGACGAATGCAGGAGGTTGATGGCGCCACCGGGGCACTGTATCTCGATACCGATGGCCGCATTCGACGCAAGTTGGCCTGGGCACAATTTCAACGCGGCGAGCCCGTCGCTATGCCCGACATCGAGGCGGCGGGCGGGCCAATTCAGGAAATCAGCTCAGACCTGGACCTTGTGGAGTCTGAAACCATGCTGGACTAGAAGGTCCAGGCCCGATGATGGTACGCATCGATACGCGCGCTATTGGCACGAAGGTCGAGCAAGCTGCACAGCGTTTCCTGAAGAAGAAAGGACTGACATCGATTGGGCAGAACTTTCACTGCCGGCACGGTGAAATCGACCTCATCATGCTCGACACGAGCTGCATCGTTTTCGTTGAGGTCCGGTATCGCGCGGCCAAACAACGCGTCGCGGCCAGACTGACGGTCAACATGGGCAAGCAGCGCAAAATAATCAGAACTGCCGCAACCTTTCTTGCAAGAAATCCGCGTTTCGCACAACACTCAGTTCGATTTGATGTCGTCGCCGTAGATGGCGACGCTCTGGATTGGATCGCGGACGCCTTTCGACCTTCGAGCGGCTCGTTCTAGCAAGGTCGAGTTGCAACCTTACGCGCTCCCCGCGACTGTACTTCAGCCTACTTTACGACCCGCAAATGCGGCCTTGAGGGTGTCGGCTCCGCGATGTCATCGGCAACACTCGGCGGCTCGGGACTATCTGTGTCGTGTGAGAAAATCATCCCCTGGCCCGTTTCCCTGGCGTATATGCCAAGCACTGAGCACATCGGCACCCACACATCAAACGGCACGCCCGAAAAACGCGCTCGAAAACTGACCGAATCATTCACGAGCTTCAGGTTGTGAGCAGCAGTCTCGCTGATATTCAAGATAATCTTTTCGTCCTTGACGTGTTCCGCCGGCACAGATACGCCGTCGACCGAAGCATCTACAACGATATGCGGCGTATGCCCGTTGTCACCCATCCATTCGTGCATTGCACGAATGAGATACGGTCTCTTTGAACGACTAGGATTAGTCAACGCTTTAGAATCCATAAAGGTTCTTTCCCAAGCGCCAAGTTTATCACCGTTTTGACGCTTAGATTACGAGGTAACATAAGCTGGCGTCATCCGGGATACGGACGAACAGAATCAGAGCCGCATTTCCTGTTCCAACTCAGTCAGACTTTGTTGGAATGAGCGTCGGGCAAACAGGCGCTTCATATACGTTTCAATCGGCTCGGCCTGGCTACCAAGATCGATGCCATATACCGGTAATCGCCACAGAATAGGTGCAATACTAGCGTCCACAAGCGAGAAGTCCTCGCTCAGAAAGTACGGTCGCGCACCGAAAAGGTCTGTGCTTTGCAAAATGCTTTCACGCAACATCTTCCTCGACTTGGAGCTTAGACGACCGTCTGGTGACGCTTCAGCTTCTTCCGCGAGCGAGTACCAGTCTGTTTCAATACGAAATAATGCGAGTCGAAATTGCGCTCGTGTTACCGGATCGACGGGCATCAGGGGTGGATGTGGGAAACGCTCGTCGAGATATTCAATAATTACGCGCGAGTCATACAGGGTCAGATCACGATCAACGAGGGTCGGGACCGTGTGGTATGGGTTCAAGTCCATCAAGTCCTCTGGCAATTCGTTGCCCAGAATACTGGTGATTTCGATATTGATGTTCTTCTCGGCAAGGACCAGCCGCGCCCGGTGACTGTGGAGATCAGTCGGCCTGGAAAACAGTGTCATTACGGAGCGTCTATTGGCTATAACTGCCATTTGGGGTCCCTCAAAAAACTTACATTCAAATTGAACAAGACCGGATTATCCGTCTTGCAATGATTTTTCTACCTGAGCTATTTGCGACGAGCGAGATTCTCAGATCAGCTAACGTCTTTCCAGATCTGCTTCTTCAACATCGCAGAAATAACCAGAAACACGAGCAGGAACATGATGACCCAGACACCGAGCTTGCGACGCTCGGCTCGAATGGGTTCTGCGATGTAAGCCAGAAAATTAACCGTGTCACGTACAAAATCGTCGTATTCCTCAGCATCCATTGAGCCGCTTGTTACCTGCTCAAATCCGTCGAAGACATAGTCGATAGATGTAGCCCCAGCTGCGTTGGTTTTTGAGTGCTCCGAGAAGATCGCTTTCTGATAGCCCTGCAGCTCCCACAGGACGTGCGGCATGCTAGTCCCTGCCAATACCAGATTATCGACCCCGGTTGGACTGTCCGGGTCCAGATGAAAGCTCTTCAGGAAGCTGTAAACATAGTCAGCGCCTTTCGATCTTGCCATCAACGACAGGTCGGGTGGCGCTGTACCGTACCAGCGAGCGGCATCTTCAGGGCGCATGGAAGCCTGAATCGTCTCAAACGTATTGTCTGCGTTAAACATCAGGTTATCGATGAGCTGCTCGTCAGACAATTCGAGATACTTGCCAATCGTATTGAAGCGAACGTACTGGGCAGAATGGCAGCCCGAACAATAATTCATGAAGTTGCGCGCACCGCGCTGCAGTGACGATTTATTGCCTGGATCAATGTGTGCCTTCTCAGTCTGAGCACCCCCAGACGCAAAACTCTGCGTCGTGAGCAGCGGCAGCGCGACTATGCAGGCACAAACCAGCGCGAAACTTTTGACGTTCCTGACTTTAATCACGTTTCTGACTTTAATCATGTTTTTGACTTTAATCATGATAGACCACCCTGTCCGGCACCGGCTTCGTCTTATCGATGGTGGTGTAATAAGGCATCAATATGAAGAACGCGAAATAGATAACCGAGAAAACACGAGCCGCCAATACATACACGGGATCAGCCGGCATTGTTCCCAGCCAACCGAGCACGACAAAGCTGACCACAAATAATGTCAGCGCCAGCTTGTAAATCCAGCCGCGATAGCGAATCGATTTGACGCGCGCCCGGTCGAGCCACGGCAAGAACACCGGCAGCAACACCGCACCCGCCATCAGGATGGCACCCCATAGCTTGTCAGGCACCGCGCGCAAGATTGCGTAGAACGGCGTGAAATACCAAACCGGTGCAATATGCTCTGGAGTCGCGGTCAGATTCGCGGGCTCAAAGTTCGCGTGCTCAAGAAAATAGCCCCCCATATCCGGCGCAAAAAACACCACCGCGGAGAACACCATCAGAAAAATAATGATCGCGACCAGGTCTTTGGACGTGTGATAAGGGTGGAACGCAATACCATCAAGCGGCACGCCATCGGGCCCCTTGCGATCCTTAATCTCCACACCATCAGGGTTGTTCGACCCAACCTCATGCAGCGCAACAATATGCACGAATACCAGAGCGATTAGCGCCAGCGGTAGTACAATCACGTGCAACGCAAAGAACCGGTTCAGCGTGATGTCGGAAATTGAATAGTCACCGCGGATAATCTCGACCAGCGCTTCGCCAATACCCGGAATCGCGCCAAATATTGAGATGATGACCTGCGCTCCCCAGTAGGACATCTGTCCCCAGGGCAACAGATAGCCTGCAAACCCTTCAGCCATCAGGACGAAGAAAATCATCATGCCGATTAACCAGATCAGCTCGCGCGGTTTCTTGTAAGAACCGTACAACATCGCGCGAAACATATGCAGATAAACAACGATGAAGAAAAAGGATGCGCCGGTTGAGTGCATGTAGCGGATCAACCAACCCCATTCGACATCCCGCATGATGTACTCGACGGATGCAAATGCCTCCAGCGCAGCTGGCTTGTAGTTCATCGTCAGAAAAATGCCGGTAACCAGCTGAATTGCCAGCACCACGAATGCCAGCACTCCAAAGACGTACCAGAAATTGAAGTTCTTCGACGCATAGTACTCAGTTGCGTGGTACTTCATCGTCTCCGTAAACGGAAAGCGATCGTCGATCCACTTCATTAATCCGCCTTGCGGCTTGCCAACTTCGGCCTCAATTCGCGCCATTATGCAGCTCCCGTATCCTGACCAATCAGGATCAAGTCATCGTTGACGAAACGGTACGGCGGAACCCGCAAGTTCGTTGGTGCCGGAACACCCTTGAAAACCCGCCCGGCCAGATCGAACTTGGATCCGTGACACGGACAGAAAAAGCCACCGCCCCAGCCATCCGCAGGACGAACATCAAAATCTTCCAGTGGCGCACAACCCAGATGCGTGCACGAACCCTCAATAACCAGGTACTCCGGATTCACCGATCGGTATTCATTCACAGCGTAAGTCGGCTGTTGCTCGATAACCTCGGATGCTGGATCCCGTAAATTGTCGAGATTTTCCGGCAACCGACCCAGCATGGCCTCTGTCCGACGCAGCACAAACACGAGTTTGCCGCGCCAAAGTACGCGTATCATTTCACCCGGCTGCAGCGACCCTATGGGCACCTCCACAGGTGCACCCAGCGCCTGTGCTCTCGCGCTTGGCTTTAGTGAAGATAGAAACGGGACGGCGACAAAACCTACGCCAACAGCGCCCGTAACGGCGGTTGCAACAGTAAGAAAATGACGTCTATTGCGGTCAACGTCCTCTTCGCTCATCAGGTACTCCCAAACACACAACAAAACAGAACGTGGTGAACTTCGCTGGCAAAATTGGCCTTCAGAACCAGGAAACTCACTCAAATACCCTCTCGACATGGACTATCGTCAGGGTAGCGGGTGACTCGCCCGGGTAGGCGATGCCTTGAGTATTGCTAGCTAGGTTCTTGTCACAGCCTCTTTATGCAACGCGTTATTGCTATATTTTTAAGTTGATTGATTTGCAGCAGACCGGGTTTGCCGTCAGGATGACGACTTGTCCGGGACTGGGTGCGAAACCTGTGGCGCATTATACACGGGGCCAATCAAGATTGGCTAGCCACAAGGCAAGGACAATCAAAGTATTCAAGGATCTGGTGTGGCCGGACTGAAATCAGCGCTCATATTTCTGTTGCAATCGATCGTTGTTGGTCTTGCCGCTGCATTTGTTGTCGTGCTTTTGCGCCCGGAACTGATGCCCGTGATCGGCTCGAACATTGGCGCATCACCCTCCAGCTACGCCGATGCGGTTGATATCAGTGCTCCTGCAGTGGCCAGCGTGTATACGAAGCGGCTGGTACAGGACGGCACCGCGCCGTCAGAGCGACCTCGATTCCGCGTCGATACCAGCTTCGGTTCCGCTGTAACCATCGATTCCGACGGCTATTTGGTCACCAATTTCCACGTTGTGGGCGAGGCAGCCGAAATTCGTGTGCAATTCAGCGACGGCCAGATCGCAGAAGCGCGCGTGGTCGGTGAAGACAAGGAAACAGACCTGGCGCTGCTCAAGGTCGACATTGGGGACCTTGCTGCCATCAAACTCGGCAGCTCCGGGCAGCTGCGGATCGGCGACGTCGTGCTTGCAATTGGCAATCCATACGGCCTGTCCAAGTCAGTCACTCAGGGTATTGTCAGCGCCACCGGCCGCGGCCTGCTGAGCCTGAATACTTTTGAAAATTTCATCCAGACCGACGCCGCCATTAACGCCGGTAACTCCGGCGGCGCCCTGGTGAACAGCCAGGGAGAACTCGTCGGCATCAATACGGCCGTTCTCGCCCAGGATGCCGGCACCGAAGGCATTGGCTTTGCTATCCCGGTCGACCTGGTTCGCGGCGTCGTCGAGGAGTTAAAACTGCATGGACGAGTTATTCGCGGCTATATGGGCCTTTCGCCAGATGACCTGACCGCCGCCGAACGAACGGCCATCGGTCTGGAAGGCAATCTTGGAATTCTGCTGGTTAGCGTCTACGACGACGGCCCGGCTGCGGCGGCCGATCTGCGCGCCGGAGACGTCATTCTGGCTATCAATGACGAAGCGATACTGACGCAACGCCAGGCCCTCCTGATCGTGGCCGGCACCAGCCCAGGCGATGAAGTCGATATCATTGGATGGCGCGATGGTCAGCGATTCAGCACGACCGTGGTCGTCGGTGAACGGCCCGAGGAAATCTAGGCAGCGTTCCAGGCAGGTCGATCTGGTCGAAATTTAAGGGTTTTGCTCCGCTCGCAGCTGCTGTAACTCATGCGGCGTCAGCGCCTGAATTGACAGCGCATGAATCTCGTTGCCGACCAGCGCACCCAATGTCTTATAGACAAGTTGATGCCGCGCAAGCGGACGCAGTCCTTCGAAGTCGTCGCTGACAACGACAGCCTCAAAATGGGTGTTGTCATTGCTCGCAACGTCGACCACACCGTTCGCAAAGCCTGACTTGATTAGCTGTTCAATTTCTACGGGTGTCATGTTCGTCAATAATCGCAATATCAGATTGAATAGAATCCAGGGGAGTCGCAGTGTAACCAGAAAGAGCAAGGCTTCCCAACGCAAAGCGCTGATTGTGTATCATAGCCGATCCGAATTGATCCGCCGGGCACTATAAGAGCGGTTTCAAGGCACGGCATACACCAAAACTCTACAAGATAGCGACATATGCTTGGCACCTTTACATACATTGAACTCATCGTCGGACTTGTCTTACTAGTATGGGGCGCCGACAGATTTGTGCACGGGGCTGCTTCTGCAGCCCGAAACATGGGAATTGCGCCACTGTTGATTGGCCTGACGGTGGTGGCTTTTGCGACTTCAGCACCTGAAATCCTGGTATCGGTTGTCGCTTCCCTGCGCAACGAACCCGGACTGGCGGTGGGCAATGCGATCGGGTCCAACATCGTCAACATCGGTCTCGTGCTCGGCTGTGTTGCCATAATCCGGCCGATTCAGCTCAGGTCTGCGACGCTGCGCCGGGAAATGCCGGCACTGTTAGCCGTATCGCTGCTGACGGTATCGTTGTTTCTGGACCAACATCTGAGCCGGGTCGACGGCCTGGTTATGCTGACAGGCCTTGTTATCGTCATGATCTGGTTGACGCGCCTGGGCTTGCGGTCGTCAAGCGATGATCCTATCAAGCGTGAATTTGAAGCCGAAATACCCAGCGGCGTCTCTACCAGAGCAGCCATCATCTGGTTCATTATCGGTTTGGTTGCACTACTTATTGGTGCCGAACTTCTGGTTGATGGCGCGATGAAGATTGCCACGTACTATCAAATCGACCAGGTTGTCATCGGTATAATGCTGGTCGCATTAGGCACCAGCCTGCCAGAGTTGGCTGTATCATTGGTCAGTGCTTTGAAAGGCGAGTATGGCCTCGCGATAGGTAACATCGTCGGCTCGAATATTTTTAACTTGCTGGCTGTAATCGGCATTGCCGCCACTATCGCACCGATAGAGTTCGAGCCCGTTGTGCTATCCCTGCACATCTTCGTAATGGTCGCTTTTACGCTGGCTTTATTTGCAATGACGTACGACTATGACGGCAAGAGTGAACTGTCGAGAATCGAGGGAATCGCATTGCTCCTGGCGTTTCTTGCTTACGATGCCTATGTGGCGTCACAAAATATAACGTTGCCAGGTTAGTCAAACCATAATCGAGCCGAAATTTGCTACATGATCTGACAAATGACGAACTCCAGGCGGTGGCGGCCGAGGTGCTTTCGATCGAATCACGCGCTGTTGAAGCGGTTCGTGACAGACTGAACAGCGACTTCGGCGATGCTTGCCGTCTGTGCGCACAGACGCCAGGTCGAGTCGTTGTAACTGGCATGGGAAAGTCCGGCCATATCAGCAGCAAGATTGCTGCGACGCTGGCCAGCACAGGCACACCTGCCTTCTTCATGCACCCGGCCGAAGCCAGTCACGGCGATCTCGGCATGATCACTGATCAGGATACGCTACTGGCGATTTCGTATTCTGGCGAAACGGACGAAATTGCGACGATCTTGCCCGTCGTCAAACGCAAGGGCGCCAGATTGGTATCCATGACGGGCAATCCGAATTCGACGCTCGCTAAAGCTGCTGACGTGCATCTGGACGTCAGCGTCACCGAGGAGGCTTGCCCGCTTAATCTTGCGCCCACTGCGAGCACGACCGCAACGCTGGCAATGGGAGACGCACTGGCCGTCGCGTTGCTTAAGATTCGGGGCTTTACGGCCGAGGACTTTGCGCGCTCACATCCCAGCGGCAGTCTCGGCAAGCGCTTGCTGCTGCGAGTGTCCGACGTAATGCGCACGGGCCAAGAAATACCAGCCGTATCTCCAGACGCGAAACTCAAAGACGGCCTGATGGAAATGACGCAGAAAGGTCTCGGCATGACGGCGATTGTTGCGGCGGACAATGCTGTTCTCGGAATCTTCACTGACGGTGACTTGCGTCGTGCGCTCGATGCGGGCGCTAATGTTCACGAGACCCTGATGAGCGAAGTCATGCTGGGAAGCTGCAAGACGACGACTGCCGATGTACTGGCAGCCGAGGCCGTGCATATCATGGAAGAAAACAAGATCACCTCACTCCTGGTGGTCGACGCAGATCAGCACTTGGTCGGCGCGCTCAACGTGCACGATCTATTCCGTGCGGGAATCATGTGAGCGATCCGTCTGCCTCGGCTGTGCCCGACCAGGTGCGTTTGGTCGCATTTGATATCGATGGCGTGTTTACCGACGGTCGCTTTTATCTGTCGAATGAAGGCGTGGAATCGAAATCGTTTAATACTCAAGATGGTTTCGGTATTCGCCAGCTGCTAAATGCCGGAGTGGAAGTCGCGATCATTAGTGGGCGTCGTTCCGCTGCGGTTGATCAGCGCATGACAGAACTTGGTGTCACGCATGTCATTCAGGGAAGCCGCGACAAGATCGCTGACTTTGACGCGCTTACCGCGAGCTTGGGTATTATTGACTCGGATTGCGCTTACGTTGGAGACGACATGCCGGATTTGCCGCTGCTCAATAAGGTCGGTTTCTCGATCGCTGTGGCCAATGCGGTGCGCGAGGTTCGCGAGCAATGTGCCTATACAACGCAAGCCCGCGGTGGGCACGGCGCGGTCCGGGAAGTCTGCGACCTCCTGCTTGCTGCGCGAGCAAAACTGGACGCTGAGGCAAGCGGCAAGTGAGCCCCCGACAGGTCGCGCTGTTGGTAATACTGATTATCGCAGCCCTGGGCAGTTGGTACCTCGCTCGTGAAGGCCGTTCTGACAACGGCGGTACAATGTCACAAGACGCTGCTCACCGTGGTTACTACCTGAAGTCCGCACGTATTCTCGGCACCGGCCCGAACGGAGACTTGTTGTATGAAGTGTTAGCGGAGCGCGCTGAGCAACTGGAAGACTCTCGCATTGAGTTTACCGACGTATTGATTAATTACTCCCCGGACAGCGAAATCCCGTGGTCCGTCAACGCGGACAAAGCGCTGGTCGATCAGGATTTGCCGCAATTACTGCTGTCGGGCCATGTCCGCGCGATCAGCAACGAGGGCTTTGCCGGCAAAGACACTGAAATTCGTACTGATGTGCTCGAACTCGATCCCGAAAACTACATCGCAAGAACCGATGCGCGCGTACAGATTCGTATCGGAGAACGCAGTCTTACTGCAACTGGCATGCTAGCATCGCTGAAGGAAGATCGAGTGGAACTCCGTTCCAATGTCAGCGGAAAATTCTTGCCCTAAGCTATGCTATTAACCACGAAATTGACCAAACCCTGCAGGCTGTCAGCGTTCTTGTTTCTCGCGTCGAGCTTATTGCTGTGCGGAACAGCAGCAGCACAAATCACCGATGCGCGATTGCCAATTTCTCTGGATGCAGATTCCACTGACTACGATGGCAAGAGTTCAATGCTCACGTTCAAGGGTCTAAAGCTATCGCAAGGCAACGTCGGCATCGAAGCGGACGAAGGCCGAGCGAGTAAACTCGATTTCGAAGACAGCTCATGGAAATTCTCGGGTAATGTCATAATCGATGTCGAGAATGGTCATATCGAGGCGGATTCAGCTGATCTGGAGTTTGCCAATCACGAACTAATGCTGGCAACTATTGATGGCACTCCTGCCACCTTCGAATTGAAGCGGCCTGGCAGCGACGAGACGACTTACGCAGAGGCTGGCCGGCTAAAGTACAACCTGAAGACTGGCATCATTGAATTCTCCGAAGAAGCCGTAATTACTGAGAACGGCAACCAGATTTCCAGCAATTACCTTGTTTACAACATTACCGAAAGACGCATCAACGCGCAGTCATCGGGCGACGGAAACAAAGTGAAGATGACCTATACGCCCGTCGACTTGCCCGACGATATCTCTGGCGATGTTACCGAGAGTCTCATTGAAGACCTGTCCGAAAACCTCTCACAAGATGCAGCAGACGATCAGCCCAAAAGCGATGACGCTGCCAGCGACGTCGGGTTTGACACTGAAGAAGAGAATCCATGAGCATCCTTAGCGTTCAGGATGTCTCAAAGAGCTACAAACTCCGCCAGGTCGTCAAGAGCCTCTCTATTGAGATCAAGAGCGGAGAAGTCGTCGGCCTGCTGGGCCCGAACGGCGCCGGAAAAACGACCGCTTTCTATATGATAGTCGGCTTGATCGCAGCGGACCGTGGCAAAATATTGCTCGATGGCAAGGATCTCACCGCCCAGCCGATGCATCGACGCGCGAAACTCGGCCTTGGATACCTGCCCCAAGAGGCATCAATTTTCCGCAAGTTGACGGTTGAGCAGAATATTCTCGCTATCCTGGAGAACAGGGACGATCTGGACCTCGCCGGGCGAGAACGAGAACTTGAGAATTTGCTGGATGAACTGCATGTCGGCCATGTCCGCTCGAATCTCGGCATTAGTCTGTCAGGTGGCGAGCGACGCCGGGTGGAAATTGCCCGATCACTTGCCGCGGACCCATTGTTTGTATTGCTCGACGAGCCTTTTGCTGGCGTCGACCCGATATCCGTACTGGATATCCAGAGAATTATCAGGCACTTGTGCGCGCGGGATATTGGTGTATTGATCACTGACCATAATGTTCGCGAAACTCTCGGAATCTGTGGCAGAGCCTATATACTGAGTGACGGTAGTTTGATCGCGTCGGGTTCCCCTGCTGATATTTTAGAGAATCAGCACGTTCG
>CAZGVL010000071.1:0-14538 GCA_964528965.1 uncultured Woeseiaceae bacterium
CTGAGGACATGGGCGGCATGTACGCCACGATGTTTCGTGGCGCGGCCGACGGCAAGCGCCAGGATGCAGCCGAAAGAGCACAGGCTGAGCAGGAGGCTAAGAACGATCCTTATGCCGCGGTTGCAAGTCGCACGAAAATGACCGGGCGAGAAAAAATCAATGGCCGATCGGCATTCAAGCTGATCACTGAAGACGTTAACAATCGCCAAGTGACAGACGGCGGTGAATTCATGCTGCAGACAATGCATTTGTGGGTTGATGCCGAGCGCTACGTGCCACTGAAATTCCAGATTGATGGCATCGCCACACAAGACGGTGAGTCGCGTGAAATTAGCATCGGGCGCGAAGACCTGGATTTTCAGACGCACCCCGGCTGTGAGTCAATGCTAGAGCCGAGCAGAAGCATCATGCGTATGTCAGGCATCATGTCACCGGAGGATCAGGCGCAAATGGCTGAGGCTGGTGCGCAGATGGCGGAATTTGAACAACAAATGGCGAGTATGCCTCCCGCGCAAAAAGAAATGATCATCCGCCAGATGGGTCCGCAACTCGAACTGATCCGCAGCATGGCCGCGGGCAATGGCATTGAAGTAGTTTCAGAAGTCAAAGCAATGCGCTGCAATACGGGAACCCCGGCCAATAGCGAATACTTGGTGACATTACCGGTCAACTTGGGCGCTGGCTGCAATGGGTTTCAAGCATCGGGTGGCGGTCCGGGCATGGGCGGCTCAGCGCCACTGCCTGGCCCGGCTGTCGGATCTCAAAGTGCTTCCGGCGGGTCTTCTGGCAGCAGTAACACGGTGTTGGTCGAAACTGATTTGGTAAGGATGATTCAGTTGGACCTAGAGACGTTGAAATACGACCCTGGCAACACCGACGGCATTCTGTCGCGACAAACAGTCGTGGCAATTACGCAGTTCGAAGCGGCGAACGGGCTGGAGGTCACTGGTCGCGCTTCGCCGCAACTTGCTGGACGATTGCAGGCCGCTGTTGGTGCTTTGAATTAGTTGCATACCTGACGAATTGGAGAAGAAAAATAATGAAAATCGGAATTCTAGCAATCACTATTTCTTGCTTCGCGACATTGGCCACGCAGTCCGTCTCGGCGGATGAGCTGACCTTAATGGTTGAACAGGATCTTGATCGACTGGGCTATGCAACCGGTCCCGTTGATGGGGAGGAAACCATGGAAACAGTAATCGCGATTTCAAAATTTCAGTCAGAAGCGAATCTCCCGGTGACCGGCGCGGTATCGCCTGAGCTGGCTCGTGCCTTGATGACGCAGACGGAAAGCCCAAGCGGCGGCGCGAGCGCGACTGAAACAGCTGCGCCGCAGCAGGCTCAGGACCCTGCGGCATTGCAAGCCGCGCAACAGGCTTGTTTGCAGGAAAAAGTCGCAGCGGCGCAATCTAGTCAAAAAAAGAAACGCGGCTTAGGCAGTCTGATGCGTGCTGTAACTCGAAACGTCGGCTTTGATAGTGGCATGACCGAAACGATGAATGAGGCTTACAACGCCAATGCCACGGCGGCGGATTTGGCTTCCGCGGCGAAAGATCTCGGGCTTACCGAGGATGACGTTGCGGCCTGTCAAAATCCAGGCTAGCTAATTTGTAACGTGAGTAAAAATGGGCCGCCGGATTCGCACCCGGCGGATTTTCGTTTCAATCTTGCTCTATCTAAATGAGCAAGCAATTCGGGAGTCCGGATGAAAACCCCAAGTGCACTTACCGTTGCGGCAATATTGTTGATTTTTTCTTGTGGCGCCAGTTCGACGGCCTGAGCCCAAACGGCCATCGGTCAAAGCTGTGACGCGATTACGCCCGCAATCATTGCTGCCTGCGCGAACCAGATTAATGGGGTCGTACAGCTGGCTGAACTCGACGTTATGACCAACAGTCGCAACTATGCACAAAAGGCTCTTGGCTTCGCGTAAGACGCCGCCAGATTTTTGCGGAGTGCGACGTCGGAAGTGACCCACTATGCCGAAGGCCGCTGCCGACACGACTGCTCACAACTACGCACTTTTCCACAAACATGAAGACGAGATCATGCGCGGGATGCGCCCAGAATAGTTAAAGGCCGCCGCAGCTCGGCCAAAGGTTTACGAGAGTTTAGAGTGGCGAAGCGATACGATGTGCTCTTCCAGACTAAAGTGAGGAAGCAATCTTGGCCGGATCCAGTCTCTTAGCCCTGCTCGACGACATAGCGACACTGCTCGATGATGTGTCCCTGCTGACCAAAGTTGCAGCTAAGAAAACGGCGGGTGTCCTCGGTGACGACCTGGCGCTCAATGCTCAGCAAGTGACTGGCGTTCGCGCGGAACGTGAGCTGCCTGTTGTATGGGCAGTATTCAAAGGCTCGGCATTGAACAAGCTCGTCATGGTGCCGATAGCCTTGGCACTAAGCGCCTTCATGCCGTGGGTTATTACGCCGCTACTCATGATTGGCGGTGCGTTCCTGTGCTACGAAGGCTTCGAAAAAGTCGCTCACCGCTTTTTGCATCCAGCTTCGGAAGACGAGGAGGAGCATGAGGAGCGCCTTCATGCCGTCATTGACGAAAGCGTTGACATGGTGGCCTTCGAGAAGAAACGTATTCGCGGTGCAATACGCACTGACGCGATTCTGTCAGCGGAAATCATTGTTATCGTCCTTGGTACGGTGCAAGACGCGAATCTCATTACACGCATCGCGGTTTTGTCGGTCGTCGCCGCTCTGATCACGATCGGTGTATACGGGCTGGTAGCCGGCATCGTCAAGCTCGATGACGTTGGCATGCACCTTCTCGACAAACAGGGCGAGTCGAGATGGCTCCGATTTCAGCGCTGGTTCGGTGCGTGGATACTACGCTTCGCGCCGATATTCATGAGGACGTTGTCAGTGGTCGGAACTGTCGCAATGTTTCTGGTGGGCGGCGGCATCCTTGTACACGCCATTCCGCCGGTCGCTGAGGCGTCGCACCATGTCGTGGAGCTTGCCCACGGGCTTGATATGGCCGGCGGCTTCGTCTCCGTGCTCGCCTCAGTTGGGTTTAGCGGCTTATTCGGCTTTCTCACAGGCGGGTTGCTGGTGGGAATCGGCAGTGGTGTGAAACGGCTGCTGCCGAGCAAAGCCAGCCGTGCATAAAAAGAGCCGTTGAACGAATCCAGCGGCGCTTTTAGATCGAACGTCGTTGGAAGGTTTGGGGTCGGAAGGTTTGAGGTCAGAGTAATAACTCTTTAGTTTTTACTCTGACCCCAAACCTTCATTATTACAGAATGCTTCGATGATCGGTGATAGGGACCGAGCGGGCCTGCTGTCCTGATCGCTGTCCAAGCCAAGTTACTTGTAGTCGAAGCCACGCTTCAGCGTATCTGCGAGCCCTGCAACCGTCAGTGCAATAGCGAGCGTATTGAACTGGCTTGCGCCAACAGCAGTGTCAACGATATGGACCATTGTCACTTGTGTGTGCAAGCGTTGCTGGATGTTTCGGGCTAGCCGGAGTGAGCTGTAGCTTTAGTCGTCGGCTCTGCCTCAGCACGCTCTGCAATCACGCGCGTCATGCCACGAAAAATGAATGCGTGAAATGGCAGCAATGCGAGCCAGTAGAGGATTCCCCACACACCGGCCGGGTGGAAGTAAGCGGTAACGGATATCGTACGCTGACCACTACCTGCCACGTCGATTTCGAACTCAAGGACGCCGGCACCCGGCGCCTTCATTTCCATCAGCATCGTCAGTTGTTTGCCGGGCTGCATGGCGATCACTCGCCATGCATCGACAGCGTCACCCACGCGAAGGTCGTCGGGATGGCGGCGCTTGCGGCGAAAGCTTGGCCCGCCGACTATCCAGTCCAGCCTTCTTCGCAGCCACCAGAGCCAGCCGGCGTAAAAGAAATCGCCGTTCTCTCCAACACGGCAAACGACTCGCCACAGGGCCTCTGCGCTGGCGCTGCTGTGGCCGCTGTCGCCTGTTTGTTTCGAATAGAAACTGTATTCCGGTCGAAATTCACGACAGGCGATAGCGCCCTCGACCCAGCGAGCCGGCACGGCATGTTTACGGTCTGCTTCAAGCGCCGCGACTGCCGCTTCACGAAAGCCGAGGAGTCTCTGCGGAACAAGGCTGGCCAGTCGATCGTCTTCAACTACGACGTCCTGGGAAAGTCCGTCGATCAGGGCTCGTGCAATATTCGTCGGCACCGACGTGACGAGCCGCAGCCAATACGAGGACAGGCGCGGCGTGAGGACGCGAACCGGGATGATCCGTGGGCTCTTGCCAACAAGCTCAGCGTACTGCCGCATGATGTCTGCATACGTCAGTTCGTCCGCGCCGCCAACGTCGTAGATTCCGCCGGCCGTCTCATCGAGCAACGGCGCCTCGGCGAGGTAGCGCAGCAGATTGCTGAGTGCAATAGGCGTCGAGCGCGAAGACACCCAGCGCGGCGTTATCATAATGGGCACATGATTGACGAGGTCGCGTATCACTTCCCAGGCTGCGGAACCGGGTCCGATAATCATCCCGGCGCGAATCTCCGTCACCGGAACGCTGCCTGCGCGGAGAATGTCACCGGTCTCCTGACGCGAACGAAGATGCTTCGATTTGGGTGACTCTGGAACCAGCCCGCCAAGATAAACGATGCGCTTGACACCTTGCCGCTTCGCCGCGTCCGCGAAGTTGCGCGCTGCGGTTGCGTCCAATTCGGGGAAGTTCTTACCTGCGGCCATCGAGTGCACGAGGTAATAAGCAATTTCGACGTCTGCAAGAACGCTGTCCAGGGACTTTGGTTCAAGAGCGTCCGCCTCAGCCAACACAACGTCCTGCCAGCCGCGGCCTTCGATGACTTCAACGTTGCGCGACGTTGCGCGCACCGGCAAGCCCTGAGATACCAGGTGCGGCACAAGGTGACTGCCGATGTAGCCACTCGCGCCGAAAACGAGTCGGTAACCCAACGGTGAACGGACAGGATGACTGATGCTCACGACACAACCGTATGCTGTTCGAGGAACGCTTCTGCAGCGACATGCCCGGAAAATCTGGCGCCAATGTCCGCCACACGCGTCACTGCGCAATGACGACAAGCAGGGATACGATAGCGATCAGAGTCGCGACGCTGCGCACGCGGAGATACGCTGTCGAAATTACGTCACTGTTTCTAAGGCGCCAATCGATAAACAATAGTGCCAGGAACGCGCATATCTGAGTGGCGATCGCCAATTTGACGTCGGCGCCAACATACGCAAACCAGACGGCCAGGAAAATCGTATTACTGATGACAAACAGGTTCAGCGAATCGGCGTAGCGACCGGATAGGTAGGTGCCCCAGTGAGCGCCGGCAAGGAAACAAACAATCGCGAGACCATAGGAGGCCACCAGCTGATCTAATGGACCCAGGTGCGGCAGTGAGTCATGGCCCAGCAATGGCAGCAGCGCAGCAGCAATAAAAGGAATCGTCCCGGCCAGCGCGAGCGCTGTGTAAGTCTTGTTGTGTTGCATAGTCACTTGACTGTAAGGCAACACGAAGCGGCGCGTCCAATGTAGATACGAAATGTTACATGTAGACGCTGGCATCAGGGCTGAAGTGGGGGCACGATAATCTCCGTCTGATAGCATCTTCACCGGTGCGACACATCTACCAGAGCCTGGAGGGCGTCACCGCCGAATCTGCAACGATGCACGCAAAGCAAAACCTGCCGCAGAAAACCTGCACGACGTGTTTGCTGCCGTTTACCTGGCCTCGCAAATGGAACAAGGACTGGGAGAACGTCAAATACTGTTCTCGCCGATTCCGAATGGGACGCAATGCACATGCCGGAAGGACCTGAAATTCGACTGGCGGCCGACAAGGTCGCCAGAGTTCTTGTCGACCACGCTATTGTCGAGGTGGAGTTCGGCCTTAGGCGGCTGAGCCGCTTCGAAAAACGTCTGACGGACGCAACCGTTACCGCGGTGGACACGCGCGGCAAGGCCATGCTGACCCGGTTCGACAACGGCCTGACGCTTTACAGCCACAATCAGCTGTATGGCAAGTGGTATACGATGCGCAGACCGCGCCTGCCGAAAACCATGCGGCAGCTGCGCGTCGGCCTGCATACCGAAACGCACAGGGCGCTGCTATACAGTGCGTCAGATATCGAGGTGTTGACAGAACGAGAGCTAGAGCGACATCCGTTTCTATGTCGCGTGGGGCCGGATATTCTCGATCCCACGCTGAGCACCGATAACATAGTTGATCGCCTCGGCTCAGCAATGTTCCGCAACCGCGCACTTGGCGGTCTGTATCTCGATCAGGCCTTTCTGGCCGGCAATGGCAATTACCTGCGATCCGAAATACTCTGGGCCGCAGGTGTCGATCCAAAGTTGAAGCCATCGCAACTGGGTGCCGCCGAGCTCTGTGCGATCGCGACGGAAACGCTTGCGATCAGCCGGCGTTCTTATCGTACTCGTGGCATCACGACACCAGCGAAGCTGGCGAAAGATCGCAAGGCGCTCGGCATGAGCTATCAGCAATACCGTTTCCAGGTGTTTGGCCGAGACGGACTCGAATGTTACGCATGCGGCGCAACCATTGAGCGTCGTACGATGGGAAGCCGCAACCTGTTCGTGTGCCCGGGCTGTCAGTAGCACTCACAAAAAAAGGGTCGCCGGGGCGCGCCCGTTGCTCAGCTTGCATCGCTGTGCATAACGATACACCGCCGATACAAACGAAAACCGCAGTACGTTGTTCGCCGTTTCATTTTTTGAATGGCCAACGAATGTATCCGCCCCGTTTTGTTCAGGTCTCAACCAGCCGCTTCGCTCGCCGCTGCAGCCAGGGTCGAATACGCAGGAACCCCATGTACGCTCGTTCGAGTACCCATAGCACTGGCCTGAATTGGGCCAGTAAACCCAATGGTCTTAACACGGGAATGGCGCGCCACATTGCGGCGAACGCGGCCGCCCCCGAAATGACCGGTTCGCCGCGCTCCTGGGCGTGGAATCGCTGCATGAGTTCGTCAGAGCTAGTCGGGCAGCCTTTGGCGTTTTGAATGTTGATAAAATCGATCACGTTTCGCTTGTCCAGCCGCCGCATCAGACTAATCTCGCGAGTGCATAGCGGGCAGTCACTGTCATACCAGACAGTGACATCGGCGGGCGGTTGTTTGGCAGTGTCATTCATTATTGAGAGTGGGCGCCTGGATCGCTCAATCGTAGCTCAGCTCGCGCGTCTTGCCCCAGAAGACTCGATACGCGAATACCGTGTAACCGAGAATCGCAGGAACGGTGATTAGTACACCCCAAAGCACGAACTGCAATGACTTGGTCGCGCTGGCCGCATCCCAGATGCTGATCCGATCCAGCACCAGGTATGGAAACAGACTGTAGCCAAGACCAGCAAACGCAAGCAGAAAGATTGATACAACGAACGCAAACGGCAGCCACTCATGGTGGTCACCGTTTTTTGCGAGCTTGCCCAGTTTGAAGTGACAGGCGAGTATCAGCGCAATCGAGACTGCGGGAATTTGCGACAGGAAGATAAACTGCGGAAACGTGAACCACTTGTCGAATACCCGAGTACTGATCAGCGGCGTCGCGATCGACACTGCGGCAATACCGCCTGCCGTGAGCCAAAGTGCGGTTCGCGCCCACTGCACCGCTTTCTTCTGCAGCGCGTGCTCGCTTTTCATGATCAGCCAGGTCGCACCGAGCAGTCCGTAGCCGGCGGCAACGCTGATGGCGATCAGCACCGCGAATGCGTACGCCGCGAGCGATTGCTCGAAGCCCGTGATGTAGTGGCCGAGCATAAAACCCTGCGAAAGGCTCGCGAGCAACGAGCCTGCGAAGAACGCCTGATTCCAAAGTGGCTTGTGCGGCTCGCGCGCCTTGACGCGAAAGTCGAACGCCACACCGCGTAAGGTCAGTCCGATTAGCATCGCCGCCACTGGTAAGTACAGTGAGGTCAGGATGACACCATGCGCCATCGGAAACGCGATCAGCAATATACCCACACCCAACACCAGCCAGGTTTCGTTCGCGTCCCAGAAAGGACCGATCGATGCAATCATCAGGTCCTTCTCCTTGTCGTCGGCGCCGTTCAACAGCATGCCGACGCCGAGGTCATAACCGTCAAGCACAACATAGATCAACATGGCCAGTGCCATGAGCCCCGCAAAAATAACCGGCAGCCAGAAGTCCATATTCAAGCTCCTGCCGGCTGCAGCGGGTTATCAAGCCGCGTGCGTTCGCGCGGTATATGGCCGGCGGCCGCCTGCGCAGCGAGATAGAAGACCACTGACACATAGGCGATCAGCAAGCTTGCGTATAGCAGCAGGTAGATCGCCAACGACAAAGCTATGGGTCCGGCGGTAACCGGCCCAACGGCGTCCTCGGTCTTCAAGACACCCTGCACCAGCCACGGCTGTCGACCGGTTTCACTGACGTACCAGCCTGCCACTGTCGCCACCCAACCCGAAAACGTCATACCCAGTAGTACCCGGGCGAGCCACGTCGGCGCTTCCCGGCCCTTGCGCATAACCCAGATGGCAGTCCATGAAACGGCTAACATCAACAAACCGACGCCTATCATGATGCGAAAACCGAAGAACACGGGTTTCACAGGCGGGTGCAGGCCCTCGAAACTGTTGAGCCCCTGCACCAGGCCGTTGAGCTCATGTGTCAGAATCAGGCTCGCGCCGTTCGGGATCGCTATTTCGAAACGGTTCTCGCGCTTCTCTTCATCGGGCCATGCAAACAGCAACAGGGGCGCTCCCTCGGTGTCCTCCCAAAGACCCTCCATTGCAGCGACTTTCGCCGGCTGGTGTTCGAGCGTGTTGAGGCCGTGCAGGTCACCGGCAACGATCTGTATCGGAATAAGAACAGCCGCCATCCAGACCGCAACGCGCAGTGCGACACGATTAGCCTTGGTACGGTCACCGCGAAGCTGGCGGAACGCGGACAGACCGGCAACGACGAACGCGGCCGTCAGGCCGGTCGCGAGCATCATGTGCGTAATGCGGTACGGCATCGACGGGTTGAAAATAACATCGATCCAGCTCAGCACGTGCGCCTGGCCGTCGAGCATCTCGAATCCCGCCGGCGTCTGCATCCAGGAATTAAGCGCGAGGATCCAGAACGCGGACATCGACGTGCCGATCGCCACCATCCAGGTCGAGAGCGTATGCACGCGATTACTGACGCGGCTGCGACCGAACAACATGATGCCCAGGAAAGTCGCCTCAAGAAAAAATGCGGTCAGCACCTCGTACCCCAACAAAGGGCCGGCGACGTTGCCGACGGTTTCCATGAAGCCCGGCCAGTTGGTACCAAACTGGAAACTCATTGTGATGCCGCTGACGACACCCAGGGCGAAGGTCAGTGCAAAGACTTTTACCCAGAAACGATATGCCTCACTCCAGTGCGTTTCTCCCGTGCGGTCGTGCTTCGTTTTGAAGTAGACAAGCAACCACGCAAGTCCCATCGTGATAGTTGGGAACAGGATATGAAACGTTATGTTCGCAGCAAACTGCACTCTCGCAAGAGCCAGGGCTTCCATGTCGGCACTCCTTTATTCGTTGGTTTTTTCAGTGGTTTTGGTCTTGCTGCCGCGAGGTTTGAGCAGCTTCCTTATCTTGCGACCGAGCTTCAGCAGTCGTATCAGGGTGCGCTTTGGCAAGCTGTTCATGTCATCGACCCAGTTATTGAGCATCTCGATGAGGTCGTGCATCTCGCGCAGCCGCTCCTCGGCATAGCGATCATTCTCCGAGGTCGGCACCGCCATCAGCGTTTCGCGCAGCATCGATAGCGTCGGATCGACCTCCCGGCGGCGGCGCTCCTCGGCGAGGACGCGAAACAGTTCCCATACGTCTTTTGAGGTCGTCCAGTACTCGCGTCGATCGCCGGGCACGCTGGCCGGCTGCACCAGGCGCCAGGTTTTGAGTTCCTTCAGGCCCATGCTGACGTTGGAACGGGAAATGTTGAGCGTCTCAGCGATCTCATCGGCGTTCATCGCCTCGGGTGAGACATACAGGAGACCGCACATCTGGCCGAGGGTACGATTCAGGCCCCAGCGGGACCCCATCTCACCGATGTGCATGACAAAGCGCTGGACGTATGGAGACATAGTTCAATACTTTCAGGAATTCTTGAAATTAGACTCAGTCTAAACGAAGAGTTCCCGAAATTAAAGGATTTCAACCGGTTTTCGAACGCACTCTCTTGGGGTCGCTTGATGCCGATGCCCGGGACTGACGCCTCGGCCAACTCAGCGGGGATCTGCCGGACTTATGCCATCAAAATGCTGCGATGAATTGGATCGTGTCGCCGAACTTCATGCGCACTCGTGCCCTTGATCCCGACAAGCAGGTCATTCCTGAGGTTGAAGAAATCATTGAAACGCCGAACAACAAAACGTCCACCGACAAAACGATCTTCGGCATTGCGGAGGAGGCCGAGTCGGTGTCGCGACTGCGGGAGCTGCTTGGCGAAACGCAGGAGCGAATCAAGGCATGCGAAGAACTTGTTAACGACAAATCCAACCCGGTGGCATCAGATGCAGCGGCGCAGGAAGTCGAGACTCACCGGAAAAAGGCCGATCGACTGCAAACATTGATCGATCGTCGCGAGGCAAGTATCTCGAAGGAATGAGGCGGTGGTGTGATCGGGAAATTGTTTTGTCGTCTTGCAGGTTTCTCACTGTAATTTGGCACATCAGATTGCCGAATTAACATGAGTACCCGAGCCTTCGGAACACTAGGTGGCTTAAGCTGTGCACTTGGATAACCGTCTGGGGTCGGCACTTTCGCGCGAGAATCGCAGCGCCAAGAAAAAGGCCCGCAGTGTGTGCGGGCCTTAAGGGTGGTAAGTGAATCTATGCCGCTGTTTAGTCAACGGCCTTAGTGAACAGTTCACGCGTATACAGCGACGCCGACCAAGGATGTAGCGATTGCCGCTATCCAGGAAAGGGCGTAGCGGATTAACTTCCCATCGAGCTGCGGTACGTCGTGCATTGTCATCATGCTTTGTATTGTCAGGTGTGGCATTTTGGGCCTCCAGGCGATTACAGAAAGAACGTTAACTGAAGACCTTCAATATTGGTCTTCAGATACAACGATACTTCGCCCTCGCCAGGAGACAACTTCAATTAACTCATCGGACGAATGAAAAAAACTCACGACCGAGTATTGGCGCGGCCTGCAAGGCACTTGCATACCGAACCTGCTCGTCTGAATTGTGACGGCGTTCACACGCTGCAGCCGAGCAATCCGATCTATCTCGGCGCAGCCGCGATGACTCAAGAGCACCTGATGCATCAGATCCTCGACCCGGCAGATAATCTTGAGTGATGATAGGTGACCCTGGGTTGGGTACCAAATGGGCGCCAGGCGAGTATCAGGTTACCGGGGAGTCCGCTGGCAATCTGTAGTTCCGGCACTGACTCAACGAGCATGTCGGTAGGTTACAAAGAGAAAATCGCCCTTAGGCCAACAATCCAAACCGAACTTTCACTCGGGTCGTTGGCGGGGTTGAAAACGACCTGAATATCCGGAGTGAGCGAAAAGTTTTGTGATAGTTGAAACTTGTAGGACGTTTCGAGCACGGTCTCATTGTCGAGGCCCGGTCCAAACGTTTCTCTCGATGGTTTTGCCCAGCCCGCGCCGACACTCCAGACTCGATCATGGCGCAGTGTTACCTCAACGCCCGCGCTGATGGCACTTTCAGCGGCAACACCGGCACCTCCGTCGGAGTGGCCAAATCGCACGAACGGGAACAGTTTGTCATTCAATTTGTGCGTAGCGCTGACTACCCACCCGCTACCTTTCGATACGCCGGCCAACGTTCTCGCGTCTTTTGCCCAGTAGGTTAGCTGAGCGCGCCACGCGTTACGTTCAGCAAATGATGGTGCATATCCGATCTCTACGGCCTTTAACCACTCGCCTTCCTGCACCGTGTCCCAGTCAAATTCGCCACTGGCCGCATTTGCATCGTAGATTTGTGCGCCTATCCAAATATTGTCCGACACGAATCCCTTAATCACAGCACCGATCGCACCAGACCCTGTAGTTGCCATCGTGGGGTTCACGATGAAGGCGCGGTTGATGTAGCCACGCGAAAAAGTCTGGAACGGAAACGCATCAAGATAAACGTCAAATGCAAGCCGCCCGACAGAGTAGCCAGCTCGCCCATCGGAGAACCCCTGCGTCCAGTTGAGGATTGGTATGTCGAGATCGAAATTGTCCGAGTATCCGAAGCCGGGCACCACGGTGGCGATACCCGTAGCTGAGCCCAGCGAACCCGGCGCCTGAAAGTCGCCGAAGTTAGAGCGGCTTTCGAATCGCCACTCAATACGTCCAACGTTGCCGTTGTCCTGCTCAAAAATCGTCCAGTTGCCAAAGAAGCGAAAAATATTGCCGAACGCGTCGCCATCGCGGCCGTCGAGACTCGAGCTCGAGTCCTGATACAGCGCATAGAACTGCAGGCCCAGCGAGACGCCGCGTTCATCGTGAATACGCCCCTTCCAGTCGAAATAGGGTTTCAGACCACGCTGTAGATAGTCAAATTGATACGTCGACTCGTGTTCTTCACCCCCTCGCTTCAGCGACTGACTAACGCCTTCCGGCCCACCGTAATGGGGCAAGTCGTCACTGCCTGATTGTATTTCGTCTCGTGCTTCCGTTTCCGTAGTGGCTTCTTCCTGCCCCATCGCGGGCGAAGACAGAATCGCGCCCAAGAGCATCACTGCAATTCCAGATTGAGCTCGCATGTTTTCTTAGCCTGTTCCTCTGCTTCATACTACTTGCCTATTGTGATGTTGCAGTAGCTGCTGAAGTATCTACATTGTGCGTATTACGATCGTATCCGTGATGCGGATAGTCGCTTGTGTTTCACTAAAAAACAAATCGCGCAGGAAGTCCGACCGACATAACGGGTAGACTTGGCCGCCTTCGTTAATCTCTGCATGGCAAGAACCTATGCTGTCACCTCTCCGGAATTTCAATCGACGAACAACGGTCGAACTGCTGCGGCTTGCCCTGCCCATGATCGTGTCGCAGGGTTCCTTCGCAGTCATGATCTTTACCGACCGCTACTTCATGTCGCAAATCGATCCCGCCCACATGGCGGCGGCGCTGGGTGGCGGTGTAGCGTCGTTCTTCTCGTTTTGTTTTTTCATCGGGCTGTTCTCATACGCGAACGCACTCGCCGCACAGTACCTTGGAGCCGGCGAGGCAGAGAAATGCCCGAAGGTCGTCACTCAGGGGTTGATCATGACGATGATGAGCGTGCCATTTCTGACGCTCATTACCTTCCTGGTCGCCGGAATTTTCGAGGGCATGGGGCACGAACCGGCGCAGGTTGAGCTGGAGCGAACTTACTACTTGATCCTGATGTCGGGTGTGCTCGTGACGCTGGCGAAAGTCTGCATGTCGTCGTACTTTGCCGGCATCGGTCGAACCCATGTCGTCATGATCTGTGACGTGTTTGGCCTGATCATCAACGTACCACTCTGCTACGCAATGGTGTTCGGAAAACTGGGTTTTCCGGCGCTTGGAATAGTCGGCGCTGGCGTCTCCACTGTCGTTTCCACGGTTCTTGCATTCGCATTATTCGTCGCGTTCTACTTTCACAAGGAGCACCGCGAAAAATTTGCTGTGCTGCGATCGTTTTCACTCGACGTTAAAATCCTGCGCCGTTTCTGGCGGCTCGGTTTTCCATCCGGACTGGAGCTGTTCCTGAATGTGGCAGCATTCAATCTGTTCCTGCTGATGTTCCAGTCCTATGGCGTTGCTGCCGGTGCCGCAGCCGCCGTCGTGTTCAACTGGGACATTCTTGCCTTCATTCCAATGATCGGTTTGAACGTCGGTGTCATCAGCCTGATCGGCCGCTTCGTTGGCGCGCGAGACATGGCGCGTGTCAATGAGGTCATGACCGCCGCCTTCTTCGTTGCCCTGACCTATGCCGCGATGCTCGCGATCATCTACAGCGTATTTCGCTACCCACTCGTCGAAGTTTTTGCGCCGCCGAGCGGAGATTTCACGGCCATTCGGGAACTGTCTGCGTTCATGATGATTGGCCTGTCCAGCTACGTGATGGCCGATGCCATAGTACTCGTGTCCGGCGGTATCCTGCGGGGCGCAGGGGACACACGCTGGTTGATGGTCGCTTCGGTGTCCCTGCACTGGGCGATGCTCGTCGCTCAGTTTTTCATCATTCGAGTGCTCGAACTCAGCCCCAAGGTGTCATGGCTCGCTTTCGTTGTGCTGGTTCTCGCCATCGCCCTTGTTTATGCGCTGCGCCTGAAAAGTGGACGCTGGCGTGACCCGGAAGCGTTGGAAAGGGTAATGGCCGAGTAGCTATTTTTAGTCGCCGCCGGCCTTCCCCCCCATTCGCTCGCGGACTTTTTTCGAGTGCCACGCGGATGGCACAATCACGAGTACGGCAAGCGCACCCAAAACCCATAGGTAGCTATGGCCCAGAGCTGCGAGGTTGACGATTTCGGCCGCTTGTTCGTTGTTCACATGATTGGCTGTGGCCAGGGCGCCAATCGCTCCTTCTTTGGCGATTGAAAAGCCCGAGCTAATGGCGCTTTCC
>CAZGVL010000072.1:0-14426 GCA_964528965.1 uncultured Woeseiaceae bacterium
GGCTTTGCGGTCTGGCGACCGCTGCTATCGCTCGCGCGCTGGGGCGCGCTCCTACGGTGCGCCGGTTTAGGGAATCGTGCGTTGGGGCGGGCTCCTACGGTACGCCGGTTTAGGGAATCGTGCGTTGGGGCGGGTTCCTACGGTGTGCCGATGCAGGTGTGATTCATCAGGACGGTTTGTGGTGGATTAATTTTGACAGGGTGTTGCGGATGCGGTGATCGCGCAGGCGCATGAAGGAGCGGAACAGTACTGGCAGCAGGAACAGCGTTAGAACGGTTGCCACGAACAAGCCGAATACCATGCTGGTAGCGACCGGTCCCCACAGCAAAGACTTACCGCCGAGTCCCGTCGCCAGCGAAAACAAGCCAGCGATGGTCGTCATTGCCGTCATGATGATCGGGATAACTCTGCGGCGGGCTGCGTACATGACGGCGTGTAGTGGCCGCATGCCGGCATTGATACGGGTGTTGGCCGCATCAATCAAAACGATCGCCGCATTCACGGCAATGCCGGTCAAAGCGACAACGCCGTAAAGGGTATAGAGACTCAATGGATTACCGGTTATGTACAAACCGACAACAACACCCGTGAACGCCATCGGCAGAGTAGTGCCGATCAACAGCGGTTGGAAATAGCTGCGAAATTGTGTTGCGAGAATAAGATAAATCAACCCCAAACCAAACAGGAACAGGATCAACATAGCGTCGAGACTTTCCTGAATGTCATCGAACGCTCCCGAGAAGTCCAGATCGGTTCCCGGATATGCCGAGCGAATTTTGCTCCATTCTTCGGCAATGACTTTGTTGCCTTTCACCGTATTGATTTTTATCGGATCGAGGTCCGCCTCAACGGTAATGGAGCGTCGATAATTGTAATGTCTGATCGTACCGCTGCTGCGATTGACCTGCGTCGTAGTCAGGGCCCTGAATGTCGTCGTGCCGCCTTGTGGCAAAGCGATAGGATCATCCAGTATGTCAGTGATGTCCTGGAGAATACGCCTGGGTCCTCGCACTCGCAGCTCAACCTTTTCGCCATCATCGCGTGTGAAAGCAACGATCTCGCCCTCAACATGCAGGCGCATTAATCTTGAGATAGCACCCTGACTAAGCCCTGCTTGCCGGATGGCTCTGTCGTCGAGGTCGAGAGTCAATTCGTAGCGTCCGGGCACGTCGTTATCCACGACATTCGATGACCCGTCGATACTCTGCACGATCTTCTTTATCGCATCCGTGGCGGCTCTGAGTTCTTCTGTGTTGTCACCGCGAACCTGTACTGCAATGTCCTTGGCAACCGGCGGTCCGCCGCTTAGCTCGAAGAATGAAATCTCGGCGTCGCCGCGTGCGGCAAACGCTGCTTCTCGAATTGCATTGACGACTTCGCCGACACTTCGACCGTCAGCGCCCTTGGGGCTGAGTGAAACCTGAATCTGGCCGTATTGGTCGCCGAACAATGGCTCTGTATCCGTAAACTTGACCCCGGCCTGGGTTGTGATCGCGCGCAGTTCGCTGTCATTGATGAGTGGGCGAATATTTTCCGCGACGCGCTCGGCTTGCGCCAGAGAGCCTTCGATCGGCGAATCGGGCGGCATGTCGACATAGATGTAGAACATACGGATCGGATCGAAGGTGAAAAACTCAACCCGGACCTTTTCGGTTGCCAGGCCTACGATTGATAATATGAAGGCCAGACCTGCGGCGCAAAAGAACCGGATCGGTCGGCGGAATACGTAGGCCAGAGCGCGGGTGTAGCGGATACGAACCAAATGAGTCCAACGTGCGCGCCAGTGATCCAACGGATTGCTGTCCGGTTTCGATCGACTGACAGAGCCGATAACGTGGGACGGCAAAATCCAGAACGCTTCAATCAGGCTGACCAGCAATCCGACGGTAACAACCAGCGGAATAATGAGCATGAAATCGCCGACAATTCCCGGCAGTAGCATCAGCGGCGTAAAGGCGGATATGGTAGTAAAGACCGCTGAAGTGACTGGCGTCCCTACCTCACGAATTGAATCAATTGCCGCAGCGACCACCTCTTGGCCACGCTGCAGGCGATAGTAGAGCGCCTCGACCATTACCACCGCATCGTCAACGAGCATGCCGAGAACGATGACAATACCGAGCAGTACCGAGACATTCAGTGTGTTGCCGGTGACGTGCAACATCCAGAACGTACCTGAGATCGAGAACGCAATTCCAAGCGTCACAAATGTCGCGATTTGCATGCCGAGAAACAGCCAGCAAACGCCGAGCACCAACAACATTCCGACCGCGGCATTTGTTTGCATTACGCTGAGTGCTTTGCGTGTTTGCGTGGTCTGATCGTCGGATAGAACGAGACTGATTCCGGTGCCGACAAGATCATCGTTCTTTTCATCAACGTACAAGTTTATTTTGTCGATCAGATCCAGCGTATTGGTGAAGCCGATCTTGGTGATTGACATTGTCACCGCAGGTTGGCCATCAAAACTCACAAGCTGCTGAGCTTCTTGTCGGCCACGACGAACTTTGGCGACCTGATCGAGCGCGATCTTACTTTGTGGCGCGTTTCTTGGCGCGACCAGGAACTGTGCCAAATCTTCGGGGTCAGTGGTTTTGCCGCGCACCCGAATTTGCCACGCTTCATTGGCTACATCGATCTTACCGGCGGAAACATCTCGGTACGACTCTCTGAGTTGATCGGCTATGTCAGCCGCTGTAATGCCATAGGCGGCCACCGCGATCGGATCAATTTCGATCTGTAGCTCGGGCTCGTTGAAGCCGAATGCCTGTACCCTGTCGACGCCGGATATTCGCTCGATCTCTTCCTTAATCAGCTTGGCCTGACGGCGCATTCGCTCATCATCGGCCTGGCCGATGACAACAACCATCGCCGTAGGGAAGCCGTTCGACGATGTGATTTCGACGATGTGCGGGTCTTCAACATCGGACGGTAACTCATCGTTGGTCTTGCTCTGAATTTCGCGTCGTAGATCAGTGATGCGTTTGTCAAATTCAGAATCGCTCAGCTCGCGAAAGCGAACCAGGATATTCGAGACATTCTCACGCGATGTGCTGCTGACGAAGTGAATGTCCTGGACGTTACGCAGCGCATCCTCGAGTGGTGAGGTAACCAGTTCCTCAACGTCTGCAGCAGTGGAGCCAGGCAGTATCGTCATGATGCTGACGAAGTTGAAATTAATCTCGGGGTCCTGCTCGCGCGGCATTTGGAAATACGACACCATGCCCATGACCAGCACTACAGAGAACAGAATGTTGACCAACGGATGGTTGGTCAGCAATGTGCGATAGAAATTCATTCGTTGCTGATCAGCAATTCATCGCCGTCTTGTAATCGCACGTGACCGCGGGTGACGATCATCGAGTCATCCGGAAGGTCTAATGCCGCGGGGCGGCCTTCCTGGGCATCAGGAATTTCCACAAACACGGCTCTGTTGTTCTGTGCGGTAAAGACACCGAACACCGAACCGCGTTGTACGATCAAGGTTACCGGGACTACACCACTTATCTCCGTCCAGGCGACTTCGCCGCTGGATCCGATCGGCGCCTCATTGTCGGTGAAACCGAAGCGAGCACGAAGTTTGCGTGTATCCGTCTCAACGACGTCCGACAGGCGTAACAGCTTGACTGGGAACTCTCGGCCCAGGCTCACGTAGCGCAGCTTGCTGACACTGGGAATGGAAATCGCGTAGCGCGGGTCGAGCTCGGCATCAATTTCGCGGTTATCAGTCTGCACTAGCGTCATCAACTGAGTGCCGGGCTGTGCGAAGTTGCCAACCTGCGCCTGCCGTTGCACGACCGATGCATTGAACGGTGCGCGAATACGGGTTCGAGCTAAAGCGAGTTCAGCAGCTTGAATGGCGACGAGTTGTCCCTGGCGATTGGCCTGCAGGACAGCGACGTCAGTATTCCGTCCGATGATCTCATCGTCCGAAACGAAACTTTTCTTGAGCAGGTCTTCGGATTTTGCCAGGCGCCACAGCGCTTGTTCGATTCGCGCATCGAGCGCGTCGAGTATGGCGCGGGCCTGTGCGAGAGCCAGCGTTGCATTGTCGTTGTCCAATCGGACAAGAACGTCACCTTTTTCCACGGTTGCGCCGACGTCCACCAGGATCGCTTCGATGAGTGCCGTCTCCTCAGATGTGACAACGCTGCGATTTGCCGAAATAACGCTTGCCGATGCGCGTAACTCGCGAGCCACGAGCAGGTCACCGAGTCGTTCCACGGATACAGGAACGGACTGTGCGAAGCCCGTGTTCAAGGCCAGGGCCAGGAAGAGAAATGCTGCAAAGCGCTTGGTCATGAATTGCTTGGTCATGAGTCGAAGGTGTCCGGAACGAAAGAGTCAATCGGATGGATGCAGGATTGTAGTAGTCCTGAGCCCGATATTCGACCTTATTCGCTACGAAAATACTGTAAACACTTGTATCAAAGCGTCGGTGTCGCTCACCGCGACAAAAAGCAGGCCGCTGATGGCACCACAGAGGTGCGCGTCATGGTTGATGCGACCGCCGGATTGTTTGGAGGCCCAGAACGAATAGGCGACATAGCCGACTGCGAACAACGCGGCGGGTATGGGCACGGGGATCGGAATGATCATCAGCGTTGCGGTCGGAAAATAGACGATGTAAGCGAACAATACGGCGGAGACCGCCCCGGAGGCACCCAGGGAAGCGTATTCCAGGTTGTTTCTGTGTTTGATCAAGGTGCAGGAATGGCTGCCAACGAGCCCGATAAAGTAGAGCGAAAGAAACGGGATCGTTCCGATGTGCTCTTCCAGCGAAAATGCGAAGAAGTAGAAAGTGAACATGTTGAACAACAAATGTGGAATATCTGCATGCACGAATCCGCTGGCGATCATCGTGCCGAATTGTTGCTCGCGCCAGAAGAAATAAGGCCGAAACAGGCACCAGTCTATGAGCTGTGGCAGCTTGTAAAGGCCGAGCAGACTGGTCGCAACAGTGATGACCAGGATGCTTGTGGCGCCAGCTTGTGAGAGGTCAGTCAATATCTACTCCGTACTCGCCGAGAGCCAGACATAATCGACCGCCCGCAAAGCCGCCATGTCAGCGTTCCAGTTGGATTCAAGTCTTTGCAGTGTTTCATTCGCCGCGGGATCATCAAGCGCTTCCTGTGCACGCAGCAAGCCCAGCAGCGACAACGTTCGACCGGTGTTTCTCTGCAACGCCTTTTCGAAGTAGGGTATAGCTTCGCCAGGGCGGTCGAGTGTCAGGAGCATCTCACCCATTAACTCGCCGCAGGGTTTGGAAATGTACGGTGGGCCGTACTCCAGCGGCCGCGCATGCTCGGCTGCAGCCGCCTCTGCAAGCAGTTGCAATGCAGAGCTGGTATTTCCTTCATTAAACTGAATTAGCGCCCGCAATTCCCCGGCGTAAATGGTTGCAATCGTGTAGCCGTCCGCCGACGTAGCATGCGGGTCTTCGTGCAAACCTTCTTCAACGCTCAGTATTTTGCTGTTATTAATCTGCTCCTGCAACGACGCCAGTTCGATACGAGCACCCTGCAGGTCGTGCATGGCAGTATATCGATAAGCTGTTGCGAAGTGATCTATAGCCTGTTCATCCAGCGGACTATCCTGCATGTCCTGGGTGAGCAGGATTTGTTCGGCCTGCGGGTCTTCTGCGATATGAATGGCGCGCATCAGCATGTTGTGTACCGCGTTACCACGATTTGGCAGCGCAGCGAAGTCATCGCGCATTGTCTGCATCGTCTCACGGGCTTCTTCGGCCCGGCCTTGCTGCAGCAGCGCATACTGCAGCCAGCTCAGCGAATGCTTGGATCTGCCCGCGATGGGTTTGCCGGCTCTAAGCATGCTTTCTTCCGAGACGCGTACGGCATTTTGATTCGCTGTAACGACCTCTTCCCACATTCCGAGCGACGTGTAAATGTGTGACACCATGTGCTGAGCATGCGACGCCGACGGCGCAATCTTGCTGTAGGCGCGTGCGGCCCGCAGACCCAGTGGCGCATGCACCTGATCGTCATAACTGTGAATCATGTAGTGCGCGGCGCCCGGGTGTTGCGGCTGTATCGCGAAGACCTCTTCGAGAATCGCCGCCGCTTTCATGTAAGTACGAAAGTCGCGCTCATAGACCGAACCAAGGATCGACAGCGCGTAGAACGTTGCCGCCTCAAGATCATCGGGATAGCTCTCATAGAGTTCACGCATTGCATTCATGTAAGCAATGTCGCGGTCGGGTTTAGTGCCTTCTCCGTACAGGATATAAACGGCGTCAAGGTAGCGCTGCTCTCGCTCTGTAAGCTGCAAGGCGCCTCTGGGCGGCAGCTTGTCCAGTACTTGCAGTGCTGCTTCCTGATCCTGTTGCGACCACAGCGGGTGATTGAGCGTCATCGCTTCTCCCCAGATCGCCATGGCGAAGCCCGGGTCGATTGACTGCGCCTCCAGGAACGCACTGCGTGAGTCGTCGAATTCAAAGCTGTGCAGCAGCATTACGCCTCGCGAAAAGGCATCTTGTGCTGCCGCGGCACCTGAGTTCGGGAAATCGAGTACTCCCAGTATCAGTGGTGGTAGCGAATCGTCATGGGCGTCGGCTGTGTCATGCGCGAAGGTCGGCGCGCCTGCGACAGAGAAATACAGCACGGCGATTAACGCCATCGGTGTGAAGCGAAAGGTCATTCTTATCCCCTGCGTCGTCGCATCAGAATTCTTATGGAGTTTTCATGGTCTGATCATTGATGGTCTGATCGATTTCGCAGAGTATAAGTGGGAATAGCGCTGCATAGCCAAATTTCAGGGCAGCGGTGGCCATTCTTGCTAATAGTGGGATTACGGTGAGATAGCGCCTCTGTTGTGCGCGCCATGCATCGGTATACTCACGGCCATGAATCAGACAGCGACAAGCATTCTTCGGGATGTGTTCGGCTATACGAGTTTTCGTGGCGATCAGGAGCAAGTGATCGCAGCGGCCATGCGAGGTCACGACTCGCTGGTATTGCAACCTACCGGTGGTGGGAAGTCTTTGTGCTATCAGCTGCCTGCGCTGCTTAGCGAACGCATGACACTGGTCGTATCGCCGCTAATTGCTTTGATGCAGGATCAGGTTGCTGCGCTCGAACAACTGGGCATACGAGCGGCCTATCTAAATTCCACGTTGAGCACTGCGGAGCAACAGGACTTGTTCCGGCGTTTGCGAAACGCCGAGCTGCAACTGCTCTACGTCGCGCCTGAGCGCTTGATGCAAAGTCACACCATCGAATTACTACAGAAATCGAATGTTGGATTAATCGCCATTGACGAAGCACATTGTGTCTCTCAGTGGGGCCATGATTTTCGCGAGGACTACCTGCAATTAGGCAGGCTTGCCGACTGTTTTCCGGGCGTGCCGCGCATGGCGTTGACTGCAACAGCGACAGCAATGGCGCAAACCGAGATCATCGAGCGGCTGGCCCTGGTCGAGCCAGAGCGTTTCATAGCGAGCTTTGACCGTCCGAAC
Organism: uncultured Woeseiaceae bacterium; assembly: GCA_964528965.1. Taxonomy (GTDB): domain Bacteria; phylum Pseudomonadota; class Gammaproteobacteria; order Steroidobacterales; family Woeseiaceae; genus UBA1847. Next base: position 7,475 of record CAZGVL010000072.1, read on the forward strand.
ATACGTTACCTGGTGCAAAGTAAGGTTGATGCCAAGCGGCAGTTGCTGGCATTTCTGGAAAGTCACCGTGGCGATGCCGGGATTGTCTATTGCATGTCGCGCAAGAAGACGGAAGCGACGGCTACCTGGCTATCCAAGGCAGGCTTCGACGCGATTCCTTATCATGCGGGTCTTGATAAGGCTGTGCGGGCCAGGCATCAGATGCGGTTCCAGAGTGATGACGGCGTCGTTATTGTGGCTACGATCGCTTTCGGCATGGGGATTGATAAGCCGGATGTGCGTTTCATTGCACACCTGGATCTGCCAAAGAGCATGGAATCTTATTATCAGGAGACTGGCCGGGCCGGGCGTGATGGCCAGCCGGCTGATGCGTGGATGGTCTATGGGCTGCAGGATGTGGTCCGTCTTCGGCAGATGGTTGACGCGTCGATTGCCAGTGAGGATCACAAGCGCAGCGAACGATTCAAGCTGGATTCGTTACTCGGCTGGTGCGAGGTAACCGAGTGCCGACGCCGATCACTGCTTGCCTATTTTGGTGATGAGCTCGAAGAAGACTGTGGCAATTGCGATGTGTGCCTGTCGCCTCCTGAAGTCTTTGATGGCACTGAGGTCGCGCAGAAAATTCTATCCACCATCTATCGCACCGGACAGCGCTTTGGTGCTGTACACGTTATCGATGTATTGATGGGCAAGGACAACGAGAAGGTTCGCGAGTACGGTCATAACGAGTTAAGCGTGTTTGGTATTGGTGCCGATCTGCAGCAGCAACAGTGGCGTTCAATATTGCGGCAACTTGTTGTGCTTGGATTGTTGACGGTCGATACCGGTGGCTACGGTTCACTCATGCTCAATGCAAAAAGCCGCCCGTTGTTACGCGGCGAAGTCGAGTTGCCACTGCGTCGTGATCTGCTGCTTGCAAAAAAAGTCAGGCAGACGCGAGCGAAGCCGGATCCTGTTGCGGCGGAGGATCATGACTTGTGGGAGGCGTTGCGTGAATGTCGAAAGCGGCTGGCAGACGAAAACAATGTTCCACCGTACGTTATCTTCCACGATGCGACTCTCAATCAACTGGCGACCGAGAAACCGGGCACGTCTGACGATTTCCTCAGAATATCTGGCGTCGGCCAGAAAAAGCTCGAGCGGTATGGCACGCAGTTCATGGATGTAATCCGACAAGCGGGCGCCTAGGCCTGCGACTTCTACGGATATTCGGTCGCACAGGCCTGTGCGAGACTGCTACCTCGTTGTGATGGAGGCAGTGCGTCTTACGGATGGTCAGTTTAGATACTCACGCGCAGGCGGTGCCGATTCCCGCTGGCCGCATATTTTCCAAGGCAGAGCCGCTGGCACCACCAGAAGCGACGTTCACCGTATCAGCGCGAAGCAAGTCGCCGAATGTCCCTGTGTTCGCGTATCTCAGAAATCAGTACGGCAATATGCCCTTGCGGGAAATCGACAGTCTGTTCGGTTTCGTCGAGCGAAGTACGCTGTACGGTGGTCGCCAGTTTGTCGCACGTGAATTATCCGATCGCGACGTCACGCAGCTCAACAATGCGGGTATAGGCATTCGACTGCCGTTGTCGAATCATTACGTTGAGCGAGGAGAGTACGAACTGAACCAGGGCCTGCTGGAAAAGTACCATCGAGCATGCAACTCGATTATTTGTACCGATGATGAGCTGGCGAAGTGGATAAGACAGGACTTTCCAAACTACCGTATCGATGCGAGCGTGATTAAGAACATCAAGACCCATCGAAAAATCGACGCTGCGACCGAGTTATACGACTCAGTGGTACTCCCCATGCGAGTCAACGAAGACCTTGAATTTCTCGAGAAAATAGAAGCCAAGGACAAGGTCACGTTATTCGCCAACGCCGGCTGCGCTCTGACTTGTCCGTCGAAGCTGTGTTACCCGTCTATCTCCAAAATGAACAAAGGCAAAGGTGGCAGGTTTCAGTGCTCACAGCCAATTAAGGATCGTGACCTGATGGGGATGGTCGATTTCCCGTTACAGCCGTACATTGACCTGGGTTTTCACCGCTTCAAGCTGCTCAGGGCGAGGCCCGGTGCCATGACCGGCTTCTAATTTGCAGTGTTGTTTGCCCTTATTTCGTTAGTACAAATCCCGATGTCCTTTAAACCGTGAATCCCTATGATTGATACCGAACTATGACTACTAATGACCTGACAAAACGCGCGGACCTCACACGCCACGGCAGAGGTACAGGCGCACTACGCAATCGTCGTCCGGACTACGTCGACTTCATGCCGCCCTGCAACGATGCTTGTCCTGCGGGCGAGAATATTCAGGCCTGGCTGGCATTGGAGCAAGCCGGTGACCATGAAGGCGCGTGGCGCGAGCTGGTCGACAACAACCCGATGCCCTCAATCCATGGGCGAGTCTGCTATCACCCCTGTGAAGACGTATGCAATCGGGCTTTCACTGACAGCGCGGTCAGTATTCATGCTGTTGAACGTTTTCTCGGCGACATGGCGCTTGAGAAAGGTTGGAGTTTTGCCAAACCTGAAACAACGAGTGGCAAGAAAATATTGATCGTTGGTGCCGGGCCCAGTGGTCTGTCAGCTGCCTACCATCTGGTCCGGATGGGCCACGATGTCGAAATTCGTGAAGCCGGCCCCGTGGCGGGTGGAATGATCCATTTCGGGATTCCGGCGTATCGCATGCCGCGTGACGAGCTGCGTGCCGAGATCAAGCGAATTGAAGATATCGGCGTCAAAATCACATTGAATCATCGCGTCGACGATGTTCTGGCAGAGAAAGAAGCCGGCGAGTTCGATGCGGTCTTCATCGCGGTTGGCGCACACATCAGTAAGAAAATTGACATCCCGACACGAGACGCCGGAAAAATACTGGACGCCGTTAGCTTCCTGAGTAGTGCGAACGACGGAGACCCACCGAAGATCGGTCGTCGGGTCGCGATTTACGGCGGTGGCAATACCGCTATGGATGCCGCGCGTACCGCAAAACGTCTGGGTGCGGTCGAAGCAATGATCATCTATCGACGTGATCGCAGCAGTATGCCCGCGCACGACTTTGAGGCCGATGAGGCGATCGAAGAGGGCATCACGATCAACTGGCTGAGGACGATCAAGGAGATCGACCGATCGACTTTCAAAGTGGAAGTGATGGAGCTGGACGAAGACGGGCGCCCGCAACCGACCGGCAAGTTCGAGTCGCTCGAAGCGGATTCCCTGATTCTCGCCGTTGGCCAGGATACGGACACAGGCTTTCTGGAATCCGTGCCCGGCATAGAATTCAAGTGGGACCATACGGTTGTTGTTGATGACAACATGATGACCGGCCACGCAGGCATATTCGCAGGCGGCGACATGGTACCCAGTGATCGCTCGGTGACGATAGCCGTCGGTCATGGCAAACATGCGGCGCGTCATATTGACTCATTCCTGAAGGGCGGCAAGTACGAGAGGTCCGCACGGCCTGCGCTGGTCGGTCACGAAAAACTGCACCTTTGGTATCGCACCGCTGCGCCACAGAGGGAACAGGAGCGGCTGCCGGTAACCGATAGAGAGGGCGGCTTTGACGAAATAATGAGCAACCTGTCTGAGACCGAGGCGTTGTTCGAAGCACGTCGCTGTCTCTCTTGCGGCAACTGCTTTGAATGTGATGGTTGTTATGGCGCGTGTCCTGAAGACGCCATCATCAAACTCGGCCCCGGACTTCGGTACAAATTCAATTTCGATCTCTGTACCGGCTGCGCGGTCTGCTATGAGCAGTGTCCGTGCCACGCTATTGAAATGATCGATGAGCCGGACGAATCTGTGGACCATGCCCGATGACTGAAAAACGCACGCTGGAAGGTAACGAGGCAGTAGCGCGAGTTGCTTACGCTGTCAGTGAAATCTGCTCGATCTATCCGATTACTCCGTCGTCGACGATGGCCGAACTCACGGATGTCTGGGCAGCCAGTGGTAAGAAAAACATCTGGGGGCAGGTCCCGGACATCATGGAAATGCAGAGCGAGGGCGGCGCGGCCGGCACCGCTCATGGTGCTCTGCAGACTGGTGCACTCACCACGACTTTCACCGCATCTCAGGGCTTGATGCTGATGCTGCCGAATATGTACAAGATTGCCGGCGAACTTACCGCGGCTGTTTTTCATGTCGCAGCACGCTCCCTGGCAGCCCAGGGATTGTCTATCTTCGGCGATCATCAGGATGTTATGGCCGCCCGTACGACTGGTTTTGCACAATTGGCGTCATCATCGGTGCAGGTAGCACAGGACATGGCTCTCATTAGTCATTCCGCGACGCTTGAGGCGCGCGTGCCCTTTATTCACTTCTTCGATGGTTTTCGTACCTCACATGAAGTGAGCAAAATCGACTTGCTTTCCATGCAGCAGATCAGCGAAATGATGAGTGCCGAGCTGGTCTATGAGCACCGCAGCCGTGCGCTGAATCCTGACAATCCGTTCATTCGCGGCACAGCTCAGAATCCGGACGTGTACTTTCAGGGACGTGAGAGCGTAAACCGTTTCTACGCGGTAACGCCCGCGATCGTGCAAGCGACCATGGATCGCCTGGCCGAGACAACTGGCCGTCAATATCGACTGTTCGACTATTACGGTGATCCAAAAGCTACGCGGGTCATTATTCTCATGGGTTCCGGTGCGGAAACAGTCAGGCAGACAATCAGTGCGCTGCCAGAAAAAGACTATGGTGTTGTGAACGTCCGTTTGTTCAGACCCTTTTCGGCAGAACACCTGCTTGCAGCGATTCCTGACTCCACCAAAGCGATCGCGGTTCTGGATCGGACCAAGGAAATTGGCGCCAGCGGTGAGCCGCTTTATCAGGATGTCGTTACTTCGTTGGCCGAGGCAGTCAGTGATGGTGAGCTGCGGGCGATGCCGAAGGTGATCGGTGGACGTTATGGCCTCTCGTCAAAAGAGTTTACGCCAGCAATGGTCAAAACCATTTTTGAAGAACTGGCCAAGTCAAAGCCCAAGAATCACTTCACGATCGGCATCAATGATGATGTGACGCATACAAGTCTCGATTACGACACGTCGTTTCAAATTGAAGGCGATAACGTAACGCGAGCGCTGTTTTTTGGCATGGGTTCCGATGGGACCGTCGGCGCAAACAAGAACAGTATTAAGATAATTGGTGAGAACACGGATCTTTATTGCCAGGGATACTTTGTTTACGATTCAAAGAAATCCGGTTCGCAAACCGTTTCGCATTTGCGTTTCGGCCCCGATGAAATTCAAGCTCCTTACCTGATTCAGTCGGCGGGCTTCATTGCTGTGCACAAGTTCGCTTTGATCAACAAGATCGAAGTGTTGAGAGATGCAGCGGACAAAGCGGTGTTGCTGCTCAATAGTTCCTGGTCTGCCAGCGATGTGTGGGACCAATTGCCGCAGCCCGTGCAGCAGACAATTGTTGACCGCGAAATTCGCTTGTATGTCATAGATGGTTCGAAGGTTGCACTTGATGCCGGGATGGGTAAGCGTATCAATACGGTGATGCAGGCCTGCTTTTTTGCGTTGTCGGGTGTGTTGCCACGAGATGAAGCGATCAGTCAGATCAAGAAGGCGATTGAGAAGAGCTACAAAGCGAAAGGCCAGGCCGTTATCGAGCGTAATTTCGCGGCGGTCGATTCCGCGCTCGATCACATGCATGAGGTTGAGATACCGAAAAACCGACTAAGCACGCGCCTGCTGGATGATGTCGTACCGCAGGAAGCACCGCGTTTTGTGCGCGAAGTAACGGCAGAAATGATGCGCGGCCATGGCGATGACCTGCCTGTGAGCATGCTACCCGTTGACGGCACCTATCCGAGCGGCACGACGAAATGGGAAAAGAGCAACGTATCGGATCGTATACCCGTCTGGGAACCTGACCTTTGCATTCAGTGTGGCAACTGCAGCTTTGTTTGTCCGCACAGTGTGATCCGCGCCAAGTTTTACCATGAGAGCGCGCTTAAGGAAGCGCCGGAGTCATTTCCATCGGCACCGATCAGTGCGCGCGGCTTTCCAGAGACACGCTACTCGCTGCAGGTGTATCTGGAAGATTGCACGGGCTGCAACCTTTGCGTCGACGCATGTCCGGTGAAGAGTCCGGATGATCCGGAAGTTCGCGCGATCAATATGACCGACAAGGCACCGTTGCTGGAGCAGGGTAAGGCGGATATCGAGTTCTTTGAGCAACTGGCGTTTAATGATCGCGCAACGCTGGACTTTTCCTCCGTGCGCGGTGCGCAGTTCTTGCAACCACTTTTTGAGTTCTCCGGCGCTTGCGCCGGATGCGGCGAGACACCCTACGTGAGATTGCTGTCACAGTTGTTCGGCCCGCGTTTGCTGGTTGCGAACGCGACGGGTTGCTCGTCTATTTATGGCGGTAATTTACCGACCACTCCGTGGAGCCAGAACGCCGAAGGAAGCGGGCCGGCCTGGTCCAATTCATTGTTCGAGGACAATGCGGAATTCGGTCTCGGTATGCGTATTGCTGCTGATCATCACGCAGGTATTGCGCGGCAGCTGGTGGATGAGCTGAAACCGAAAATCGGCGAGGATCTTGCACATGATCTTCTGCATGGCGGGCAACGAGTAGGCAGTGAAATAAGAGCACAGCGTCGACGTGTTGCTGAACTGAAGAAACGATTAGGTCAGATGGTTGAAACTGAACAGGATGACAAAGCAGCCGCGTTGCTATCGATCGTTGATCACCTTGTACGTCGCAGCATATGGCTGGTCGGCGGCGATGGATGGGCCTACGATATTGGCGCAGGCGGGCTTGACCACGTATTGGCCGGCGGCCGCAATGTTAATGTTCTGGTGCTCGATACAGAAGTGTACTCAAACACCGGCGGACAAATGTCTAAGGCAACACCGCTCGGCGCGTCCGCTGGATTCGCATCGGCGGGTAAACGCATCGGCAAAAAGAGTCTCGCGTTACAGGCTATTTCCTACG
>CAZGVL010000073.1:0-5232 GCA_964528965.1 uncultured Woeseiaceae bacterium
CGTATAGCTAGCGTTGCTCCGGCATGGTCGGTATTTGACATGACTTTTCCTCTGCTCACGCTTCGTCGTTGCCGCTGTCAGGATCGTTATTTATGGCGACAGTCTGGCCGTTAGTAAGGTCTTTTGAAATTGCTCGATAGCTTCCAGTTACCACAACCTCATCAGCGTCAATACCCCCGACAACTTCGATCATGTTGTCGCTCTGAATTCCGGTCGTTACCTGACGTGCAGTTACAACCCCGTCATCAATCGCGAAAATGATCTCGACGAAACCGTCGGCATCCGCTACAAATCGTTTTTCAGCATCCGCTATTTCCTCGCCCTCAAGCACGAGTTGATCAATCGTTCGAACAGCAACACTTTGTATGGGCACACCCACAACATCTTCTTTTGTCAGGGTGAAAACATCGGCACTTGCGGTCATGCCTGGGCGCAGCTTGCCCGTCTCGCCCAGTACCGCGATCTTCACTTCGAATTCGGTCTTTTGATTGGTTGTTCCCTGGCCGTCTGTGTTTGCCGTATTTGCGATCTCGTACACAGTGCCTTTGAGCGTCTGGCCGAATAGTGCGTCAACTTCAATCTCTGCGAGCTGTCCAACCTGCACATTGACGATGTCATTCTCATCGACATTGACCTGTGCTTCCATTTCGTTCAGGTCGGCTACGATCAGGATCACGTCTTCCTGGAATTGCGAACCGATTGCGATTTCGCCCTGCTCTTTGTTCAGGTCACTAATCGTTCCGGTCATCGGTGAGTAAATCAGCGTTTTGGACAAGTCATCGTTGGCTTGCTTTAGAGATGCTTTCGCCTGACTGACCCGGTCCTGAGTTGATTCATATCGAGCAATTTCGACCTGGTACGCCGATGACGCATCATCGAGCACTTGTTGCGAGTCCAGCTTTCTGGCGACCACATCTCTTGCCCGATCGAAATCCTTCTCTGCCTTCAACAAGTTCTGCAGCACAAGTTTTGAATCAGCTTGTGTAGAACGAACGTTGGCTTCAGCGCTCTCAACAGCCGCCAGGTGTCGCTCACGATCAAGCTCAACCAACAGCTGGCCTTTCTCTACCCACTGTCCTTCCTCAACATGCAGCGCAGTAATTCTTGCACTGACATCAGCGCTAATTCGTATTTGCGTTTTTGGCTGAATCCGTCCGGTAGCATTAACCTTTTGAATAATGGTTTCGCGGGCAACTGTTGCTGTCTGGACCTCCAGAAGCTTTTCGTCCCCACCGTTAATGACAACCGCGCCGGCAGCTGCTGCCAGGACCACTCCCCCAATCGCTATCCACAAGGTTTTACGTTTCATTTTGTTCGTTCCAGATGTAATGTGAGTTGGTGTTATAGTGTACTATAACACCCGTTTTGCGAATTGCAAGGACACTGACGTCCACCCGTTAACACATTGTTTATATTAGGCAAATTTCCAGGACCTTGTGCGCGCTAAAAACTCGGATTATTGCCTTTTGGAAAAATGCACTCACATTTCCTTAGATTCCGCCGCTCGCAGTCGTTCGCCCTATCGACCTATCAATTCGTTATGTAGCGGCAGCCAGAGTCGGCTGCAGACCGGGTCTTTCACTACCGTCTATAGATAAGATGCGCGAGAGCTTGATTTGGTTTAGCGAGACCGGCGCAAGGCTATTCAGCTGAAAGCGACGGCCAGCAACGGTTTTGCTAAGCTCCTGCCGAATGACAAACTACAGACCAATAATTTCCTGTGCCGTAACAGGGTCCGGCGATACCGTCGGCAAGCACCCGGACATCCCCGTGACCCCACAGCAAATTGCCACCGCGGCCATTGAATCGGCGCAGGCCGGCGCAGCGATCGCCCACATCCACGTTCGGGACCCACAGTCGGGACAGCCAAGCCGGCGACTCGATCTCTATCGCGAAGTTGTGGAGAGAATTCGCGAATCTGACACCGATGTAATTATCAATTTGACGACCGGCATGGGCGGTGACTTGTATATGGGTCCAGACAGTGACCCCTTGAAGTTCACAGCAGATACCGATTGCATCGGGCAAATGGAGCGAATTGAGCATATCGAGGCGCTGCTTCCGGAAATCTGTTCGCTCGATTGTGGCTCTTTCAATTACATGGGGCGGAACTACGTCTATATTTCTACTCAGGAAATGCTTGAGACGGGCGCAAAGCGCCTTCAGGAACTTGGCGTCAAACCCGAACTCGAGGTTTTCGACCTCGGGCAGGTCTGGTTTGCGAAACACCTTATCGATAAAGGGTTAATCGACGACCCGCCACTGTTTCAGATATGTCTTGGTATTCCGTGGGGCGCGCCAGCCACCAGCAACGCGTATCAGGCGATGGTCAATGAATTACCCGACGCCTGCAACTGGGGCGGTTTTGCGATTGGCGCCAATGAAATGCCGATGGTCTCGCAGTCAATCGCTCTTGGCGGAAACGTGCGAGTTGGACTCGAAGACAACCTGTACCTTTCAAAAGGTGTCTTTGCGTCGAACCCGCAACTGGTCGAGCGAGCGCTGTCGATTATTACCTCGGAAGGACTCAGCGTGCAGTCACCTGCCGAAGCACGCGAAACCCTGGGCGTTACACGGCCCGATCGCTGAAGGAAAATTGTTATGCATAGTGTGTACAAAGGCGTTGCGCACCCCTGGCAGTGTGATGTTCTCGGACATTTGACCACCCGTTTTTATGTCGCGATGTTTGACGATGCTGCCTATCACTATCTACACACGATTTTCGGCTGGACCGCGAATGCAGACCCGGATGGACGCCTTTCCTGGGCTGACGTCCGCCACACTCTCGACTACAAAGCAGAGGTGATGCCCGGCGACTTACTCGAAATTCGAGCCGACGTCGTCAAGATTGGCGGCAAGTCCCTGACCGTTGCCTATGAAATGATCAGGCTTGGGGACAATGAGATTGTCGCGACGCTGGAAAGTGTCATGGTGTTGTTCGATCGACAAGCACGGCAATCGGAATCCCTGTCGGATGAGTTGCGTCAACAGGCCAACAAGTTTCTCCTGCAACCGACAGGCTGACCTATCTGCTAATTTCGCACTAAGTCTCTTTTCCAGCACGTCATTCCAATATAAAGTCAGCGTCTGGCTACCCAATTCAGGCTTCTCGTCGATGAGTACCGCGGCTGACGATATGACTCCACTACCGAACACCATTGAACCGCGATGGTGGACCGGCGAGCCGGCGCTGCCGCCCGAGCTATTCACGATCGATTGTTCCGCATACTCGATGGATGCCGCTGACCTGCAAGCCGATAGTGAGCTTGCGCAACGAATGAACGATACTTTTCGAAACGTTGGTCTTGTTTATGTCACCAACACACGTTTAACGAAAATGCAGGACATGCGTCGGTTTGCAAACCTCGTTATCAAGAAAGAGATGATCTACAAGGGTGGAGCAAACCCGAGAAACAGCCTCGAGCCAAATGTCTATGAGGTTGGAGCGCCACTGCAAGCCTGGTTGCACTATCATCATGAGATGGCGTACATCGCCAGGAGCACAACCTTGCTCGGCTTTCTTTGCAAGAAGTCTGTGCCGGGCCGAGGCCATACCTATGTTTCTGACAGTGTTCAGGCTACCACCGCACTATTGGCTACTGACTTCGGCCAAAAACTAAAAGAGCTTGGGCTTTGTTATCACCGCAGTCTGACGGATCGCGAAGCGTTTCGTGGCAGCGAGGAAATCGGTGTCTACAACCACTGGCAAAAATCCATGCTTACCGAAGACCCTGAAGAGGCTGCCAGTGTCGCCGAGAGTCGGGGCCTCGAAATTGAATGGGGCCCAAATCGGCTATTAAAAACGCGCTATTACATATCAGCGTTTGAGTATTTCCCGCAGCTTGATCGAAACCTCTTGTACAGCAGTGTGGCAGATGACGGCATGTGGTTTGATACCTGGCCGAAGGTGATGCATTTGCCCTTCGATGAGCGACCGTTAAAACTGACTTTCGGTGATGGCTCAGAAATGACGCGCGACGAAAAACAGAAGTTTGTTGATGTCTACGATCAATTCGGAATCCCGATTGACTGGCAGGTCGGCGACATCGCGATTATCTGTAATTATCGATTTGCACACGGTCGACCGAGCATTCAGTTGCGGCCTGGTGAAGAGCGCGAACTGGGCGTAATCATCGGTAACGCTTACGACCGGGTTCAGGCCATTGATGGCAAATGGTAGCGATCAGTCGATTCTCGGATAAAACGCGAAGAGGCCACTGTACGTAAAACAGTCGTCGGCGCCATTCCTGGTCTCGGCAAGCGCTTCGAACTCGGCGGCGAGGTCACTAAGCTTTTTATGCAGCCGGCCAATCTGTTTCGGATCGGCATCAACTGTCAGGCGCAGCACGATTGGCGCCAACAGGTGGTCGGGCAGAGAATCTTCGCTGGCCCGATGCAAACGCAGTAGTTCTGATTCAGTTTCCCGAAATAACGAACGCATCATGTCGGCGATTTCGTCGGCCTCCCCGTCGACCGACGAGAATATTTCCGGGTCCAGTTCAAAGCGGCTGGCAATGGTTTTGTAGTAACGCTCAATCGTGCCTCGTTTCGGCTGCTCTTTGATCAGTTCAAGCAACCCGGCTTCGACCAGGGCATCAACATGACGGTAGAGGCGTGGTGCCTTTTCGCCCATTAGATCTGCCACCTGCTTGGTGGTAATAGGCTCGTCGGCGAAGCGCTCCAGCAGCTTTAGTTTGAAGGGATCTGTCAGCAGTTTCGCCTGACCCAGATCCCTGATAACGTGAGTACTCATATCTTAACTCTCTGATTGAAAAGAAGATTCTACTTGGGGTTGACTATTCACAAGAACGTGAATAAACTTTATTCACGCTATTATAAATATTCACCGTCCGAGAAACAATCATGCCCATCGTCGACCACCTGTTCGTCCTGTTATTCGTCGTTATTCACCCTGTCGTTGGATTTATGGGCTTTCGTCGCCAGATGCGACGCGTCGCCGCTGGCGAGTCCGTCAATCGCAGCAACGAGTACCTCCAGACAGCAATCTGGCAGTGGATTCTGTTCGGCATTGGTGCCGTTATCTGGTCGCTTTCCTCCCGGCCATTGTCTGTAATTGGGTTTAGCTTCGAGTCAAACCTGAGTTTTGCACTCGGCGCGGCCGTCGTCGTGGTCTCTGTTGGCTTGTTGTTACTGCAGATTCGACATATTAAGTCGGCTGACAAAGCTGCAGTGGACAAGATGTTCGATCAACTGGGCTTTGTGCAAACCATG
>CAZGVL010000073.1:5332-14273 GCA_964528965.1 uncultured Woeseiaceae bacterium
TGACAAAGCTGCAGTGGACAAGATGTTCGATCAACTGGGCTTTGTGCAAACCATGATTCCCAGAAATGGCAACGAGCTGGCCAAATTCTATGGTGTAGCACTCACGGCCGGGATCGTTGAAGAAGTTCTGTGGCGAGGGGGACTAATATGGTACCTGAGCCTCTTCGTGCCATTTTGGGCTGCTGTGGTACTGAGTACGCTCGGCTTTGCTTTGGCGCATAGCTATCAAGGTATTGCTCACTTGCCCGGCGTCCTGTTCATCGGCACCATCCTGGCGGCTACTTATGTAATCAGCGGGTCAATTTGGTTACCCATCATTCTGCATATCTTGATCGACATACTGCAAGGTTATGGAATGCACGCGCTATTCCGCCGCAAAACTGCGTCGGCGGCATGACAAGCTAGCCAGGTAGAACGCGGCCACGGTTCAGAATATTGTTCGGATCAAGGCTCTTCTTCATCAGCTTCATCAATGAGATCTCAGTGGGCGTGCGGCTAAGTGGAAGCCAGGCGAGTTTATCCATACCGATACCGTGCTCGGCGGACACTGATCCGCCGATCTTGCGCAGCGGCTCATAGACAATCTCGTTGCTTCTTGCGTAGTTGTCACCGTCGACATAGGGCTGCACGAACAAGTGCAGATTGCCGTCAGCCATGTGGCCCATGATGTAACAACGGCCATCCGGCCACTGCTCGTTAACTCCGCGTACAACGGCCTCGCCGTAGCTCTCCATATCACGCAACGGCAGACTGACATCATAAAGATACGATGGTGCAGGCGTCAGGCAAGCTTCAAAGTCCTCGCGAATTCTCCATATGTCCGCACTGTCCGCATCTGATTTCGCGATAACTGCATCGAGAAGCAGCTCTTCTTCGAGTGCACTTCCCAACACCGACTCGAATCGCTCAGCATCGGCAAGCTGCTCGCTTCCATCAGCCTGGACTACGACATAGAAACTGTACTCTCGGGACAAAGGCGCGCGATGACCCTCTTCTTGCGTGACCGCCCGATAGTATTCGCCCCACATGACTTCATAAGCACTTAGTGTCCCTGCGAGATCACTTTGCAGTTTGCGCAACAGCGCAATGACCTTGTCGAAGTCATCTGTCGCGACCAGTGCAGTTTGGCGACTTGAAGGCAGAGGAAACAGTCGCAGAACAACTCTTGTGACCAAACCCAGCGTGCCTTCGGTACCGATGAACAGTTGCTTTACGTCGTAACCCGCGTTGTTCTTCATCATGCGATTCATCGACGAAACGACGGTACCGTCGGCAAGAACTACTTCCAGACCCAGCACGAGATTACGCATCATGCCGTAGCGAAGAACGTTGATGCCGCCGGCGTTGGTTGCAACGTTTCCACCAATCGTACAACTACCGCGCGCGCCGAGATCAAGAGGAAAATACAGCCCCTCTGCTGCAATTTGCTCCTGCACCGTTTGCAGAATCGCGCCGCCCTCCACGGTCGCAGTACAGCCCACTCGATCGATCTCGATAATGTTGTTCATCTTCTCAAATGAAACAACGATATCGTCGCGATCGGGCTCCACAGCAGAAACGCAATTGGTGAGACCACCCTGAGTAACAACCGTCTGGTCGTGATCATTGCACCAGCGAAGAATTTTCGCCGCTTCCTCGGTCGAACGGGGCGCTACTATCGCTTTTGCCTGCATCGGCGCGCTATTCCAGTAACTCGTCGAACGCTGTGCGACCGACTCAGCCGGAATTATTCGATCTGCACCTACCAGTGCTGCAATTTCTGCCACTGCATCAGCCACAGCGTATCCTTTTCCAGTTAAAACTCAGTGCACAAAAGCGGACTGCGGAATATACCGCACACTCATATCGGCAGCACGGTTGTGTGCTTGATATCCGATAGCACAATACTGGAGTTCACTTCCTGGATTCCTGGCAGCTGTGACAGCTTCTCGAAAAAAAACTGCTCATAGGCCTTGATGTCCTGGGTGACAATTCGCAGCAGGAAGTCGACATTGCCCAGCACCACGTAGCAATCCAGAACCTCCGGGTATTTTCGTACGGCATCAGAAAAATCAGCCAGGTTACTCCGCCCATGCGACGTTAACTTCACATGTGCGAACACCATTGTGTTCAGCCCGACCTTTTCTCGATCCAGTTTGACCGGCTGATCTTTGATGACGCCTTCGTCACGCAAACGTTGAATACGTCGCCAGCAAGCCGACTGGGACAAGCCGATTTTCTCGCCAATGGCCGAAGCATTGATGCCCGGTTCGTTCTGTAACCACTCGAGAATTCTGCGGTCAACATGATCCAGATTGATCGTTTGCATAGAAAGTGTCATTAATTGTATTATTTTGCATAAGTAATGCGCATTCTACGCACTTAGCACATGAAAACGCAATGAATCTGCGGTTTCAGATGGATATATTGTATGCCTGTTTTCAAGCGCGCGGAGCCCACGTTATGAGCGTATTCGATCACCCCGAATTCGATCAGCATGAGTCTGTTCATTATGTTTGCGATGCGAAGAGCGGATTGAAAGCAATCATTGCCATTCACTCAACGTCGCTGGGCCCAGCCGCGGGCGGTTGTCGGCGATGGCAGTATGCGAATGACCAAGCTGCTGTCACTGATGCGCTGCGCCTTTCCCGCGGCATGACTTATAAAAACGCTGTAGCAGGCCTGCCTTTTGGCGGAGGCAAGGCCGTCATCCTCAGCGACGGCAAAGCGACGATATCGGAAGAGCTGCTGCGTGCCTATGGCCGCTTCGTAGAGTCACTCGGTGGTCACTACATTACAGCCGAAGATGTCGGTCTCAGCGTCGAAGACATGCGTCATGTACAGACTGAGACCCGTTACGTCTCTGGTCTGCCACGAAGCGGCGAAAACGCGGGCGGTGACCCGTCGCCAATGACGGCGCTCGGTGTTTTTCTTGGGATCAAAGCTGCCGCGGAAACTCGACTTGATTCGGGCTCGCTGAGCGGCTTGAAAGTCGCTGTACAAGGTGTCGGACACGTCGGCCTCAATCTTTGCCGCTTGCTGCACGAAGCGGGGGCCAATCTCTATGTTTCCGACGTCAACGAAAACAATCTGCAGCTGGCGCGTGACGAATTTCCGATCATCGAAATTCCACCAGCAGAGCTGCTATCAAGCGACGTCGACATCCTTGCACCATGCGCTCTGGGTAACGTTCTTAGCGCCGAAACAATTCCACTCATTCGAGCCAAGATCGTTGCTGGCGCAGCAAACAATCAACTGGCGACGGATGCGGACGGCATTCGTCTCGCTGAGCGTCAAATTCTGTATGCACCCGACTACGTCATCAACGCCGGTGGTATCATCAACGTTGCACGCGAGTATCATGGCAACGGTTCCGAGGAACAGGTGCGCGCGGAAGTTCATATGATTCCGGAGCGCCTGAAATCCATATTCGCCGAAGCCAGTGCTTCGGCCAAACCGACAAACTTCATAGCCGATGAGCTGGCACGACGTATTGTGTCAGCAGGTCCATCGGACTAAATCGCCGCATGAGCAGCGCTAGCTCTGTCTGTTTGAAATTACAGGAATAACACAGCGAATGGCCAACAAGTCACGTTTACATATACCGCGTCCATCGGCTCGACCTGGCGACAAGCCGGATTTTGCATACTTGAATCTGTCACCGGCCGGTAGCGTTGAAAAACCGCGCACCGATGCTCGCACTCGCGATCTTGAGCACCTGAGCAACGGCCTTGTCCGGATACTTGATGATGACCACAAAGCCGTGGGCGACTGGAATCCACAGCTCGATCCCGCCGAGCTGCAAACGGCGCTGCGCTGGATGCTGCTAAATCGTGTATTTGACGAGCGCATGTGGCAAATCCAGCGACAGGGCCGGATATCCTTCTACATGCAGGCAACCGGAGAAGAGGCCGTTTCTATCGGACAGGCAATGGCGCTGCGCTCCGGCGACATGTGCTTTCCGTCGTACCGCAATCAGGGCCTGTTCATGTACCGCGGCTCCAAGCTGGTCGACATGATGTGTCAGTGCCTGTCGAACACTCGTGACATGTGCAAAGGCCGACAATTGCCGATCATGTACCACAACAAAGAGGCCAACATATTCTCGATCTCTGGCAACCTCGGCACGCAGTACCCGCATGCTGTCGGTTGGGCCATGGCATCGGCCATCAAGGGCGAAGACCATATTGCGACATCCTGGGTCGGAGACGGCAGTACATCGGAAGCGGATTTTCATCACGCATTGACCTTTGCCGCAGTTTATCAGGCCCCGGTCATCCTCAATGTCGTCAACAACCAATGGGCGATATCAACATTTCAGGGCTTTGCCGGCGGTGAACGACGGCCTTTTGCGGCGCGCGGTCTGGGGCTGGGTATTCCTGGCGTCCGCGTCGATGGCAACGATCTGCTGGCCGTCTATGCGGTCACCGAATGGGCCGCCGAGCGAGCAAGAAACGGCGCTGGTCCCACACTGATCGAACTCGTGACCTACCGCGGTGGAGCGCACTCGACGAGTGACGACCCCACAAAGTATCGCCCAAAAGACGAGTGGCAGGCGTTTCCTCTTGGCGACCCGGTTGAACGACTAAAGCAGCATTTAATCGTCGAGGGTCATTGGTCAGAAGAGCAACATGAGCAACTCATAACAGAGCTAAAGGCTGAAGTGCTTGCAGCGTGGAAGGAAGCACAGCAGTACGGGACGATGACAGAGGGTCCGTTTATCAATCCCGAGTCAATGTTCGATGACGTATTCGCTGAGATCCCGGCGCACCTGGAATCACAACGCCGGCGCATGCTGGAAGTAGAGGGCCAGTAGCATGTCGCAGATGAATATGATTGAGGCGATTCGCTCCGCACTCGACGTGGTTATGGATAAGGACCCAAGTGTTGTGGTGCTTGGCCAGGATGTCGGCTACTTCGGCGGCGTTTTTCGTTGCACCGATGGCCTGCAGGACAAGTACGGCGAGCATCGGGTTATCGATGCGCCGATTTCCGAAGGCGGCATTATCGGAGCCGCTATCGGCATGGGTGTCAACGGCCTGAGGCCGGTCGCCGAAATCCAGTTCGCTGACTATATTTACCCGGGCTTCGATCAAATCGTCAGCGAACTTGGTCGTTTGCGATATCGCACCGGTGGCGAGTTCTTTTCACCGGTGACGATCCGGACGCCTTGCGGTGGCGGCATTCGCGGCGGGCAAACTCACTCACAAAGCCCCGAAGCTATTTTCGCTCACATTAGCGGCATCAAGACTGTCATGCCGTCGAATCCATACGACGCAAAGGGATTGTTGATTAGCGCGATTGAGTCTGACGATCCGATCGTCTTTTTCGAACCGAAGCGAATCTATAACGGACCTTTCAGCGGTGATCCGGAAGTGCCAGCCGTGTCCTGGGCAACCCACCCGAAGGGAGAAGTCCCCGAAGGACATTACACAGTACCTCTTGGCAAAGCCGAAGTAGCACGATCTGGCGAAGAGCTGACGATCGTCACTTACGGCACGCTGGTGCACGTTGCGCAAGCCGCAGTAGAAGAAACCGGCGTCGATGCAGAGATTATAGACGTTCGAACCATGTTCCCACTCGATGTCGACACACTCGTAACGTCCGTAAAGAAAACCGGTCGCTGTATGATTGCCCACGAAGCGACACGCTTCGGCGGCTTTGGCGCTGAACTCGCTGCACGGATTCAGAAAGACTGTTTCTACAACCTCGAAGCGCCGATAGGACGAATTGCTGGATGGGATACGCCCTACCCGCACGCCTTCGAGTGGCAGTATTTTCCTGGCAAGAAACGTCTGGTAGCCGGAATCAGAAGCATGATGGAAATCGAATGAGTGAATTTACTTTCAAGTTACCGGACCTCGGCGAAGGCACGGTTGAGTCGGAAATCGGCGAGTGGTTTATCAAGGTAGGCGACAAGATCACCGAAGCAGACCTGGTCGGCACAATGATGACCGACAAGGCCGCCGTGGAATTATCCTCGCCGGTATCGGGCACGGTTGTTTCGCTTGCGGGTGAGCCCGGCGATATCGTCAACGTTGGCGCAGCGCTGGTCGTTATAGAGACAGACGCGAGCAGTGCCGCCGCTACACCGGTTGCAGCCGAAAAACGCGCGCCTGCTGCCGCGCCGCCGACAGCAGTCAAGACCCCGGCGGGCCGCAACAAGATCGCGACCTCTCCTGCCATTCGCCGCAGGGCAAAAGATGCCGGCGTCGATCTCGCAACGGTAAGTGGCAGTGGGTCCGGAGGCCGGATTCTGCGCAAAGATCTGGATGCGCACCTGCAGCAATCATCAGCCGGCGCTGCACAGGCGAGGCCAGCGGCAGTGACCCCTGCGCCCGCCAAAACATCGCTTGCCGATACCGAGACCAAGGTCATTGGAATCCGCCGCGTCATTGCCGAACGCATGTCGACGGCCAAACGGGAAATACCGCACTTTTCCTATGTTGAGGAAATGGACGTAACAGAGCTGGAAGCTTTACGTCAGCACCTGAACAAGAAGAACGCAAACAGTGGCGAGCGATTGTCACTGCTGCCATTTATCGCGCTTGCACTGATACGTGCGTTGCAGGAGTTTCCACAGTGCAACACGACCTACGACAAGGATCGAAACATTCTGATCGGCCATGGCTCCGTACACATGGGCATCGCGACACAAACTCCTGACGGTTTGAAAGTTCCGGTAGTGCGCAACTGCGAACAACGGTCAGTTACTGAGTTATCGGCAGAGATTCGACGCGTTTCCGAGGCGGCGCGCGACAACAGCATCAAACGAGATGAACTCAGCGGCTCAACAATCACACTGACGAGCCTGGGTAAATTGGGTGGCATTGCGTCAACACCGGTCATCAATATGCCGGAAGTCGCCATCGTCGGCGTAAATCGTGCCGTCGAAAGGCCTGTAGTATTCAATGGCCAGGTAGCTGTTCGCTTGATGATGAATTTATCGTCATCGTTTGATCATCGTTTTGTCGATGGATATGATGCGGCGGCAATGATTCAGCGCATCAAGGAAATGCTGGAGCACCCGGCCACAATCTTTCTTGCTGACTAGTGCGCGCGGACAACAGATGAAAGCAAAAGTATTCTGCATTGGGTTTCATAAAACTGGCACGACCAGCCTTGAAGTAGCACTGAAACAACTCGGCTATCGAGTTACCGGATGTTTCGGTACGAAGGACCCAAAGATCAGCGAGAAGGTCTACGACATGGCCGATGAACTGGTGCAAAAATACGATGCGTTTGAAGATAACCCGTGGCCCGTTATCTACAAAGAACTTGATCAGAAGTATCCCGGCAGCAAGTTTATTCACACGATTCGACCGGCAGAATCGTGGATCAGAAGCCAGGTCAGAGACTTCGCGTCAACCAACACACCCATGCGTGAATGGATCTACGGCGTTGGATGCCCGGAAGGGAACGAAGAAATCTATGTGGCGCGCTATGAACGACACAACCGTGAAGTGCTTGAGTATTTCAAAGACCGGCCCGACGACCTCCTGACGTTTGACCTGCCAAGAGGCGACGGCTGGGAACAATTATGTCCATTTCTTGGGGCGGAAATACCGAGCAAACCGTTTCCACACGCCAACAAAGCCAGTCTCTCACGCAAGATCAAGAACCTGTTCGGCCGTTCGCAAGGTCATTGATTTTGCCCCTGATCCTGGCTTTTTCGAACGAAGCCACGGACCTTCGATACTGAAGAGTTCTTCTTATAGCGGCCTTTGGCAATGTGCCGAATCTGGCAGACGTTCGGAATCTCAAGCGGTGTGCCATGGCTGCCAATCAGCCAGCGAAATGCACGGTCCTCATAAGTCTTGCGCCAAACCTCAGACGGAGTTTGATAGTACGTGATGCTGCCGCAGTAGCCGCACGCGCGCGCGATATCTCCGTGCGTAATCTGATGCGGACCCTTGGCTTTCTTGCGTGGCCCACCATAGGGCTTGAATTCGTCGATGGGAATTTCACGAACCGCGGGTCCATCACGACCGCAGGTCAGAATCTCATCATCTTCGGCTAGCAATGCCGTGCCCCAACCGATGACTGGATGTACCAGCGCGTCATCGCGCCCCTGCAAAACATCAGCCAATGTGTCCAGGCAATTTTCGTGAAAAATGATGTCGCAGTCGGTAAACCAGATCCAGTCGGCCCTGGTTTCGATTGCCGCCCGATTGCGACCGATGCCGCGTCTGAATAGCTGGTCTTTCGGCAATACCTGCCAATTCCAGGTCACGCCCGGTACGTCAATTTTCGCAAAAAACTCCAATACGGACGTCACCGCTTCGTCATCGGGCGAGTAATAGACGGTCATCGTTATGTCGAGCTTCTCGGTCCGGTGGTTCACCAGCGAACTTAGCTGGTAGCTCAGAAAATGTCCGTAACGCCAGCAATGACTGACGATCTCAAGGCTTAGCTTTCCGGTTCGCTTCGCTTTGGTGACTTTGGCAGGGTCCGTGGCGCGAAACCACGCGACCGGCAGAAAGCCGCTTGCAGCGATGCGATAAAACAACCCCAGGAGAACGTACTTAAGCTCAGACATTATCGAGGCCAATTAGCGACTGGAACTTGCTTTGCGCAGTCGACGATACTGCGAAACTTTCCGCATAGCATCGATACGTTGCGACAACCTGCGCCAGAAAGCGACCTTCTCCGGATATCGACTCTTCGAATAATCCGCATCGGCGGCACCAAGTATTTGCTCCCATTCTGCCGACTCCTCGTAACCGCACTCTATTAGAATGGGTGTCAACGACCCGTGAATCTCTTGCTGCCCTTTGATGCGGCCCGGATGTTGTCGCCACAAACCAATACTTGTTGGTGCTATCGGGCGAACACCGTGCATCGCCTTCTGCGATTTGCTCGAAACATTGGCGTACTCGTGATATTCAGAAAATCGATGCGTCTTTTCCAGCCACGGAAACTTCTCCGCTATTGTGTCTTGCACGGCATTTGGATCGCTTAC
>CAZGVL010000074.1:0-13544 GCA_964528965.1 uncultured Woeseiaceae bacterium
TGACGCAGGCTCCCCGAGATTGCGACGAGCTTCATGCTGCCACCTCTGGCAGTAGCAATCGCTGATTGCTGGCGTAGGCGATCGAGGCCGCGACCAGTTGCTGCACGATTGTCATTTCATCCAGGTTGCGAGGAGCGTACACAAGCACTTCAAGAACGCCCCGGTCATACCACGGGTGGCGTTCTCCCCAGCTCTGTTCATCAATTTGCCGGACCAGATCGTCATCGACCACCAAGTGCCAACTACCGTCGGCGTGCAAGTGAGCGAACTCTCGACTGCCAGCCGGGGGCATGAACGCTTTGGCCGGAGCATTAATAGAATCATCTAGCCACAAGGCTCGCGATGTGGGTACGGAGATACGTGTGGGCTGTTCACTCAGTTCAGGCATTCCCGCAGGAATGTCTACGAGTGCCCACTGGGCCATTTGCTCGTAAATCTCTCGCGGACTTTGCTCCGTGAACTGGAGGTGCGGTGGCTGATCGCCTGTTTGCGGTCGCTCGCCCTGTCTTTTCGGTATTTTCAACATAGTCGTGCCTCTGGCAGATAATCGATGGATACATTATTACTTATGCCGATAAAATTGATAATATGATTATAGTTGGATTATTAATCCCTATTATCAGGATAATCGATGAACACGCTAAGAGCGATGGAGGTCTTCGATGCGGTGGCGACGAACGAAGGTTTTGCAGCCGCGGCCAGAGCTCTGAAAATCTCGACCACGGCGGTCAGCCGCTATGTCCAGGAGTTTGAAGATTGGGTGGGAGCTGAAGTATTCCGTCGGACAACCCGGAAAATTTCCCTGACCGAGGCTGGAGCTTCAATGCTCCCGGCGTGCAGACAAGTTCTGGCTGAAGTTGCCGCTATCCCCATCCATGGACACAGCGAATCGTCACCCAGAGGTAGCGTCCGTATCACCGCGCCGGTGTTCATCGCCAGGCGCGTATTGGGCCCACTCGCGACACCGTTCTTAAACAACTACCCGGAAGTTGAATTGGATGTCGTGGCCCTGGATCGCGGCGTTGATTTAGTGAAAGAAGGATTCGATCTATCGGTCCGAATCGGCGCATTGGCTGATTCGACGCTGGTCTCGCGCAAGTTGCGCGACATTGAACTCGTGTTAGTTGCGAGTCCCGACTATCTTGATCGTCGTGGCTCACCTCAATGCGTTAAGGACTTGCAAAATCACAATTGTATTATCGATACGGTGCCTGGCTATCGGGATCGATGGCCTGTTAAGGATGAGTCATCAAAGCGTGACATTCGAATCACTGGCAACGTCACGGCGAATAATGGCGAGATTGCTGAGTTACTTGCGCTATCAGGCGCAGGTATTGCGCTGTTACCAGACTTCTTTGTCGTAAAAAACGTACGTGATGGCCGATTGGTTCGATTACTAGAGGATGCACAATCGCCCGAGTTTGGGATGTACTTGCTCTACCCTCAAACACGCCACCTTCCCACACAAGTCAGGGCTTTCATCGACTTCCTTGTCGGGCACATTGCTCAGATCGATGTGCTCTATAACCCGTAGGCTGCTGCTCACGAACAAACCGCAAGTATCCTTTCCGCATGCGAGAATGCGGTCGAACCGCGGTTCGACCCCAGTATTCACGACTGTCATCATGCCGCACGTCTGTGAATTATTAGTCCTTCTTGCCGTAGCGCGCCAGTGCTTTGTCTACGAAGATTGTTACCGCAAGGTAGACGGCGAAAAAGATCAGAATCCTGATAGAAAAGTCGAGCATGACGAGAACGCCGAATGCGATCATCGCCGCCACGGCGCCGACAAGACCAGCAATGTATCTCAACATTATGGTTACCTAAGTAAATTGCGTGTTGAAGACGATATCACGAGCCGCATTCTGGCCGAATTCGCCGCTCGAGCGGGATCTGCTGTGGGTGACAAGCAGCCTCTCAGCATTGTATTGGCGAGCGACTACTATCGCAGAGTAAAGCAGACGTCCAGCAAGGGAAAGTATTGGGCGAAAACACCGAATCACGAGCGATAAGTATTGGTCGGTAACAATCGATCCCAATCAACTCATCCCAACCCCGTAAAGTAACGCAGCTCAGGTGTGACGATACTTGAACTGAGGTCCCGCTCGAGGCTCGGCCCGGTTGGTCGGTGAACACTCGTTAGCAGACACTCACCTGATATGATCTTCACTGTCTGATTACGATCCGCAAGCAGACATTCTTGCCTGAAGTGCAATTTTCCGCTGGAGATCAAACATGGCTTTTCTCAACAGATGCGTTTCGCTTGCAGCGATATGCGTGCTAACTGCTTGCAGCGCAGAGCCCGAGAGTCCGTTCTCGCTCGTCGAAGCAACGATTTCTGATGTTCAGAATGCCGTACGGTCCGGACAAGTGTCTTGCCGTGCCGTGGTCGAAGGTTACATCAGCCGAATCAACGCCTATGACGAGGCGAGCGGCGTTCATGCCATCACCGTCATTAACCCAAACGCGGTTGAAAGAGCCGACGAAGTTGACCGCGCCATCCAAAATGGTGAGACGCTACCCGATCTTTTTTGCACGCCTCTGTTGATCAAAGATAATTTTGATACGCACGATATGGTGACAACCGGCGGGTCGATCACACTCAAAAACAGCTATCCGCCGGACGACGCTTTCATGGTGCAGAAACTCCGTGCAGCAGG
Source organism: uncultured Woeseiaceae bacterium (assembly GCA_964528965.1). Classification (GTDB taxonomy): domain Bacteria; phylum Pseudomonadota; class Gammaproteobacteria; order Steroidobacterales; family Woeseiaceae; genus UBA1847. The sequence goes on from CAZGVL010000074.1 coordinate 2,661, forward strand.
AGGCATTGTCCTGGCCAAGACGAACATGGCCGAGTGGGCCTTTAGTCCGAAGCAAACTGTGTCTTCCTCGTACGGTCGAACCGCAAACGCCTATGATGTTGGTTTTGTGCCGGCAGGATCCTCCGGCGGTACAGCATCCGGTGTCGCTGCAAGCATGGGCGTTGCAGGCATGGGCAGTGACACTGGAAATTCCATCCGTGGTCCGTCATCGCACCTGGCGCTTTTTGGCATTCGCTCCACCATTGGGCTAACCAGCCGTGATGGCGTTATCCCGCTGATCTACGACCGCGACATTGCCGGGCCCATGACCCGCACCGTTGAGGATGGCGCACGCCTGTTCAATGTGGTGGCAGGCTACGACCCATCGGACCCGCTGACCCTGCCGAACAAGCGGGAAGCGGACTATAGGCGCTTTCTGAATGCGGACGGCCTGAAGGGCAAGCGCCTTGGAATCTTCCGCGCCCTCGTCGATCACGAAGACGCCGATGAAGAAATCATGACGCTGTTCAACAAGGCCATTGACGATCTCGTCGCGGCTGGCGCGATTATCGTTGACCCGCTGGAGATTGCGGACTTCGAGGAGCTTACCGAAGAAATCGGCTTCTGCGGCCGCTTCAGATACGACTTAAGCCAGTACTTGAAGTCGCTTGAGAATCCTCCGTTTATCGACGTCAACGAGGTTCTGGAAACAAACGAATACGCACCCGAGTCTAAGGAGGCGCTCGACTACTTCGCTGCATTACCTCTGGATGTCAGCCCCGATGACTGGGAAGAGCCATGCCCAACGTGGCCTGACGATCAACGCCGAAACCAACTCCTCGCCAATACACTTGCAGCCATGGAAAGCGCCCAACTGGACGCGCTGATCTACCCAACCTGGTCCAACCCGCCCGCGCATATCGACAACGCGGAAGAAGAATACAAAGGTGACAACAGCCAATCACTCGTGCCCGATGCGGGCCTCCCCGCAGTCACCGTGCCGATGGGATTTTGGCAGGACAGGTTACCGGCTGGCCTTCAGTTCGCGGGACGCCCGTATTCGGAAGGAACGTTGATCGAACTGGCTTATGCCTACGAGCAGAAAACCAGACACAGAAGACCGCCGGAAGGTTTCGGGCCGGTTACGAAATAGGCCAAACCGCCAGTATGGGCTGCGTTCGCCCGGCCGCTAGCGGTGCAGGTCTCCAACAGCCCGCAGTGCTTCATCAATTGCGACATGCATGTAGGCATCAGCACCGGCATCAGCGTTGGCAATAGCAATATTGCCGAATGGTTGACGTGCGATTTCATGCGGCGCCTGACCATCAGGCCATTCCGGGTCCCATAGGTCGAGATAGTCGTACGAATAACCGTGCGGCCAGCGGTTAACGGTAATAGCGAGAATGTCTTCTTGTACGTCGAAGCCAGTAGAGCTCAACATGCCATGCAGCACAGTGCGTACTTCACGCTCGAAGTCTTCGAAGGTCATGGCCAGCAATGTGGCGCGCGACGCACGATGCTGCTCCTTGATGGAAACACTTGCGTCGGGTGGTGCGACCGAACCCCAGAACATGATCGGAACCGCACCCGAGTCACTCCATTCGTAACTATATCCAGCCGTATTGACGCCTTTCACCTGCCAGACCGCGCCGTGTAATCGGCCGGGGCAATAAGCGCCTGATATTTCCAACTTGTCGAACGCCTTGCTATCGCGCAGCAGTACATTCGTTAGAACCAATGGTCTTTTAACCTGGTAGTTCTGGGCCTCTTTTTGCGCCGCAGGCATTTCCGGGCACAAGTGCGGAATCATGCTGTGGTAACAAGCGAGCACCGTGTGCCGGGATTTCACGCGCATTACCCGACCCGCATTGACATAGGACACGCTCGTACCTTCTTCTCGATTGGCCACGTTCACTACGGTTGACTCAAGGCGCAGCCGAACAGGACTGGCGCCTTTATCGAGACGCCCGTAATCAAAACGCTGCAGCGCAACGTTGCTGGCATCGGTACCTCGTGCCACCGCAGGAATCAACGCGTGTACCAGCAGCCTTGCAATTGAGGCGTTACCATCCGGAAGCATGGCAACGCTGCCGCCAGGGTCGTCATCGCCGCTGCCACTCATCTCGGGATAACCCAAGAGATGCATGATCGGCAGGCTTGCGTCGATACACTCCGCCACCGACAGACTGTCAGCACCCACACCCCAATAGCCGTGCGTGGTCTTGATGAACAGGCTCGCTGCCTCTTCGGTAAGTCCGCCGTACTTTGTGAGGAAATCGGTGTAGCTGATGCTGCTGAGAATTTCGCTGACTTCCGCTTCGGGCTTCCCCTCGAATACGTTTTCTCGTTTCGCGTAGAACTGTTTCAATGATTCACGCGATTCGTCGCTGATCGGGAAGCGCTCAATCTTTGCATCCACATTTTCACTGTGGCCTGCGCGTAAACTAAAATCCTGGATTAGCTCATCACGACCGAACGTTTCAGCGTCAAAGAAAACGGCCGGATGGCCTTTTGGCCCATTGCCGTACCTGAAGTCGTACCCTTCAAGGATCTCATCGATATCCACGCCGAGCTCACCGAGCAGGGTGTTTACGGAATCGCTGAACATCGGATATTCCAGGTTCATGCTGCCGCCCCAGGACAGACGCATCTGTCCGTCCTGATTAAACTCATTGCGCTTGGCATGCCCGCCAAAATCGTCATGGTTGTCAAGAATCAAGATCCGGGAATCCGCCCCGAATTTCTTGCGGTAGTAGTACGCTGCCGCCAAACCACTGATACCACCGCCGACGACAACGAGGTCATAGTCCTCGTCAAGGTCAACGGCGTTCGCAATCGCCTTACCTTCTAGTGCGACCGCGTGCGCCGCCTCGAATGAACCCGGGTGAGATCCCCGCATGCCGGTGCGGACCGGCGGGTAGTTCACCCTGGCCGAGTCCACATCCCCATCAAGCGCACCCGCCAACACCCCAGCCGGCAAAGAAAGTGCCATTGATGCAAGTGAGAGATCCTGAATGAAATCTCGCCGCGTGATATCCCGGTCCATGCCTAGCTTGTGATCGACGTCTTTCATGCGCTTCAGTATATGGAGAACATTTGCCCATATCTATCAAGGGACCTGATCCGGAAGGAATCTGACCCCTTCTCGTCGTAAGTCGGGGCTGTGACCGTCATGTCGCTGTTAGAATAAGAAACGAAGGCTTAAAACCCCGTTCAGCCGATCGATCGACAACTGAGAACCGACTATGTTCGTGCCACTCCCACCGAACGTCGAAACGTCCCTGCGGGCGAACCCGATTATTGCAACTGTGTTTGATGACTGGTCCGAACTGGCATTGCCGAATTGCTGGTTGGTTGCTGGTGCCGTGGTCCAGAGCTACTGGAACCACGTGCATGGCTTTCAACCACAACACGGAATAAACGACATCGATCTCATCTACTTCGATCCCGATGATCTGACCGAGGAGACAGAATGCCAACACGCTGCTCGGATCAACAATCGATATCAGGACCTGGGCATTAGATTCGATGTTAAGAACGAAGCGCGTGTCCATCTATGGTATGAGGAACGGTTTGGTTACCCTATCAACGCATATACCTCGGCTGAGGCTGCAATGGAGACATTTCCAACCACCGCAGGAGCAATCGGCGTTCGCGCGGCTGGCAAAAAACTCGAGGCTTTTGCGCCGTTCGGGTTCGACGATCTGGTGAGCCTCGTTGTCAGACCCAACAAGCGCCAGATCACGCAAGCTATTTATGCGGAGAAGGTAGCCCGCTGGGAGCCTCACTGGCCGCGGGTGAGATTTATCAAATGGGATGACGTGTAGACGACGTAGGCCACTTCAGACCGCAAGCAGCAATGCCGCTGTTAGAATGATGAGTGATTGTTTCTGGCCCGGTGTTGACACCGACATACATGCCCGCAGCAACAACAGGCTCATTCAGGAGACAACCATGAAACCATCGTACTTGTTACTGCTTGTTCCTTTTCTGATCGTCGCCAACGTCCGGGCGGACACCCTGACCGAAGATGAATATGCGAGTGCTGAGAAGTATATTGTCGAGTGCGCCACCGATTGGGCTGAGTCAGTAGTCACTGGCGATGTGTCGCGTCGCAAAGTGTACTTTTCTGAGAAATTTCTCGGCACCCGAACGAACGGTGATCGCTACGATAAGGTGGCTGTGGTTCGTGAAGGAGGCCCGTCGGAAGTTTATGCATCCAATTCGATCAACAGCGTCGATGTCAGATTCTACGGCGAGACCGCTGTCGCGTATGGTGATGAAACCTGGGTGAAGAAAGATGGCAGCACCGGACGATTTGTCTGGACGGACATCTGGGTTCACACCGACGGAGTCTGGCAAATCGTGGCTGCGCAGGATGTCGACGCTCCGGTTGAGATTGAATAGTCGTTACTGGCTCAAAGCAAAACAGACTCGAACTCACGGCAAGCTCATGATCGCGATTCAGACTTGATGTCTGCGACGATAGGTGTCCTCGCCGCCCTGGTGTCGGCAGTCACTCAGGCAATCGCTCATGCCTTGCTCGCCGGGGGGCGTGACAAGCTGGTCATTCGCGGGCTGATTGGCTTTTCAGGAATGATCGTTGTCGCTCCATTAACGTTCTTCGTGCCGCTTCCGCAAGGCGAGCTCTGGGGTTGGTTACTCGCTTCCGGTTTACTGCATGCGGTCTATCAGCTCACATTAATACGGGCCTACGAAGGTGAAGATTTTTCGGTCGCGTATCCGCTGGCGCGAGGTGTGGTGCCACTCGCAACAGCTGTTCTTGGCGTGACCGTTCTTGGCGACCGCATGCCTGTTGGTGCCATTGCCGGCGTTGCGATCATTACTTTTGGTTTGCTGTACATCGCCGCAGATCGACGCCCCGCATACGCGGGTCTGGCCGCCGCGATCATCGCCGGGTTGCTAACAACAGCCTATACATTGCTGGATGCTCATGCTGTTCGAACAAGCCCGGTACTTTGGACGTTTGTCGTTTGGTTCTTCGTGTTTGACGGCTGCATCATGTCATCGATTGTGCTGGCCAAGCGCCGCAACACGCTTATGCACCGCGTACGCCAGGAAATTAAACCAGGGCTTCTCGCCGGCTTCGCATCGCTACTGACCTATTCGACAGCCTTGATCGCCCTGCGACTGATTCCTGCCGGGTCAGCAGCGGCAATTCGCGAGACCAGCATTGTCTTCGGCGCCATCATCGCGGCAGTCTTCCTCAAAGAGCGAGTCAAAGGCAGACGAGCGATTGGCATCGCACTCGTCGCAGCGGGTGGGGTGGCGGTAGCGTACTGGCGGTAGCACTGGTTTGATTGATTATTCAATGACCATTGATGAGCAGAGTTGTTCTGCAATGCCTGCTCGCTCCTGCTATTGTCTTTGATCGTTTCGATGCCATATTTTTGGAACACCGAACAAACCAGGTAGACCTGTATGAAACTTGACCACATAACTCTGTTAGTGACGTCGCTGGATCGCAGCATGCCGTATTACAGTTGCCTGCTGCCGCAAGTTGGTTTCCACAAGCTGAAGGACCACGTCTGGACAGATGGTGCCGGGTTCCTGTTCCAGTTTCGGCAAGCGAAGCCAGGCACATCTGATTACGAAAGATACGGCGCGGGCATGAATCACCTTGGCTTTGGTGCTAGCTCCCCGGACCAGGTCCGTGCAATTCAGTCATCCATGCAGGAAGCGGGTTTCGAGGTTCCTGCCATACAGAACCTGAGTGGAGCGACAGCCTTGTTTATGAAAGACCCTGACGGAATCCGCTTTGAGGTCACGCACTATCCACCTGGAATGAGTGTTGTGGATTAGGCCAGGACCTCTAGCTTGGCTCGATCTTGCTGCATACGCTTCGGCTTTATACGCAATGTCGCTGCACAACGACGTTTTGGACGCTTGTTCGACAATCTACGCACCGAGGAAATACCGTGACTTTCCGCCGAGCGCTTTCTTTGCAGTAAAGGTGATAAGCACGGACGTAGCGATCACGGCGATATAGGTCGCGATTGCCCAGAAGATAATCACAGGAACGCTCTCCAACACGAGGCCGGTTCGTTCCATCAGGGCATAGAATTCGAATAGAAGATATCCATGCAGGAAGTAGATCGAAAACGCGTAGTTTCCGAGCATGTCGAGCCACTTGGGTACTGTCGTAATGCTACGCTCGAACCACAGCAGCACCAGTCCTGATATCGCGATTTTCTGGAGATACCAAGCTGATTCCGTGAATCGAACTATGCCCCATGCTGGACCCTCCGAAGCAAACAATGCAACCAGTATTGCGGTCGTACCGATAGCCGCGGCGACAAACAGAACCGCATGCCGCCGCACGAGCTCAATAACCGAACCGTAGTTCGCGCCGGTATACATACCCAGCAAGTAGGCACCGAGAAAGTAGGCGTAGTTTGTCCAACTGATCGCTGGCCATACCCGTGAGATGATCAGTGGGGACAACACTATTGCCACGTTCAGCCATTTAGCACCCTCTATTGAGAGCAGCCGCGCGAACAGCGGTGTGGCGATATACAGAACCAGGAGCACCGGGATGTACCACAAGGTGAAAATTGCGCCGCCCGTTAGAAAATTCATTCCGACCAACTGGAGGAACTCCAGCGCCGTGCCGTCGAAATAAACGGCAGCTCCGCCGTCGAAAGGCCAGTTTCTCCAGGTAAAAAGAAGGGTGAAAAAGAGATACGGCATGCCGACGTACGCAAGCTTCGATTTAAAAAATCGCTTGTAACCGCGATCTTGTAAAACCATCGAAAACAAAATACCGGAAATGAAGGCAAAATAGAGGGTCGAATCGTGGAACAGGATGCTGTTCACCCAGTCCAGAACCATGAGCGCTGACTCCGCCGGGTTCTGCATGGACTCTGCCAGGTAAAAGACGAAGCCGAACGCGTGAATAACGACGATATTGAGGATCGCGAATCCGCGAAACGCATGTAGGGGCTGATTGAATTCTCGTTTCGCAGTCATTCCAATAGGTCACCTATACAGGGAGTTCCACATCGAGCGGGAAAGGTGTCTCGGGACGCCTACAAGAGTGATATGAAACGACGAGCCACCTTACCATCCAATATGACACTCGTGGAAAATCTCGACAAGCTCGGGCCAGCGTCGATCCTTGCAAGCGCCCTTATCCAACAACACCGCAGCGGAATAGCCGAATTCAGAGACGGCGGTTGGCGTTTCGACTCCGTCCTCGATGTCATTCCCTGCTTTCTTTATGAGCTCAATTTGCTGGGCGTTCTCCGCCCGAGATTCCCTCCATTGATTCAGTTGCAGAGCAATCAAAACGCCCAGGTTGACGAGCACCAGTTCGATCATGAACGTGGTCCAGTCCTGTCGTTGAATCGCTCTCGAAATTCATGTGTGATTATCGGGTAGGCCTTCTTGTTCTTGTAATTCGTGATCGATTGCTTTGGGTGAACAGCATTCGGTCACCTCTCTTGCGGCCCAGGGCGTACCTATGGTCAGAAGCGGACATCGCCACCGGGCCCTTGTCTCTGTTACGTACGTGAACCCATTGAATCTTTAGGCATCACTGATACCGCGCTTGCCATGTTCGACTATCCGATGATCAACGGCGTCTCGCGTTTGTTCCCATATGTGAGTCGCGGCTTCTCTCAATTCGTTTGAACACTCCGCAAGCCCCCATGATTGAGACAAGTCTTCGCTGATTTGCTGAAGCTTTGGCGGCAAAAAGGATATTCGGGTCACCATTCCCCCTTGCGGATCTTCACAAAGGTACCGTATCGACCCGATCCCGGAATAGATCAGTCGCGCCATACACATCGGGCAAGGCTCCAGTGAAGATATGAGCGTCAAGGTGGCGGGACTCTGAGGCATTTTATGCTCGGTCTCGAATTTGGTCAGAACGACCATTTCGGCATGCAGGTCTGATCGAAAGCCGTCCACAAAGGTCTCGTTGTGGCCCTCGGCCAATACTTGTCCTTCGTCGTCAAGCAATACAGCGCCTACGGCGAATGTGCCGAGTTCTGCCGCCGTCGCAGCGAGTTGGCAGACGCGAGCTGAGGCAACATCGTCTTTGAAAGATGCCGACGGCTCGTATTGATCCACATACTTCTTCCAGTCTCGCATTCGACCCTCCAGTGAACCGCAATCAATAACTTCTTCAACTTAACCTTCGAATCGAACCCTGTGTTGAGCTACGGCAACATCCAATGGGGGTCTGTAGCCGTCGTTCAATAGTTTATCATTTGCTCCGCTGCTTTCGGAGAAGTGCGGTCACTGCAAGTCCAGTTGAGGGCGAGTTTCTGATGGAGGCACTCACGAGGTTCACGTCACCTGCAGGCAGGACAATTCTGTCCGGAAGCAGAGATTCACTGTTTCGTACCAAATTCAATCGTCAGAAGGCGGCTTGTCGCTAGTTCGTCTGCTACGCTAAACCTTGTGTCGTTACCTTGCGTTGCAACCCGGAGAGGAAGTTGAGTTTATTTGAGTTCTTGATGGTACTGGTCTCCATTATTGTTGGCCTTGGAATCGCTGAAATACTGAACGGGATTGCCCTTCAGGTCCGATATCGACAGGCAATCAAAGGGTACTGGTTGCATTCATGTGGCGTTGCTTTGGTTGCTGTCGCCCTTCTTCAGAACTGGTGGGAGCTTTGGGGGCTTCGCGATACTGGCGAGTGGCTTTTCTTCAGTATGGTATTGATGTTGATTAGTCCGGCGGCCTTGTACCTGATTGCCCATCTTATATTCCCTGAACGTAAGCAAGGCACCGATATGAGGGTGTATTACTATGATCAAATGCGTCCGATCTGGTGGCTGGCTGTCTTGTCCACCGTTTCGTCGGTGCTATTTCGGCCGATATCGTTCGGGTCGATTCTATTTCATATGGATAATGCAACATCGGCCTTTCTTGTCGCTGGGTTCGTTGCTCTGGCCATGTCAAGAAACGCTATTCTTCATTCGATTGTGGTTCCGATTTTTCTGCTGCTCCTGATAGGAGATGTCGTTATTTGGCACCCTAGCAATACCGCCAATTAGCACGACAACATCACCTGTATTTACAACAATTTATTCGGCATGCGGGTGGGAGAGCTAAATGAACATTATCTGCGTGCAAGCGTCAGTGCACGAACCATTACGAAACATCATAGACGATGTGCGCGTAGCCGTGAGCCGAGTGTGTAATGGAATCGACGACATGAACCGATTTGGTAATAACCGGTTGGTCGTCCGCGCGGAGATCTATCCCAGTAAGTTGCCCACCCTCTACGCGGCTCTGCAATCAATCAATGTTCGTGTCAGCCAACATACTCTTCCAGACGTCAGCACACTAAAGGAAGATGCTGAGTATCCGATTTCGATTCAGGTCACCAGTCTCGCCGACGATACAGGTGATCGCGTCAATCTTCCGAATGTGCCCGGGTGAAAGTATTCAGCTCTCGACTCTATGAAATGAGGTGGTGAGTCAGTGCCGGATTGATCCGGCAACGCGCCACCCGTCAGTCCCAATTATCAGGTACGAACAAATACCCTTGCCCACGCACAGTAATTATTCGATGACTAAGTGAGGGGTTGTCACCTAGTTTCTTCCGCAAGTTCGCAATTTTTGTATCGATTGATCGATCCAGCCCGTCGTACTCGATACCGCGCATCTGCTTGTACAGATATTCTCGTGAAAGAACCTCTTCCGCATGGCTCGCCAGCAGCCACAGCAATTCAAACTCGCTGGTTGTCAACGCTACAGGTTCGTCCGCCAAAGTCACCGAACGTTTTGAGTGGTGGATATCCAGGCGGCCAAATGTCAGCTTCTTTATTGCCTCATCGGGTTGCAACTCGGCCAGAGACTCTGCGTCCTTGCGCCTTAGTAGCATTCGAATACGGGCAAGTAGTACGCGAGGCTTGATCGGCTTGACGATAAAGTCATCTGCACCCAGTTCGATCCCTGCTACCTGATCCATGTCATCCTCACTTGCCGTGAGAAAAAGAATGCGTCCATCGTACTTTTGCCGGATTTCTCGACAAATCGTGAGGCCATCTTTTCCGGGCAACATTAGGTCCAGGACGACCAAATCAGGACGAGTGGATAGAATGCCGTCAACAGCCAAGTCACCGTCATCGATAATGTCGACCTCATAGTCCCGTTGCTCAAGATACTTGCGGACTAATGAAGCAAGTTTTTCGTCGTCCTCGACAATACAAATCTTAGTCATTATGGCCACCGCTCATTCACCGCGATATTCTACCTATCGATCGGTGGCGCTGCCTAGCTATGTATGGGTAGTTGGCCACGCTAGTACAAATCGCGCTCCGCCCAGAGATGAGTTCTGAATGCGGATGCTGCCGCCGTGCCACTCGGCTATTTGCTTGACAATTGCCAGGCCCAGCCCATATCCGCCGGTGGCTCTGGTGCGACTATTGTCCAACCTCCTAAACGGCTCAAATATCTGTTCCCGGTCCTCTTCAGATATTCCAGGGCCGTCGTCCTCGACGAAGATTGAGCATTCGTTACCCGCTAAGTGAACCGACATCTGCACTTTGGAATGACAGTACTTTTGTGCATTATTGAGAAGGTTGCCAATCGCACGTTCCAGGTGTTTGGGCTCGAAAGGTAGGAATTGCACCTTCGGGTTTTCCTGTATCCAACTGTCGTCATAGCGTACTTCAGCATCGCTATCCAAGTCGGTCGCCTCGACAATATTGAGCAGGCTTCGATGTAAGGAGTGCGGCTGCATTTCAATAGCTGGCGCTTCTCGATCGAATCGAGCATAGGTAAGAAGTTCATCCACCAAGTCTGTCAGCTCGTTAATGTTGTCCGACATGCCGAACATGTATTCATTACGCTGAGCGTCATCTTCCTCTTCATACAACATGTCGAGTTGAAATCGGATTCTGGAAACAGGTGTGCGTAATTCATGCG
>CAZGVL010000075.1:0-13448 GCA_964528965.1 uncultured Woeseiaceae bacterium
AGTACCTGAGCGAAAACGAAACCAGCAAGGCCGAGATCGCCTATCTGCTGGGGTATTCCGAGGTGTCGGTTTTCTCGCGATCGTTCAAGAAATGGACAGGCCTGACTCCTTCAGAATACGCTAGCCAAAACCGATCCTGATGGATCATCAGGATCGGAGTCTCAATCTGGCCTCTACGCCGCGCTTTGTGTTTTTGCAAACCAATCCAGCGTTTCGCGAATTGCCTGTCGCATAGGAGTTTGCTGAAATTCCGGAAACTGCTGAGTGAAACGATCGTCATTCAGAATAACTGAGGTCTCAAACTTGTAGGCCAATGACCGAATCGATTTCATCACGGGGACGAACGGTGCAAGGGCAGAAACCACGAGCTTCGGTATGATGCTTATTCTGGCCGGCTTCCCGGCTACGTCGCCGACGGTCCTCAGCCAACTTCTGATGCTCTCAACTTGCGTGCCACCCATGTTGAATGTCTCATAGGGCTGCGTATTCTCACGCTGTGTCAATTGCACTATCGCGCGGCCGGCGTCAAGGTTGTAGACCAATTGCTGAGGTACGTCTGCCGAAATCAACCACGGCAGTGACTTTCCTTTCGGCGCGTTCTCAAAGACCGGGGCGAACTGCTTGTTCGTGACATTGGGTCCCCAGATCTCAGCGAAACGTACAACTAATGTACGAATACGACCCTGATCGCTGGCCAACTGAAGTAGCCGCTCCAGCTCAACTCGGATTTCACCCAACGCTGTATTCGGCGTAAAAGGTGTAATTTCACTAATGGGCTGATTAGTCTGACCGTAGTTGTAGTTGTTGGCCGGGAAAATCACGGTCGCGCCGGAGTGCTCCGCCGCCTCGATGACATTGCGCGTCATGATCGGCATTGCGCTGGCCCAATATTGGTATGGGACGCTCGCACCATGAAAGATAAATTCGGTTCCCGATGCAACGTCTTTCAGGAGCTGCGTGTCGTTAACGTCGCCCTCTACAATCGTAAGGCCGGTCAGGTCGCCGAATAATTCGACGGTGCGGGCTCGGTCGCGAACCAAAAGCGTGGCAGTTTCTCCCGCTTCCTGGATGGCTTTGGTTACCGCGTATCCGATCGCGCCGTTGGCACCAACGATAAGGTATTTGCTGGACAACATTTTTCTCCTAAGCTGTTTTATGGGTTTCAAAAATCGGGTTGGAAACCCAATGAGATGAAGGCTTCACGTGGCTTGTGCACGGCCAGCGCGCGATCCGAAAATGGACGGAAGTCTATTTGCTGGCTGAAAAACTCGAAACTAATCATGCCGGTCGTTCCGTCAACAAGAACATTGACGACATGACCTCTCTTGGCCAAACCTGTGGCAGTGCGGTCCATTGCGAACCAGTCGACAGGATCGCCGCTTACGCCCGAGTAGGGTGCCTCATAGCCACCGCTGGTTTGATCGAAATTGCTGATATCCAGGTACAGGCCAGTCATCACAAGCCCGATCGCCAGAACGCCTATGGTCGCAAGGGAATACAGTAGATTTGTCATTGTTTTCATCCTTTCCTGGTTCGCGCCAATGCGACGCTTGAAGGGATTCTCCAGCAGATACTGTTCTTTCTGAATGACCAACGGCGCAGATAAATTGACGAATCGCGCACAACGACATCTGCAGCGCTGTATCGACCGGATACAGAACTGTCTTTTGGGTGCTCGTTCAGCGTGAGATATGGGTGAATTAGCTCTCCGCCGTTCCGCTAAGCGCTTCGTCGGGTGCCCACTTTGGTGCCCAATTCAGGATCACCCAACGTCACTCAAGAGAACCTGCCGAGCCAGGAAATCGACGCGCTACGTGCTCTTGGGTTACGTAGGGTTGTGAAATCCGTTCACTGAAAATCTGCGTGTTGGAGGTTCGATTGACTCGGATCAATTTGGCATCGATCCTCACCCTGCGGGCAGCTACGCTGTCTTAGTTCGCTTCGCGAACTGTCCGCCCCTGGCCACCATCGTAGAATCGCTTTCTCCGCGTGTTTCGCTTACCAGAAATCAGGCATCACTTTATCGTCGGAGACTTTAGATTGGCGAAGTCGCTCACGGTAAGCGGCACCTTCTCCGGCAAAGGCACTATCGCCGTTCTGTTGTTGAGGCGTGATCGTCATTTCTTCACCTCCTCGCTGGTGAGGCCGATCAGACCGAGGTTCCGACCCCAGTCGGCTTTATCCTGATCTTCAAGTGTTTCGATAACGCCAGCCATGACGCAATATTTATTAGTGAAACGCGAAACCGATAAAGGAGCGAATCAGTTTTCATCGCGATCCCATACCATGAAATCTCTCCAGCGTTCTTCGGTTATTCGTGGGAGAAAGCAACCGTGGAGCATAAAGTTTCGGCGTCGCCCAAGAATGGTTAAACAGGAACATTTGTGACGCGAACGAAGAAAGTTTCAGGAAAATTTATTTGTCTATTTGCTAAAATTTCGCCAACAATAAAAAGCTTGGATTCACGGGTTTGAATCAGCAGAGTGTAAACAGGGGTACGCGACAGTTCGCCGTCTGGACGAATGCGGTCGCTCTGACCCCAAATAAAAAACAATCAACTTCGTCATTGCCACAATGACCGTCATTTTTTACCGGAGCATTAGCATGCGAAATCGTTTCGTCGCTCTTTCCTGCCTGACACTTTTGATCGTCGCTGCCCTCGCGACTATAGCCACGACCTACAATACGCAGAAGGACGAAAGCACAAGAAGCTACATCGTTCAGGCAAATGACCTTGATCAAGCTAGATCGCTGGTCGCCTCCGTGGGCGCTGAAGTTACGCATGAACTGGGTATCGTCAATGCGGTTGGCGTGCAGCTCAGCGTGATGCAGGTGGATAATCTCCGAAAAATGTCCGGTGTGCGTCGAGTTTACGAAGATCAGGGTGTTGCGGTCGACGTCGTCGCGCCGGCAAGTTGCGCGCTAAACGCAGAAGCGGAACTGAGCTTCGACGATGAGGAAGTCTACTGGACGATCACCAACACGGGCAGCAGCGACGTTCATCTTTCGACATTGATGTTGCTTTGGCCGGCCAAGAACGACGAACTCGAAAAGATTGATTTCGGTGATACCACTATATTCGAGGGCGAAATCGAAGGCGTCAGCGTGAGCCTTAACGTGCACCCGTATTATCGGACCGACGCCCGCCTGAGGATCGCAGCCGGTTCTAATAAGACCCTCATTTTTTCGTTCGACGACCTGAAAGAATCGCAGGACTCCTATGAAATAAACGTAGGTACCTTCGAAGACTGTTCAGTCGACTTTCCGCGACCACCCGGCGTGCAATGGAGCGGCGACAGCGATGTCGAAGCTAAGCGCACCTATGTCGCGAGTCTTGTCGGCGCCGATGCGCTGCATTGGCAAGGGGTTACCGGTGACGGCGTCGGTGTTGCAGTCGTTGACACCGGTATATGGGCGGGCGCCGCGCCCACAAATTATCTCAAATATAACGCCTACGATACAGAGCGCCTCGTCGCCCAATACGATGCGACAGAAGGTATAGAGGTTAGCCCGAACGCTAACACTGACCTGAGTGGCCACGGCACTCACGTCGCAAGTATTTTACTGAGCAGTCGCTTCAAGGACAGCGAGTTCAACGGTATTGCCCCCAATGCCAACCTGATCGTAGTGAAGGCGTTCGACCATGACGGCAGCGGTACTTATGCGGACGTCATCCGGGGCCTCGATTGGCTCATCAAAACCAAGGACACTCACAATATCAGAGTGATAAATCTTTCCTTCAGCACGAGTCCCAGCTCGTACTATTGGGACGACCCAATGAATCAGGCAGTGATGGCCCTCTGGCGAGAAGGGATTGTTGTTGTTGCCTCGGCGGGCAACACCGGTCCCTTACCGATGAGCATCGGCGCGCCCGGCAATGTGCCCTACATCATTACCGTTGGCGCGATGACCGATAGTGTCACGCCCGACGACTGGACGGACGATACCTTGGCATGGTTCTCCTCGACCGGCCCAACAGTAGAAGCGTTCATCAAACCAGACATTGTCGCGCCCGGCGGTCATATCCGTGGATTGATGGACGCGAACCACCAGGTGGCGAAAGCCCGCCCCCACTTTCACGATGGCGACAGCTACTACACGATGTCCGGCACATCGCAGTCCACCGCTGTTGTCAGCGGTGCCGTCGCGCTTCTACTCGAGGCCGAACCCTGGCTCACCCCGGACCTGGTGAAATGCAAACTTATCAGCACGGCCCGAACCGCGACCGACGCCAATGGCGCGCCTGTGTACAGTGCTTTTCAACAAGGTGCCGGCATGGTCGATGCCGAGGCCGCGGTGGCTGGCAACCACTATGAATGTGCGAACCAGAGTCTGGATATTGACGCGGATATCTTCGGGACAGCTCACTTTCAGGGGCGAGCGAGGCAAAACGACGCGGGCGAGTTTTACGTGCCAGGCATGAATGGGCGTGTTTGGGACGGAAATTATGAGGCGGGTGACGGCCACGTTTGGGGCGACGGCCTCATCTGGAACGACGGTCTGATTTGGGGCGACGGCCTCATCTGGAACGACGGTCTGATTTGGGGCGACGGCCTCATCTGGAACGACGGTCTGATTTGGGGCGATGGCCTCATCTGGAACGATGGCCACACGAAGCCTGTTTCGATCAACGACTGGGTCCGGCAGGAATAGCGCCGTGTTTCAATGTCGTACTTGGCGTCGTCATAGCATACGCCGCAGATTTTGCGGGCTAGGCGCGATTACGATACTTGTCGCATTGTCGTCGATTGCATATTCGGCAGAATCGCGAAGTGTCCGTTTCCAGCATCTCTCTCGCGAACACGGTCTATCGCAGGCCTTTGTGTATGCGATCGTGCAGGACGATCAGGGTTTTATGTGGTTCGGAACCCAAGACGGGTTGAATCGCTACGATGGAAACGAATTTAGAGTCTTTGTTCACCATCCGGATGATCCGCGGTCGATATCCGACGAATCAATTCGGACGATGATTAATGACCAGTCCGGTTCCTTGTGGATCGGAAGTGATGCTGGAGGACTGTCAAAGTACGACGCTACAACGGAAACGTTCACCAACTATCTTCACGACCCCGCGAACCGTGAATCGATTGCAGGCGATCGGGTACGCGTTGTTTACGAGGATAGCCACGGTGTCATGTGGGTGGGTACCGATGGCGCGGGACTTGACCGATTCAATCGTGATACGGAAACGTTCGAGCACTTCGTTCATGACTCCGACGACCCGGCCAGCCTCTCAGGAGCTCACGTCTGGAGCATAATTGAGGGCAGCGAAGGCGACCTGCTCATCGCCACAGACGGAGGTCTCAGCAAGCTGGACCCCGAGTCTGGATCGATTACGAATTTCCGCCATGATCCGAGCGACGCGGCGTCCATTAGCGAAGATTCACTTCGTGCGCTGTTTGAAGACGCCAATCGTGATTTGTGGATAGGTACGGAATCGCAGGGACTTAGCCGACTGGATCATGAAACCGGCAAGTTCGAACATTTTCTTCATGATCCCGACGATTCTTTCAGTATCGGTGCGAACCGGATCAATACTATCTTCAAGGACGTCGCCGGCGTTTTGTGGGTCGGGACACTTAATGGACTGAGCGCGTGGAATTCAACAACACGCAGCTTCGAGAACTACGCCAGCAATGCAAGCGATCGGTATAGCCTGTCGCACGACAACGTCGCGTCAATATTTCAGGACAGAGGCGGGGTGCTATGGGTTGGAACATACAATGGGTTGAACTCGTGGAACCAAACAAGCCGGGCAGTCGCGCACTACCGAAATAACTCAAATGATGCGGCGAGCTTAAGTGAGAACACAATAGTCGCGTTTGCCGAAGGCGAAGACGGAGGTATCGCGGTCGGAACCTATGGCGGCGGAATAAGTTGGCTCGATCGAAACAGCGGCAAATTTCGTCATTTCCGGCATCGGCCCAATGATGAGTCGAGTTTGTCCAGTGATCTCGTGATGTCGCTGCACGTGGACTCTGAAGGAATACTGTGGGCTGGTACGCGGTCATCCGGGCTGAATCGCTACGACCGTGACAGCAATACTTTTGAGCGTTTCCGGTATAGCGCTGATGATGCGACAGGGATAAGCGCAGACGGCATAACATTCATTTTTGAGGACAGCAGAAGTGCTCTATGGATCGGTACGTTCGGTGGTGGCGTAAACAAGCTCGAGCGAGAAACGCAGACTTTCGCTCGTTTCCAGCATGCTGTTGATGACCCGCAATCACTAAGCAGTGACCGTGTTCTGACAATGTTCGAAGACAGCCAGGGCGGACTTTGGTTTGGCACATACGGCGGCGGTCTTAGTCACCTGGATCCAACCACAGACAAGTTCACGACCTACCACGCAGACCCCGAACGCTTCGATGGGCTAAGCGGCGATCAAATCTACATGATCACCGAAGACGATGCCGGCGACTTTTGGATTGGCGTAGATGGGCGCGGCCTTAATCGCTGGAGGCAATCGGACAGAATGAACGGCACGGAAACCTTCCAGCGATTCACCACTCGGGATGGGCTTCCAAGCGCGACAATCAACGGCGGCGTATGGGACCAGGCCGGGCACCTTTGGCTCAGCACCGGCCGTGGCATTTCGAAACTCGATATTGAAACACTGGAGTTCACGAACTTTGATACGAGTCACGGTCTGCAGGACGACGAATTCAATGTCGGCGCCTCTTTCGTCGCCTCTGATGGCAGGGTTTATTTTGGTGGCGTGAACGGTTTTAACGCTTTTTATCCTGACGAGATGACTGGCGACGGCCATCCACCACAAGTTGCCATTACCCGGTTCCTCAGTCTCAATGATTCGCAGCGGCTTGATGATTCCTCAAAAAGCGAAGGCGGAACTCAGCTTGCGCATGATCAAAACGTAATCGGCTTCGAGTTTGCCGCCCTGGATTTTTCTGCTCCGCGAAAAAATCGTTACATGTATCAGCTTGAAGGAATAGACAGGGCCTGGGTGAATGCAGGAACAAAACGCCAGGTTACCTATACCAACTTGCCAGCAGGGGACTATGTATTTCGCGTCAAAGGCTCGGACAACAACAACGTCTGGAGCGAGGAGAACGCGACTTTTCAGTTCACTATGCTGCCCGCCCCGTGGCGAACGTGGTGGGCTTATGCAACATACCTGTTGATTCTAATTGCGTCAGTCATTGCAGCATTCAAATTGCATACCAGAATCGTAAAGCAAGCCGATGAACTGAAGTACGCCGCAGAGCTTGCCGTTATTCAGGCGCGGTTAACGGACGCACAACGTGTAGCGAGCATTGGTAACTGGGAGTGGAATATCGGTACCGGCGAACTTTGGTGGTCGGATCAAATATTCGAGCTCTTGCAGATACAGCCTGATTCGCCGCTTTCCTACGCCGGATATCTCGATTTCGTTCATCCTAATGACCGCAAGACCGTTGATCAGGCTGTGCAGCGTGCGTTTGATGACCATCAACCGTTCTCGATTGACCACAGAATCATTCGGCCTGACGGTTCAGTTCGAATCGTCAACGAGCGAACGGAGATGACCTATGACGAGAATCGGGTGCGCGTCGGTATGACCGGGACAGTGCATGACATAACGGAGCGAAAACGGGCCGAAGACGAAATCCGGCATCGAGCGGCGTTTCAGGCTTTTTTGTCCCATCTCTCCGCCGAGCTGATTCAGGCAAACCCGAGCGATATCGACAAGCAAGTCGGTGACGGACTCGAGTCAATCGGCGGCCGACAGCATCTCGACGCGATCAGCATCTGGTGGTTCAAGAGCTGCGGCAAGAGCATGGAACCGGTGCATCGATGGATGCGCGAGCCAGGCAAGGGGCGGAAACTGCAGTTGGAGCAACATCAGATTCCGTGGATCGTTGAGGAGCTCAGTTCAGGGCGAACTGTCGTGATGGGTGAAATCGATGCTTTGCCCGCGGCGGCAGCCGCCGATAAAGAATTCATCAGGTCGCGAAACGTGAAATCACTTCTGGTATTCCCGTTATTTGTCGAGGAGAAGTTTGTCGGAGCCTGTTCATTCGCCACTACTGGCAATAGCCGCGACTGGAGCGATGAGACGATTGCCGAGTTGCAACTTGTTGCCGAGAATCTCGCTGGAGCGATCGCTCGCGCACGCGCTATGTCGAAAATAGAGCATTTGAAGAACGAACTGCAGCAGGAAAACTATTACCTTCGGGAGAAGGTTAAGCTTAATCATGGGTTTGACGAAATAATCGGCGAGGATCCGGGACTGAGGCAATGTCTGTTGGCTGTTGAGAAAGTGGCGCCGACGGACGTCACGGCACTTATCCTCGGAGAAACTGGCACCGGTAAGGAGCTGATCGCCAGAGCCATACACAAGCTAAGTCCGCGCAGCGACAGGCCAATGGTGAGTGTGAATTGTCCGGCGTTACCGGCCAATCTGATCGAAAGTGAGCTTTTCGGACACGAAAAGGGCGCGTTCACAGGTGCACAGGCGAGACGTTACGGGCGATTTGAGTTGGCCGATACCGGAACCCTGTTTCTGGATGAGATTGGCGAATTGCCGCTGGATCTTCAAGGGAAATTGCTACGCGTTCTGCAGACTGGAGAGTTTCAACGTATCGGCGGATCGAAAACGCTTTACGCAGACGTACGGCTGATTGCGGCGACCAACAGGAACCTGGAGCAGAGCATTGAACGCGGCGAATTCCGCGCTGACCTGTACTACCGAATCTGCCACTTTCCGATTGCATTGCCAGCATTGCGAGATCGCAAGGGTGACATACCTCTGTTGGCAGAGCACTTCGTACACAAGCATGCCAGTCGCCTTGGGAGAAATATTGACGCAATTTCCGCCAGGATGCTCAAAGAGCTTGATCAGTACGGCTGGCCGGGCAATATTCGCGAGCTTGAGAGTATTATTGAACGCGCCCTGATCTCGACAGAAGGCAAGCCTGTTCTGGAGCTTCCGATCAGACTTCCGCCATATGCAAGCGCGTCAGTTTCACCTGACAATATCAAGATCATTAGTGCTGATCTTTTCTCGGTGGAGCGGACCCACATTCTTAGCGTGCTTGAAGGAACCAACTGGATAATTTCCGGGGCGGATGGTGCCGCTGAAATTCTGGGTCTCCCATCAAGCACTCTGAGGTCCAAGATGAAACGCCACGGAATCGTACGTTCGACTACCTGACTTTGCTCTAGCGCTTCGACAGTAAAGCGCTGATCTCCCTCGAACGTGATTGGTGAGCTGCGATGCAAGTTGGAATGAATGGCGCCAACTCGGAAATGTGTAAATGCTGGGTTCTCACGGCTTAGATCCTTCGACCACATGCGCTATGCAAGTGATTGTAAACCTTATTCTTATGAGACTAAGTGTAGCCCATCGGAGCGATTGGTGGATAAGGGGTCGAACCGTTTTCCGATTTCTCTGTGCTCACTTGGGTGCCAGACCAGGATCACATGCCGTCACACAAGAGAGTCTAACGGGCCGGAGATCTGCCACAAGACGCAGTCTTGAGTTACTTCAGCTTACGGCTGGTCTCGAAATCCGTTCACTGAAAATCTGCGTGTCGGTGGTCGACTCACTCGCACCTCGTTGTGCGGGCTGTTCGCCCGGCCGCGACAACAGGTAATTTCTCTGCCACCATACCGGTCTATGTACGTCTGATAGCTCGCCGCACAGAACCGATGAGTCGATTTAACAGCAGATGATTAGCCGCTTTCTTAATGAGCTACAACACCGGCGCGTGTTTCGCAGCGTGGCTGCCTATGCAGTGGTTGCGTGGATTGCTGTGGAAGCTGCCGATGTTATTTTCCCGGCGCTAGGTGTTCCGGACGTAGCGCTTACGTGGCTGATCGTGATCGCTCTCGCTGGATTTCCGCTTGTCGCGGTCCTTGCATGGATTTTCGACGTAACTTCCGGAGGCGTCGTGCTGGGAGCACCAGCCCCACAGTCGACAAATGGTCTTAGTCGATTGTCACAAGTCTCCAGTTGGTTGCTCGTTCTGGTGCTCGGCACGGCGGTCGTATACCTTTCGGTTCGCCTGTATTCGCAGGCTGGCGACGAAACCACATTTTTGCGAGGCAAATCAATCGCGGTACTGCCGTTCAAGAACATCGCCATAGATGATCCGACAAATAATGTCTACTTTAGCGATGGCGTAGCTGAGGAAATTCTCAGCGGGCTTTCGGACGTCGAGGGATTACGCGTGGCAGCAAGAACATCGTCCTTTGCCTATCGAGATGCCGTAGACGTCCGTGCAGTTGGCGAAGCGCTAAATGTATCGACCTTACTGGAGGGCAGCGTTCGCCTGGATGAGGACGCCGAGCACGTGCGCATAACGGCACAGCTCATTGAGACCGAAGGCGGCTTTCAGCTCTGGTCGGATACGTTTGACTACAAGCTGGAAAATGTTTTCGCGGTGCAGGATGAAATTGCAGCGGCGATCGTGCGCGAATTGGAACTGGAGTTTTCTGGCCGAAAAACCGATCTTGTTCAGACGGGGACTGCAGACGTCGAGGCGTACAAGTCCTATCTGCAAGGCCGCCACTATTTGCAGATACAGACGGTGGCAGCAATTGATCAGGCAATCGGTCATTTCGACCGAGCAATAGAGCTGGATCCGGATTATGCACAAGCCTATGCAGGGCTTGCAGATGCATGGATTGGTAAACGGCGAATCGGAAACATGACGCTGTTTGAGGCGACGCAAAATGCACATGATGCAATCAGCAGCGCATTGAGGCTGAACAACGAACTCGCAGAGGCACAGACTTCATTAGGTTTGTGCATTCTTGGTGGGGGAGACCAACATGCCGCTGCAGCGCTGTTTACGAAAGCCATTGAGCTCGATCCAGATAACGTTGATGCCTATCTGCAGCGTGCCAACCTGTTGCGCGATCAGGGTTTCCTGGAGGACGCAACGCGCGCGTATACGCAGGCCCTGGCGCTCGACCCGCTCAATTCAACAATTATTGCCGAACAGGCGATACTTATGGGTCTGCAGGGGCGCTTCGATCGTGCCTTCGATCAACTCGAATCATTGCTCGCGGCAAATCCTGAACGTCTGCCAGCCGTGCTGGCCATATCCAGAGTCGCGGCTCTGGCCGGTGAAGCGGAACGGTCTCTACAGTCAGCCCAACAAGCGCAGTCCCTGGTACCCGATAATCCAATTGCACTGGCGCGGGTGGTCGATGCCTACATTCAGCTTGGGCGTCTCGACGATGCTGAGGCCAGCCTGGACCAGGCTCGCAGCGTTGCTCCGAAGAACGAGTCTGTCTTACAAGTGACATTGCGATTCCTGTTAGCGGCAGGCCGCCACACAGAATTGCAAACGATGACCGCGCAACGCGCGCAACGGTTCATCAATCTTTCAGGGCCGATCGAATCCAAGACACATCTGGAGCGGTTGGTCTGGGCCGCTGTCGGGCGTCTGTCCAGCGGCGATTCAGCAGGCGCGTCCGAGTTGCTCGAAAGGGCGATGGGAAGTTTCGTGTCTCTCGATCCGGAACCACAATCGATCTATTATCTCGCGTTGCTGACAAGGTCGCGTGTGCTCGAGCAAAGCGACCAGGCGACAATCACCGCCGCGCTGGAAAATGGTCAGGTGATCGCACAGAGAGTACAAGCACAGGGCTGGGGTACCGGTGACGTGGACTATGCATTGGCGGCGTTAGCCGCAGCCGGTGGCGCGGTCCCGGATGCCCTGACACACCTGCAAGACGCGGTGAGCAATGGATGGCGCAGCTATCTGTTCGCGAATCAGGATCCTGCATTGGCATCGCTTCATCCAACTAAAGAGTATCAAGCGTTGATTCAGCAAGTGGAATCGATGTAGTTCACTGTACATCCAGATTCGCGCCGACAGACACACGCTGTAGGCCCGAAGCGCGCGCGAAGCAAGTCCATTCCGCCGTATCAATTGTAAACTTGTCTTCTCGGTTGGCGCGGCGATCCGATTGGGTGGGCCGCCAATTCCAGATAACCGCCGTCAGTTCGCCGGTACCGAGGTAGCCGGCCCCCGAAAAGCCGTTGCGCGACTGGCAACTTCTGCCGGATCTTCGATCGGTAGTGAGCACATATCCGGGTTACAGATGTACATCGCCGGCTTACCACGATCGGGATATCGTCCGGGCTTTTCGTAGTGCAACAGCTTTCTGGGCTCGTAGACATCGCGACCGGCGTCGAACAAAGCTGCAGCATTTGGGTGGTTTGTGTCGCCAACGACAGAAAACTCGACATAGGCGGTGGTCACTTTTTCCAATGCCATTGCAAACTCACCAGTGATTTTGCCTTCACTGCGAATAAAGGCGGGGTCGGCGACTGCACGGATCGTTGTTGTAGCGACACTGTCATAAGTGTCGTCTTTGGTGTAAACCGATAGATCGTAATAAAAGCTGGCCGCAGTGCCGTTTGCCTCCAGCGGTTTTCTCGGCGCGATAATCGCTGCTGTTGCGTCTGGAACCGTCGCGTAAAAGCCGCCCAGTTCATCATCATGTAGAGTTGCCAGCATTGCCCTGCCGATTCCGTCGGCCGCCTTCAGCCAACGATCCTCGCCAGTGGCCCGGTAGAGCGACAATAGTGCGGTGCCGAACCAGGCTTGCGCGCTCAGGAAAGGTCTTTCGTCGGTAACGAGCGTCCGCATACGGGCGTCCTTATCCGACTCTGTGTTGCTCAGTGCCTGAATTACCCAGCCGTCCTGATGAAGGCGCTGGTCGAGAATCGACGTGGCAGCGCTCTTCGCGGTTTCGAGATAATCGTCATTCCCCGACGCCTCGTAGGCGAGAACATATGCAGCTATGACTTCGCCGTTGCGATCGGAATAAACGGCATGATCGACGGGAGGCGTACCGAACTTGCGACGCTCAAGGTCACTCGGCAGTAGCCAGTATTCACTCACAGTCATTTCCCGCGGAAGATTCGGCGGCTTGTCTTTTTGGTTCGTGTAGAACGTTCCATCAGGTGCCATCATCCATTCTTTCAGGAATCGGTCGATCGCATTAATGCCTTCGAGAAACCTGCTATCGCCGGTGTGCTTGTAGCCAAGCGCGAATGCTGTAATTGCATTTGCTTGCACCAGGATTCTTTTCTCCGGTATCGCCCTGAGTGCCGCGAATTTTCCGGGCGCATCCATATCTTCGGGAAATGCCCGGCTGTAGCTGCCACCCCACACCGGGTCTATGGTAGCGAGAAAACCGGCTGAACCTTTCAACGCCAGGTCGTGTAACTCAGCATCGTCATACAGGTGCGCCCGAAGGTATAAGTGGAGCAACCGCGAACCGCTTGTCTCGCCGCCGATGCCGCTTCTCGACCAGCCACCGTAGTTGCGATTTAGTGAGCGATCGAGTTGCTTGCGCAGGTCATCTCGGGTACGGCTCAGTTGGGATTCTGACGGCTCCGGTGGTGCTGCGAAAGGCGATTGTGGGTCGGGCTCAAGTGCACCGGCCTCGTGTTTGGCGATGAGGTCATTGAGGATCGGGATGAA
>CAZGVL010000076.1:0-13068 GCA_964528965.1 uncultured Woeseiaceae bacterium
CTCCTATATGTCGCTTGGTGATTTCGCGAGCGCGGCTGACGCTTTTCAAAAAGCAGTTGAACTCGAATCTTCCAGCGATGCTCAAACTCTGGTTGACCTGGGCTCGGCGATTCTTTCGGGCAACTCCAGTGAGGGTGTGGCGGGACGATCTGCCGCGTTATTTGAGAGCGCTCTTGCCCTGGAGCCGAACAACCCACAAGCATTGTTCTACGGTGGTATCGGTGCCATTAATCGTGGTGACAAGGAACTGGCCGCATCACGCTGGGAAAAACTACTGGGCCTTAACCCCCCTGAGGAAATACGGGGCGTACTCAGGCAGCGAATTGCTGAATGGAAGGGTGAGGCCGCCTCGATGGCTGCTCCGGCTCCTGCGCCTCCTGCGGCAGCACCTGCCACATTAGAGGCGCCCCTGGAAATAGAGGGCGTTGTTTTGAGCGCGGAAATTTCATTGGCCGATTCTGTTGGCGGCGCATTGCCCGCAAATGCGGCTGTTTACATTATTGCGAGAGATCCTAAGCAACCGTCGCCACCCATTGCGGTGGTAAGACGACGTGTGTCCGATTTGCCGACCCGTATTGATCTTGGCGACGCCAATTCCATGGTTCCCGGTCGATCATTGTCCGGATTTCCAGAATTTGAAATTATTGCGCGCGTTTCGTTAACCGGGCAACCCGCACAGCAGTCCGGTGACTGGTTCACTTCTGCAATCGTTCGACCTGCAGACAGCAATACTGTCAACCTTGCTATTGATACGCAGATTCAGTAATCCCTTTCGAGATGGAAGCTGCTGCGATGTCGGATGATATCGAAGCAGCGACCATGTGCTTTGCCTGCGGCAAAGATAATCCTGTTGGTTTGCGCATTGAATTCGACTTTGATGGCAAAGAATGCACTGCAGTGTTTACACCCGGCGCAAATCACGTCGGTTGGGCGAACACCGTGCACGGTGGAATAATCTATGCAGCGCTCGATGACGTCACGGCCAATGTCCTTTACATGCAAGGGCGAAAAGCACACACGGCAAAGAGTGAGATTCGCTATCGACGGGCGCTTAGCGTCGGCGAGACGATTAAACTGAAGGGTTGGATTGAACGTGAAAAAGGACGGCTTGTTGTATTGAAGGGCGAGGCACGCCTTGCGTCAGATGATTCGCTGGTCGCAGATTGCGAGGCCAGTTTTATGGTCGCGACCTAATGGCACGAGTTTAGGAGTCATTGATGGCATTACCAGCCGCGCTTGCCGGCACTTTGAGAATTCCCCTGATCGGCGCGCCGATGTTCATTGTCTCCGGGCCGGAGCTTGTCACTGCACAGTGCAAAGCGGGAATCGTTGGTTCTTTTCCCGCACTCAATGCGCGACCGCAGCAAGCGCTTGACGATTGGTTGCGTGAAATCAGTGCTTCATTGGCCGAACATGCCGATGCGAACCCGCAGCAACCGGTCGCTCCGTATGCGGTCAATCAGATATGTCACCAAAGCAATGGTCGGCTGCATGCGGATCTGGACACCTGCATCAAACATCAGGTGCCGATCATCATTACGAGTTTACGTCCCCCCGCGGAAGTGATCGAAGCGGTACACAGCTACGGTGGCCTGGTGTTTCACGACGTGATCAATCTGCGTCATGCGCGCAAGGCGATTGAACAGGGTGTTGATGGCGTCATTGCTGTTTGTGCCGGTGCGGGAGGGCACGCAGGAACGTTGAGCCCGTTTGCTCTGGTTAAGGAAATTCGCCGCGAGTTTGACGGTGCGATTATTCTGTCTGGCGCAATGACAAGCGGATCTGATGTATTGGCGGCGCAGGCAATGGGAGCTGATCTCGCCTACATCGGCACTCGCTTCATCGCAACAGAGGAAGCGCGAGCTATATCGGACTACAAAGATATGATCGTTGCCAGCAACGCATCTGATATCGTGTATTCGTCATTGTTTACGGGTATCCATGGCAGTTACCTGAAGGGCAGCATAAGCAACGCAGGGCTTGACCCGGACGCTTTGCCGGAAGGCGACAAGCAAGTGATGGATTTTGGCAAGGCTGACAAGAGCGACGCCAAAGCCTGGCGGGATATTTGGGGTGCCGGGCAGGGTGTCGGCAATATTGATGATGTTATGCCTGCCGCTGATCTGATCATGAGAATGGAAGAGGAATATCATGCCGCGAGACACGCTCTTGAGCTTGGCTAGTCGATGAAGGTCATCGCTTTATCGTATTTGTTTGTCGCAATAGGCGGTGCTATTGGGGCGATGGCTCGCTTTGGCCTGAACATCTTTTTGCAACGGGATGTCGCATTCCCCTGGGGTACTTTGAGCGCAAACCTGCTCGGTTGCCTTGTTATGGGTGTTATCGCACAGCTCGTCGCGAGTGCCACCTGGTTTAACGAAGCGGGAATTATTCCGGATCACTACCGACTATTGTTCGCGATCGGCTTTTGCGGCAGTTTTACCACTCTATCAGCGCTTATGCTCGAGCTGCATACGATGCTGCAGCGTAGCGAGATATTGAATTCATTCGCGTATCTGATGACCACCATGGTTGGTGGCTTTGCCTGCTTTTACGTGGGCTTTGTTCTGACACGGGCGCTGCTGCAGTTTCAATCGGCCTGAATTCAGGGCTGCACCAGAGTTGCAGCGCAATCTTCCAATGCGGCCATAATTTCCGGCAGCCATTTGCCATGTTCCGGTTTCATCAATGCTGAACGGAGGCAGGTGACCGTTTTCGAGTTTGCTGTGAGATTCGGAATATACGATTTAGCCAGCTCTATCGGCACTTCGATCAACGCCAGATGCAACTCTCTCTCGGCCGCCAATTCGAAAATCTTTCGTGCATATTGGCTGGCAGTCATTGAGTCATTCGCGGCCGCCGCGTAAACGACAATGTCGAGTTCTGGCGGCATCAATGGATGAAAATACATGCTGGATTGGAGCTGATCCCAGAATGTTCTGGCTGCCAGCAAACTCTGATCGAGCATTGCCGAGAATTGCCCGCCTCTCGTGAGAGGGAAGAGTTGCTGCGTCGCCCACAGAGCCACTGCGGCAGCGCCTGGTCGGGAACATTCAAGGCTAATTTCGCCGAGGTGCAGTTCCGCCGAGCTGAAGTAAGTGTAAGGCGAATCATGCTGGTAGAAGCGCCCGACCTCGGGATCGCGAAACAATATGCACCCGCAACCATAGGGTTGCAGGCCGTGCTTATGCGGATCTACCACAATCGAATCGACTTCTGTTAGACGTGCATAGGTCGATTTTGCGTGTTCCTGTAGCTCACTGGTCAACCCAAAGTACCCGCCGTAGGCCGCATCCGCATGGATCCGGAAATCATACTTTTCCCGAAGAGCCAGGATTTCTGCGAGCGGGTCGACTGCGCCAAAGCCGGTATTCCCTATGGTGACGACGACAGTGCCGACGTCCCCACATTTGAGCATGCTCTCAACGGCAGTAACATCCATCTGGCCGTTATTATTTGCTTCAACGGCCGAAAACGGTATGCCGAGAACATCGCAAATGCGACTGTGTGTGTAGTGGGAATGTTCGGATCCGATTATCCGTTTGCCCGGATGGATGCGGCTGGCAACCCAATGCGCCTCAAGGTTGGCCATAGTGCCACCACCCGCTAAATGGCCGAGTGGCTTGTCCCACCCGTACATCCGTCCCAGTTCAATGATGCATTCTTTTTCCATTGCTGAGCTTGCCCGCCCGCCATCGAGTGCATGATTATTTGGATTAACCCAAAGTGACATTGCATAAGCGATTCTTGCTATCGCATGCGGCGGCTTTAGCATCTGGCCGGCATAGCGGGGGTGGTAATACGGATAATTGTCGCGCATTCGTTTGGCGACCAGCTGCAGCACTTCGCCTGCTGCCGCGACATCAAAATCGGGCGTGAAGTCCGGCAACTCGACAGTGCCCGCGGCGAGGGTTTCCAGAGCTTGCTGCAATAATTTCAATTCGGCTGAGTTGATCATGGGTCTAGTGCTGGCCAGAGTCGCCGCGCAGCTTACCGCAAAATCCTGTCCCTCTGCAGTAATGGCGGTATGATTCCGTGATGGACCTAATCGCTTTGGCAGTTCCGTTCTTCTTGCTCAGCATCGTGCTTGAGGTGGTTGTTAACCATGTTCGAAAGGCCGGCGTGTACCGCAGCAATGATGCGATCAATAGCATCAGCGCTGGCATTCTCAGCAAGAGTTTCGGTTTCTTCACGCAAGTCGTTCAATTGGTCGCGTGGGGCTTTGTGCTAAAGAACTTCTCCCTGATCGATATGCAGCTCTCCTGGTTTGATGCATCGCTCAGTGGCATTGCCCTGTGGGTGAGCGCCGCACTGGCGTGGGATTTTTGTTACTACTGGTTCCATCGTTTCAGCCACGAGATTTCGATTCTCTGGGCGGCGCACGGCGTTCACCACCAGAGCGAGGATTACAATTTATCCACGGCCTTACGGCAGACCAGCACAGGTTTCCTGTTTAGCTGGATTTTCTACGTTCCATTGTTCCTGATCGGGTTTCCGGTGGAAGTTCTGCTGGTTGTCAATGCGGGCAATCTGATTTATCAGTTCTGGGTGCACACTCAGCTGGTGAGGAGGCTTGGCGTACTGGACCGCATATTCGTAACCCCCTCGAACCACCGTGTTCATCATGCGCAGAATGAGCGCTACATCGACAAGAACTATGGCGGTGTGCTGATTCTCTGGGATCGAATGTTTGGCACGTTTGAAGATGAGAGTAGCGATGAGCCAGTACTATTTGGAGTCAGAAAGCCGCTGGCAAGCTGGAATCCGTTTTGGGCCAACTTGCAGATCTATGGCTACCTGTTGTTCGACGCCCGACATACGGCGAAGTGGAAGGACAAGGTCGGTATTTGGTTCAGACGCACTGGGTGGCGCCCCGCTGATGTGGCCGAACGTTTTCCAAAATCGCGGGCTGATCTTTCCACTTTTGCAAAGTTCGATCCGCCACTAACTCGAATGGCCGGTGCCTATGTGTTGCTGCAGTTTGTTCTGGTGCTGGCCCAGGCGCTGGTGGTATCGAGCATGTTCGCGACGCGAGATATGGGCACGGTGCTGTTGCCATGTCTGCTGTTGTGGACTCATATCTACACATTGGGATTACTCAGTGAGGGCAGGTCGTACGCCATTTTATTTGAGGTCGTGCGCCTGCTTATTGTGGTGCCGCTCGGTGCGGCGATTTTTTTCGGCGTTTCGAGTGTCGTGCCATTGGCCTGGGTCGCTGCCTATGTCGGTCTGTCGATCTGCGGAGTAATAGCGGTATATCGCTCCGATAGCCGTGAATTAATACCTATTAATCAATGATATAAAGTAGTTATCTAGAAATATTATTACTAGTTGAGTGTGTTTTCATGAAGCAATTCAAGCGCAGCAATATACGCTCCGGGGCGCCGTGGGAGCCGATCGTCGGCTACTCGAGAGCTGTCCGTGTAGGCAGAACGATCGCTGTGTCCGGGTCGGCCGCGGTGGGCCCGGATGGCGAGATTGTCGGAGTGGGCGATACCTATGCACAGGCCTGTCGGTGCATTGAGGTTATTGCCGAAGCACTGAACGCGGCAGGAGCAAGTCTAAGTGACGTTGTCCGAACGCGCATGTTCGTTACTGATATCGATCAATGGGAGGACATTGCGCGAGCCCATCAGGAAGCGTTCGGGGACTCGCCGCCAGCGACTGCCATGCTCGAAGTGAATCGCCTGATACACCCGGACATGCTGCTGGAGATTGAGGCAGACGCCATTATTACCGATGACTAATGGTCCTGGTCTTGCCTGCGGGTCCAGGTTTCGCTGCGACCGAATAATGCGACACCAATGTAGCCGCGAAGCTTGAGCGTATCGCGATCAATAAGGGTGATGTTGCCTTTGTAGGTTTTGCCACTATTCGGATCGTAGATGCTTCCGCCGGTCCATCGCTTTTCGCCATCGTAGCGAAACCCCTGCATGAACTTCATACCCAGCAACTCACGTTCTCTGAGGTTTGGCTCTGGATTCTTGACGTCAAAACGTGGCGGATCACCCGGTTTGTCATTGGGAGACCCGGCAATGTAACCGCTGAGCATCTCTCCTTCATGGCGCAGTTCTATCCAGCCGTCCCCGTCGCCGCTTAGCCATATGCCTGCGATATAGGACTCTTCAGCGGTGCCGGGAACCGTTAGCATCAACAAGATGGTTGCCAGACATATTGTGCGTGCGCAAGTGTGTAGATTCATTGGTCACTGCAGGTATGATGTGCCGGAATCTGATTCTAGCCAATCTTCGAGGAGACTTCGTGCTTAGACGTGGTTTTTTGCTCTCGCTGCTGTCCGGGCTTCTGCTCGCTTGCACGGGTGGTCGCAAACGCAGTGGCGCGACTGCCAGTCCGTATTCATTTGACCACGGCGTCGCGAGCGGGGACCCGCTCGCCGATGGCGTTATTCTATGGACGCGGTTAAGTGGGGCCACGGGCGAGGCCGTTACGGCCAAATGGCGCATGGCGGATGATAGCGAAATGCGCAACGTCCTCAGCGCAGGCACCGTCAGCACCGACTCAACACGCGACTATACAATTAAGGCAGACGTTCGAGGCTTGCCTGCGGGCACAGTGCTCTACTATCAATTCGAAGTTGATGGCCGCCTGTCGCACATTGGACGTACCAAGACTCTGCCGGAGGGGCGCACTGATCGCTGCCGAATGGCTGTCGTATCCTGTTCGAATTATGCGGCAGGGTATTTTCACGCGTACCGCGAAATCGCCAATCGGAAGGATCTTGATGTAGTCATTCATCTGGGAGATTTTATCTACGATTACGGGCCCGGCGAGTACGCGACTGAGTTCGCGGAGTCGATGAATCGGGTGCCGGATCCGCCGCGAGAAACTATCAGCCTGTCCGACTATCGACAGCGCTACGCGCAGTACAAATCAGATCCCGACGCGATGGCCATGCAGGCAGCCTGCCCGATGATTGCGATCTGGGACGATCACGAGATTGCCAATGATGCGTGGCGTGACGGGGCTGAAAATCACAATATTGATGAGGGTGAGTGGCTGGTCCGGGTTGAGGCAGCGGTACAGGCGTATTTCGAGTGGATGCCTATCCGTGGTGAGGCGGATGGTGTCCGGACTGAGATTTTCCGCAAGTTCCAGTTTGGCGATCTGCTCGACCTGGTGATGCTGGATACACGCATGGTTGGTCGTGACGTCCAACCGGATGTCGGTGATGAGGTGACTATGGAGTCGGTCGGTGCCGCACTCGCTGATCCCCAACGCCGGTTGCTCGGAGGTGAGCAGGAAGCATGGTTGCATGACAGTCTCAAGAGCTCGCGATCTACGGTTTGGCAGGTGATTGGCCAGCAGGTCATGGTTTCGGGGCTGAAATCTCCTGATCTCGAGTCCCTTATCGACCCTGATGGACCGACCAGTATTGGACGCGAACGTCTGCACAGAACGATTGCGATGAGCAAGGGCAATCCGAGCCTGCTGCTCGATACCTGGGACGGTTATCCCATTGCACGCGAGGACTTTCTGTCCGACCTGAGAGAACATGCGACCAATCCCGTGGTTCTCAGTGGTGACTTGCACACATCCTTAGCGGGGAACCTGGTTCCGGCGGGCGAGAGCGTACCGGTGGCGGTTGAGTTCATGACGCCATCAGTTACATCGCCAGGATTCGCCGAGTACTTGCCCGAATATCAGTCCGGCTCACTCAGTGCGGCGGTAATTGATCTTAATTCGGACTTGAAATATATGGAAACGGCTCGGCGCGGCTGGTTGTGTATGACACTGGATCGGACGGAGTGCACAGGGGAGTGGCATTTGTTGGATGGAATTCGAACCCGTACCTATACAAGTGCCATAGATCGCAAGCTGACCGTCAAAGCCGGCGCCGTATCCGCTGGCCTTCTCGATGCCTGACAACACGGTTACTTGAGAGTATCAATATCGAGCGCGGGCAAACCGTCCAGGCTTTTTTCATTTCGATCAATTCGATATTGCACTATTTCTGCTTCGCTCTTGTTGGCATAGAAGTTCGCCAGCGACTCTCGTTCCCCAACGTACTCGTAGCTGGGCACGCCATAGCCACAGGAATCACGGATTCTATTGATCTCAACAACAATGAAGTTCCTGATGGCGGGCAACCCTGAAAAACTCGAGCTTAATGCCTCAAATTCTGTTTCGTGCGGTTCCACGGATATGCCATGACCGTAGAACCGGAAAATTTTCGGTGGTCCACTGAAAGCGCACAGCATGATGACGATACGGCCATTTTCTTTGAGGTGAGCGATTGTTTCGGCGCCACTGCCACCTGTATCGGCATAGGCAATCTTGCGTGGTCCAAGAACACGCAGGCAATCAAGTCCTTTTGGCGAACAGTTGATCAGTCCGTCATTGCTCAATGGTGCGGTTGATACAAAAAACAGGTGCTGCTGCTCGATCCAGTTTTGCATGCGTTCATCGATTTCCTGATAGTCTTTGCCCATGCTTTCTTGTGTCCTTATTGTCTTGCGTCGCGTAAAAATTACAGCGCCAGTTTACCCCTTGAACCTCTCGCCGTAATGCAGCGCCAACGTCTGTCGGCAGCAGAGGCGCGCCGCGTTGCGCTGGCAGCGCAGGGTTTTGCGACCCAGCGCCCGGCAAACAATGGAGACGTTCGTCACTTTCGTCGCGTCATCAATGCGCTCGGTTTGCTGCAACTTGATTTCGTCAATGTCTTAATGCCGGCTCACTATCTGGTCATGTGGTCGCGCCTCGGCGCATTCGACCGGACGCGATTTCATCAGTTCGTCTACGGCAGTGGAGAGTATACCGAGCACTGGGCTCATGAGGCGTCGATCGTACCGACCGATAGCTGGCCATCTCTGGCATATCGTAGAGATGAGTTCAAACCGTGGGCGACCAGTTCCATACTCAAATTGAGGAATTACAAGGCGTACCTCAAGGCAGTACTGGAGCAAGTAGAGCGAGACGGGCCATTAACGGCCAGCCATTTGCCGCAGGTTGCCGGACCGAAACGCAAACCCGGAGACTGGCATCGTTCTGTACCGCGATCGGCGCTGGAGTTTCATTTTGGTCGTGGAAACTTGGCGGTCGCGGGTCGCCTGCCAAACTTCCAACGGGTGTACGACTTGCCGGAGCGCCTGATACCCAGTGAGCAGTGCGCATCCAGGGGATCTAAAGAAGACGGGCAGCGCGATCTATTGTGCCGTGCTGCAGGAGCAATGGGTGTAGCGACTTTGCGTGATCTCGCTGACTACTACCGCATGACGGGCAGGGAAGCTGCTCCCAGAGTGCAGGAATTGGTGGACTCAGGTGATCTCATGCCTACGACCGTTGAGGGTTGGACAGAGCCTGCCTTTCTCGCTGCAAGTGCTCGTTGTCCAAGAAAGATTGACTGCGCGTCATTACTTTCGCCATTCGATCCTGTCGTATGGTTTCGTCCGCGCGCTGAACGTATTTTCGATTTCGAATATCGTATCGAGATCTATGTGCCCGCGGCGAAGCGGCGTTGGGGCTACTACGTGTTGCCATTTCTTGTTGACGATAAAATAGTCGCGCGAGTGGATATCAAGGCAGATCGACAGGCTGGCGAATTACTTGTGTTGGCGGCTCATGAAGAAGCAAACTCCGACCGAGATATCTGCGTAGCGAGACTGGCCAATGAGCTACGGGAATTACAGCAATGGCTGGGTCTGTCTGCTACAAAAGTGAGGCGCCACAACTCGTATTCGAGGGCACTTGCAGCGGCAGTCCGAAACAGTCCATCCATTGAGTCAGAATTGGGAGGAATCCATAGTGAGTGACGTCATTGATCTCTTGATCAAACCAGCAACGAAAGACCTTGGCGATTTTACGGTTCGCAGATCGCTGCCTGATCCGCGGCGACAGCGAGTCGGGCCTTTCATCTTTTTTGATCACATGGGCCCAGCGAATTTCCCACCCGATGCCGGGGTTAACGTACGAGCACATCCGCATATTGGGCTGGCAACCGTGACCTACCTGTTCGAAGGTGAGATTCTACATCGCGACAGTCTTGGTTTTGTACAGGCGATCAGGCCCGGCGCCGTAAACTGGATGACGGCGGGCAAGGGCATCGTACATTCGGAGAAGGTTACCCCTGAAGTCAAAGCCAGCGGTCAGCAGCTGCACGGCTTGCAGGTTTGGGTAGCGCTGCCAAGCGACAGGGAGGAAATTGAGCCGAGATTTGAACACTACCCGGACGAAGAGATTCCCTGGGTCGAGTTGGACGCGGCACGGGTCAGGATCGTTATAGGTTCGGCCTACGGCGCGAGCTCCCCGGTAAGGACAGAGAGTGAAACACTCTACGTCGAGGTCAATCTGGAGGCTGGCGGCTCACTGGAGCTGCCACTCACCGAAGAGCTTGGGGTATACGTCGTTGATGGCAGTGTGACGCTGGATGGAGAGACCGTTGGCGATGGTGTACTCGCAGTCCTGAAGAGCAACTGTCGCACGTCAATTTCATCATCCAATGGAGCTCGGGCGATGCTGATCGGTGGTGCCACTCTCGAGGGCGAGAGGATTCTGTGGTGGAATTTCGTGAGCAGTTCCCGTGAGCGCCTGGAGCAGGCGAAAAAGGACTGGCGAGAGCAGCGGTTTGCGGAAGTGCCAGGAGAGGCCGACTCTATCCCGTTACCAACGAAGTAAGGCATCGATCACAGTTGGAATCTGCACCGCGTGGCATGCTTCGCTGCATGCTCAGAATGTCTTCTATTGCGCTGATTCTTGCGAACCTTGTACCGCTGGGCGGAGTGTTGTTGCTGGGCTGGCAGGTCTTCGACGTGGTAATGATCTACTGGGCCGAGAATGTGATTATTGGCCTGATCAATGTTATGCGCATGGCGGCTTGCGAAGGCGGGATTTTGCGACTGGGGGC
The DNA here is from genome assembly GCA_964528965.1 of uncultured Woeseiaceae bacterium. Lineage (GTDB taxonomy): Bacteria > Pseudomonadota > Gammaproteobacteria > Steroidobacterales > Woeseiaceae > UBA1847. Next base: position 10,862 of record CAZGVL010000076.1, read on the forward strand.
AGGGCAGCAATCTATCAAACCCAGCTTGAGCAACACGCAGGCAGCGACCCTATCAAAGATCTCCGCAGGTCTTAAGTTCTTCCTGATTCCGTTTTTCATTGTTCACTATGGAATGTTCTGCCTTGCACATTTAATGGCAATTACAGGAATCCTTGGCAAGGACCGGAATCTTGACCAGTCCTCGACGCTTGAAATTGCCCAATCCTGGGAGCCCGCTTTCTGGTTGGCGGTTGCGGCAATATTTCTCAGTCATCTAATTTCGTTTTTTCTGAATTTCATGGGTCAAAACGAATATCAGCACACTGACCTGAGGCAGCTAATGACGCGGCCGTATGGTCGAATCGTTGTGCTGCATATTGCTGTGATTCTCGGGGCTGGCCTCACCATGGCTCTGGGCAGCCCGGTCTATATGTTAGCGGTGCTGATCGCCTTGAAGGTTGGCATTGACCTGCGAATGCACAACGCGGAGCGCGATAAATTCTCGCTAGCGTAGGTCGAGGACAATGCCTTTTCGACTAGCGGCTGCGGCCTGATCGCTTACCTTGCGAGTGTCGCTGACCATCGCCATTTCGTGAGCCCTCGGCGCCTTGCCTTCGAGCTTTGGATTCCTGACGTTGTTCGGGTGTCATTGACTCTCTGTCAACTCGCTTGCCGCTGCGATCGCCATCTGGATTTCTTCGCTCCTGATTTTCCGCCCGGGGTGCTTGCGGATCGGCAGGTTGTTCTACTCGTGCTTTGTTTCTTGGTGGTGGCGTATCATCAGCGCCCTGAGCCGCCGCCAGTAATGGTTGACCGAGAAACAGGGCGGTCGCTGTTGCGATTAATATTGTGCGTTTCATTGTGTGCTCCCTGATTGAGACATTGGGTATCTGTGAAATAGAAACTCGTCGCTCCTGGTGTATCTAACGTGGACGGAAGTGCTCGGTTGACGCGATTTTGTCTGAATCGGTCGAATACCCTCCGGCCGGTGCTGTCGAAGACCGCTGTTTTTGTGTATGTTGCCTCCTCTTACGGCCTTGGATTATCTGTCGTCATGCAACGATTAATCTCCGCACTATGCGTTTCGTTTCTGATTTTGGCTGGCTGCGGTCAGGATTCAGCCGAACCCGATGTATCAACAGCTGAAGTGCCGCTGGACACTGCTGATCAAACTCCAGCTGAGGACTTAGATCCGGCGAAGGGTATCGCGTGGTACGAAGGAAGCGTCGACGAGGCATTTGCTCACGCCGAAAGTACGGGTAAACCGATCTATTTGTACTGGGGTGCAGTTTGGTGCCCACCGTGTCATGCGATAGCGGCGACCGTTTTCAAAAGCCCGGAGTTCATCGAGCGATCCAAGCTGTTCGTGCCGGTCTATCTGGACGGCGACAGTCAGAACGCACAGGCCTATGGTGAGGAATTCGGCGTTCGCGGTTACCCGACGATGATTGTCTTCGACTCAAACGGTGTCGAGTTAACGCGAATACCAGGCGGCATCGATTTAGAAGCGTACGCGAATATTCTTGATTTGACGCTGAACAACTCATCCTCGGTTAACGAGTTGGTCGCAAACGTTCTTTCGAGCGACGCCCAGCTGGCAGCGCAAGACTGCACTTTGCTGGCGTATTACTCCTGGGGGCAGGACACGAAGATACTCGTTGATGTTGACGAGGCCGATGCATTTCAGCGCATGTACTCAGCTTGCCCGGCGGAGCAGAAAGTAGAGAAGTCTGTATTGTATTTCTCATGGCTCGATGCGGCGCTCACAGCAGCAGAAGCGGAAGAAGATCCGGTGCCGCTATCAGCTGTACAAAGTGCCGATGCTCTGCAGAAAATAGATGCACTCCTTGCGAGTGATGAACTAGCCAAAGCAAATATATTTGTGGTGCTGTTCGGCGGAGCCAGGTTCACCGCGGCCCTTACCGAGCCAGGTAGCACAGAGCGTGATCAACTCACACAGAAGTTTCTAACGGTCTATGACCGACTGGCTGCTGACGAATCGGTCTACGCTCGTGAGCGAATCTACACATTGAGCGGCAAGCTTGAATTTGAGCGCATTGACGACACCGAAGCTGAGCTTTCTGCTGGCCTGAAGCAGGAACTTCGTGACATGGTCGCCTGGGGAGACGCGTCCGTTAGCAGCGTTTACGAACGGCAACCGATTATCAATGCGCTGGGTAATGTCCTGCTTGATGCGGGTATGGATGACGATGCCAGAACATTGCTGC
>CAZGVL010000077.1:0-12937 GCA_964528965.1 uncultured Woeseiaceae bacterium
TGCGGTTGGGCGAATCTCCTGTAGGAGCGGGCCATGCCCGCGATTGCCACAATGACCAGCTTCTGTCGCGCGCTGGGGCGCGCTCCTACAGGTGCGTTATCAGGAGGCTTTGGAAATGCGATCGGCGTTCGCATTTCTGGCGAACTAGCTGGCAGAGTTGATCAGGATCTCGCTAACTATGAACTCGTAGTCACCGAGTTTTTTTAGGTTTTCGCGCAGAGTTTTTTGCACTGAGTCGTCGTGAAAACCGCTGTCAAAACTTTCTCGGTCTGACCACTCAACGGTTGTCTGGAAGCGATAGTCGGGTGACGTATTTTCTGGCCAGCGATCCGTAATCCTGGCGAAGTCTGTGCGTAAGACTCCGGGCATCGATTCATTATCTTGCTGGTGTTCGGAGAGCCGCCAGTCCAGAAACGTATCTTCGGACACGCCTTCGGGCAGATTATAAAGTACGGTTAGACGAATCATCGGTTACTTCGCAGAAGCAGCTCTAAGGCGCTCCGTCTCAACTGTGTCCACATCGAGTGTCTCGGTCAGGCACACGCCGTAAGCATTGCTTGCGTGCTCGGGTGATACATAGCCATCAATTACGTCCTGACGTACTGCCTCAGGATCGCGGTCGAGCGCATGTCCGTACCCACCGCCGCCGCCAGTCAGCGACCGAATAATTGTTCCGTTTTCAACGGGTACGCCGTTAATCTTCAGATACTCGGCAGTGTCTTCATTCGGCCTATCGACTTTAACGGACGGCCCCAGTCCATCGCCGCCGCCAAACAATCCCCACGCCGTCGTCTTCGACCTTTCAAACCACAAGAACAAATCCGAATCCGCGTGCACTTCATACTCTCGGTACGTGCCATTGCCCCCTCGAAATTCGCCGACACCTCCGGAATCAATCCGGATGCCATACGAGCGAATACGAAGCGGATACTTGCATTCAAAAATTTCTACGGGAATGTCCTTGAAGCTACCGTTGACATTGTTTATCAGGGAGCTCTCGCCATCTCGGCCAGAGGATGCACCCCACCCTCCGGTCGTTGGCTCGATCATCAAATAGAATTCATCATCGTTTCGGGGATCCTGCCCCGCAACCGTGATCACCATCGAATCGCCGTAGTGTGCGCCGGCCGCCTTATCCGGCAGCGCCGGAGCGAGTGCCTTGATCACCAGATCAATGAGCAGCCCCAGAGAGGAAAAATACCAACCGCAAGCTGCAGGCTCCTCAGCAGAAAAAATCGTCTTCTTCGGCGCAGTGACGGTAAGCGGGCGGAATGAACCACCGTTCGGTGAAACTTCAGAGCAGATTAGTAGCTTGTAAGCGACGCGCGCGGCCGCAATGGTTTGCGTTATACCGCAGTTGACCGGGCCGCGAGCCTGCGCGGCAGAGCCGGTCAAATCGATCGTCATTTCATCGCCGCTGACCGTCAACTCGAGCTTAACCAGCAAAGGGTCGCTCTTCAGGCCATCGTCGTCGAGATATCCTTCCGCATGGTATTTTCCATCGGGCACTGCCTTTACAGCTTCCCGCTCCAGAAACTCCGTCTGTCGGAAAATTTCTGCACTGGCCGCCGAAATCGTTTCGGTACCGAATCGCTCATACAACGCATGCAGTCGTTTTTCGCCGGTCTTGCCTGCCGCAACCTGGGCATTCATGTCACCAACGGTTGCTTCCCCGAAGCGGCTATTTCGACGCAACAGATCTATTACGTCCTCACGAGGTTTGCCAAACTCATACAAGCGCGTCGGGCCCCAGCGAACACCCTCTTGATAGATTTCGTGCGAATCCACGGGCGTACCCGGATCTTTGGCACCGACGTCAAGCCAGTGTGCACGGGATGCTGCAAAACCTACGCGCTCCCCGCCCCAAAAAATCGGCATGATGATCGTCGAATCGTTGAGGTGCGTCCCGGTCATATATGAATCGTTCATATAAAAGACGTCACCTTCCTTGAAGTAATCCCAGCCATGCTCTTCGGCGATGAGCTTGACGCAAATCTCAAGGTTGCCGAGGAACAGCGGCAAACCCAAAGACTGCCCAAGTACCTCTCCATCAGCGTCAATAAGCGCTACGGAACAGTCCTTACCTTCGTATATCACTGGCGTAAACGCGCTTCTGATCAACGTCGCATTCATATCATGCGCGATGGAAATAAATGCGTTACGAATTATCTCGGTGGTGATTGGATCGACGCTTTTCATGTTCTATCTCCGCGACGCAGTACTATGCTTCCATCTGTTTCAAGTTGAACGCTCCAGCCGGGCGGGACGACTGTCGTGGCGCTCTGTTCCTCGATAATGACAGGACCCTCAGTCTTAAAGTTCGCGGCGAACCGACTGCGCGCCAGGATTGGTGTCTCATACTCCTGACCCGAAAATATTATGCTCCTCGTGCCAATCACAGCATCACCGTCCGCATCTGGCTGTGCGTTCGCTTGCCCGAATTTTTCCAGCGCTCCAAATGCAGCGACCCTGAGATTCACGAACTCAACGGGCGCAGCAGGGTTCGAGTGACCGTAGCGAGTATCATGAGTTGCATGAAAACAATCGATCGCTGCTTCAATTTCCATGTCGGAATCAATGACGACATTAATTGTGTATTCCTGACCGACGTAGCGCATGTCCGCGGACCGCATGAATGAAACGTCACTATCTGACACTCCCTCCCCACGGACGACCACCCGGCCATCGCCTTCAAGTTCCTCAAACACATTGTTCAGGTCGTCTAAGCTGACATCGGCGGCAGGACGAAAGAAACTCTTCGTGAAGTCATGTCGCAAGTCTGTCTGCAGCATGCCCCAGGCAGAGAACGTGCCTGGAAACTCGGGGATTAATACTTCGCGAATATCCAGCTCTTCTGCGAGAAAAACGGCTGCCATCGGTCCGGCGCCACCGAAGGCCACGAGTGTAAACTCTCGCGGATCGACGCCCTGACTAACAGTTATTGTTCGCATGGCATCCGCCATCGCGGCATTGGAAATCGAGAGGATTCCTTCAGCAAATGGAACAGGATCCATGCCAGCCTGCTTCGACAGCTGCACGACAGCTGTGTCTGCGGCCTCTTTATCAAGAGACATATCGCCACCCAAAAGTGACTTCGCTCCGAGACGGCCGAGAAACAGGTTTGCATCAGTAACTGTCGGTTCTTTTCCACCCCGTCCGTAACACGCGGGGCCCGGTACCGAGCCGGCGCTGTGCGGGCCAACCCGCACTGCCCCTTGTTCAAGCCAGGCGATTGACCCACCGCCGCATCCAATTGTCTGGATATCCACGATGGACATTAGCAACGGCAATCCTTCCAACTCTGTCTCCAGAGTCGCGTTTGCCTTGCCGCCAATGACCAGACTCAGATCAAAAGACGTGCCACCCATGTCCACGCACAATAAATTAGGTCGATCGGTCGCCTCTGCCAGTGCAGTGCCCGCAATCGTCCCGCCGACCGGCCCCGACAATAGCGTGAAAACCGGATTTCGTCGGGCACTATCGGCCGTGGAAACGCCGCCACTGGACTGCATGATATGCACGGTCGCTGCCATGCCCATTTCCTGTAGATCTTCCTGAAGCTTGCTGAGGTAGCGCTCGACGACCGGGGCAACATAGGCATTCATCACACTCGACGAAGACCGTTCATACTCGCGCCATTCGCGGGCGACCTCGTGTGATAGAGAAATTGAAACGCCCGGCAATGCCTTTTCGAGAATTTCGCGCGCCATGACTTCGTGCTTCGGATAGGCGTACGCGTGTACCAGACAGACAGCAATTGCGTTGATGCCCTCCTCACGGACTTTTTCAATGATCGGATCAAAATCGGCGTGATTGAGTGGTTCAATTTCGTCGCCATCCCATGACAGACGACCGCGAACTTCATGGATATCTCTGCGAGCAACGAGCTGCTTTGGTTTCTTATATCGTAACTCGTACAACGTGTGGCGATTGCCTCTTGCGATCGTATAGGAGTCACCCAGTCCGGCTGTCGAAATCAGCAGTACTCGCTCGCCCTTTCGTTCCAGAAAGGCGTTCAAGCCTACCGTCGTGCCATGGACGAAGAACTCGACGTCTGCCAGATTCGGCACCAGATCTTTGATGCCATCGATTACGCCAACCGCAGGGTTTTCCGGTGTCGTAGCGATTTTTCCCACGAACACGGGCCCATCGGACGGCTCGACTACGATGTCGGTAAACGTGCCGCCGATATCGGCGGATACTCGATATTTAGTCATCAGACTAGTAGAAGCTGTAGCGGAACTGGACATTCCAGACTCGCCCTGGTGCCGCCGCAGAAAAACCGCCGGAAACCCATTCTGAATTGTAGTTTTCGTCTCCCAGATTCTGGCCAGTCGCAGTAGCAGACCATTTGCCATCCTCGCTTTCTAATCCTAGTCGCGCATTAATAAAGTCTAACGCGCTTCTCGCCGTCGAATTGTTGACGTCCCAAAATTGACTACCTCGGCGTTCATAATCTACGCGGAAGAAAAGCCCCATGTTGGTAGTCAATGGCGTACGGTACTGAAATCCGAGATTACCCGTGTTTTCGGCGATGTACGGCGCATCATTGCCAACCGCTGTTATATCGGTCGGATATTCATCAATCTCTGAATCTGTAAAGCCATACGCTGCAAACAGGCTCAACTTATCGGTAGCCTGATAAAAAACGTCAATCTCAGCGCCGCTCAGCGACACTTTGGGAATGCTCGTCAGGATCTGGGCGCTAATCGCACCGATAAATGAGAAGAACTGCTGATTCTCAACCTCGGTCGAGAAAACTGCGGCATTTATTCGAAGTCGATTGTCAACATACTGTCCTTTGTAACCGAGCTCCACCGACGATGAATCCTCCTGTGCAACCAGATCCGTAACTCCCTCGATACCGACGCCTGCCGCCACTTCGGCTATACCGTTCTGATTAAATTGACCACTGCGAAACCCTTCTCCCCAGGTAGCGTAGAGGTTGGTATTGTCGTTGGGCTGATATCGAAGCGTAATTTTCGGCTGCACCTTATCAAAGGACGCTTCATTCTTCGCGCCTGGTTCGCCGGCCGGGAACTGCAAGGGCGATACATTCTGCTCGCGATTTTCCTCGTCATAACGCAGCGCCAGCAACACATCAAACTGATCGGTAATAGCGATGTCGATATTACCAAACACCGCCCATGCATCATTCGAATTGTCATCAGCGAGGAAGGAATTTGTTGGGTTGCTCGGGTCAGTGGTTGGCTCTCTCTCAATCCGGATGATTCCTTGTCCGGTATCAACACCAGTCGTCAGAGAAAGGAACCGGTCCCAGCTGAGGAAATAGGCGCCAACCCCCCACTGAACATTTCCGTCATGGGATGAGCTCAGACGAAACTCTTGTGTTAGTGCCTCCAGATCAAAAAATCCGGTTTGCGTCCCATCGAAACCAAACAGAGCCGCAGAACTCTGTGCATTGGTGTAGGGAAATTGATCTGAGTCGCTCCAATCTTCGATATCCGTGTATGACGTTGTTGATACGAACGTGCCGATCGATGTCTCCCAGTTCAATAAAAGTGACAGGTCCGACATATCTCGTTCGCCGAAATCGAGATTGTTGTCTCGCACAGGCAGCACGTTATCTGCATCGATTGGGCCCGTATCGGTGCCGAAACCAATTGCCGTTATACCGTCGTCACCGATATCGACCGCCTGATACTGAAAGCCGATCCCGCGGCCCTTATGCATCGAAACCGCGGCGCGAAAATCCGCAGAAAAAGCATCGCTTGGTTCGAAGATTAGTCGACCGCGAACGGTGGTGTCCTCAAAACGATCCGCTTTCTCACCTCGAGTTATGTTGTCGAGATAGCCATCTCTCTCCAGAAAATTTGCGGAGATCTGTCCAAACCAACGGTCTTTGACCAGCGCGCCACCAAACGACCCTTGAACGGAATACTCATCCCCTTCTCCGACGCCAAGTTCGACGTAGCCATATTTTTCATTTGTGGGGCGCCGCGTATTGATGATAATCGCTCCGCCCGTAGCATTCCGGCCGTAGATAGCGCCCTGAGGCCCTTTGACCACTTCAATGCTATTGATGTCAAACAGCTCCTGGCGAAACTGAATGGCGCTAAATTGAAGGACTCCATCGACAACCGTTGCGACCGGGCTTTCGCCATTTCGAACCTGTGTAATGCCACGAATGCTAATGAAACTCGTGCCGATACCCTGCGACGTTGCAAGCGTAACGTTCGGCGTTAGTGCTACAAAGTCCTCGACGCGCTTTATGCCGGCGTCCAGAACCATCTGAGAGTTGAACACAGTTACTGACAACGGCGACTCAAGCGCAGTTTCGCTACGACGTCGGGCCGTCACCGTGATCTCTTCGAGGGATTCAACTCCGGCGGCTGCGCTCGACTGCGCACCGGCAGGCAAACTAGCTAATAGCGCCATTAAGAGGACTGGGAGTGGGAGTGCTCGAACAATTACCGGAACATTCATTTTCGTAACCTCTTGAAAATTCAACATTAACTCGTGATTCGTCTGCTGTTATGTTGCACCTGTCGCGCAAGTCAGCTGGGACTGGCGATAGGTTCATGACCTCCACTCTACTTCATTTATTAACTATTTCAACTATTTTTGACATACACGAGATACCGGTTACAATTGCAATTGAATTTGTGGCAAAAGAAGAATAAATGCCCATGTCAAAATCGGCCAAAAAATCGAATTCCGTTAAACGCTCGATCGGCAGCTTGCTCAAAGCTCGTCGCGCCGCACTGGGTTTTACGCTTCAGGAGCTTGCGGAGCGGTCCGAATTGTCTGCAGCATTCTTGTCTCAAGCTGAGCGCGGCAAGGCGACGCCGTCTATCGTTTCGCTCATCAACATTGCTAATGCGCTGGACACGGATATTCACTACTTCATTACCCCGCCTGCCCCAACGAGTCTGGTCCGACGGGCGGATAATCCGGAGTACGTTGATATCGATTCGCCCGTCGTCTACAAGCGTCTCGATGCAGAGATACGCAATCAGCAGATGAATGCACTGTTAATGGAAATACCTCCAGGGGTGGGGCTGCCGGTAGTGCATCGCCCAGAGGGAGAAGACTTTTTCTACGTCCTCGAAGGCGAGGTCGAACAAGGCATCGGCGATAAGGTTTTTACACTGCGCAAGGGCGACAGTGCACACCACAATACGCAAGTCGACCACAGCGTTGTAAACCGGAGCAAAAAGGTCGTCAAATTGATTTGGGTGGGAACCCCTCTTCTGTTTCCGTCTAGTTTGGACACCGAGAAAAAACGCTAGGTCATATTTCCTCCAGGTCAAAATTATTAGTGCAGATACTGACATTACTCTCAATGATTGGCGTCGTGGCGATATAGATGCGCATTGCTCGTGTACCGAAGACCTGCCCGTACTTTGCCGGCCTCGCCCGCAGTGAATTTCATACAGCAGCAAGCGTCTTTCGAAAATTTACCAGCAGTGGTCTGTACCGTGCTGCCGAACGAATCTTCGCATCTAGAAACGGAGCTGAATTGATCCTTGAGCAGCTGCCCCCAACAGGCATGACGATTGCCGCCATACCTGCCGAAATTAATTGAATCGAGAACCAATTATGAATCCCGAGGAATCTCTCTACCCGAAAATCGATCCCTATAACGTCAGTACTTTGGAAGTCTCACCTCTCCACACAATCGTTTACGAAGAGGTCGGAAACCCTGAAGGCCAGCCAGCGCTATTTCTGCACGGCGGCCCTGGCGTCGGTATTTCGCCCGACTATCGCCGCTTTTTTGATCCGGAGCATTATCGTATTGTGCTGGTCGATCAGCGCGGGGCTGGACGCAGCACACCGCATCACGAAATTGAGGACAATAATACGTGGAGCATCGTCGCGGACCTTGAAAAACTGCGTACGACTCTGGGGATCGAAAATTGGCTGGTTATGGGCGGCAGCTGGGGATCTCTTCTGGCACTTTGCTACGCGATCAAGCACCCAGGCTCGGTCGCGGCAATCATAATACGGGGCATTTTTCTTGGTCGACAATTCGAAATCGACTGGATACACGGGCCCAACGGCGCAGCATTGATCTACCCCGACGAGTGGGAACGGTATAACGCACCGCTTGATGGGCGTGAGGACAGGGTCCGTACTTATTGCGAATTGTTGGGAAGCAATGACAAGAACATCGCACTGTCCGCCGCCCAAGCGTGGACCCGATGGGAAGCATCAATGATGAATCTGTTTCCGGATGAAACGGTGCTGCGTGAAATGACGGCAGACCAATCGGCCCTTTCAATCGCACGAATCGAATCGCACTTCACGTTGAATAACTTTTTTCTCGATGAAGACAATTTCGTATTGAACAACTGCAACACGATTGCTCACATTCCATGCCATATTATCCAAGGCCGCTATGACACAATTTGTCCGCCAGTGTCCGCATGGGAGCTGCACCGAGCACTCCCGAATTCAACCCTGAAAATTGTTCCTGATGGCGCACACTCTCCGCTAGATGGCGGCATGACACAGGAATTGGTCGCGGCATCGAATTCCTGTCGATCAATTTCATAATCAAGAGCCGCAGCAAACAACAAGACAATTGAGAACTCTATGAAAACTGATCAGGAACAAGACTCAATAGATGTAGGCCACTGGTTCGAGAGGATGACGTTAACCAGGGCACATTGGATCGCCGGCCTGACGCTGTTCGTCGCATTTGTTATCGAGTCGTGGGAAATGATGATCATCATTTTCTCGAGCAGTGCGATTGGCGCAGAGTTTGGCCTGAACAACGCGCAGATCGGATCGCTAATCGGCGCGATGTTCCTCGGAATGATCCCCGGAGCTCTCATGTGGGGAAAACTCAGCGGCTCACTGGGGCGAAAGCGATGCATGCTGTGGAGCGTCGGCCTCTATGGTTTGTTTCCATTGATGAGTGCTTTTGCTCCCAACTTCGAAACGCTTTGGTGGATTCGATTTGCATGCGGCATCGTGCTTTCCGGAGCATTGGTCGTGACCTTTCCCTACTTTGAAGAACTCGTGCCAGTCAAGGTACGCGGTCGAGCGACTGTGTATCTATCCGCCGGCTGGCCGCTCGGTGTGCTGGTTGCCATAGCAATAACCGTCTTGTTCATGGATCTGGGTTGGCGCTGGGTGATTGGATTCGGAACTCTGACTTCTGCGTGGGCCCTGGTTATCCATAAATTCGTTCCCGAATCGCCGTACTGGCTCGTGGAAAAAGGACGTGCGAAGGAAGCAGTCGAAGTAATAAATCGGCTCGCAGGAAAAACGCTTGCACATAGCGTCGCGCCGGCGCGTGCTTCAAGTGGTGAAATGACCTTCACCAGAATCTTCCAGCGCTCTCAACTCCGGACGACAGTCATACAAACGGTAATCAACTTTTGCTTCTCTTGGGGCTATTGGGGTCTTGCCTCCTGGATGCCCGCATTGCTGGCAAAACGCGGCCTGAGTGCACCCGAGGGACTTGGGTTCATGGCGATCTCAGCATTGTTCATGTTTCCCGGATACATATCTGCAAGCTATTTAACCGGCAAGTACGGACGCAAGAAAGTCATGTTGTCATACGTGTTCATGTCGGCTGTCGCTGGATTCGGTTTCGCGAACTCCGGTTCCGTCAATGAAATGTATGCATGGAATTTCGTCCTTTCTTTCTTCAGCCTGGGTGCGTGGGGCGTCTGGAATACCTGGTTGGGAGAAATTTATGACACGAAGTCGCGCGGCGCAGGAACGGCGTGGGGAGTGTCAGCGCAACGTGTCGCAAATGCCGCCGCCCCTGTGGTCATAGGAGCGATGCTCGTGACCAGTAGCTTTGCAGTGACGGTAGCGTTCATTTCCTCATTTCTTGCCGTAACTTTTGTGGCAGCTGCGCTCCTCCCAGAGACTGAAGGTGAGGCCTTGCGATAGTATTTCTGGATCGTGTTGATTCCGGGTCGGCTGGCTTGTGACCTGGCATCTAATAAATCTGACACCTTAAGTTCAACGATGTGTTTTATGATCGACTGATGCGGTTGAACGAATCCCCTGTAGGAGCGGGCCATGCCCGCGATTGCCGCAATGATCAGCTTCTATCGCGCGCTGGGGCGCGCTCCTACAGGTGGGGATTCCAATCGGTTGCATAATCGACTGATGCGCTTGGGCGAATCTCCTGTAGGAGCGGGCCATGCCCGCGATTGCCGCAATGATCAGCTTCTATCGCGCGCATGGCGCGCTCCTACAGGTGGGGATTCCAATCGGTTGCATAATCGACTGATGCGCTTGGGCGAATCTCCTGTAGGAGCGGGCCATGCCCGCGATTGCCGCAATGATCAGCGTCGAGCAATAAAAGTGTCAGGTTTATTTCTATCCTCAATCTGTTGAGTCTATGGAAGCACCAGAAAACCCAACACACTCACTGAAACAACGCCCCCACCGCTAAATCCCAATCCATGCGTTCCCCCGCATGCCATTTCGCCGTGCAGGTTTCGCTGTCAATATTCGCTTCAAAGAACTCCCTGTCCATCCATTGCAGAACGTCATCGTTTGCGGCGACACCCGGCAATACAGGAGATGACTCCAGTGGTTGCTGTCGTTGGTTTTTGAAAGTGATCTCACCATTGCGCGACTTCCCGCAGGCGAACCCACCTTCGTGAACAAGGTGGTGATGGCGTCTGCATAGCATCACCAGGTTGTCCAAACTCGTTTCACCGCCATCAGCCCAGTGCTGTATATGGTGTCCATCGACAAATCGGGTGTTCGTGCAGCCCGGGAAGCGACAACCTTTGTCTCTATTGCGTAATGCACGGCGCATTGGGGGTGGGATCGTGCGTGATCTTCGGCCTATTGAAAAAGGTTCGCCGTTTTTGTCTTCTTTCATGGTGATTATTGAGCTGTCGCAGGCGATTCTTCTGGATGTTTCCGCGGTAACGCCTGGACCGTCTTCGATGTGTGGCACTTCCGCGATCAAGGTGCCCTCGGGGTGCAACGTGCCCTCGGGGTGCAAGGTGCCCTCGGGGTGCAAGATGCCCTCGGGGTAAACATGGACGACGACTTGATAGCGGTCGGCTGTTGAACCGGAGGATTCGCTGTTGTTCATGTAGGTCTCGGCGATTTCGGCGAGGGCGTCGGCACGGCGGGCTGCTATTGGTTCGTGTTCTATGGGTATGTTTTCTATTGGTTTATTTTCTATGGGTTCATGGTCTGTGGGTTCGTGTTTAATGGGTTCATGTTCTGAAGGTTCACGCACTTCGGACGTTACCGCGGTCAAGGCGCTCTCGGGGTGAACGTCATTTACGTCGTCGGCGGTGGCTCCCGCGAACGCTGCATCCATTGCCATTTCCAGTGCCTTGACGATCAAGGCGCCCTGCTCGGCCGGCAAGCGTGCATTGATGACCAGGCAGCCGTCGTGATCATAATAGTGTGTTAGCTCACGATTCTTGTGTTCCTCGTCTACGGTCTCTGCATCTTGCAAGCGTTTTGCCGTGCGGAATTTCGATACCAGCTTTTCGACGTGATGTGCGGTTCCGTGTTTGGCGATCATCAGCAGATAATCTTCATTGGTCTCGTCCGCTATGCGAGTCATTGCCCGAACCTTGGAATAGCTCAATGCGCCGTTGGCAAAGCCTTCGCTAATTTTCGGCAACTCGGCTAAAGCGCGGGCGACGCGTACTTTTTCTCTGGCGGCGTTCATGCCGATACCGCATTTGAAATTCAGCCAGTGCGCGCACGAGTGCAACCCCAGATTTGCCCAATACTGTTTCTCGTCGAATTCATGAATCAGGGTTAGCAAGCGCGATTCTGCGGCGTAGATGTAGCTGCATAGTTCGGTGATTTCTGCACCCAGTTTCCTGGCGTTTGAGCAGGCGAATTCGGCTGGGTTATGGTGGATTGCGATGGCTGTGGACACGGTTCTCTCCGGTCTGGATTGGTGTGCTGTGTTTATGTACAGTATACGGTTAAACTGCTGATATTGCTAGGGAAACTGATCAGTTTGGCATGAAGTGCAGCGGTTCTGGCCGGTGCTGCGGGTATCGCGGGCATGGCCCGCTCCTACAGGTGGTGGGGCTGGATGTGTATGCTTGTTGCGGTAGAATTTGTGGATCGCAATCGGGATGACGGGCCGATTCTCTTGTGAAATGAATATGAGCCCGACATGAGCCAGCTATGAGTCAACTATGAGTCAATTATGAGTCAGATATGAGTCAGATATGAGAAACAAAGGAAAGATCGCATCATGGAATGATGACAAGGGCTTTGGTTTCATTACACCGGCTGATGGCGGTGAACGAATATTCGTGCACATCAAGGCTTTTGCCAATCGTGACCGGCGGCCGCAGGCAAATGACGTCGTTACCTACGATGCCAGCAAGGATAAACAAGGGCGGAATCGTGCAGTCAATGCCACGCTGGCTGGGGACAAACGAACAAAGAAAACAGGATCGAATTCAGGACCGCCAGCCTTGCTACTCACAACGTTATTCTTTGCCGCCATCGGTACGTCCGTAGTCATGACCGGCCTGCCACTGATTGTGCCCGCCGCTTACGTGCTCATGAGTATGGTCACGTTCATTGCCTACGCCATCGACAAGTCTTCAGCTCAAGCTGGCCGCTGGCGAATCAGCGAACGCACGCTGCACATTCTGGCACTGGCAGGTGGCTGGCCCGGAGCAATGCTCGCGCAACAGACCCTTCGGCATAAATCCAGCAAGACGTATTTTCGCGTTTTCTATTGGGCCACGGTAGTTATCAACTGCGCTGGACTTTATTGGTTGCACACTCCGGATGGGCAGGTCTTACTTGAGCGACTGTCGGGTGTGCTGGGATAGGATCGCGCGCTGGGGCGCGCTCCTACAGGTGGGTGTGCAATGGTCGGGTGGATATCGCGGGCATGGCCCGCTCCTACAGGCGGGTGTGCGATGGTCAGGTGGTTATCGCGGGCATGGCCCGCTCCTACAGGCGGGTGTGCGATGGTCGGGTGGTTATCGCGGGCATG
>CAZGVL010000078.1:0-4050 GCA_964528965.1 uncultured Woeseiaceae bacterium
GTACCATGGCCAGACCATGCTCGTCAGCCGCCTGGATAACTTCTTCGTCGCGCATAGAACCACCGGGTTGAATAATGGCTGAAACTCCATGCTCTGCTGCCGCATCGATGCCGTCTCTGAATGGGAAGAATGCATCCGAAGCCATTACCGAGCCTTTGACGTCCAGGCCCTCGTCAGCGGCCTTGATCGCTGCAATTTTGGTGCTGTATACACGGCTCATCTGGCCGGCACCGACGCCGATAGTCATGTGGTCCTTGCAGAAAATGATCGCATTGGACTTCACGTACTTGACCACGGTCCATGCGAACAGCATATCTTCAATCTGGGCCGCGGTTGGCGCCACTTTGCTCACCACTTTCAGGTCGTCCGCAGTGATACGGCCAAGATCGGACCCTTGTACGAGCAGTCCGCCCGAAACTTTCTTGAAATCAAATCCCGCACTTGCAGAATCGTCCCAGTCGCCGGTCTCGAGCAGCCGGACGTTTTTCTTCTCGGCAACGATCGCCGCAGCGTCTGCATCAATTGCCGGGGCCACAATGACCTCGACGAACTGACGGTCGATAATTTCTCGGGCTGTCCTGGCGTCAAGCGATCGATTAAACGCAATAATTCCGCCAAACGCTGATGTTGGATCCGTCTTGAACGCCTTTTTGTAGGCCGCCAGGATATCCGTGTCCACCGCGACACCGCATGGGTTGGCGTGCTTCACGATGACGCAGGCTGGGCCTGAGAACTGTTTAACACACTCGAGTGCGGCATCACTGTCGGCAATGTTGTTGTACGACATCGCCTTGCCCTGCAGCTGTCTGGCCTTGGCAAGGGAGCCTTTGGGCGCCTGCTGGTCAATGTAAAACGCAGCGTTCTGATGCGGATTCTCGCCATAGCGCATTCTTTCGACCAGCTTACCGGCATACAGTTGCCGTTCACCCAGAGGATCGTCGCCAAGTGAGGCAGAAAGGTATTTTGTAATGGCGGTATCGTAGCTTGCCGTATGTGCATACGCTTTCGCTGCCAGACGTCTGCGATTGTCGAGTGAAAGTTCGTTATTTTTCAATGACTCGAGTACACCCTCATAATCGTCAGGGTCGACAACGACAGCGACGCCGTCGTGATTTTTTGATGCTGCACGAATCATGGCAGGGCCACCAATGTCGATATTCTCAATCGCATCGTCAATGGTCGCGTCATCACGGGCGATAGTTTCCTCAAACGGATACAAGTTAACCGCAAGCAGATCAATCGGCTCAATGCCGTGTTTTTCCATGACCGACTCATCCTTGCCGCGCCTGCCGAGCAGGCCGCCGTGAATGATCGGATGCAGTGTCTTGACGCGGCCATCCATAATTTCCGGGAAACCCGTTTTTTCCGCAACCTCGATGACGTCGATGCCAGCTTCGCGCAGCGCGCGGCAAGTGCCACCAGTGGAGAGAATTTCTACGCCGAGTTCGGCGAGGCCAGACACAAATGGGACTAGCCCACGCTTATCCGAAACACTGATAAGCGCTCGTCGTACCGTCAACATGAAGTCACCTGATTAGAGTGGGGAAATGAGAATGGCGTGAACGCGGCGAATGGCACGCCGCGCTTACGAAATGATCGAGTAGGTCTTGAGTTTCTTACGCAATGTGCCCCGATTGATGCCGAGGATGGCGGCCGCCTGACTCTGATTGCCACGCGTGTAAATCATTACGGCTTCGAACAATGGGCGTTCCACCTCGCCAATCACAAGGTCATACAGCTCCGCCGGGCGATCGCCATTAAGGCTGGCGAAATACTGCTGTATCGCGTCTTCTGTATGCTTTCGAAGCGGTTTCTTGCTGTTTGAGGCTCTGAGTGTGCTGACGTTGTGGATATTCTTGTTCGCCACTGTGTTCAATTCCCGCTGCGTGAATTTTACTATCTAATTATGCGGCTCGGCACTTAAGTTCGAGCCAGTCCTCAACTTCAGAGAGACTAAGCGGCCAAAGAAACTCCCCCGTCTTCACGATCAAAGTATTCTGTGGTCAGTCGAATCTGTTCTGAAGCACTATCGACACGCACAACCTGATAACGAAAATCATCCGCATTGAGCAAATTTTTGCAATACCAGGTCAAGTGCTTTCGAGCCATCCGAACGCCAGTTGAATCCCCATAAAACTGGTGCATGTCGTTCAGGTGGTCGAGCATAGTATCACGCAATTCGTTTTTTTCTAGGGCAGTTACTTTTTCATCTTTGTTAAGACGCTGTCTAAGTTCTCGGAAGATCCAGGGGCGTCCTTGCGCACCTCGGCCGATCATCAAGGCGTCAGCGTTAGTTACGCGCAAAACCTCAAGCGACTTCTCCAAAGTTGTTATATCTCCGTTGGCAATAACTGGAATCGAGATGGCTTTTTTTATATTGCTAATCGTTTCGTATTCCGCGACACCGCGGTATCCGCATGCGCGCGTACGGCCGTGAATCGCGAGCGCCTGGATGCCGCAATCCTCGGCGATGCGTGCTATCGACACACCATTTCTGCTGTCGGCGTCCCAGCCGGTGCGAATTTTGAGCGTCACGGGAACGTTGACGGCACTAACAACGGCGGCAAGAATTTCTTTAACCAGAGATTCGTCGCGGAGCAGCGCCGATCCCGCGAGTTTTTTGAGTACCTTTTTTGCCGGGCAGCCCATATTGATGTCGATAATCTGTGCGCCGCGGTCGACACAGGCGATTGCGGCCGCCGCAAGTTGTTCCGGATCGGACCCCGCGATCTGCACGGCAACCGGTTCAGCAGTGAGGTCCAGGTCGAGGCGGTGGCGCGATTTCGCTGTCTGCCAAAGGCTGGTATCCGCGGTTGTCATTTCGGATGTGGTCATGCCAGCGCCGAAACGGCGGCACATGCGCCGAAATGGTGCATCAGTAACGCCCGCCATTGGCGCGAGTACAAATGGACTCGTCAGTCTGTACGGTCCGATTTTTAGCGGTGGATGCATTTGCTCTGGCATACCGGGTATTTTACTTGAAGCGCACGCCTTTGGCAGTGCGATCGGCCATCCGACTGGCGGTTTGATCCGCAAGCGTGGCTACTTGAAGTCCTCAATTGCGCAGCGTAGTTGACGGCTGGCGAGTCGATAGCAAACATTGAGCTTGAAGGAGGTTGCTGCCCCGGCCGGTGACTCAATGGAGATAACCGCATTGAACGTACTGCCGGGTTCGATGGCCTTGCGTGGATCAGGGTTGCCCGGCAAATACTCTCTCGGTTCAAGGACTTTACTGCCGATGATCTCTTCAAACCGGTCCATCAGTGACAGCTGTACCAGCGGGTACGGCAGCGGATCGTCGGATTTGTTGCCGATGCGCGAGTAGACGGTCAGCAGATTGCCACTTTCGTCGATGCTGCTGTTGGTTACTTCGAATCTCCACCCGGCGATATCCCAGTTCGGTGTCAGGGGGTATCCGACCATTCGATAAATCGGGCCAAGTGCGTTGTTAATTGCCGGGATGGTCGCAAGAGCTTCGCGCGACTGGTGCAATGCTTGCGCGACGAGGAGCAGGGCAAGTACGACAACTCCGGCGATGGCAGCATAACTCCTCGGGTCGCCATCGCGGCGTCCACCACGCTCTCCTGGCTTCACGTCGGTCGCCAGCTTCGATGAAAACCTGGTGTCGTCATAACGCCGCGAGCCAGCCGCTGCATCAGTGGCTGGCTTTTCGCGATCGAGCGCACCGCGAACGAATTCGCCTTCCATGACGATCGTTTCAACACTTGGGTTGTTCTCAAAGGCAGAGCGAACATCAACGACGGTCGAGGTGAAGATATCTTCGCCTTCCGCGGCCAGGCGCATGAAGTCCTGGTCGATCATCATGTTGATCGTCTTCTCTTCTTCGGTTTGCGGCGGCACATAATGCTCGCCACTTGTCTCAGGATCATCGCCAGCTGCATCATCAGAATCGTCGAGCTCTTCCTCGTCCCTGGCATCTTCTGCCAGCTGTGCCGCCTCGGATTCGAAGGCAGCTGCAATCAGGTCCTCGTCGATGGATGTCTCGGGTTCTTCATCGGGAGATTCATCAATATCATCGTGATGGTCTTC
>CAZGVL010000078.1:4150-12935 GCA_964528965.1 uncultured Woeseiaceae bacterium
TCGTCGACCCCATCGTCGGAATCGTCCGCTGAGTCTTCGTCGAACTCATGGTCGGATTCTTCCGCCAGGTTTTCGTTATGCTCATCGTCGGAAAATACGTCCGACACGGCCACGGATTCATCCTCCAGATCGGCATCGGATCCCAGCTCAAGTTCCGCCTCACCCTCATCGTCCTGTCCGTCGTCAATGTCGTCGTCGGCAGGGTCTTCGTCTTCAATATCGGTCTTGATGACGGTCTCGTCCTCTGCCTCCGCAGCATCACTGTATGACGTGACCGAGCCTGCGAGTGCAATGCGGTCATCAATGTCCTCATACTCAGTGTCGTCGCTGTCGATACCCGGCTGGTCTTCGATGGCATCGTCCAGGCTCGGGGCGAACGACCATTCGTCGGACTTATCGATTTGCTGCGGTTTTTCGTCAAGCTCTATTTCCAGCAACTCATCCGGCTCGTCACTTGTCGATTCATCCAGCGCATCCGGTTCGCCACTCAAGCTTGCCTCGAGTTCGGAAATCGACATCAGGTCCTCTTCACTATTTTCATTGCCAGCATCGAGAACGTCAACGCCAGTAGCATCTCCCCCATCAACGGACTTGTGCATGCCGCTCAGATCAATACCCATCGCCTCAGCCTGGATAGCAAACTGCGTATCCATGTCCAGCGGTATGTCAGCGGCGACGTCACTGATGGCTCCGTCCGCGGCGGGTTCGAGCTCTTCGTCGTCTGCAGCATCTTCAGTAACGAGAGGCATGGCTTCGACATCCGCTTCGGGAGGAACCTCTACTTCGCCAAGTAGTAGCTCCCATTCGTCGGGATCACCCAGTGCCAGGTCAACCTGAGCATCTTCCAGTTCCGGCGCAGAGGCGCGGCGCTCAATATGTGGCTTCGGCGGCTCGGCAACATACGGAGTCGGATCTCCGAGATCGAAATCATCGGGTAGCGGCGTATTGTCGTCAAAGCGCATTACTTCGGGTGTCGCGTCCGACTCAACGCCGGAGAACACCTCCGGTGACTCGACGAGACTCGGTGTCGCGGTCAAAAATTCGTCGACGGGCGTCGGTGAGTCCGTCAGGAACTCATCGACGATGGAAGCGCCGCTGTCCTGCTGCAGGTTCGAGTCAATGAAGGTCTCGCCTGGAGACTCAAAAATATCAGCAGCATCTCCATTTGATTCGTCATCATCGTCTTCAAGAACAAACTTTATCGTGCCGGTGTCCGCAATCAGTTGCGACTCAGCCGCTTCTTCAGCAACGAAGTCAGGTTCGTCGTCGTTGGTCTCGGTATCCAGCACTCGCCACTCAATACCTGTGTCTTCGATCTGAATATTCGAGCCGGCCAGCTCATCCAGTGTTTTTAACAGCGCGGCGCTTTGCTCCGCGGAAATCGATTTTGGTAAGGACTGATCCTGATCGTCGTCTGTTTCCGGCGTTAATTCCGGCACATGCTCATTAGGTTGCGCGCGTGGCGCCGTTTTTGGCATTTCCTCTGAAAGGTGTTCCAGTGCGTTGAACGCAATGCCGCAACCGCCGCAACGTACCTGGCCCGCGGCCTTTTTTAACACCTCGGCGGTTACGCGAAATGCGGTGCTGCACTCTGGGCACTGGGTGAACATATCAGTGCATTATCCTTGTGCCGGTCAGACAGGCCCAGGTTTGATTACCTTGTGGTCTCAAAACGGGCTCGTCGAACTTGATCCACGCAGCGTAGCTCGTCAGCACCTCGTCAACCTGCTCCGCAAGCAAGCCTGAAAGCGCGAGTTGGCCATTTGCCCGAACACGCGCGGCTATTGGTTTTGCAAGCTCAATAAGTGGCCCCGCCAGAATATTGGCGATCACAACATCGAACTGACCCGCAACTCCAGTTGCGCTGCCGAATACTTGCAGTTGCCCATCAACCTCATTGTGGGTCGCGTTCTGCACCGTCGCAGTCAGTGCCTGCGGATCAATATCCATCGCGACCGCCGAGTCACAGCCGAGTTTTAGTGCGGCAATCGCCAGCACGCCGGAGCCACAGCCGTAGTCGAGCATCGTCGTATTGTTTAAGGACAGGCTGTCCAGCCACTCAAGGCAAAGTGCTGTGGTTGGGTGTGTGCCGGTGCCGAAGGCCAGCCCGGGGTCCAGTTGCACCACGACAGCATCGGCATTGTCAGTTGTTGTGTCGCCCGGACAGATCCACAGGCGTTGGCCGAATTGCATGGCGCCAAAGTCCTTGAGCCACTCCCGTTCCCACACTCGGTCGGCGAGTTCCTCAACGCGGTTTGTCGGCAGTCGATCCAGCTGCAGCACCTGCTTGAGATCAATGCACAGGCCGTCAATATCAGCATCGGGAGAAAACAGTCCGGTAATGCGAGTGTCGCTCCACATCGGCGTTTCGCCCGGCGCGGGCTCCAGTACGGGTTTGTCGCCAGCGTCGGTGAACGTAATCGAATGCGCACCATGGCGCATGAATACATCTTCGACGCGGTCCGGATTCAGGGTTTCAAGGTCCATGACAAATTGTCGCCACTCCATCGCCTGTTAACCGTGCTCTGTATCACACAAGTCCGAGGCGCTTCTCAAGATAGTGAATATCAGTTCCGCCTGCCTGGAACGCGGCGTGCTGGAATATTTCCTGATGCAGCGGCACATTGGTTCTTATTCCTTCGATAACGATTTCGGTCAAGGCATTTTTCATCCGTGCGATTGCCGCGTCGCGATCAGCACCATGAGTAATGATCTTGCCGATCATGGAGTCGTAGTAGGGCGGAACCTTGTAACCGCTGTAGAGATGGCTGTCGACACGAACGCCCGGACCGCCTGGCGCATGCCACAAATTTACCATGCCTGGTGATGGCATAAAGGTCTTCGGATCTTCCGCGTTTACACGACACTCGATCGCGTGTCCGGAAATTTTCACATCGTCTTGTGTGTAAGACAGTTTTTCGCCGGCAGCGATGCGCAGCTGCTCACGAACAATATCGATACCAGTAATCATTTCGGTTACAGGATGCTCCACCTGCAAGCGTGTATTCATTTCGATGAAATAGAATTCGTCATTCTCGTACAAAAACTCAAATGTTCCTGCACTGCGGTAGCCAATTTCCTGGCACGCTCGCACACATCGCTCGCCAATACGGTTGCGCTGCTCTTCAGTGATGCCGGGCGCAGGTGCTTCCTCAATAACTTTCTGATGTCGGCGCTGCATCGAGCAATCACGTTCGCCCAGATGAATCGCATTGCCGTGAGAATCCGCTAATATCTGGAATTCGACGTGCCGTGGCGTTTCAAGGAATTTTTCCATGTAAACGACGTCATTATTGAAAGCAGCCCGTGCTTCGGCCTTGGTCACGGTGATCGCCGCGATCAGTGAAGCCTCCGCGTGCACGACGCGCATGCCGCGCCCACCGCCGCCGCCCGACGCCTTGATGATGATCGGGTAACCAATGTCACGAGCGATACGCATGTTTTCATCTGCGTTTTCACCTAACGGACCGTCCGATCCAGGCACACATGGCACGCCGGCGGCTTTCATGGACTTGATTGCCGAGACTTTATCGCCCATCAGGCGTATGCAACTGGCCGGGGGGCCAATAAATGAAAACCCGCTGCTCTCCACACGTTCAGCGAAGTCGGCATTCTCTGAGAGGAAGCCGTAGCCAGGGTGAATGCCGACCGAATCGGTGACCTCGGCCGCACTAATAATGGCGGGCATGTTCAGGTAGCTGTCCACAGACTGTGCGGGGCCAATACACACTGTCTCGTCCGCGAGCAATACATGCTTAAGATTGTTATCGGCGTTTGAGTGCACGGCAACGGTCTTGATACCCATTTCGCGGCAGGCCCGCAAAATACGCAGTGCGATTTCGCCGCGATTGGCAATGACGATTTTTTCGAGCATTTTCTATACGCCCACTTAGTCAGCTTGCCGTTGATCAATAACGAACAAAGTCTGTCCGTACTCGACTGGTTCGCCGTCTTGCAAGCGGATGGACTTGATGACGCCTGCAACGTCGGCCTCAATCTGGTTCATCATTTTCATCGCTTCAATAATGCAAAGTGTGTCGCCTTCCTTGACGCGGTCGCCAACCTGCACAAAGGCAGCGGATCCAGGCGCGGATGCGGCATAGTATGTTCCTACCATTGGCGCTGCTATGTTGTAGCCGTCGTCCTCGACTTCTGCGATCGGCGCGGCGGCGATAGCCGCGACTGGAGCTGCTAAAGGAGCAGCGGCGACCGGCATTGGCACTTGCATCGGCGCGGCCAAAGGCGCATTTGGCGAATAACGACTAATCCTTACGGACTCCTCACCCTCGGTTATCTCGATTTCCGCGATACCGGATTCGTCCAGTAGCTCAATCAGTTTCTTTACTTTTCTTATGTCCATTAGTTTTCCTCTGCGCATTGAACGTGCCGGTCTGCTGCCTGCAACGCAAGTTCATAGCCAAATGCCCCAAATCCGAACAGACAGCTCGTCGCAATATCGCTGAAGTAACTGCTCTGTCTGAATTCCTCTCGAGCAAACGTATTGCTCAGGTGAATCTCAATAAAAGGTATTGCAACGGCAAGCAACGCATCGCGAAGGGCAATACTGGTATGCGTAAACGCACCGGGATTCAGAATGATGAATTCGATCCCTTCGTCGCCTGCCTGTTGTACCCGGTCAATCAGATCGTGTTCGGCATTGCTCTGGTAGGCGATAAGCTCGTGTCCCAGGTCATCCGCCAACACTTCGCAGCGTTTTTCGATGTCCTCTAGGGTGTCGGCGCCATAGACGTCGGGCTCGCGGGTGCCGAGCAGGTTCAGATTTGCGCCGTTTATAAGGAGAATGCCAGCCATTTTCAGTTTATGCCGACCAGATTGCCGAAGATGGCCGCAATTCTAACCTTATTCGGGGATGTTGGCGCAACTTTTGTTGCAATCGGCAAATAAATGCCGCTGGCAGGAGTTCACGCGCTGCGCCGCTATGAGATTTGATGGACTTGGCGGTGGGCAATCCGCTCAGGAAGCAGGTCGGACGATGACAATGTCGGGGAGCAGAGTATTGAGGCGTGCGGAACCCTCAGGTTCCTACATTGAATACAGCGCTTCCCGGGCGGTCGCCTTGTCGATGTCGCCGCGGCCGAGCTGGGCCAGCACATCCGCGATGCTATCGAGGTGCTGCTGGTGAATTTCGCCCATGTGTGAGCCGAGCAACTCGCCGTCGGCCGAGAGAATCATCGTAAATGGCATGCCGATGAAATCGACCCCGGAGGATTCAGCCACGGCCATGGCATCTTCCTGCCCGACGAGAATCGGGTAATTAAACTCCGCCTTCTCAGCGTACGCCGAGACTTCTTCAGCAAAATCCACGGCGATTCCGATGATCTGTATACCGTCCTCGCCTTGCGCTTCCTGCATCGCCTTCAATAGCGGTATCTCGCGTCGACAGGGTGCACACCATGTTGCCCAGAAATTCAGGAGGCGTGGGCGGCCACTCCATTCGTCCAGCGAGCGTTCCACACCATTGACATCAACCAGGGTGAATGCAGGATGGTCGGTGGTCGCTAGCGGAGCCGGTGAAGCCGTCACAGGTTCAGTGACCGAGGGTGCAGAGGATTGTTCGCAGCCAGCGACCGCCGTTAACGTCGCCATGCCGAACGCGACGGCAAACAGAGTGTTTCTCAAGATTATCGCCCTCTGGAACTGTGTCTAGTGTGCCTGTGCCGACATTGTCGCAGATGTGTCGAAAGCTCGCTGTACATGTTCAGTGAATGCCTCTGCCTTCATGTAGCCGACGACTTCATAGCCATTGCGTTGCTGACCATCCGCGCCGAAGAAGATAATCGTTGGTGGTCCAAATACGCCGAAGCGGTCGAGCAACGCGCGGTCAGCGTCATCGTTTGCGGTGACGTCTGCCTGCAACAGTGCGGTATTGGAAAGCGCGGCCTGAACACCGGCATCAGTAAATGTATAGGCTTCCATTTCTTTGCACGAGACACACCAGTCGGCGTAGAAGTCGAGCATGGTGGTCTTGCCCTGGCTGGCGGCTGCGGCGATAGCTCGATCCAGGTCATCGACTGTTTTGATGCTGACGAACGCGAGCTCGTGTTCTTCGCCAGCGTTGCCTGAGGTTCCGCCCAAGCTTACGCTCGCCAACGGATGCAGCGGGTTGCTGCCGCCGGTCAAGGCACCGAGCAGGAGCAAGAGTCCGTAAACAATGCCAAGAAAGCCGAAGCCCTTGCCCATTTTTTGCCCGACCGTTGAGTCTGTTCCGATACTGGTCAGGCCACCCAGGAATACGCCGCCCATGAATATCAGCACCGCCCAGAGTGCCAGCGTTACGCTGCCGGGCAATATGCGCGACAGCATCCAGATAGCCAATCCCAACATCATGAAGCCGAATCCGGATTTGATGGCAACCATCCAGGGGCCGGCTTTTGGAAGTAATTTTCCTTGTGCTGCTCCAACGAGCAAGAGCGGTGCGCCCATGCCCATGCTCATGGCGAACAATGCGGAGCCGCCACGCAGCATATCGCCGGTCTGCGCCATGACGGTTAGTGCCGCGATCAACGCGGGTGCAACGCAGGCGGTGACGATCAGCGACGACAAAGCGCCCATTACAAAAGCGCCAACCATGGTGCCGCTCTTTTGGTTGCCGCTGGCACCCGACAGTCTGCTCTGAATAGCCGAGGGCATCTGCAGGTCATAGGCGCCGAACATACCGATCGCCAGCACAACGAATAGTCCCGAAAACACAATTAGAATCCACGGCTGATTAAACGTCGCCTGCAATTGCAGGCCGGCTGCGGCCGCAGCGATGCCCGCTGCTGTATAGACCAGCGCCATACCCATGACATAGCTCAGCGCCAGAGTGAAGCCACGAATTGGGGTGACGTTGTCGCCTTCGCCGGCAATGATGCCGGACAGAATCGGCACCATTGGGAGCACGCAAGGTGTAAATGCAAGCCCGAGGCCGATGATGAAGAAGGTGCCCGCGGCGACCCAAAGACTTGAACCGGTGATGACTCTTGCCAGAAACGCCTGCTCAGATACTGGCGCTTCGCTCGCAGGCATGGCTGTGAGGTCGCTGACCGAAGTGGCCATCGGTAGCGCAATGCTCAAGGTCCGGGTTGTCGGCGGATAGCAAAGTCCGTCATCAGCACAACCCTGATAATTCACTTCGAGCTCGAGATTCATTGCTTCCGGAGTTGCTCGTGCCAGCGGCAGTTTCGCAAACACGTCGTCGTGATAAACCTCTGACTCGCCGAAGAATTCGTCGTACTTGAGCTCACCGGTGGGAAGGTCGAGTTGCCCGAGTTGCACATTCTCGGTCGTCGTCGAGACAGACATCTTGGACTTGTACAAATAGTGCCCGGGAGTAATCTGCCACGTGACTTCTATTGTATTGCCATCGACCGGTATCAATATTGGTTTGAACGCCTCGTCGACCGGCAGAAAACCATTGTCCTGGCCGCCAACGCCGCCGAGGTCCAGTTTTGCTGTTGTGCTGGCGACATTCCGGAGCTTGACCTCTTCCCTCCAGGTTTGCGGTGGATAGCAAAGACCCATATCCGCACAACCCTGGCTCTTCAAGACAAACTCCATCGAGTCCGGACGATCGCCGTTGATGGTGAACGGCACACGAACGAAGAAGTTGCCACGATAGATCTGTTGCTTGCCGAAGAACTCGTCTTCGTGCTCCAGCCCCTCGGGCATTTCCGGCTCGCCCAGTACAACAGCAGCGGTGCTGCTCTCAAAGCTCATTTTCTCGCGATACAGGTAATAGCCGTCTTCGATCGACCAGTCGATCTCGATTGCATCACCCGTGTCGGCGACGGCGTATCGATAAGCGTCCGCAGGCCGCAGTGGCTCATCATCTTGAGCGACAGCAATAATGCCGTAGCTGAGCGACACAAGCAGCAGGAAGGTTCGGGCCAGGTGTGAGGATATGTTCATGATTTCTTTATCACGTCGAATGCGTGCCTTGTTCGAATTCAGACCCGGCAATGGACCGGATTGTTACCGCTTTTTGGCGGCCTGTAATAGCTGAGGAGTGGCAGCATACCGTCGCTCCGGGGTGCTGTCATCGACACAGTTAGGCTTTTTGGCGTAAAGGTCGCGTTGCGGCCCTTGATATTTCAATACGCATGCCTATTATTAGCACTCCTTGCGGCCGAGTGCTAATTGCCGAAGGCCCAAGAATCCGCGATAAAGCGGTTATAAATCAATAATTTACAGGAGATGTACACGATGAAGATTCGTCCGCTTCATGATCGAGTTATCGTTAAGCGCATGGAAGAAGAGCGCACATCGCCAGGCGGAATCGTAATTCCGGACTCGGCGACCGAGAAACCAATCAAAGGTAAAATTGTTGCCGCAGGCAAAGGCAAGATCCTCGAAAACGGCGATGTCCGTGCTCTGGATGTGAAGGTTGGTGACAAGGTGCTTTTCGGCAAATACGCCGGTACTGAGGTCAAAGTTGATGGTGAAGAGCTTCTGGTTATGAAAGAAGACGACATCGTAGGCGTGATCGAGAAATAAGGTCCAATCACCGCTTATTACCACACAACCTAATCAGGAACGCGGCTTTCGCCGCTTCTAATGATCAAAAGAGGAAATTGAGATGGCTGCTAAAGAAGTACTTTTTGGTGACGTAGCGCGACAGAAGATGTTCGCTGGTGTCACCGTTCTGGCAAACGCCGTAAAAGTAACGTTGGGACCGAAAGGCCGCAATGTTGTGCTCGACAAGAGCTTCGGCGCACCGACTGTCACCAAAGATGGTGTATCGGTTGCCAAAGAGATCGAACTGGAAGACAAGTTCGAGAACATG
>CAZGVL010000079.1:0-12911 GCA_964528965.1 uncultured Woeseiaceae bacterium
ATCTATTGGCACCAATGGGGCCTTTTCCTGATTTTCAAGTTCGATTGAATTCGTATGTCGTGAGGCCAAACAAGGGATTGGTGTCTTGCGGATCAGAAGTCGTCCTGATGCCAGGTACTTTTTGGGCAAAAATCGGCTTCACCAACGCTTACCCCTACAAGCCAGGTAATTCCTGAGGCTTCTTGAGGTGAGCACGATGACAAATACAATCAGATCGATCTTGGCAACGAAGGCGCTGGCGCTGCATCTCGGGATGGCTGCCTGTCTATTGGCAGGACAAAACGCCCTTGCCCATCCTTTCGATGCGACCCCTGATGACAATTTAGCAGTTGGCGTTGCCCTCGGTACGCAACTTGGCGCACACACCTCGTCCGTCATCCTCGGAATTGCCGCGCCCGGCGTATTCGGTACCGGCTTCGAGATCGCGGCGCTCGCCACAGACATCTCGATCAAGAACACACCACCATTGATGGCGGTGCCGGGCGACTTCTCGAGCCCACCGAATAACGTCGCAACGGGCGACCTGAGCGGCGCATCCTGCGTCTACAAGTTTCAGAACAGCATACGCAAAGATGACTTCAATTTCGGTGTGGAAGAAAGCCATGCCAGTATTTTTGGGGTTCCATTCGATCCTCTTGACGATGTATTTGCCGATGTAGGAAAGCCGGATGTTTATCACCCTCACGCCGATGTGCGTGTGCGCTTGAGCAACTACTATCTCGGTTCATCGGCGTACGCAGATCATGGACTCGAAGACTCTTCCCTATTGCAGCAGCGCCCCGAGTTCCCTGAAGGACGTCATATCCTTAGTTGGGAGGCGCGCTCATCGATGAACTACGTGATGGATGTGACTTTGCCCACCGTACTGATTCCCATCGGTGTTGCTGCGGAGAACTATCTCGCGAAGAAGGTTGCCGCAAGAGCGGCAACAGCCAGTGCCAAGTCGGGCGCGGCCGCCGGAAGAAGGGTTACCGCGCGTGGCGAGCTGATTGAGAATTTCGTTGGCGTCGCTCAGGAGGCAGGATTAATCACCGTCGACGTCACCGGTGTCGTAGCGTCGAACCAATGGTACAAAGACACCACCGAATACACCGCTGCCAATCGTGGTACACAGATCTTCACCGTGTGGGACGTGAACCCGCCTTATATTCGCGACAACATGACTGGGGTCCTACACGTCGCCGGGCAAGACATCGCGCTTGAAGCCACCGATTTTGGTGGTGTCCGATTTGGCCGTGAGGAAGATAATCTTCGCGCCCGCTTTACACCCGTCGATAATTGCGGTCGCGAGTTTACGGTAACAACGGACTCACCGACATCGCGGCTGTTCACTATCGGCGACGGTCCGCACGAACTCGTATGGACAGCTGAAGAGATCAATGGCGGCCCGTATCCTGCCGGATCCGATGGTGCAGCGAATCTGGAGCAGATCGGAGAGGTGATTCGCACGACTTTTACACAACGAATTTCAGTCATCGATAGCTCAGCGCCATTGTTGCTCGCACCCGCCAGCTTCGCTCGCTATACAGATACTGACATCGATCTTCGCACTGATGATTTCCCACTGGGTCGTCCTCGTGTTGTTGACCTTGCCGACCCTTCACCGACCGTCACCAACAATGCACCCAATACATTGGAAGTCGGCCCAGACGGTCATCGATACGAGATCGTCTGGACGGCTGTTGATGACTCGTTCAACGAGACCGGTGGAACCCCCGAGCACACGCAAATTGTTACGCTAAAGCCGCCCGGTACAAATATAGCACCCAAGGCAGTTTCCAATATCGCCAACGCAACCGCCTCGCACGCGGTCGAAATTCGGCTTGAAGGTACTGACAACGAAGAGCCGATGATCGACGGTCGATTCGACCCACTCGAATTCGAGATCGAAACATATCCAGCCGCCGGACAATTTGAAGCACCCCTCCTTCCGTACTTCATCGACGACTTTCGACTAACGCCGGTCGGTGAGCGCGAGGAAGGTGACAACCTGACGCGTACCAGCCCGCTGGGCGTCCTCGCCGATGACTTTCGACTGGCAGATGACGCGGACAGGGGTGCCTTTCTAAATGACCGGATATGCACGCCGTCGTCGTCCAACTACGAGCCAAGTTTCAACGGCACGATTCCGACCGATTTCGTCTACAAGCCAAGTTTCATCTTCGTTGACGATCAGAACTTCTACTATCTACGCGACTTCTTTTGGGTGTGCGGGGAAGGTACTAATCCGGGGCCTGGCGCCGAGCCCGTTCTTTCTAAGATTCCCCGAATCTCGAAATGGACGGAGAGTGGTGGTTTTGACTCGCAACGCTCCCTGTTTCCGACCGCGAGCGCGGCGCATGACAATAGCATTCTGGACCCTACCTTCTGGCCCCGCGAGAAGTTTTCCGTAGAAAACGAGCGCGTATGGTTTGAGTTCGATAACACACCCTTTGTTGATCCCTGTTGCGGCGACCCGATCGTACGAGAATACCTGAGCTTTGATACCGACTTGGGTGATGCGACATCACACGGTCGCCGAGAAACCCGGTCGTTCTTGCTCGGCGTCGCCGGCGACCCGAATGCCGGAGTTCTCTATGAGTTGTTTACGCGGCCGCTTCGCACCCCTAATTTTCGCCGTCGCGACATATTTAAGGTTAGTCGTTATCGTAACGACACGATGATCGGTGAGCCACTCGATGATATCGGTGAAATCCTGGTAGGGTCCGAAGCACCGCTTGCGGGCGTCGACGTCAAGGTTGATAGCAAGGGCTTTGTTTATGTTGCCGACCCCTATCACAATCGCATCCATAAATTGTCGCCAACAAAGATGAATGAAGCAGGCGAATGGGAGATCAGCGAATATATAGGTTGGATGGGCCGCTGCCGCGCCAACAAATTAAACGATGATGGCGTGCCATTCAGCGCCTGCGATGAGGCAAAGGAAGTTTCCTACGGGTATGCCTGCGATGATTTGAAATGCGAGGGCTACGAAGATTCCCCTACAAGGTTGCCCCCGCCACTCTCCGGTGATCAGCCGGGACAATTCAATTCGCCGCAAAGCCTCGCCATTAGTCCGCGCGACATTCTGTACGTCGCCGATACGGGCAACCTGCGTGTGCAGCGATTCGGGCCAGACGGTACGTTTGCCGGTCAGGTGAAGTCGACGGGCAGCGGAGTGAACCAGGGCGATACTCCCGACTTCATCATCGGCAATATGGGAGAACCGGAACAAGTGTCGGTCAACTCCAGCTCTTTCTACGTTATGGAGAAGGAAGCAGCGAATGGCGATTTCCTCGTGCATTCATTCAAGACCACGCCGTTCTATGACCTTACCGAAAACAGCGCGAAGGTTTCATACGTCTCCAACTTCGAATTCTTGCCGACGGACGCCTTCAGTTTCACGGTTAACGACGGTATCGATCGTAGCGAACCGGCGAGTGTGAACATCTCGATAACTCGAGGCTTCAACCCTCCCGAGCGATTGCAGGCTGCTTGCTATGCCGACGCAAGCATCAACATTGATGTGCCGTGCTCGCTTGAGGAAGATGGCGAGATATTCCTGCGGCTAAGCGCCTATGACCCGGACGGCTTTATCAGTACCGGTGGTCAGGACAGCCTGACCCTGGAAATAGTGGCCGATCCTGCACATGGCGACCTGACGCAGATCTCTGCTACAGACAACGCCGCGATCTATCGCTACGTCCCGGATAGCGACTACAACGGCAAAGATACCTTGCGCTATCGTGCGTTCGACGGCGTGGACTACACTCAGGGTGATGCAGGATTGCAGCTGAGTGTTCAAGCTGTCGCGGACCCCGTATCAATCACCTTCAACGATAATCTGCGTGCAGCCCGCGGCTTCGACACGGTACTCACCGCAGACTTCAGCGATATTGATAATGAGCCGGACCGGCAGGCCAGCGCTCTGAGCGTTGCCTGGGGAGATGGCGTTGTCGCCGAGCTCGGCAACAACTGGACAGGTTCCGGGCACGAAGACTTGAATGGCAGGGAGCGTAGTCCGCAGATCGATTTCGGTCGTGGTCGCGGCCTCATCGTGGGCAGTCATAACTATGCTGACGCTGGCAACTACGACTTCACGGTTGCTATGGAGCACGCTCCCGAAGAGTCACTACCGCCAACAACGGCAACCGCGCCAGTCAGTGTACTTGAGGTAACCGTACTCGGTGTTGAGGTCGACTTACCAGCGAGTGAGGTTGATCCCGATTCGCCGTTCGAACTCAATCTAATCGTCACTAATTTCCAACCTGGCAGTTGGGCCGGTCTTGAAGCCGGCAATGTCACACTGGCCTTTGACGTTCCGGAGGGCATGACCATCGTTCCAGCCGATGTACGTTGCAGCGCTGGTGCGAGAATCGAGTGCTCACTTGGCACCCTCACGCAGGGAGAGTCGACGCCTGTCTCGTTCGCTGGTTTGATCAACGGCGAAGCGGCCCGTGCCGGGCAGTCATTTAATCTTCTCATGGACGTAACCGACATTGGACCGAAGCTTACGGCTGACAACACGGTTAACGTCAGCATTGGCGTCGCCGATGCAGATGACGATGGCACCATCGACATCGATGACGCCTTCGCTGCTGACGAGCGATACCAGAATGATACGGATGGTGACGGTCTCGCGGATTCGTGGGAAGAAGACTACGGCTTCGATCCCACCGTCGCCGATGATACGAGCGCCGACACCGACGGTGACGGGTATACGCTGCTCGATGAATTTCTGAATGGCAGTTCGCCCAATCTTGCCGAAGTTGAAGCGCTGAGCGTTGGCGATAGAATTGAGTCGCCGAACAACGTCGTCGAAGACCGAATCGGTCTCGCGATGTCTGGTGGCGACTTTAATCTCGATGGTTTCGATGATCTCGTAATCGGTGCCACCGCTTACGAGGGTAGCGGTGCGGTCTTCATCTCCTACGGCAGCGCCAATGGCGCCAGCACCTTCCTGACGGAGCTGACTGCTCCGAACGGGGTCATCGGTTTCGGCAGCTCTGTCGCCGTTGGAGACTGGGACGATAACGACCACCCGGATATCGCTGTATCAAACGGCGACGTCGTTTACCTCTATTTCAATAATGGCGACATCCTGCAACAACCTGATCGCGTTATTGATGCAATCAACCCGGCAGCATCGATCAACGTTCAGTTGCTCAGTGCCGATCTTGATAACGATGGAATAGATGATCTGATCGTCAATGCGGCGCTGAATGGTGCGAGTACACAGCTGCAAGTCTATGGCTCCGCGAGTGGCGGGCTGGATGCGGCACCGGCAACATTCCTTATCGCTGATGGCAATTTTGGAACGATGGATGTTGGCGATGTCGACGGTGATGGCAATCCGGATCTCGTGCTCGCTGCGCAAGCGGCTAACATCGTCCGCGGCTATTTGGCGGTAGATAACAGCTGGGCACCTGGATCGGGTCTGCAGCCGTCATTTGAACTCGCTGCGCCCGCCGGGCAGATGCGTTTCGGCTGGGCTTTGTCGACCGGCAGTGACGCGACGGGTGACGGTATAGATGACCTTGTCGTCGGCGCTTACAGCGGTGCCGCGGGCAACATCAATTTCTACAACAGCGCCTCGGCTTATTGGAAGACTGTAAACGCCGTGCCGTCGCAGACGATTGCCGGTCTTGACGGTGGTGCGCAACCGGGAGATGTCTATCCCGATCAGTTTGGAGTTTCGGTGGCGATGGGCCATCTCGATACCGATGTGTTTGCCGATGTCGTGGTTGGTGCAAACCGGGCTGGTCTGACAGATGAGGGGCAGCTTCGCGTATTTCGCGGCAGCCCGTTGGGTCTGGTTGATGACGTTGAAACGTTCGATGGGACAACGACCTACGATCTGTTGGGTCATTCAGTTTCTATTCCCGGCGATCTCGATGGTGACGGCGTCGACGACGTGGCGGGCGGTGCGTCGGATGTAACGACCTCGCAAAATCCAACGCCTGATGGCGGCTACGTACAGGTCCTGTACCACGCATTCGAGGCCGTAAACACGGGTGAAGACCCAGACGACGACGGCGTCCGCTCGGCGATCGATAATTGTCCTGCGGTCGCGAATACCAATCAGTCGGACATCGATGGCAACGGCGACGGAGACGCCTGCGATGCCGACATCGACGGTGATGGACTCGACAACGAGGTAGACAAGTGCCCAATGATCGCGTCACTCGATCAGTCGGATTTCGACAACGATCTCGATGGCGACCTTTGTGATACCGATGACGACAATGATGATGTGGAAGACATCTACGATGCCTTTCCTCTCAATGCGGCCTATAACGCAGATTCGGATTCGGACGGCATGCCGGATGCTTTCGAGATAGCAAACGGCCTGAACCCGAATGATGCCAGTGATGCCAACGCGGATCTTGATGGCGACGGTCGCAGCAATCTGGCCGAGTTCGAGTCCGACACCAATGTAGCTGCAGATGATGTCGCACCGGAGTTGGCCGTACCAGCAGACGTTGTCGCGGATTCAATCGGTCCGAGAACATCCGTAAATATCGGAAGCGCAACTGCGATCGATGTCAAAGACGGTGCGCTACAGCCCGTTGCCGATCAGTCAGGGCCTTTTGCACCGGGCCGCCATGTCATTACCTGGACGGTGAGCGATGCTGCGGGCAACGTCGCGGAAAGTACGCAACAAATCGACATCAGCCCGCAAATCGGTTTTGTCGGTGACACGCTGGACATTGGTGAGGGCAGTCTGGCGACAATACTGATTGCGCTGAACGGCGACGCGGCCAATTACCCGGTCACAGTGCCATTCACGGTTAGTGGGTCTGCAAACGCGGGTGTTGATTACTCGCTCTCCACTGGCGACATTACTGTCGACAATACCAATATCGGCGAACTCGACCTCAGTACTATTGATGACGGACTGGGTGAAGTTGACGAGACGTTGACCATTACGCTCGGCGTGCCTAGCAATGCGATTAACGGCAATGTCAGTTCATTCGTCGTAACGATCAGTGAGCGAAACCTCGCCCCACTGCCGCAGATGACCATTGAACAAGGTGGTCGTCGCGTTAGCACAATAACGAAGGACGGCGGCATCGTCATCGTAAGTGCGATGTCTGGCGACCCGGATTCGAGCGACGCGCACAGCTTCGATTGGCTGACATCTGACAATTCACTGGCCCCGCAGGAAGGCTATAGTCAGCCAACGTTTAGTTTTGATCCGACAACGGTTGAGAGCAGCGTCTATCGTGTTTCGGTGGCTGTTGCTGACAATGGAATACCCACTGAGTCGTCGACTCGATACCGCTATTTACGCGTCATTGAAACTGCGCCGACATGGCTGCCCGGGGCTGACAGCGATGGTGATGGCATTGCCGATTCGGACGAAGAGCTGCGTGACAGCAACGACAACGGAGTGAGTGACTATGCCGACCCTGGCAATGTCAGCCACCATGTCGTTTCGCGCGCTGGAGGCCAGGCGCTGCTGCAGTCGAACCACGGATATATCTTGTCGCTTGGGCGACTGGCCATGTTGACCGGCGAAGATGCAATGATCTCTATGATGGATGTCGTTGACTATGGCAATGACGGTGTGCCGGCCAGCGATGGCGACGACACTCGGTTTAGCTACCCTGCTGGTTTGTTCGATTTTGAGATAAACGCCTTGCCGCGTGCCGGGCATCGAGTCTCTGTGGTTGTTCCGCAGGAAACGGCGATCCCCACAGCCGCGACCTATCGCAATTATCTCAATGGGCAGGGCTGGGCCGACTTCGTCGTAGATGCGAATAATCAAGTGTCTTCGGCGCCGGGCGAGCCGGGCATCTGTCCCGCCCCTGGAAGCGGCAACTACTTACCGGGCCTCACTGCGGGACACAACTGTGTGCAACTCGACATCGAAGATGGCGGGCCAAATGATGCGGACGGCATCGCAAATCGTGTAGTTCGGGGTCCGGGAGGCGTCGCGATCGCCGCGCAAGCCGTGGCAACAAATGCCGTTTCAGTGAGTGTGCCGAACAAGGCCGTGACGACCGGTCAGACCGACGTAGTTATGCTGCGCTTCCTGCTAAACAGCAATTCATCCGATGTCGTACTCAACGATCTAACGTTGCTTGCGAGCGGTAGCGGCAACGACAGCAGCGACATTTGGGCAGTCAGGGTTTGGGCGGACAGCAATGGCGACGGCGTAATCGATTCGGGAGACGTCATGATTGGCGACGGAAGTTACTCGGCCGACAACGGCACCCTCAACCTACAAATGATATCGCCGTATCGCCTTGATGCTGGTGACAACGACTTTATCGTTAGCTACGACTTCTAGGGGAAGACTGATGACACCTGTAAAAACAAAGCTTGCGTTCTTTAGCTCCATTTTCATGGCGATTTTTCTGTCGGCATGCGGCGGCGGTGGCGGTGACCACGGTGGTGGGCCCCCGCCGGGCCCGACCAGCGTCACCTACACTGTGCAACTGACTGACGCCAATCTCATTGATGATCGTAGTGGTGCTGCGGTAACCGCGACCGGGCTGCCGGTGGCAGGTGCGCAGGCGACACGACAACAGTAAATAGACTAGTCTCTTGGCATGACTGCGGATGCGTGGAAAAAGTTGGAGGAAGCCTTTCAACGAGCACTGTCTTTGGAAGGCAGCGCTCGCGAGGCCGTTGTCGATGACTTCGGGCGAAATGAGCCCGACCTTGTTCAGCAACTTCGTGATCTCTTGCGGGCGGACAGTGCCAGCGATACGGATTTTCGGCAACCGATAGAAGCAGCCGTTGAGTCACTGTCAAATGACATTGTCGACCCTTGGGTTGGGCGCGATGTCGGGCCGTGGACGATACTAGAACGATTGGCGGGCGGCGGCATGGGGGCCGTCTTCCTGGCCGAGCGCTCCGACAAACACTACAAACAGGTGGTTGCCGTCAAAGTGATGGCGGCACAACTCTTGGGCAGAGATGCGATCAGTCGTTTTAAGGCTGAGCGCCAAATTCTTGCGAATCTGAACCATCCTTTTATTGCCAAGCTTATAGATGGCGGCTCCACAGACGATGGCCTGCCGTATCTCGTGATGGAATACATCGAAGGACTGCCGATTGATGAACATTGCGACACCCGGAAGCTGGGTATCGATCAACGACTGGCGCTGCTTAGAAATGTCTGCACAGCCGTCAACTATGCGCATCGCAATCTGGTCGTACATCGCGATCTGAAACCGAGCAACATACTCGTTGACGGAGAGGGTAATCCTAAGTTGCTCGACTTCGGTATCGCCAAGTTACTTGAGGCCGGCAGATTCGGCCAAACGATCGCAATGACGCGTGAAGGCGCGCGCGCGATGACGCCGGAATATGCGAGCCCGGAACAGGTACGCGGTGAACCGATATCGATCGCGACAGATGTTTATGCGCTGGGTGTTCTACTTTATAGGCTCATGACGGGCCAGTCGCCGTACGGACCGACACTACCGTCATCGCGAGAGTACGAAAAAGCGATAGTCGATACTGACCCCCTCAAACCCAGCACGGTTGTGACTTCTCGCGACACTCGGAGTGAAATTGGCGAACAGCGCAATACCTCGGCCGAGCGATTGCGGCGACGACTGCAAGGCGATCTCGACAATATCGCACTCATGGCGCTGCAAAAAGATCCCGAGAGACGTTACGCGACGGCCAGCGACTTGTCCGATGATATAGAACGCTACCTTCACGACGAGCCTGTGCGCGCGCGCGGTGACAACTGGCTCTACAAGAGCCGCAAATTTGTCGTGAGAAACGCGAAGGGGCTGTCCGTAGCAGCGATCGTATTAATCGGTGTTGTGGGGCTCACCAGCTTCTACACTTTGCAGCTCGCGGATGAGCGCAACCGGGCGAATCAGGCTGCTGCTGAGTCGGATCAGGTTGCCACTTTTCTTACCGGCCTCTTTGCGAGCGCATCACCTCATGAAGCTAAGGGTGAATCGATTACAGCCATCGACCTTCTGGAGCGCGGTGCCGAGCAGATCGATAGTTTGAGTGATCAACCGCAACTACAAGCAGAGCTCAGTCGCATCATGGCCAGCAGCTACACCGCGCTCGGCGAAACAGAACGTTCTATTCCAATGTTGCGACAGGCCGTGGCCGCAATGGAGCTTGCGCAGCCGCGCGACGAAATATCGATCGCGTACTCGCTGCATGACCTTGCGGAGGCTTATCGACAAAGTGGTCAGCTTGATCTTGCTGAGGAGAACTTACGCCGCGCTCTTGAGCTTCGAATCAACAACATGGGCCCCGAGCATGGTCTGATCGGCTACACCATGGCGCGCCTCGGTGTGGTATTGCAGGATGATCGCAGGCCAGACGAGGCGCTGGCGCTACAGCGGCGTGGATTGGAGATCATGATCGCATTTGGAGACGGCGAAATTGAGCCTGCGATCGATATTCGAGGCAATATGGGCAACGCGCTTTCGAGCCTGGGACGTTACGACGAGGCCGAGGCGTTGCTACGTGAAACCGTCGCGTTGTCAGAGAAGGCGGAGGGCGTGATGGCGCCGAACTCGATTATTCGCAACAGCAACCTGGGATTGGTGCTGATCCGTCTGGATGAGTTTCAGGAGGCAATCAACATCTATGAGATCGGCATAGAGCGCGGGCAAATCGTTTGGCCCGAAAACTACTCGCAGGTCGGATACATGACGGGCTCGATGGCCGCCGCTCTGAAGGCAATGGGACGCATGGATGAGTCACTACTGGCTTATCAAGAAGCGGCAGAAATCACGCGTTTACGGATAGGAGAAGACAACCTTATCTATGTCGACAGATTGCGGGGCTTGGGCAGCATACTGATGGGCATGGGGCGCTACGACGAGGCCGAGGTGATGTTCCGACGCGGCCTTCTGCTTGCGGTTGATTTACAGGGCGACGATGGATACAAAGCGACACTGCTGCGAGTTCGTCTCGGTCAGCTAGACCTTGATCGAGGCCGACCAGAAGAAGCCGAAGTTTGGTTGCAACAGGTGTTGCGCAATGACGAGAAGCTAAACGCGACGAGCAAACTAATTGTGCGGAAGGAACTTGGTGATGCAATCAGCATGCAGCGACGCTACGAAGAGGCGGAGCCTCTTCTGCTCGAGGCGTTAGCTGGCAAGGAGGCAACTACCGGCTCAAGCCAGACAACACTCCTGAGCTTTCTGGCGGCAGTGACCGCGCACTACAGGCGTGCAGATGATCTGGACGAATCACGCCGCTATGGAGAGCGCATCCGCAAAATCGTCGACCAAAGCGAAACCATGACATGGACAAGCGCGCTAGCGCTGGTTGAACATGCCAAGACTTTGCGGGAGGTCGAAAGTGGCGACGCGGAACAAAA
Organism: uncultured Woeseiaceae bacterium; assembly: GCA_964528965.1. Classification (GTDB taxonomy): domain Bacteria; phylum Pseudomonadota; class Gammaproteobacteria; order Steroidobacterales; family Woeseiaceae; genus UBA1847. The sequence goes on from CAZGVL010000079.1 coordinate 11,297, forward strand.
CTTCACAGAGGCGCGGGAAGTCCTGATGGAGGTGCTAGGCGCTCAGGATCCACGCGTTCTGGAACTGGATTCGACACTCAAATAGTGTAAATAGGGATGCGGGACATCGACTGAACGTGGTTGGATTGCTAGCATCAATCCGTGGGTGTCCAAAACAATATCACGCAACTACTCAATGGTCTGGCCGACGGCGATCAGGCGGCCGGCGATGCGTTGGCGCCATTGGTCTACGACGAGTTACATAAACTCGCACAAAGATTGTTTCGCTCGGAACGAAAATCTCACACATTGCAGCCGACGGCGTTAGTTAACGAAATCTACGCAAAACTAGTCGATGTCGATGTTTCGTGGCAGGATCGCGCCCACTTTTTTGCGCTCGCTGCCCGCATGATGCGGCGCTTGTTGGTTGACTACGCGCGAAACATGAGCGCTGATAAACGTGGTGGTGGAGATTTGCGCATAACATTGTACGAGTCCTCTCAACCCGCCAACAGTCCGGGCTCCGAGCTCCTGGATCTTGACGAAGCTTTGACTGCACTTACAGAGCTGGACCCGCGAAAGGCCGAGCTCGTACAGCTTCAATATTTTGGTGGGCTGACCTTCGAGGAGATGGAAGAGGTTACGGGGCTGTCGTCGAGCACGCTCGATCGCGACCTGAGGATGGCAAGAGCCTGGCTTAGAGACCGGCTATCGAAATAGTTAGAGGGATATCCAAGAGTTTCTTGGGCAAACAGTCCTGTGCTTTGCGCTTTACAGGTATAGCACACCAATTGTGGGAGAACCTTCATGACTATCGCCTTCAACAGCACCTTTCGCACCTTCCTTCGCATAGTGATGGCGTTGAGTCTTGTTCTATCGCTATCTGCTTTTCGCCATACGGACATCGAGGGATACACTGACCCGGACTTCATTGATTTCAAGTTTGATACGGTGGTATTGCAACTCCCGAACGCCTCTATCGATTTCAAGCGGCATGTCGTCAAGCGTCTGACCCGCCAACTGAAGAAGAAAGGCATCCGCGTTCTTTTGCATGACGATCTCTTCGCGCCGACCCGCGAATGGGATCAGCAATCCAGCGCCAAGGTCTACGAACTTCATGGCGTCGATGCCGGAATTGTGATCACACTAGGATCAAGCGGCAGCGACACCACGCCTGGTATGGTCATGTACAACGCAACCACTACTGGTGCCACGACAACCGGTTTCGCCACACAGGTGACTTATGCGCACGACTACGCGTCATTTGAGATTGCGATTGTTGATACGGAATCAATGCGAACCGTTTGGGTCGGTAACCTTGCTACTCGCGGTTCCGGGTTGTTGTTCGTGGGAGCCAAGAGCACGGCCAAGAGCCTTGCCAAGAACCTCGTTCGCGAGTGGAAGCGAGTGGGGCATTTGAACTAGTTGTTGGGCAGGGTCGTCACTATCAGTTGAACAATTAAGAGTCAGCTGACGTACCCTCGGCAAACAAACTAATACCAGCGAGCCGTGGTCGGCGCGTTGGGTTCTTCCAAAATCTACGCTCAGCCAAGATTGGCCATCTTATGGTCTCCTGGCCGGCCAACTTATGAGTCAAATTACAGGTCACATGGTTTACACCTTGTTCCGGACACAT
>CAZGVL010000080.1:0-3255 GCA_964528965.1 uncultured Woeseiaceae bacterium
CACGAGGGTTGACGGCAATGTCACTGAAGAGTACCTGTGACGCCGAATATGACAGCCAATAACGCTGGCGCCAATCGTGTTCGCAAGTGAAAATGCCGCCCCCAGTGCAATTGCGCACTCAGGACGGTCTGCAACCGGTACAAGAATTACTCGCATTCACCTTCTCCATTGACCGTGCGGTTGCTGATTTCCAATGAACATCACATCGCCGTTGTCCAAATGTAAATCAACGACGCTTTGCGTTAAGGGCTAACCGGACTAACAAACCCCGGTGGTTTCACCGTCAGCACCGAACAGTCAATCTGGTTCAAAATACTTTCCGCGGTATTGCCCATAAAAAAGCCCGGAATTCCGCTACGCGCAACGGTTCCCATGACAATAAGGTCGACATCCAGGTCCTGTGCAGCGGAAGGAACAACGTGCTTGGCATCACCCTTGAGTATGTGCAACTGGGGGCGCAAATAATTGCTCGCATCCTTGTCGGCTTTGGTGCCGTAGGTGTCTACAATTTTCTCGAGCCAGCGTCTTCGTTCTGTTGCTTCTCTCGTCACCATTGCATTCACAGCAGATTCTGATAAACCGACGCGCGGTGACCTCCACAAGTTTTCACCGCACAGGTTCCATGCGTGAACAACATGCAGTTCACCGAATTCCGCCAGCGCCAGCGATGTCGCGATCTCGAGAATTTGTCGGTTGAGATCTTCCTTCGTTGTGTCACCTGGGTCTTGGTCTACGGCCGCGAGTATTCGGCGATACTGATGGTGTTCGGTCGAGTTTATGATCCACACCGGGCACGGACACTTGCGCATGAGATGCATATCGGTACTGCCGAATAGCGCACGCTCGAGGCCCGCTTTACGCTCGACACACTTTATAACCAGATCGTGACCATTCTTCAGCACCAGCCCGATCACTTCAAGAAACGGATTTCCTGTTCGAACTGTCACGGAAATGGGCATGCCATCCGCGACGGCGGCTTCGACGAGCTTCTCGAGTTGCTCGCGTTTTTCGTCAACCACAATATCGAGGAGTTCCGTGGGCGTGATGGCTGTGACTGCCATTTGAATCGCAGCCGGAATATCAGCAACAACCGTACAGACTGTTAGAGCGGCCTGATTGTTTTTCGCCAAAGTTATGGCGCGTTTCAGTGCAGCGGCTTGCTCGGCGCCGGCATCGGCGACCAATAGTATGTTCGAAAATCTTTTCATCTCCACATCCCAGGCAATGCCAAACCATCACATTTGCGGGCGATGGTCTCGGCTAGCATCCTGAGCCGCCTCGATGAACGAACATTCTGTTCGCTGCCAGAGATCTGCCGTAGGCGACAAGAGACCTATCCCCAACTAACTCGTCAGTTCGCTCCATATAACCATCGCGTTCTCATATGAATAGTACGAAATGCCGGAATACTCTAGTATCGGGGCAAGTACTTAGGCTACGCTTGACACAACGAAGCCTAAGGAATTTTCTATGTGCCGCTGGCTTGCCTACTCCGGCGCACCCATCTATCTCGATGAGGTGCTGTTCAAGACAGACCACTCTCTAATCGATCAGAGCGTCCACGCAGCGGTTTCATCGACCACGACAAATGGCGATGGATTCGGTGTTGGCTGGTACGGCAAGCGCGACGTGCCTGGTGTGTACAAAGACATCCGGCCCGCCTGGAACGACTCGAACTTGCAAGCATTGGCTGCTCAAATCGAATCGCCGACTTTCCTGGCGCACGTTCGGGCGACGACAGGGTCGCCGGTGCAGAGAACTAATTGTCATCCGTTCAATCACCAAAAGTGGCTGTTCGTGCACAACGGCCTGATCAACGAATTCGAAAAACTGCATCACGATCTGGCGTTTGCTCTCGCGCCTGAATTATTTCCTCTTGTGAAGGGCTCAACAGACTCCGAGCTCATGTTTTTGCTCGCGATTAGCTTCGGTATGGAAGGTGATGTGCAGGCCGGCATTTCACGTATGGCAGGACTCGTCGAACACATGGCGGCGAAGCGCGGCATAGAAAATGCGCTGCAAATGACCCTTGGTATCTCCGACGGGGAATCGCTGTACGCTGTGCGTTATTCGACCGAGGGGAAGTCTCGATCGCTGTTCCATAGCGCGAGTCGCGATGCAACGATGGAAATCGCGCCTGATGCCGGCCGTTTTTCGCGGGACGCCCGCGCAATTGTCTCCGAGCCTTTGAGCGATCTTGAAACGGATTGGATTCCGGTGCCGGAGGCGAGCTTCATAACAATTGCCAATGGCGAAGTTTCCTGCAAGCCATTCGCCCCGATCATGCCGTAATACCTGCAGCCATCGTATGCCGATGTTGAGCTCCGAATACAGGCGCTGAACCCCGGGAATCAGACCTTGCTATGCGGGCTAATGAATATCTATCTACACCACAGATTGATTTTCGGTGCTGCACAACCTCGAACTCAATCGAAATTCAGATTGATGACAGTCCGCATAATTGCGAATTCATTCACAGTGGAAGTGACAGCTTGGACGGACCTTTCTGCTAACCATTTCGCCAGATCACAGCCTGTAGAAATCGAGTACGCGTCCGTCGGCCTTGAACTTGATCTGCTTAGCCTGGCCCTCTGGCCGGTCCAGAATAAACTCGAGCCTCGAATCAAACCCAAGCAGGTAGAACTCGGTCTCGCTGACCGGCAGAATCCTGAGCCTTGGCTGATCATCAAGATCAAACCATAGACTGCCATCGGGATCGATACTGACCAATGCGACCCAGGTGTCGCTTTCAATGCGATCTTCAGACGCCCCAATGGGACGTTCCCAGGCAAAGCTGCCCTCGTAACGCTCCAGAATGTCTCGCCCCAGTTCAACTGTCGGCGGCGGCGGCTCCGTGGCCTTGAAACGCCGAGCCCCACCTGACCCCTCAAGCAGCATGTGGGTGACGGTTCCACCCTCATCGGCAACGAAACGCATCGTTGTGGACGCGTCCAGCGGCGTATAAAAAACGTCTTCGCCGAACGCCAGAATGGGTAATTCGATCGCCTGACCCATGCGGGCGATAAAACTTCCATCGTCCGCGACAAGCACATGAATCAGAGCATTGCCATCAGAATAATAGCCCTCGTATTTGCCAAACTCCGTCCTGCTTAAAGCGATAGGCTGACGTTTGCCCGGTGCCGTATAGGGCGGGAGCGTCAGGCCGGCCAATCGCGAGTCTTCATTGTCTGTCTCTTCCCGAACGCGTGCATCGATGGCCCGAAACTCCGGCGTGTTGCGTAGCCCATCAAAAGC
>CAZGVL010000080.1:3355-12786 GCA_964528965.1 uncultured Woeseiaceae bacterium
GCTGGTTGCGATAACCTTGATCAATCGCCTCGTCCAGGTGCTCAAATGCACCCAGCGAATCATCTTGCAGCGCGTTCGCTATCGCCAAACTTGCGAGGGTCAGAGGATGAACGTAGCCCTGCTCTTTCAGTGATTCAAGCCCGGCGTGAATCTCATTGACCATTTCCCGCCCATGTGAGCCATCGAAGCCGTTGGCCTCGCCGTGCCGTATCAGATAAGTCGCAATCAATAACTCATCGAGTTGAACTGTACTTGACGGTTCGATCTCAAGCCGACCATTGAGTGCCTGCAGAAACTCGGATAGATAGTTTTTCGCCGCGGGCATATCACCTGCCAGATAGCTGGCACGAAAAAGCAACCTGATCACATCCAGGATACTTCGGCTCTTTATCAGTCGGAGTTTGTCTTCCAGGTAGATCACCGCACCGGCGTAGTCGTGTTCCGCCTCAAAGAGCCAGTAGCGCGAAGCGAACACCGGACTTATAGTCTCAACGCGTGCAAACCAGGCACTCGCCTCCAGTGTGTCACCGAGGGCCAAATAGGCATCACCCGTGCCTTGCAATGCCGACACGTTGCGTGGATCGTCGCCCAGAATGCTCCGGTACAAAGTGATTGCTGCCGTTTGATCACCTGCATCATTATAGGTGTCGGCAATCGCAGCCTTGTAGAGCGCACTCCGCTCCGGGTCCAACTGTGCGGAGCGCTCGAAATGCTGTCGAGCGAGAGCAAAGTCACCTCGGTTGGCATAGCGCCACGCCAGGCTCGAATTAATGGGTTTTGACATTGGCTCGAGTGCATACGCTTCCTGGTAAGCGACTAGCGCTTCCTCATGTCGTCGCATTTTATCGATTGCGTTGCCATACCAGCTCCACGCGGAGAAATTCCTTCTGTCCAGCTCTATCGATCGAAGCAGCGCTTGTTCCGCTTCCCCAAGTTTGACCTGATTAGAACGCAGCAATCCCAGTGATGCCCAGACCTCCGACACCGAGTCGTCCAATTGCATTGCTTTGTCGATTGCGCCTTGCGCCATTGGATAAGCAACCTCTCCGCTCAGGTTCCCGTAGTCGACCAGCAACGTGTAACTGTCAGCAAGACCGGACAGCGCGAGAACGTATTCAGGATCCTTTTCGATAGCCTTCTCGAAATATCCTCTCGCCAACTGAATAGACTCTTCGGTCCGCCTGTTCCAATGATGTCGCCCGAGCAAGTAGAGATCATAAGCCTCAATACTCTCGGTCGGTCGTTCTCGCAGCGCCTGCACTTCCTCCGGATGTAAGGTTGCTCGCAGTGCCTCGGTCACCGCTTTGGCGACATCGTGTTGTACATCAAAAATATTTGACGCGGTCAACTCGCTCTCAAATGTCTCGGCCCAAAGATGATCATCATTGCTGACGCTGATAAGTTGCAAATTGATGCGGACTCGATTCCCGGATCGCTGCACACCACCCTCGAGGATATTTCCGACGCCGAGAATTGCGCCGATTTCAGGAATGCTCTTCGACGTGTTGCGGAACTGTTCGACCGAGGTGCGCGATGTCACGATCAGTGACTCGATTCCCGCTAGTTGCGTCAAAATATCGTCGTGAATGCCGTCCACAAAATAGACATCGTCTTCCTGTGAGCTTCGGTTCGCAAAGGGCAGCACGGCAACTGAATTGTCGCGCGTATCGCTGGCATTACCTTCACCATTAGCGATGACCGCAGCACCCTCCTCCGTCACTGCCACGGTGGTGGTTTCCGGGATCAAACGATCGGCACCGATTGAAGCAATAGCCAATACCAGCAAGATAGCGATGAGAATATTGATCTTGCGGCCCGTTTGCCCGTTAGCCGACTGACTCCGATCAATTTCCGACTCGCGCTTCAGTCCTTCCGGGGTTATTTCGTAGACCCAGGAAAGAAGCAGGGCCAGGGGGAAGCCCAGCAGCAGAATACCCAACACCAGGCGGACCCACGTCGACGGCAGATCCAGCGCATCGAAGAGGACGTCTGCGATCTGCAAAATGACCCATGACGCAATCACGTACAGCAAGGCCATTCGAACCACATTGCGGCGCTTGAGCTCTTCGAAAATTGTCATTGCCGATCTTGCTCCAACAAGTCAGCGTCTCATCATAGAGAACAGCGCGTGTCGATGGAAGCTGGCAATCATAATCGTATTGAGCCAGCGCCGATCAAGATCCTGACAACAGAATTCCAGCACCCGAGGCGAGTTGCACAACAATAGCCGGAGGCGAAGTTTCCTGCAACGCAGTAGCCCCTGTCATGCCGTGATATCAGTGACTATCGGTTGCCGACGTTCCTCTCCGTTAGCAGGCAATGAGCCGGACGTCAGAACGTTATTGTGCAGGCTAGTCAAAGTCTGGCTCCAGCGCAGATCGGCATTTAGTACTGCACAACCTCGAATTCAATGCCGTCGTGGTCATAGAAGTAGAAACGCCGCCCAGGATCATAGTCGCCATGGTTATGGGTCCCAATATTGGCCGCAAGAACTCGCCGTTCCGTTTCATCCAGGTCATCGACCACTATGCCTATGTGGTTGAGCCCTCCCCGCGTTGTATACGAACTCGATCCATTACTCAGGTCATCTGGATGTTTGTAGAGCGCCAGATAACAGTCGTCCCTGCCAACGTGCACGGTATAACCGTCATCTTTCGAGTCGCCTTCCCAACGGATAGCCCAGCCAAACAGGTCCGATAAGAGGCTTGCGGTCTTTTTTGGGTCACTCACCGACATATTGACATGCTCGATAATTCCTTTGTTCATAACTTTCTCCTCTTCGTTGTTGCAGAAAATGATCAGAATTGAGAATGTACAACCTAAAGCTTACTTGAGGTCAAGCACTCTTGGAGGAAATCGTGAAAAAGTTGGCTAGTCGAATATCCATAGGCCAGGTCGCAAATCGAACGGGCCTGTCTGTGCCGGCCATTCGATACTACGAAACTCAGAAACTCGTGAAACCTATACGGACTGCAGGTGGAAAACGGATGTTCTTGCGTTCCGACATTCGTCGCCTCTCGTTCGTTTTGATTGCACAACAGATTGGATTCACGCTGGATGAAATTCGAATTCAGCTCGAAGGTCTTCCGGATGAACGTACGCCCACCAAGAGCGACTGGAACAGAATTAGCCGCACCTATCGTCGGGCGCTGCAGGAACGCATGGACCTGATTACGCGGCTGCAGGAGCAGCTCGACGGATGCATAGGTTGCGGGTGTCTATCGCTCAGGAATTGCTCTCTTTACAACCCCAGGGACCGTGCGAGCAAGTTTGGTGCTGGACCGCGTTACTTGTTAGGAGACAAGCCGTCAGCTTGAATGGCGAGCTGCTATTGAATTTGGGCAGTTTACTTCAGCCCAAAAAAAACCGCCGCGGCCTTTCGACCACGGCGGTTGCAACACACTCACCTCCCTGTTCTAGTTGTCCAGCACGAAGTTGTCTTTATGTTCGCCTATGGCGTTGAACCATCGGTCCAGGTGCAGCTTGATCGCTACGCCATGTCGATCCAGGACTGAGCCAAGTGCAATTGCACTTGCACCGAATATTGCGAGCTCAATCCAACTGCTGGTCATAACGAACTGCACGATATCGGCGAAGCCGAACAATGCACCGGCGATGAGCGTCATTACACCGGCAAAAGTTGCTGTCGTATTCTTGAGCGAGAGTCCCGCTAGCAGCAACACGACACCGGCAACGAGACTTAGAAACGCCGTAAGCGCGCTTGGACTACTTGCAACACTAAAGGTGAAGCTCAAACCTATGAACAAGCTAATGGTCACACCAATCAGTTTGCCCAGCTTGAGACTTTCGGTTCGCCTCAGAACATCCAGTGCCAGCAGCGTATAGATGCCCGCAAACAGCGGTGCCTGTAGCGCATTCGCTATAGCAGGATGAAATGCATCCGTTAGCGCCAAGGCAACGGATAAGGCGAATGGTAACGACAGCACTTCAAGTAACACCGCCATACGTGAGTTCCGATCAGGAAACAGCGATGCCTGACGCGCCAGAAGGAACATTGCCATCGACACCATCGCGACCATGAGACTGTCCACCTGATAAAAGTACAGGCTACGGAACAGAATAATTCCAATCGGGATAAACAGCGTGGTAAGGGCGAACTTGCCCTCCCCTGTTTTTAACGCACGATCTTTCCCCGTTAACTGGGCGACGACATACATCGCGTACAACACGCCCAGAAGCGCCACCGTACCCGCCGTCAACGAACTACGGATGGGCAATAGCAGCAGCATGTTCAACAACAGAAAGTGCACGGACAGGGTCTTTGCTGAGTGACGTGCCATGATCGCAAAGGCGAACATCGTTACTGGTATAAGAACCAGCATTGCGCCACCGAGTGTCAGGCCGGTACTGGCGACATTCTCGATCTGCCACGAGGCGTACCCCGGGTATGTAATCAGCCCTCCGTCCCACTGAAAAACGGAGTACAGCAAAGCACCGAGAATCGTGAAGTTCGCGGGTATGGAAACCAATGCCAGGCCGAAGAATATTCGGGCGCCCTTCGCTTCCTTAAGTCCGTGACTCATCGCGAAGCCGGCCCCGGCGAGCAGTCCGGTTTGCGTCAATAGCAAAAGATAACGGCGAATATCGTTGCCGTCATTCCAGCCTTGCAGCAAGAACACCGACATCGACGCCAACAGAACGGCAGCGCCAAGAATTCGCAGAGCTTCAGATACGCTCGCAAAGTTTCGCAGCGAATGCATCACACCCTCGACATTGTGGGTCGACTTTGACGGCACAAAACCGGTGCTGTCGTCGTTGACCAGATCGTCGTCAAATCCGGCAGCGATTGAAGTATTCATGACGGTTTCTCCTCTTCCTTGTGCAGCAGCTCGCTAAGCTCGATGCGCAGCTCAGTCATATCCTCTTCTGCAAGAAACGCCGTATCCAGCGGGTCGCTTGTGGTGCTCGCGCCGGTAAGGATCTCGGTCTCGCCGAGATTAATTTCCCAGCGATCAAATGCATCCTCAATCTCACCGTATGAGACACCCTGGATGTTATTGATGGTGCGGGTTGCTTCGGCTACGGACTGGCGCGAACGCATCATATTGCGTTGTTGGGAAACCTCGCCGATTCGCGACTCGATCTTCTTCACCTGCTCTGTGATTCGGGCCTCCAGTTCGTCGTGCTTTTCGATTGAGCCACGCAAGGTAACTAACTGGGTTTCACAGTCTTTGCGTCGACGCAGGCATTCGAGCGCTTTGGCCTCATCCGTTGCCGCAATGTTCCTGGCCCGCTCGGTCCAGCGCGAAACACCCATCTGTAACTTGTAGTGCCGCTCCTTCAGATTTTCCCCGTCTCGACGGACACGCTCCAGGCGCACGCGTGAGCGCGCGGCCGCTTGTTGCGTATCGCGTAGTGCAGCGTTAATGATGGCATCGTGATTTTCGACCTTGCTCACAGCCCGGTCGACAGACGACGTAAGACTGGCAGAGATCCTGCGGATCAGGTTCATGACAACTCCTTGTGAATGAATCGTGCAGAACGAACCCTAAGAGATGGTATAATATTTCGCAACTACTGTCGTATTAGTCAGTCCATGTGAACCTTTCGTCTAATAATTTAGTACTTATTGAGATCTTATGACAACTTCTGCAAGAATCATCGACACGCTTAAACGCCAACTAAAAGTTCGGGGCATTACCTACAGACACCTGGCGGAGCGCCTTGAGTTGTCCGAATCTGCGGTGAAGCACATGTTTTCGACCGGCAACTTCTCACTGCGACGACTGGATGACGTGTGCGCTGTGCTGGAAGTGGATATTGGCGATCTTGTGAATATCAGCGAATCACAACAGCAAAAAATTGAGCAGCTATCGGCTGAGAATGAGCGGGAGATCGTAGCCGACACTCGCCTGCTTCTAGTAGCCTATTGCCTGATCAACTACTGGTCCTTTGACGAGGTCATAGAACGTTACGAAATATCCCCTGCCGAGGGCGTGAAATACCTGCGCCGGCTGGACAAGATGAAGATAATTGAGCTACAGCCTGGAGACCGGGTGCGTTTGTTAATCGCTAACAATTTTAGCTGGCGTAAGAACGGCGCAATCGAGGAGTTTTTCCGTAGTCATGTGCAAAACGAGTTCTTCAGTCATCATTTTCAAGACGACGATTCAATTCGTATTGTGAAGAACGGCATGCTGAGCAGGAAGAGCCAAATACAGCTTATTGAGAAACTGCGCGCGATGGGAGATCAGTTTGATGATACGACCTGGGACGAACGCAAGCTTTCAGCGAGTGATCGGCGCGGCTCAACGATGGTCCTCGCCATCCGCCACTGGTTTTTCGAAGGATTCAAGCACCTCGAGCGTGAAGGGACTGTGAAGTAGTCATGCGATCAATAGCTCTCCAATCACTGGGTGATGCGATCGTCGATCTCGTCGATGCAGCAAATCAGATCGACGCAGATGCCCCGGATAATGCACTGCTCGACGCCGTAATCACTCGCGGCGCGTTTCGCCCCGCTGAAGATGAGGCGATCGGATTCTGGTTTGCACGATTTCTGGGTGTACGGGAGAACCTTTGGGGTGTCATCCAGGACGTTCTGCTAGTGCTTGAAAGGCCAACGGATGAAATCGAGCAGCAACAAGAGCTTCACTTTTTCATTGTCGGCTACGCAGCGGTATGCCTTCTCATGCGAATTGATCGAATAATGCTTTTTCGGGTAGGCCGGCACAGCATCGTGCAACGCAAACTGAATGAAGCGTTCCCCGAGTACGGTATTCCGCGCAAACAGTACACGACGATATTCTCGGCGTTTGTTGACCAGAAAAATGTCTTTGTTATTCGCGATGCGATGAAACTGGCGAACAAACGACGCGACGATATTCTGCAGTTACAGAACGATATCGATGTCGGATTCATCGTACAGAACCTGCAAGAATTCGAATCCTCTCTCAACGCAAGCAGGCTCAGTTACATTAGACGCGCCTGGAGCTACGTCGTGCATAAGTGGCGGCGGCGTGGTGCGGTTTCAGTCAAGAATGTTCTGGCCGGAATCTTCGAAGGATTTGGCAGAACGGCTTCCGAGTTTTATGCCAGGAAGAACAAAGGCGTCAGTGAGGATGTTCTTACTTCGATTGGCCGGTTTCTTGAGCCAGGAGACGTTATTGTCACTCGACATACGAAGGCACTAACCAATCTGTTCTTTCCCGGCTTCTGGCCGCATGCCGCATTCTACGTCGGCACGGACGAACAGCGAGATGCTGCAGGCATTAGCATTGATCCCGAGCGAGCGAAACTCTGGTCTGGCGACATATGTGTCCTGGAAGCAAAGAAAGACGGCGTGCTTCTTCGACCGCTAAAGGACACACTATCTGTAGACACCTTCGTTGTACTGCGCCCAAACCTCAAGCCTGCGGGTATCCGTCAGGCGATTGAACGGGCTGTCACACACGAAGGCAAGAAGTTCAATTTTGACTTCGACTTCTTCAATTCAGATCGGGTCGTCTGTACCGAAGTAATCTACCGGGCGTACGATGGAATTGAAGGGATTAAGTTTCCACTACAGGATCGGGCTGGCCGAAAAACCTTGTCAGCGGAGGACTTGCTGGATTTTTCACTCGAAACCGCGGCATTCGATCCGGTGGCGATATTTGGCGTTCAGGACTGCGACGATACCGTCGAATATGGAGAGCGCGTTCGCGAAGCGCTGGTTGCGAGCTACCGCAGACCTGCATAGTCTTATGTCATGCACACGCATCGAGGGGCAATTCTTGCACCGCAGGGGGTGTTTTTCGGTAGTAGGCCCCTGATATAATCGCGGGTTGATGCTCTCAGGACTGTCCCAATGCCGCATGTAGTCAAAACCCAACCGGATCAATCTCAACTGAACAAACTCGCAGCAATGCGGGCGTTCGGTGGCGCTGCATTAACCACCGGTCTCACAGCCGATGTTATTCAGGATTTCCTCGACGACGGCTACGCAGAACTAAGCGTCGCGATTGATCGTGCATACGAACGTTTCATTGAGCTCAAGAAGTCTCATGCCGACTTCCTCGCGCACGATGAGGCAGACCAGATCAATCTGGCGCAAAGTAACCTCACGAATTTCTACGCCGCGGACGCGGTTAACCCGTATGTCGCACTAGCGGCTGATGGCCCCTGGATCGTTAGCCTCAAAGGCGCGGTCATTTACGATTGTGGTGGCTACGGTATGCTTGGTCTTGGTCATGCACCTGAAGTCGTCCATAAAGCAATGAACCAAACGCACGTGATGGCGAATATCATGACCGCCAACATTAGCCAGCTCGATTTCGTGAAGCGGCTGAAAAGTGAGATCGGCCAAACACGAACCGGCGGCACTCCTTATGCGAGCTTTCTGTGCCTGAACAGCGGCTCGGAAGCGATGTCTGTTGCATCACGAATTGCTGATGTGAACACAAAGGTAATGACGGATCCGGGCGGCCGACATGCCGGACGCAAGATCAGAGGTTTGACGCTGAACGGCAGCTTCCATGGTCGCACTGACCGCCCTGCTCGCTTCTCAAACTCCTGTGCCGCCGAATATGAGAAGTATCTTGCTTCGTATCGGAATAATGAATACTTGCTCACCGTTGAGCCGAACAATATTGAGTCGCTGGAGGCGATATTTGCCAGTGCAGATGAAGATGGCATCTTCATCGAAGCATTTTTCATGGAGCCTGTAATGGGCGAAGGCAATCCGGGATTGTCCATCGAACCTGCCTTTTACGCACGTGCCCGCGCGCTAACCCGCGCACACGGGACAATGCTGGTTATCGATTCCATTCAAGCCGGATTGCGCGCCCGAGGCGTATTGTCGGTCGTTGATTACCCCGGCTTTCAGGATCTTGATCAGCCGGACATGGAGTCCTACTCCAAAGCACTGAACGCGGGTCAGTACCCGCTTTCAGTGCTCGCGCTGTCAGGTAGCGCCGCCAAGCTTTACCATACCGGCTTGTACGGCAATACGATGACTTCAAATCCACGGGCACTGGATGTCGCGATTGCTGTGCTGGATTCGTTTGACACAGAACGTCGCGAGAATATTGTCGCTCGTGGCAAGGAACTTCTTGATGGGCTCGCCGCACTTGCCGCAGAGACAGATGGTGCCGTTACAGGCGCTCAGGGAACTGGCTTGCTCGCCAGCTGTGAGTTGGCACCGCAATACAAGACCTACGGCGCAAACAGCACTGAAGACTATCTCCGCAAGATGGGGCTGGGAGTCATCCACGGCGGCGCTCATTCGTTGCGCTACACGCCCGTATTTGACCTGAGCTCCAAGGAAGTCAATCTGATCGTGCAGTTGACCAAAGATGCCCTGCTGAATGGCCCAGGGTCGAACTGACTGGAACTGACTAGCCCTCGCTAGTCAGTTCTGCGATTTCCTGGCCTTCCTCGTTCAGTTCTATGATCTCGTAACCGAGTTCTTCAAGTCCCGGTAGAACAACCTG
>CAZGVL010000081.1:0-12783 GCA_964528965.1 uncultured Woeseiaceae bacterium
CAAACCCCGGAATCCGTTTTACGGCCGCCAGCATCTCAGGAATATTCGACGGAATCTCGTCGAACGATATAACGAGCAGCGTAAGTACAAATGCAAAAGCAGCGTCAACAAATGTGTCCAGGCGCGTTACTTCCAGACCCCTCAGCCGAAATTGACTTTCAACCGTGAGGTCGTCCAGTTGCTTATCTGTCCACTGCTTTCCGGCAGCCGCATGAGTATTCATAGATGAGCCAGGTCAGAACGGAACATTTACTAATTGTGTCAGGACCGGTTGTCAGAATCGACATTTATTAATGGAATGAATGGTGCCGGTGTAAACATTCTTAACATTTGCAAAAGGCCGGTCCAAGCCTTTGCTGTAATGACCGACTGCTTCTGGTCGAGGCTGTGTAAAAACGCCACTAACACAGACCACCTAGAAGCATGCTGGAATTCGGCATCACTTTGTGTGAGTGCCCCGACACGAGACGACAGCCGTCACGCGAAGCGGGGGAAACCACGCAGGCCAAATTTTTGCGTGGCGCACGCTTGAAGACAGGAGGCCGCTTCGGAGTTTTTACACAGCCTCGGCCGATTGCTGCCCGTCAGAGTTATCCAAAGCAAACATCTGAACGGCAAGTTTGGGGAAAAGCAGACGTTCATCGCGAGTGCGAAGAAGCATCACCTCTTGCTGTTTGAAAGGAGGTCGGAAATGGGCACCTATTCCGCCACGGGATACTCTACCCAATACACCCCTCTTAGCTCGTCGACCTCAAATCCCGTAGCCTCATCATCTGGGTACAGCGTGTTGATCTGCTCCGCAACATCGGCGGCCAGATTCCCTCCATGGCAGGCGAGACAAAGCGGCTGAAGCGCAATTGGTTCGACGTAGCCCTCCCGATTGTTTGCCAATGACACCACCTGTGGAGTGCGATCCTTTTCGTCACTCAGGTACTCTTGCAGCACGCCATTGACCCACCCGGGGGCCTGGTTGTCTGGATTACGAAGTCGGTGACTGGTGCGACCGACTTTTATGCCGTCAATCGACAGAGCGTCTGCGATCTCGGGTGCTTGCGCTTTGCAGACATTGATCGCGTTCAGGGGCCCTTTCTGCATCCCGGCCATTAACGCTTGTTTAAGCTCCGTTTTTAACGGAGCCAGCAGTGCGGCCCCACGTGCCGACTCTGTCTCGCGCGTATCAGGTGAATCAAATGCCTCGAGGCCACACGCCAAGAGCATCAGGGTAACTACGAATACCAGACTGTTTTTAAGCATGGACGAGAATTTAGCAGAATATTGGGCGGCAAGCCGTAGTTAGAAACCACAATTCACAGGTCTTTCTGCTGCGCACGAAGTGCGCCTGTCGGCTCGCAAGCTCGCCTTGGATCGAGCCTGTGACCGATGCGTTCGGAGACCAGACGGCGTTTAACAGCCGCGTCATTGTGCGACAACATCCGGCCAATACTTGCCGCTCGTGACACCTGGTATCTACCCAAAACGTTCCACTGGCGAGTGGCTGCTATGCTCTGTGGTTTCGACGGATCGACGCAATTTCGGCAAACGCAGGCTTAAGTGAAGAGCTTTTCTTCAGGTTGTTGCTGCCCCTCCTGTCTACCTACGTTTTCGGGAACGTCTTGCTGGCATCGGTCGCAGCGTCGATTTTTTGTGGCGTGATACACAGTTATCAGGGTTGGGTTGGCGCGCTCGCCACGACCGTGCTCGGTGCCCTGTTGACGTTGATCTACCTGGGGACCGGGAATCTATGGGTGGTAATTGCTGTGCATGTTGCAATAGACCTGAATGGACTAATCCTGCAGCTCTATTTGAAGTCGCTGGCCGAGAGATGTGTGACCTGACGCCGCGAACCAATTTTTTCGTCACTGCCAGCCAATAGCCCATCGATTCGAGTCTTTCAGTTCCTGCCAATCGATCACCATCTCCCGTTTTGTAAGGACGGCTTCGATCAAGCAAGACACAAGCCTCCCGTCCTCGGTAAATTCGACGTTCGTCACCAGGAAGTGTTTTTCCTTATTCTCAGGGTTCCGAGCCGTCCATTTACTGTTGAGTAGTTTTGCAGGGCTAATCTGGTTCATTTTATTCAGAAACTTCCTTTTTCAGCTCGGAATACCAGGTCGTCGAGTCTTTCGCTGTCTTTCACTGATGCCTGAACGCCTGCTTCAGGCCGAAACCAGCCCCTGGGCTGATAAACTACGGGTCGAATCTGTGTTGCGTCGGCCCAGGTACTGATCGCGCTATTGAGTATTGTCGGTTTTTTCGTGATGGTCGCGTGTTTGCGATTCGCCAACTTTTCCACCATATACATTCACCTCATCCATCGCGACATTGACGAGCAACCGACTCCGAGCGAAGTCGATGATAAAGTCGCGCTGGGTGAATAGTCCGGCACCCAGGATCGCACTTGGTGTGCCGCCGCGCATCAACGTTGTGAAGATCTCCAGCTCGGCAATCATGAACTCTTCATCTCGCCAGCGTATATGTCCGGTCGTCACTTCGTCGACCCTGATTCGGGCCACAATGGGCGCACTTTCAATGGCGCCGGACAATACGTCATCGCCTCGCAAATCGACCTGGTCGAGGCCAAGACTATTCGCGGCAGCCCAGTTGATCAGATTTAGACCGGAGCCAAGGTCGAATAGCGCAGGTATCCTGTGGCCACCGACTTCGATATCGAAAAAGTACAACGCTGCGCCGCTATCACCGATGTACTCAGGCTCCAGCGGGACAGACGTCCAACCGCGATAGGTTCTGCGGCCAACCAGGTCCGGTGGGTACAGGCGTATGGCGCGATCTCGGATAGAAAATCCGACGGCATAGCGCCGCAGGAAATCCACACCCAGGATGCCGTCAATACCGGTGCTGGCTGCGGTCTCGCCAGGCAGTGAGGCAATCCTGGGGTCTGCCCAAACCTCACTACCGATCGTCAGGCGGCTGATACTCAACAACGGAAACTCGCCCGAGGCCACGGCCCCATGGATAATCACTGTTTTTCCAGGAACGGGCTCAAGTGCAAGTTCGTTACGTACTTCATCGAAGACAATGGAGATGCTGGAGCCGGTATCCAGAGCGAACGCAAACGGCCCTTGGCCGTTTACTCGTGCTTCAACGATGATGCGCCCACTTTCACTGACGTCGTAGGGGGCGATCGCAAGCGCACCATCCTCGTTCAGGACACTGGCGCAACCCCACAGCACAAAGACAAGTGCGAGCCCAATGATTTTGAGATTTAGTTTCACAGACAGAATCGTATTGTTTGTGGGGGCCAGCATACAAACAGTGATTGCTCTGGCCTCGACAAAACGGACCGTTTCGTTACGTCTTAGTGTCTTCTTCTGACCGTTTGCAGCCGGTCAGAGTTCCCCAAAGCAGTCATTCAACGCAGGTGGCAAGAAAGGGTCAGCACTTGCTGTCAGGAAGCGACCAGCGGTCCAGACTTTGGGCCATCTACTGCTCTTGTGAACGACAAAACTCAAAAAGAGCCACTTGCTCCGAGGGGTAGGTGGCTCTGAAAAGTTCTTCGTTGCGCTGAACAGCCATAGGCGGTCCTTCCGGACACCAGCTGCGGCACACTTAGGGATTCCGCTACACTCGGTCGCACATTGATCCCGCCACCCGACGAAGGCCGCCCGTGCGTTACACGACATTTCTCCTCGACCTTGATCACACCCTGTTCGATTCAGACACCTCCGAAACAGCGGCGTTTGCAGCGACACTCGCCGCGGTTGGCGTAACCGAGCCCGAGCGATACAAGCCGATGTATCAGCGCATCAACCTTGGTCTTTGGGCGGCCGTGGAGCGTGGCGAAATATCCGCAAACATCGTTCGGACGCGTCGCTTTGAACTATTAGTCGAGGAAGCCGGGTTCGACGCAGATCCACTGCCGATGTCAGACGCTTTCGTCGCAGGACTTGCAGATAACGGCGAGCTCTATGCGGGTGCGCACGAGCTGCTTGAGGAACTGGACACGAAAGCCTCATTGGCATTGATAACCAACGGCCTTAGCGAAGCACAACGCGGTCGGATTGAGCGCCTCGGAATTGGTCGCTACTTTGATGCAGTGGTGATCTCAGCTGAGATCGGTTCAGCCAAGCCCGGCACAGCCATTTTTGATGCCGCCTTCGAGCAGCTGGACTTTCCGACCAAGGAACAGGCGATAATGGTTGGCGACAGCCTGACGTCCGATATTCAGGGCGGAACCAATTACGGTGTGGACACCTGCTGGTACAACCCACGCGGTGCAGCGTCGGAGCCAAAGGATCAGATTACACACCAGATTCGCCAACTTGATGAGTTGCTACGATTTGCCGAGTGAAGTTGCAGCGCGGCTCTAGTAGGTGCCCGGCAAAGGAATGGGCATCGGTGCGCCGTTGATTTTCAACAGCCCCTTCTTGTAAGCGGCGTCCATTTCATAGAAGTCGCCGTTCTTTTTCAGAAAGCCCATGGCTATCGCAGCGTTCACTTCCGGGGTCATTGATGCCGCGAGGTCGACCAGCTCGGCGGGCACGCGCAGGTCCGCGTCGGCGTCGAGCGTCAACAGCGCGGAGCTCCAGTTGAAGTTATCCGCGTCGCCGGGTTCCACGACAAATCGGTACTTTGACGTCAACAGGCCCTGCGGCATCGCAATATCGAATTGATCAATGTGCAGTTCAAAACCAGCGGCGAGCAACGCGAGCGCGCTTTCCTCTGCGTTGCCGTATTGCGGGTCGATGCCAGCCATGCTTTCGTCCGCCTCAAGCACTTCCAGCGCGCTCTTCAGTTTGCCGATGGCAACACCGTCGAGACCGACAAAGCGAACCTCGGCCGTAACTCCATTAAAGCCAAGCGGCGACGGCTCCTGGCCGGATGAGCCGCTTTCCAGATGCACGACAGAATGACCATTTATGCGATCCCCCGCGATCTCCGAGTGACCAACGACCGACACCGGGCCAATCGTTGTCGGGCTGCCATTTGGCGCCTCAAAGGACATGGTTTCGAGTTTGAAATCGATGTTGCCAACCGGGTAGCCGAATGGACTTGGCTGCTGCTTGCCGGTGAATTCGATGGTCTTTATCTCCAGGAACTCAACGTCGCTGTTGATCTCAATGTACTCGATCATGCCGGAGTAATTGATGTTGCCGCTGGCAGGGCTTGTGCCGAACTTAATGTCGACAGCGCCCCACTCGGCGGTTGTGTTGTCAATTTCTCTCGAGCCCTCGTCAAGAGAGTAGTGAGACTTCAGCTCTCCGGTAAGGCCAACGCTGCTATGAATAACGCCCGGCAACTCAATAATTTCGCCGCCGCCCAACTGCACAGCAACCGTTGATAGTGCGCTGCCCAGACCCGGCACCAGGGAGCCGCCATCGCGTGACATCGATGACACGGGAATTAGCCCATGATCCAGGTGTGTATTGATGATCAGGGCGGGCGTCTCGGCCGGGCTGCTGTCACCGTCGCCAAAGGCCATCAGAATGTCATGCAACTGCCCCTTGTGAACCTCTATGCGATGCTGTCCTTCCGACGAAAACCAGCCTCGATCGAAGCCCTCGGAAGTAATGACGACATCCTGATTTTCCTGTGTTGCCCAATCCAGGTTCTCGTCCATGCTCTTTTCTGCAAGTCGGCCAACGATTGCTGGCGACGCCAGGACGATCAGCGCCAGTGCAAGCAGTAGCGCGACAATACTTTTTCTCACATTAGATCCTTAGTTCGGGAGCGGTTGATGCCCCGATGCTAGCATGCAACCAGCCTCAGACCGCCTGCTCGAGCTTTGCGTGGCCCCAAATCAGCTCTGCGGGCTAGAATTAAGGGCCGAGTGTCTCTACCATAGCGGCCTCGATTGAGCGCTGGGCGTTCTCGTGTACCGGATATTGCGGAAAAACCAATGAAGACAAAGACAAAGATCACCTCGATAAGCCTGTCAGTTCTGCTGCTCAGCCTGTTTGCAGCGCAGCCCGCCCTCGCCGACGGCGACGTAGAGCGCGGCGCGAAGCTTGGCTACTCTTGCCTCGGTTGCCATGGCATCGAAGGTTATCGCAACGCTTACCCCTCCTATCGAGTGCCAAAACTCGGCGGACAGAAAGCGAGCTACCTGATTATTGCCCTGAACGGCTATCGCGATGGCACGCGCGCCCACCCGACGATGCAGGCGCAGGCTTCGAGCCTCAGTGATCAGGATATCAAAGACGTCGCGCAGTATTTGTCCGGCCTCGGCGCAGAGACGGTTGCTGCCGGCGGAGATACCGACGCGGAGTTCGAGCGGGCATCCACTTGCGTCGCCTGCCACGGTCAGAACGGCATTAGTCTGTCTCCAACATGGCCAACGCTTGCCGGCCAGCACGAGGACTATCTCGTGCACGCGCTTAACCAATATCGTGATGGCACGCGCAAAGACGCCGTGATGTCGTCGATGGCGGTCGCACTGAGCGACGATGATGTCATCTTGCTCGCACGTTATTACTCAGGGCTGTCCGGCCTCGAGACAACCAAACTCAAGTAGCGACTACCGGGAAACCCAAATGCCAGCTTCGCGAGCGCAATTGTGCAGGCTGGACGATGGCATCACCGCCATCGATACCGAGTACGAGCGTCCGCTGCAGGATGCCAGTCACCTACTGATCGAGAATGGACGAGCGGCGTTCATCGATACTGGCAACAACAACAGTGTGCCGCTGCTGCTCGACGCCCTGAGACAACATGACCTCGATGTTGCCGATGTCGACTACGTGTTTCTGACGCACATTCATCTCGATCACGCGGGCGGCGCGGGCCTCCTCATGCAGCAGCTACCGAACGCGCGTTGCGTTGTACACCCGCGCGGAGCCCCCCACATGGTCGATCCGGCCAGACTTATTGCTGGCACCGAAGCCGTTTACGGCGTGGAGCGTATGCGCGAGTTGTATGGCGAAATTCTGCCGATCGACGCCGAACGAATTGTGGTGCCTGATGACAACGAGTGGATAGAGCTGAACGGTCGAGCAATGCAGGTCTTGTTCACCGAGGGCCACGCAAGGCATCACTATTGTTTGCACGATCCGAAGTCGAAGGGCGTTTTCACTGGCGATAGTTTCGGCATTTCATACCGGGAGCTCGACACAGTAGCTGGCGAGTTCATTTTTCCGACAACGACACCGGCGAGCTTTGATCCGCCGGAGGCGCACAAGTCCATCGAGCGGATTATGGCGTGCGAGCCGGAGCAACTGTATTTAACGCATTACAGTCGCGTAAGAGACCTCGATAGACTCGCACTCGACATGCACGCGGCGATCGACCAGTACGTCTCGCTGGCAAAGGAAAACGCGAGCGCAGAGAACCGAACAGCAGTGATTAGTGATGCAATGTTCGGCTATCTCGAGGGGCGACTCGTCGAACATGGGTTCAAGGGTGATCGTGACGCAATGTGGTCAGTACTGAGTCTGGACATACAACTCAACACACAGGGGCTTGAAGTCTGGCTTGACCGCCAGGGGTGATCGCGGGCATGGCCCGCTCCTACAAGTGTTGAAAAAAAAGCTGTAGGAGCGGGCCATGCCCGCGATCAGAAAACAGGAGCCGCAATGCAAAATGTCACGCATACAGAATCAACGAAGTTAAGCTTCAGTAATGCTCGTTGGTGTTGAATAAGGAGCTGTAGGAGCGGGCCATGCCCGCGATCAGAAAACAGGAGCCGCAATGCAAAATGTCACGCATACAGAACCAACGAAGTTAAGCTTCAGCAACCTAGTTGGTGTTGAATAAGGAGCTGTAGGAGCGGGCCATGCCCGCGATCACAAAAAAGGAGCCGCAATGCAAAAATTTCGCGCATACAGAATCAACAAACAGGACGGCAAGATCGTCGCCGGCTTCAAAGAAATCTCTGTCGATGATCTGACGGAAGGCAACGTCGTCGTCAAAGTCAGTCACTCGACGATCAACTACAAAGATGCACTCGCCGCGACCGGCGCCGGAAAAATTTTACGACGCTATCCGCTGAACGGCGGCATCGACCTTGCGGGAACCGTGGAAACCTCTGACGACCCGGAGTTCAAGCCCGGCATGCTCGTGCTCGTGAACGGTTGCGGCTTGAGCGAAACGGTAGACGGTGGTTACTCGGAGTTCGCGCGAGTAGATAGCAAAAGCCTCGTGTCGATTCCTGAAGGCATGACCGCGGCGCAAGCAATGCAAATCGGCACGGCGGGTTACAGCGCGGCACTCGCGATTCATCGCATGGAACAAAATGGGCAGCTCCCCGAGAACGGCCCGATCGTTGTCACCGGGGCGACAGGCGGGGTCGGTAGCATCGCAATCGACATATTGAGCGCGCGTGGTTATGAGGTCGTCGCACTGACCGGCAAGGCGAGCGAGGAGGCCTACCTGAAGAGTATCGGCGCAACACAGATTCTGTTGCGCGACGGCCTGGATCTTGGCAAGCGACCGATGGAGAAGGCGCAGTGGGCCGGCGCGATCGATAATCTGGGCGGCGACTACCTGACCTGGCTGACGCGCACTACGATGTACGGCGGCAACATCGCGAGTATTGGCCTGGCCGCAAGTGCGGCGCTGAATACGACCGTACTGCCTTTCATTCTCCGCGCCGTGTGCCTGCTGGGCATCAATTCGGTCGATACACCGTTTGCTCTGCGACGGGCCGTCTGGTCGAGAATAGGTGGCGATCTTATGCCGCAGCACCTGCATACGATTGGCCACCGCACGATCGGCTTTGACGAGCTGCCGGATGCTTTTCAGGCCTACATCGACGGCGGTGTAACCGGCCGGACCGTGGTTTCGATCGGCTGACGGACGGTATGCCGCACGCCACGAGTTCGTGGCTGATTCTGGCCCGTATGCGCACCTCCTGAGATCCAGCAGCAGGACTCAGTCTAAATGTGGCCGCCTTATCTGCGCTGAGAGCGTTGTGCAGTAATGCTTTCACGACGACAGCATAGAAAATCGAGCAATCGCTCTATTTGGGAAACGACCTTCCGCTAGTTTAAAATCCCGCTCCGCCAGTTCTTTAAGCTGGATTAAAAGAGCTTGTGGCGGCCAATTTCAAGGACCCTAACTAATGAGTGCAGGCAAACGATTCAGAGCCGCGCTGGAAACCGAGCGACCATTACAGATCGCGGGCACCATAAACGCCTTCACGGCGTTGCTTGCCGAACGGGCCGGATTCAAGGCGATCTACCTGTCCGGCGCAGGCGTAGCGAACGCGTCTTTCGGCTTACCGGATCTGGCAATGACGACCCTTAACGATGTTTGCGAGGATATTCGCAGGATCAGCTCGGTAACCGATGTACCACTACTCGTCGATGCAGACACAGGCTGGGGCAGCGCCTTAATGATCGGGCGTACCATTCGAGAGATGACCTGGGCAGGCGCGGCGGGTTGTCATCTTGAGGATCAGGTCGCCGAGAAGCGCTGCGGCCATCGTCCGGGCAAAGCTTTGGTCGAAACGCGTGAAATGTGCGATCGCCTGAAAGCCGCAGTCGACGGCCGAATCGATCAGGATTTCGTCATCATGGCGAGAACCGATGCGCATGCCGTTGAAGGGCAACAAGCGGCGCTGGACCGTGCGGCCGCCTATGTTGAGGCTGGCGCCGACATGATTTTCGCAGAAGCGTTGACGACGCTTGAGGAGTACCAGCAGTTTACGAGTGTTATCAAAGTGCCGGTGCTCGCAAACCTGACAGAGTTTGGCAAGACACCGTTATTTACGACCGATGAGCTTGCCAACGTCGGTGTGGGCATGACGCTTTACCCACTCAGCGCATTTCGTGCGATGTCGGCTGCCGCCCTGGATGTCTATCAGACCCTACGAAGCGAAGGGACGCAGCAAGCTGTCGTCGATAAAATGCAAACGCGAATGGAGCTCTACGATGTGCTTGGCTATCAGGCTTACGAAGACAAGCTCGACGAGCTCTTCGAAGAAGAAGGTCTGAACACTGGAAAAAAATAAGTCCCTGCATCAAACGGATGCAGCGAGCAGGAGAGAACGATGACAGAAAAGAAAAAGACAGGTGGACTGGCCGGAGTCTCGGCGGGCGAAACGCGTCTATGTACAGTCGGCAAGGAAGGCGCCGGACTGACGTACTGTGGCTACGATATTTACGATCTCGCAGAAAATGCGAAATTTGAAGAAGTTGCTTATCTGTTGCTCTACGGCAAGCTGCCCACTCAGGCTGAACTCGATGCTTACATCGTGAAGATCAAATCACTGCGTGGTTTGCCTGACGACCTGAAAACCGTGCTCGAGATGGTGCCGGCAACAGCTCACCCGATGGACGTACTGCGCACCGGTGTGTCGTTCCTGGGCAATATTGAGCCGGAAGGCGACTTCGCTAATCAGCAGGACGTGGCGGACAAGCTGCTCGCATGCCTGCCTTCAATGCTCGTTTACTGGCACCGCTACCATGTTGATGGTGTACGTATTGAGACAGCGACGGATGACGACAGTATTGCCGGACATTTCCTGCACATGCTGCATGACAAGCCACCCAGCGACCTGCATCGAAATTCGCTCGACACCACGTTAATTCTTTACGCGGAGCACGAATTCAATGCGTCGACGTTCGCAGCGAGGGTAATCACCGGCACGCTTTCTGATATGCATTCAGCCGTTAGCGGCGCCATTGGTGCATTGCGCGGTCCGTTGCACGGCGGTGCGAATGAAGCGGCGATGGAGCTGATCCAAAAATTCGATACGCCCGAAGCAGCAACGGCCGGCGTACTGGCCATGCTAGAGCGCAAAGACAAGATTATGGGCTTCGGTCACCGTGTTTACACGACCTCCGACCCACGCAATGCCGTCAACAAGAAAATGTCCAAGGTTCTTTCTGATGAAGCTGGCGACACGCGCTTGTATGCCGTGTCAGAGGCCGTTGAAAAAGTCATGTGGGATGAAAAGAAGCTGTTTGCAAACGCCGACTTTTTTGCGGCTACCGTGTATCACTTCATGGGCATTCCAACGTATCTGTTTACGCCAATTTTCGTCTGCTCTCGCATTACCGGTTGGGCGGCGCACATCATGGAACAACGGGCCGACAACAAATTGATACGTCCGGCAGCCGACTACATTGGGCCGGACCTGCAGGAGTGGGTCGCAATAGAGAATCGCAGCTAGCGCGAATATTGCACCAGTATGCCGCGTTCTCGCTTAGTCCTTGATCGCCTGAAGGGTTTTTGTCGCTCGGGAATAGACACCGTTATTCCGCTTGCTCTAGAAACCCTTCATCCATTCAATTCTTTGCGCGATCTTTCACGCCAACGCGTGCAATATTCGCGCTAGCCCAACAGACAAACACCAACATTCGGAGACACCATGTCCAGTACTGACATTCGCTCGGCTAAACGCGCGGGCTGGGATGACGCGCTTGTCGCGATTGCAGACTATGTTTGCAACACAGAAATCGACAGCGACCTCGCTTACGAGACGGCACACTATTGCTTGATGGATACACTTGCCTGCGGTTTTCAGGCGCTGGATTATCCGGCCTGTACGAAACTGCTGGGGCCCGTCGTTCCAGGCGCCACACTGCCAGGCGGCTCTCGCGTGCCGGGTACCTCCTATGAGCTTGACCCGGTCATGGCGGCATTCAACATCGGCGCAATGAACCGTTGGCTGGACTTTAACGATACCTGGCTTGCAGCAGAGTGGGGTCATCCCTCCGATAACCTGGGCGGCATCCTGGCTACGGCCGACTACCTGAGTCGGCAAGCTCGCGCCAAAGGCGAAGCGCCGCTGACGATGCAAGACGTGCTGACGGCCGCAATCAAGGCACATGAGATTCAGGGCGTACTTGCCCTGGAAAACAGTTACAACCGCGTCGGGCTCGATCATGTACTACTCGTCCGCGTTGCTTCGACCGCTGTAATAACAAGAATGCTCGGAGGCGATCGGGAGCAGGTGCTGAATGCTGTTTCAAACGCATGGGTCGACGGCTGTTCCCTGCGCACCTATCGCCACGCGCCGAACACCGGTTCGCGCAAGAGCTGGGCGGCCGGCGACGCGACCAGTCGAGCAGTTCGGCTCGCGCTTATCGCGATGACAGGCGAGATGGGCTATCCCTCTGCACTGACCGCAAAGACCTGGGGCTATTACGACGTCATGTTCAAAGGTAACGAGTTCAAATTCCAGCGGGACTATGGCAGCTATGTCATGGAGAATATCTTGTTCAAAATCTCCTTCCCGGCCGAGTTCCACTCGCAAACAGCCGTTGAGGCGGGCATGACGCTGCACCCTGAAGTCAAAGACCGGATAGACGATATCGAAAAAATCGTCATCGAAACCCAGGAAGCCGGCGTACGAATCATCGACAAGACAGGTCCACTGGACAACCCGGCTGATCGCGATCATTGCATTCAGTACATGGTGGCAGTGCCCATGATCTTCGGGCGCCTGACTGCAGCGGACTACGAAGACAATGTCGCGAACGACCCACGCATCGATACATTGCGCGAGAAAATGCAGGTGCGTGAGAACGAAAAGTTCACCACAGACTATTTCGATCCGGAGAAGCGCTACATCGGCAACGCAGTGCAGGTGTTCTTCAAAGACGGTTCGAGCACGGACCGCATCGAGGTCGATTTTCCTATCGGGCATCGCGAACGCAGGGAAGAAGGTATTCCAGTGTTAAAGCAAAAGTTCGTCGACAGCGTCTCGCCAAAGCTTGGCGACCGGCAATGGAAAGAGCTGGATGCACTGTGTGCGGACAAGGCCAAGCTGGCCAAAACAGCGGTCGATGACTTCATGGCCCTGATGGTCGTGTAAACACAACTGTAGGAGCGGGCCATGCCCGCGAGCGATAGCTGCGGCCGTCAGGCCGCAAAGGCCGA
>CAZGVL010000082.1:0-12517 GCA_964528965.1 uncultured Woeseiaceae bacterium
AAAGTCGCGGCCTAATCAGCAACGCGCAAGCCGCTGCATTCCTGGAGGCCGGATACTCTGAAAATCAGATCCTGGAAATTATTCTGGCGATTTCCGTCAAGACGCTAAGCAACTATTCAAACCACATCTTCCATACAGATTTGGATGAAGCCTTTGATGCTTACAAGATCTGAGACCTCTGGACTGAGGCAAGAACCATCGCTGCAAGTGATTGACAAATTTCAGACACATCTAACAGGAACATCGGCATGAATACGTCAACCTACAGATAGCTTAATGTCGCCGGTAAGTTCCCGATTCCTGCGCTTGATGGTGTCGATCAGAAACGTGCGAAATACGCGAAGTCGCGCCGTATCCCTAAGGTCCGGATGAGACAGTATCCACAAGTCGTAACTCTCAGAGGGCTCGCACTTTGGGATACGCTGTAGCCCCTCGATCTTGTCGCCGAAAAAACACGGCAGAACTGTGAGGCCCATACCGCACCTGGCCGCTTCAGCTTGCAGATTCAGGTCATCGAGGCCGTTCTGCGCACTCAGATTCGGAAATGGCGATGTCCTGACCCAGGCAGGAAACGGCTTCGCCTCATTCCAGCCGATCCATCGTGCAGAGCTGTCTTCTTTCCAGGGGTCGTTCTTCGCCAAGTACTCTTTGCTGGCGTAGTAACAACCCTTGATCGTCACCAGTTTTCTGCCCACCAGATGTTCCGGTGGGCTTGATCCGAGCCTCAACATGCGAAGAGCAACATCAGCCTCGCGACGATTCAGGTCGAACAGATCGTGAGAAATCAGAATCGTCAGATTGATGTCGGGGTACTCGTCTCCGAACGCAACCAGATCATCCATGATGAGCCGAGTTGCAATGATGTCGGATGTGGTTAGCCGAATCTCGCCACGTAGCTGCGTATCTCGACCCTGGAGCTTTCGCTGAGCGCCCAAAAACGCATCCTCCGCACGCAGTACAGACTCGAGCATCGTCTCACCGGCACCCGTTAGCCGATAGCCACGGACATCCCGGTCGAACAAACGAACGCCCAGCTCTGCTTCTAGTAACTCGACTCGGCGTTTGATGGTCGAGTGGCTTATTCCCTCGCTGGCGCCAGCGCCACGGGCAGACCCGTCTCTCGCTAGGGTCAGGAACAAGCGAATGTCTTCCCAGTTCATGGTCTATCAGTGGTCCTTAGTGGTCTTTTCGTGGTTATAGCGGACCATACACGATCCACATAGACTGCGTGCAGATCAACTAACTAAGGACGTTCGACATGACAACGACACTGGGAACCGCGCCGGGTTCTGTGAACCACCCCGATCATCAGATTCGTATTTCCAAGAGCGATCGAAATTGGATCGTGCGAATCAGCGATACCGTAATTGCTGGCAGCAATCGTGCGCTTGTGCTTCAGGAAACAGGCTACGAGAGCGCGATCTACTTTCCACCAGAAGACGTGACTCTCGATCGCATGCAAGCAACCAGCGACCGAACCACCTGTCCCTTTAAAGGTGAAGCGAACTATTTTGCTGACCGGAACGCAGCGGCCGAGCCACCCGTCGCGTGGACTTATCCGGCGGTCTACGACGAGGTTTCTGCCATTGCCGGCTACATCGCCTTCTACCAAGACAGAGTCGAACTGGTGGAACAATCGTCGAGCATCAAATAGCCGAGGTCCCCAGAAATTTACCCTTTATGCGAATCAATTGGAGCAAACCATGCACAACGTAACAGTGAAAAAGAACATCAACCACAGTGTCGAAGCAGTCTGGAGTGTCCTTGACGATTTCGGCAGCGCACATAGATACAACCCAGCGGTGGAGACGTCAGAGGTTATCGGAAGCAAACCTACTGGCGTCGGCGCCAAGCGTGAGTGCCACTTCTATGACGGAAGCAGTCTCAAGGAAACCATCACCGAGTACACACCCAACCAGGGATACAGTTTTACCCTGTCGGATTTCTCATTGCCGCTGAAATACGCAGCGTCTCGTTTTGAAGTATCGGCGCTCGGCTCTGATAACTCACAGTTGTCGATCACTCTGGAGTTCGAGCCAAAGTTCGGTCCGGTCGGCTGGTTGATGGCGAAACTGATGATTCGACCCAAGCTCACCAACGCGCTGCAGGGCATTACCAAAGGGCTCGACGACTACCAGACCACAGGACAAGTCGTCGGCGTGAACGGTGAATTGATCGCGGCGTAGAACCGGCGTGCCGTTTCATTGCACGAGGAGAACAAAATGACTCATCAAAAACGAACACGTTTCATGGTGGCGGCGACCTTACTCGGGATGATATTGCTTGGGTTCGCGCAAGGCAGCGGTGCCAGCGAGTTAGTCGGTGCGACAGAAGATGGCAGCGTTGTTGCAGAGGTGATTGAGGAAATCGTTGTAACTGGGAGAAAGAAAGACCAACGCCCGAACTTCAGTCTTGCTCCAAGCATTGAATCGATAGTGAACACGGTAGGCCAATTCAAATTTGACTTCTTACCAACGTATGACTTGGAGCGGTCAATTCGACACGTGGAACGACTACAACTCAGGCATCGCCCGATTTCACGAGACGGGACTATCGAACTATTTCGCATCAGCTTTGGTCGCCGGCAACCCTAATGTTTACGGTGCTCACTCACATTAGAATACTAATACGGAGTTCTACAGAATCATGAAACTAACAGGAAAAGTCGCCGTCATAACCGGCGGAAACAGCGGTATAGGTTTTGGCATCGCGAAAAAGTTCGTTGACGAAGGAGCCAGCGGTGTAATCGTTGGCCGAAATCCTTCCACGCTCGAAACTGCGAGCAAGGATCTTGGCGGAGCGTTTGTTCCAGTACAGTGCGATGTCACCCAACCCGAACAGCTCGAAACGATGTACAGGAAAGTAAGTGAATCCTTCGGCTCGATTAATATATTGGTCGTATCGGCCGGCGGCGGAGTGGGTGCAGGCACCGTACAGCCATTCGCGGAAGTCAGCGAGAATTCGTTTGACGCGATGACCGATCTCAATCTAAAAAGCACGTTCTTCACCGTACAAAAAGCCCTGCCGTTTCTAGGCGACGGCGCGTCAGTAATATTGGTCTCATCGATTGCCGCTCATAAAGGTTTTCCCGGCATGTCGGTATACAGCGCCGCCAAAGCGGGTGTACGAACGCTGGCCCGATCGCTATCGGCAGAACTTCTTGAGCGCCGCATTCGCGTCAACGTGTTAAGCCCAGGAACAATCGATACGCCTGTGTTCGACAAAATGGGCTTTGCCGAAGCCGATATAGCGAATATGAAAGATGGATTCAAGGACATTATTCCAATGAAACGAACCGGTACGCCCGACGAGATGGGTGGTATCGCTGCATTCCTCGCATCGTCCGACTCTTCATTCATTATCGGCGAAGAAATCGTGGCCGATGGTGGCGTCGTCAATTTATGAGCATTCGATGACCTCAACAAAGACAAGGAAAAAACCATGCGAAGTTCACTTGCGATTTCACTAATTATCGCCATTTTCGTTTCCGGTTGTTCCGGCATGCCCATATCAACCATGGCCAAACTTGGCAGACTTGATCCAATGGAGGCCAATCCAGCGCAAGTCAGGATCGCCATTCGGGCAGACCAACGCATCATGGTCCCCGACGGAGGAGCCACTGTAACGCTCAAGTTTGAGGCGAACGATGGCGAGCTGCACATTGATGACACCTACGTCCTCGAAATCGTCCGTAATCCGGTACTAACCGCAGAACTCATTGATGGCAAGAGGCGGGGCGAAGGCGTTACCGTACTTCGCCTCTCTGAGAGAGACGCCGAGAAAATGACGCGAGCGCGGACTTTGTTGAAGGCATACACCGACGGACGTCGAAGTGGCGCTTTGACATTCGGGAGTGATTTGCGTGATTTGTGTGTATCAAGCCCCCTTCCGGCGGGCAACGTGCTGGTCGATATCTTCATGCAAACGAGTAATAGCGGTGGATACTTCGTGTTTACGAAAGATATGAATCCGTTTGAAAGCAGCGACGGGGACGATGTGACGCCGGAGAGCTGGCGTAAATGCAAAATCTGACTAGAAAAAGTAAAGAAATCATATTGTGATGTAGCGGTCTGATGTATGCACGACGTCTCGGAGCGGACGATGATGGTGTTCATCTATAAGAACCTACTATTCAGAACCATTCCCATAGACTAATTTGAAAATTCCATGAGTCACCGGAGTGATATAGGCGATCTTCGGTCTTGAGTAGAACCATTCAACATCTTCTCTCTTAAAAAAGGGCCTTATTAGTACGACGCTCAGGTATACGCCAACCAGACTTGCCACCATTAGCACCAGCATCATCGCCAGGATATAAGACGCCAATAGGAAATAAGAGTCACCCACATCAGGGTCGATGTAGGCAGGGTAGTTTCCCTTGATCCAGCGAACCGTGAAAACTGGCGTTCCCAGGGTGCATGCTCTCAAAAGTCTAACACTCCTGGCCTGATCAACTTGGACCTGCAGTATCTGGTTACTCATCTCGTCGAATGGCAAGCCCTGATCCGAACTCACCTCTCCACTTCGCTCAGGCTAAGCTGTTTCTCAATATTCTCATCCGGATCACCCCGAGATTATTCACTTTTCTATTCCTCGTTCGACTCGCCGATTGCGATTAGGCATAGTGATCAGTTCGAGAAGAACATACCCAACCACGGATTTCGGGCATGCCGCCATGAGCACACGGAAAGATACAAAGCCGAGTAGATTGGCCGTCTGGGGGGATTCCCTCCTCAACAAGCTGTCAGGCCGCAGCAGGAAACGACGCAAAAGAGAAGCCAGCAAGAAGCGCCGCGCCAGTTTGAAGCGCGATCAGGATCTCGATTCCGAGTAAGTTCTCAAGGACCAAACGGTCCGGCGTACGCGTGCTGCTTTCCGCGGTTACTGCTTCACAAGTTCACAAGCATGCGTCGATCCCAGCTCACACGCCTTCCGAAGCAGCTGAACGGCACGGACCTCAGGATTAGGGTCAGAGTAAAAACGCTTTAGTCTTTACTCTGACCCTAATCCATCCTTGCGCCTAAACCGGAACGTCGAGAACCTTGTCCTTTAGGCTCGGGTCCGAAAAAATCTCGAAACCGGAAGATCGCATGGACTGTTTCAATATGGCCGTTGACGTACCATGATCCATCGTGGACTCTACGCTGGCCCGGTAGGCCGTGTAGAGCGGCTTCCTGCTGAGGCGACCCGCAAGTTCCTCAGCGTCACTCTCCGACATAGTGACCAACACGCCGATACGCGATCTTCCGCCACCGGGCGCTTCGTGCATGCGATTTTTTTCCGCCAGAACGCTGTCGAACTCCACATGGCCACTGCCGCTGCCGCCAATGAAGTCACGAACGTTGAAAACATACCCACCCAGGTCAAACTGATACTTTGGCAAGGCTGTCTTGGCTACAAATACAAATTCCCCGGCAAATGCGTCAGAATTCGCCCAGCCGATGAGGCCTGGTAACTGATTGTCTACGAAATCGAAAAAGATCCTTCGTCGCTCGAACTCGGTGGCACCGACCCCACCAAATATACGGGCAATGCTGCGCGACCTACTTAGGTCCGGGCCTGGTAGCGGTTTCCGAGACGCTTCCGACGTCATGTATTGCACAAGCGCTGCGTCTGCGAACACGTATTTCACCGATTCATTCAGAAGGCCCATTACCTTGTTATTGACCGCAAGCACCGACATGTCGGAATACTTGCTACCGTCCAGGTATGAACCGCCGTTTCGGACATCGAACGATTTCTTTAGCAGATCAAAGTCTATGTGGTCTCCATAGGCTCTTAGCTGCAGCATAAAACTTCGTGCCCCTACGTTCGAATAGTGAGCATGGTCCGCTCTTACGTTTCTTGGCACAAGGTAGCGGCTAATCTGAACGTCATCCTGAATCCCCTCGCGAATTAGCCCCTGGTGCGCCGGCAGGACGATATCGTTGAAAACATCGGGTTTTGGCGACTTCAACGTTACAAAAAGCTCCCCGTTGAGCGAATTCGGTTCGGCCGCAAAGGCGTATCCCAATATACCGCTGCTACCTAGTGCGAGCCCGGCGGAAATATTTCCCAAGACATGACGTCTGGAGTACAGACGCGGTAAATGACATTTTCTATTCATTGGAGCCTTATCTCCCCGACTTTGTTCTTTAACAATGAGTCAGAATAGTACTCGACCACCGGCTCCGTGATATCAAAAAGCATTGGCCGACCGTAATGGTACGCGTGACTCCCGGGTGCGGCCATGGTCGTGTTTCGGTTGAACATGGCATACGTTTCTCCCCTGATTACCGAATACAACATCGGCGTTTCCTTCTGAAGGCGCTCTGCTTCGTCGGGCCCCATTGGTATAAAAAGGTCCACGTCAGGGTTCGTAGGCTTTCCATGTTGATCCAAATACTGAACAGAATTATCCCGCGCCTGATATTGGAAGCGTACGATCAGTCCCTTCGATGGCCTTAAGTACGATTGGGATCCAACTTCATACGCTGTGGAGACGCGGTCCAGGGAATACCCTTCGCGATCGAAGTCGTATTGCGGCAAGTAAACCGGACTGACGAAGTATGCGTCTGTCGTCGGCATGCGAGCCCACTCCTTGATGGCGGCTAACTTCTCTTCCACAAACCTGAAGTACGCTCGTCTGGCAGCAAACTCCGATGCACCAAATCCGCCCCAGACAGTGCCTCCTCCCCGAACAAAACCGGTATAGCAATCGGCGGTCGCTTCCGAATCGCAGAAATATTCATTTGCGGCCGCCTCGCTCAATCCCGAGGGAAGCATAGATTGCATATGCAGTCTTGCTGAGTAATTGCCTCCGGTCGCGTCCGGGACCGTAGGTAGATCCGCGACACGTGGACGTTCATTGTAGGGTTTGTTCGCCTTGTCTACGGCGACCACAGCTTCAGCCGTAAACAAATTGTCGTTAAATTGGGCA
Source organism: uncultured Woeseiaceae bacterium (assembly GCA_964528965.1). Classification (GTDB taxonomy): domain Bacteria; phylum Pseudomonadota; class Gammaproteobacteria; order Steroidobacterales; family Woeseiaceae; genus UBA1847. The sequence goes on from CAZGVL010000082.1 coordinate 6,920, forward strand.
ACCAGCAAATTATTGTAGATTGCTGCATCAATAATAAATCGGTTCAAAATCGCCTGTTTCATGGTTCCTGACTTATCCATCCCCGCTACCTTGTCAAAACCGACAAGTTCACCGATTCGCGGCAGTTCTTTGTGTGTAGCAACAAAAAGCGTGACAAACGAATCTGTTGGAGGGTCGATGCGGACAAAGGTACCGACATCGATTGGCAGATTTTCATAGCAGGGTTCGCGGATAAAATAGTATTTTGCATTGCTGTACAGCACATCCAGAGAGGGTGCGGGATCACCGGTTTCACAATTCACTTCTGCAATTGCGAAGCCGGGCAGTACAAAAAAACATACGAAAACAGCCGTTGATAAACGATTCAAGTCATGATCTCCAATTTAGTAAATATTTCCCCGCCGTAAAAACCATTCTCTCTTGGATTCACGGCTCCACATCAATTCTATAGACGGCTGAATTACTGCCCTGCGATCTCGACCTGCCCGATAATGCACGACCGTTCCTTGTACTGAATGTGCTTAAGCCGAACCTTTGTTCCAGGCTTTCGCAGTTCTCCGGGAGTCGGTTCGTCCAAGAGATACGAGACAGATCGTGCCGAGGTGCAATTTCGAGTCCAATCTTCGCTTCCCTCAACAACTAGCGCGTATTGCCTTCCTATTGGTCGGGAGCTAACTACAGCGTCAACATCCGCCATCCAGCTATACCCGTCTTTTAGAATCGAACCGTCTAACGAGTCAGCATTAGCCTGGTCACGTCGCTGCGCAAATACCGTGTACAGTTCATTGCATTTGTCGGCCAGCCCCCGATACTCGGTCGAGTCACGCTGCTCAAACGCACTTTTGCATGCCTCGAAGCACGCAAGATCTGTCTGACACCTCCCTGCTTGTTGGTGCATCTGCTGAACTTCCTGTTGATCTGCTGCCTGACTACTAGCGGAAATAGGTGCGCCCAATAGCGCCGTTGCAATCATCACTAAGAACGCGATCCGCACGTGAGTTCTCTTCAACATCAATTCGTCCCTCTACTTAGCCTTACATTCCGACACCGTATATATAGCGTCCTCGTCGATGCCTGGTAAATCAATGAACACCGGGTAAGTGGGATAGTCCGGATAATCGGCACAGACTTTTCGCTGTTCGATGTGGATCATGACCGGCCACAGCGCTCGGTGGCGTTCGTGGAGCTGGTCGTGATTCTTAAGCTCGAGACGGGCTAGCCACGCCTGGCCGACGCCAGCACCCGCTTGTGCGCGCATCACGAATCCTTGGGCGGGGACGTGCTGACCGTCTTCGGCGTCGTAACTCCAGAGACCAACGACCTGCCAATCGTCAACGGCGATCGGCATCGCATTGTCTGATACTACTTTCACTGCCGCGGGGGGCGTGTCTGGCGCTGGCGCCGAGTCAGTATCAGCCGCGACTTCGACCATCGGCGGCCGGGAAAATACGACAGCGTCACGATAGCCGATTGTTTGGCCCTGGGCGGACCGGACCAACAGCCGTGGAAACACGACAGCGCGAACGTTGGTTGCCTGCGAACTGATGTTGGGTGCGACAACGTATACGTTGTACGTGCTATCTGCCACGGCGATCTGACTCCACTTCGAGCCCGTGGACGGACTGCCAAAGCCACCGGACGTAACCGGGTATTCGTTGCCGAGGCCGTCCTGAACCGTAATCCTACTGTCTATCTCGATGCGCTTGTCGGTGTAGTGGTTGTGAACGGTCATTTTACAAATCACCGTGCGATCGATCTTGAGCTCGCACGATTTCAACTCAAAGTCTGTATCGTTAAAAGACTGCTGGAGTTTCGACGTCGCCGCGAAAGCCGTCGGTGACGATGCACTACAGGCAAGAAGAAAGAAGGCTGCACCGAAAATTGGTGCTATCCAGATTGTTTTCATTTTTGTCTCCGGAATTATGAAGAACGAGATGCCGAAGTAATATTACACATTTTTTGCGTCCGGTAATTTGTAGCCGCTTTGTTCTTTAGCGATCGCTCAAGAGCCATCGTACATTGAGTTGCCAAATAGTCAGGTGCTGTCCACTTTTGGCTGTAAGCAGCGCCTGGGCTGGTAAACTTATGAGCGACTGCTACTGACCTAGAGCAGCCGGTTGGAGAATCGGAGGATAGACATGGAAAAACCTACTGAACGTGATCATCTGGAGAGCGACCTTGCGAAATGGTTGCTCACCGCCATCGAGAGTCACTCACCAGAAAGGAAGATTCAAACAACGTTGATCTCCAGGTTCGGGTTGCCAGAGGACGAAGCACGCATTGTCCAAGAAAGCGCGCGTGACGGCATCCTTGGTGCGATTTCCGGAAGTCGAAAAAACATGCCAGATTCGAAACACGATCCAATCGGACACGCGATATTCAACTTAGTCTGGAGCACTTTCAATCAGAACAGCTTTTTTGACAAGCGGCGTACGCCAAATCGGAAGTGGCTCGATTGGAAAAACCAACAAACGCCCCCAAAGCTCGCTTGACCGCTGGAATCAGCGGCTGCTTCTGACCGAGGCTGTGTAAAAACGCCTCTAGCATAGACGACCGAGAATCATGCTGGAATTTGGCATCACTTTGCGTGAGCGCCTCGACACGACACCCGTCACGCGAAGCGGAACGACTCAGGCCAAATTCTTGCGTGGCGCATGCTCGAAGACACGAGGCCGCTTCGGAGTTTTTACACAGCCTCGGCCGAAAGCCGCCTCTGGGCTGCTAGAATGCTGAGAGGTTGCAAGTGACCCAAAACGGACCCTGATGCTGACGCTATCCCAGGTGATTGAAGACCGACAGTTTGTACTATTCTCCGGCGACGTAGACCTGATAATTTTCGCGCTGGGGGCCGGGTTCCAGATCGAACTGCAACGCGGGAACCGAAGGTCCTTTAGCACCCTGAACTGAAGCTTCATGCCCGCGAATGGGGGACGACTTTGCTGCTTAGACGACTTTGGATCGTAGCCTGGACCAGCAAGTCCTGGCCGCTGTTCGCGCTGAAAATCACGCTGGCCATCGCACTGGTGACGGCGATCTTCGCCGGCGCTCTGCTGGCAATGCACCCGCTTCCACTCGAAGCTGGGGACGTTGCGACCTGCCTCAAGCGCTCATTCCTGGCCTTCGCCACGCTCGCGAGCGACGACCAAGGCTGCTGGGTGCAGCCGCAGTGGGCCTCCGATGCAATCTCCTACCTGCAGATACTGCTGTCGATACTGTTTTTCGGTGTTCTGGTTTCTTACTTTGTAGCCCTTATCCTGAATCCAAGCGGTCGCTACCACTTCAAGAAGACGGCGAACGTGCGCCGTGACCGCTACGGCCAACAAGTTATTACTTTCAGTTTTCTCAATGACAGCCCGACGACCATCGAAACGATACAACGGCGGGTCATTGCCCGGGCGATAACCAGCGCCACCATTATCAAGAACATCCCGCTGGGACCTGCGCGTCAGTCTTTCCCACTGGCGGAGCCGTTTATACCGCTACGCTTCCACGTCGACATGCAAGCGTTTGGTCTTGAGACAGAGCAGGTTTCTGAGACGGGCGTCGTCGAAAAAATGACTATTGCCGACCCTGCGAAGCCGGACAGCCGCATCGACATTAAGTCGCTCGTCGTCCATATTTCCGGCACCACGGCGGACCTGAATCTCGCGGCGGCACAGGAACACCGGTACCATATCGAAGCGGGAGGTTTCGTCGCCTGCGACTTTCACGACGTTGTCCCGAACTACACTGCCGCCCGCGGGTCCTGGTGGCGGCGTCTTGTCAGGCCGAAGGACGTTCGCCGTCATTTCGACGCCGAAGCGGTGGCCAGCGAGGCCATCTCGCCTGCCGCGGATCCGATTTGGATCTTCGCCTATGGCTCGCTCGTGGACCCCGAGTCGGCAGCATCCAGCCTCAAGCTGGAGGACTGGACAGCGGATGACTTTCCGATCGCCCACCTGCGCGGCTACCGGCGCACCTGGAACGTCGCCATGGACAACGAGGTCGACCTGCCGAATTACAAGTATTACGTTGAGACTGACGGAAATCGGCCGAGTGCGTTCGTCGCCTTCCTGAACATTGTCGAAGACGACGAGGCCAGCACGTCGGTAAACGGCTGCCTGATGCGGATCAACGAGAGGCAGAAGAAGGATTTGATGCAACGTGAGCGCAACTATGAACTGCGTGAAGTGAGCGACCGGATTGGACCGCGACCGGGCAAGGGAAAAGTGTTCGCATTTGTTGGCCTGGATGAGGCGATTGCTCGCTTCGAGCGCGCGAAGCCGGAAAAACCGGTCGTGGTGTCCAGCAGTTATGTAGAGAGTGTGGAGAAGGCTTTTCGGCGCCGCGGCCGCGCAGCGCATACGCAATACTGTGCATCGACCGAAACAGTCGAAGACGCGGGCATCGAGCGGCGTGAGCTTCGCCGCCACAGGACCAGCCCGGTTCGAAAGCAGACATGACCGAATTGACCGACCTGAATCACGACAGCGACGAAATGAGCAGGATTAGTTGCTATGACCCCAATCTACAGTTGCGACGTCCAAAGCTTTATATAAGTACTGACAGATTTTGACCCGTCCAACTGCAGCTCAATCGAGCCCTCAATATTCGCTTGCGAAAATTCTCGGTATCTGGGCAGTAGTAGCGCTGCCTATGCCGGTGCTTATTTTTGTTGTTGCCCCCAAACTGATTCCGCACCTGAGCTTGAACCCGACTATCCTTATCTGGTTGTTGATTATCGGAGGCTACATCTGGCAATTCGTTGTATCCCTGCTCCTCATCTACAGTGATCTTGGCACACTACGGTGGACAGCCGTTCGAGAACGTATTTGGTTGAACATGCCCATCGACCCAGGTAATGGGAAGCCAAAGGCCAAACTTTTCTGGTGGCTGCTACCCGCCTTCGTTTTTGTCTTCCTGATTGAATTGGGCATTGGTGATTCCATTGATTCAGCGGTCGCATGGCTCTTTCCAAGCCTTCTGACACTTCCTGCCAGCATCGATATTGAGCAAATTGTAGACCCTGCGTTTGTCGGGGCGTGGTGGTTGCTGGGAATTGCGATAGTAAGTTGTATTTTCAATTACTTGTTGGGCGAAGAGCTTCTTTTCCGAGGGGTGTTGTTGCCCAAAATGAGGGGCGTTTTCGGTAAATGGGATTGGGTGGCCAATGCCGTACTTTTCGGCTTCCTTCATCTGGATTCACCATTGAGAATTCCAAAAGTCATACTTTCGAGTTTGGCCTATACCTGGCCTTCCAGACGTTTCCGGAGTATCTGGTTCGCGATTATTTTGCATGGGATTGAAGCCATACTCGTGATCGGGCTTGTCCTGTCGGTTGTAACCGGGGCAGCTTTCTGAAGCCGTTCAAGTTCGGTTTGAACTCAACCTGAAAAGGTAATGATCAGTCGCGATGATGGCCTAGGGCATCACCCCGACACGATCCGGAGTGAGAAAGAATGTGCCCATAACCGGGAAAATAGACACCCACACAATTATCGCGAGCGCGGCATGCAGTCGACGTGATGGCCACAAGGTCGCGCACAGGAAGCCGCCCAAAACGCCGACGTAGATTAATCGTGTGGGGCTCGTTAGTGGGACTCCGAGCAGGAGCCAGCT
>CAZGVL010000083.1:0-12300 GCA_964528965.1 uncultured Woeseiaceae bacterium
CTGTGATACGACGCCATGAACGCGCCGGCTATCACGAAAACGAACTTCATGCTTGGCCGGGTGTGCGTTGGCATCAACGCCCGCAGGATCCATCGTCAGGTTCAGTACGTAGGCCGGGTAGCGACCGTGAAACAAAACATCTCGATAAGCATGTCGAGCCGCATGGGCCAGCGTTTTGTCACCGACGCTTCGACCGTTGACGAACCAGTACTGCAGATCTGGCTGGCTTCGATTGAAAGTAGGTAGCGCTATCCAGCCGGACAACGCAATGCCGTCCGTCTCACGCTCCAGAAAAATCGTTTGCTCGGCGAAAGCTGCGCCGCAAATCTTACCGATACGCTGTAAACGCGTTTCCTCCGAATCAGCGCGCGCGAGCTGCAGAGTTACTCGGCCATTGTGCGACATGGTAAACGCAACATCAGGGCGCGACAGGGCGAGGCGGCGAACCCACTTATCAATGTGAGTAAATTCTGTGCGCTCGGTGCGCAGGAAGCGGCGCCGCGCCGGCGTGTTGTAAAACAGGTCATGTACTTCAATTGTCGTACCTTGCGGGTGCGCTGCAGGCTTGGGATCGCTGATAGCTCCGCCATCGGCATCGACCTGCCACGCTGCGTCTGCTCCGGTCGCGCGCGAACAAAGCGTGACGCGTGCAACCGACGCAATACTCGGCAACGCTTCACCACGAAAACCGAGCGAGGCAACCGCCTCCAGGTCTTCGAGGCTGGATATTTTGCTCGTGGCATGACGCGCCAGTGCGAGCGCGAGTTCTTCTTTCACGATGCCGCCGCCATCGTCGCGGATTCGGATCAGCTTCTGACCCGCAGAGCTGATCTCGATCTGCAGATTTTTTGCGCCGGCATCGAGACTGTTTTCAAGCAGCTCCTTCACTACGCTCGCCGGGCGCTCCACTACCTCGCCGGCGGCGATTTGGTTGATCAGATGACTGGGGAGTTGTTGAATAGACATGCGTGCGACCGTAGCGGTTAGCACGCTATCTTTTCAAAATGCGAACGAAAAGTCTCGTTGGTTTTGCTCAGGTACCTGCGTAAACAGGAATCGACAGCGCCTGGCCAACTCGGATGTTGTCGTTGCGCAGCTTGTTCGCCGACCGAATTGACGCTTCGCTAACGTTATAGCGCGCCGCAATCTCCGAAATGGTATCGCCACGAGCAATCACGTGGCGAACCTTGCTAAGCGGCTTTTTGCGAACATTCATCGCGATCTGTGTGTCCGGTGGCGGGTTGGCATAGTAATAAGACCGGATGCCGTTGAGAATCGAGCTTGCGAGCTTGCCCTGATAGGCCGAAGTCCGCAGCTTCTTCTCCTCGGTAGGATTCGATATATACGCTGTTTCAACCAGAATCGATGGCATGTCAGCTGCTTTCAATACGAGAAGTCCGGCCTGTTGCACCTGCCTGCGGTGTACATTGCCGATTCGGGCCAGCTCACCCATAACCTTCGAACCCACCTCGAGGCTGGCGCTGAGCGACGCACTCTGCGACAGATCCAACAACACAGACGCCAATACCGGGTCCTTGCCGCTGAGCGGGACGTCACCCAGATAAACAGACGCATTCTCGCGTGCGGCCAGTTGCTTCGCGGCTTCGTCACTCGCGCCTTTGGTCGATAGTGCGTAGACGGATGCGCCGTTTGCCCGCCGGTCTTTTACCGCGTCGGTATGAATTGAAACAAACAGGTCGGCTTTCGCCTTGCGCGCGATCTCCATGCGCTTGCGATGATCAACGTAGTAGTCGCCGCTGCGAATCAGGACTGCCTTCATGCCAGGCTCAGCATTAATCCGCGCTGCAAGCTGCTTTGAAACAGCCAGCGCTATGTCTTTCTCGCGCGTTTTCGACTTGCCGATTGAGCCCGGGTCGTGACCACCATGACCCGCATCTACAGCGATGACGATGTCGCGGCCGGGGTCGTAACCTTCCGATGCGCGTTTAACGGTCTGCAGATTGCCTGACGGCTGCAAGTCAATGACCAGTCGGTCAGCATATTGGCTATTGGGTCCCGTCGTAAAGCTTCGCGATCGTACGGATTGATTGAGATCCAATACAACACGCAGCTGGCCATTTGGCTGTACCGAGCTACGAATCGACTTTACGGAACCGACCCCTTTCGGCAACGACTTCAGGGCGGCGGAAAGACGGCCATCCTTGAGGTCGACAACCAGCCGGTCAGGCCCACGCAACGTAAATATGGTGTGTTTCCCGGCCTGGTTGAGATCCAGAACCACGCGGGTCTTGCCATTCTCCGCCCAGATTCGGACATTCTGCACCGTTGTCGCTGCTTGCACGGCTGTCGCTGACAGTACGAGCATCACAATCAGGGTCAGAAATAGAGGGCAGCGGCGAACCATTGGGGCAGTCAGACTCACGAATCAGGATTATGTCCGGTGAGTATACAAATTTATGGCGATAAACCAAATTTATGTTTCAAAATTATAAGGATAAGGGACTTAGTTAATCTGCTTTAGCCAGACCAGCTGAGATTTCCGGGTGCGCCTTGGCCAACTCGGCCTCTAGTTTGGTCCCACGCTCGCTAATGCCATGAAATTCGGCACGGCGGCCATCGCCGTCGTAGCTCAGCGATAATCTCAGGTCCGCTTGCTGCAGCAAACCCGGAGCCCGCTCCGGCCACTCAACCAAACGCAAGCCATCGTCGAGTTCCGTCCAGCCCAGGTACCGCAACTCATCATCACCAGCAATTCTATATAAATCAACATGATAGATAATTCTATCCGATATTCGATACGGCTCAACCAGGGTATACGTCGGGCTCGGAACCGGGCCTGTATGGCCCAGAGCTTTGATTAGGGCCCGTGCGAAGGTCGATTTACCGGCGCCGAGCTCGCCATCCAATAATACGGTCCAGCCAGCCGTATCGGCAGGCAACGCACGCAACAAACGCCCTGCCAGCTGCTCCGTCGCTGCCGGGTCCGCGAGATAAAGCGTCATGGATTGACGACGCTGCGCAGTGCTTGCAGCAGATCGCTCGCCAGCAAACCGCGCTGACCAGCTTCCGCAGCGCGGTCTCCCGCGCGCGCATGAACTTCAACACCCACGGCAGCAGCCTCTTCTGCAGCAGCTCCCTGCGCAATGAGTGCAGCTATGATACCGGTCAGAACGTCGCCCATCCCTGCCGCTGCCATGCCTGGATTGCCTGATGTGCTTAACCAGGGCGTGCCAGCTGCGCTGGATACCAGTGATCCGGCTCCCTTAAGCACGACAACTCCACCGTACCGACTCTGCAAATTGGTGAGTGCCGTTACCCTGTCCGCCTGCACGTCTGCTGCTGTCTGTCCCAGCAGCGTGCCGGCTTCGCCCGGATGCGGTGTGATAACCCTGCCCGACATGGCAACCGGTGTTTTCGCCAACCCGTTCAACGCATCGGCATCCCAAACCGCAGGGCGCTGATCCGCGGCGACGACCGCGTATAATTCTTCAGCCCATGGTGACTGGCCAAGCCCGGGACCAAATGCAATAACATCTGCACGATCAAGTAGTTGCTGAAGATCCTCGGAACCGGAAATCGCATGCGACATCAGCTCGGGACACGTCGCGGTCACCATTGCCGCGTGTCCCGGATGCGTTGCAATACTGACCCTGCCCGCCCCCGCACGTAGCGCAGCTTCGGCGCACAATCGGATGGCGCCTGGCATACCGGCGTCACCGCCAATCACCAATACGTGGCCGAAATCCCCCTTGTGGGCACCTTTTGAGCGTGGGCGGAGCACCGCTTTGAGCAAATCGTCGGTTATTCGTCGGAACCCGCCTGAGCCTTTCGGTTGGCAGGTTTCCGGAATATCCAAAGCGGAGAATCGGACCTCGCCGCAGTAATCAGGCCCTTGATCCAAAAACAGACCTGTCTTCAAACCGACGAACGTTACCGTCATATCTGCCCGGACAGCGCAGGCCATGACGGCACCACTGTCGCCGTGAATGCCCGTAGGGATGTCCAGAGCCAATACCGGCGCTGCATGCTCATTAATAGCTTCGACCGCCTCCGCGAGCTCCCCGGAAACAGCGCGCGTCAAGCCGTTGCCAAGCATGCCATCGACCAACAAGTCCGCTTCAGCATCAAGTTCGCCGGACCATGGCAGCACAACTCCACCCTCGGCTGCAAAATCCCCATAGGCCGTGGCGGCATCCCCCTGCAGTGTCTGCGGATCGACGACCGCCAGGGCCGAAACCACAATGCCATCATTGGCCGCCAGCCTGGCGACGGCATATCCATCACCGCCGTTATTGCCCGCCCCGCAAACGACCTGCCAGCGTATTGCCAGTGGATAGCGCTGCCGGGCCTCCCGGACCACCGCCGCAGCGGCACGGCTCATCAACGTGTAACCAGGAATTGCTGCGTCCTCGATGGCGCAGCGATCAATCTCACGTACAGTCGCGACGGAATAAACATTGGGCGGTAAGCTTTGCATGGGGTTGATTATACTGTCGTCGAACAAGTACTCCATCACTACTCGATTCAACAGCTAGCAGGACCACGCGGTGACCGAAGCAACAGACAGATCAACGCAGGACATGGCCGCACTCAAGGCCGAGATATTGCAATGGGGTGCGGAGCTGGGATTTCAGCAGCTCGGCGTTTGCGATATTGACTTGCGTGTAGCCGAGCACAGGCTGGGCGAATGGTTGCGCGCGAAATTCCACGGCAACATGGACTACATGCATCGACACGGCAGCAAGCGGAGTCGGCCAGATGAACTCGTTGCTGGCACCATCCGAGTCATTTCGGTGCGCATGGATTACCTCACGCAGACGCAGCAATCGGCTATAGAGCTACTCGACCACGACTCCAAATCCTATATTTCACGTTATGCGCTTGGACGCGATTATCACAAGGTACTGCGTGGACGCCTGCGCGCGCTTGCCCGGCAAATTGAAACCCGCATCGGGCAGTTCGGTTACCGCGTATTTGTTGACAGCGCCCCGGTTCTCGAAAAACCGCTGGCCGAAAAAGCCGGACTTGGCTGGATTGGAAAGCACACCAACGTTATCAATCGTAGTGCCGGCTCGTGGTTCTTTCTTGGGGAGCTCTATACCGACTTGCCGCTCGAAATTGACACTGAAGAAATCTCTCATTGCGGAACTTGCAGAGCCTGCATCGATGTCTGCCCAACCGACGCAATTGTTGCACCCTACAAACTCGATGCCCGGAAGTGTATTTCCTATCTGACCATTGAAAACAAGGCGTCAATTCCACTTGAATACCGAAAGGCGATTGGCAATCGAGTTTACGGCTGCGATGACTGTCAGTTATTCTGTCCGTGGAACAAGTTCGCAGAACCGACCGCAGAAGGTGACTTCGCGCCTCGTCATAATCTCGACACGATTGACCTCACCGAATTATTCGCCTGGGACGAAGCAACCTGGCTTAGCAAGACAGAGGGCAGCGCAATCCGCCGAGTTGGCTACGAATGCTGGTTACGCAACCTGGCAGTCGGACTGGGTAATGCCGCGGCCACTACTGACGTAGTCGACGCATTGAATACGCGCCGCAATTCCGAGTCAGAATTAATTGCCGAACATGTTGCATGGGCGCTGGATCAGCACCAGGATAAAGCACTAAAAACCAATGGAGAAGATTGATGTTTGAGGCACCAAAGTCTAAATACCTCGTACCGTTCGATGGCGATTTTGAGCTGGCGAGCGCCGGCACGACTCCGCAGACCAAGGGCCACCGACACGTCGGCAAACATCGTAAAGAAATGACACGTAATCTGAATCGCCTGCAACGCGTTCTTGCTGCAGGCGATCGGCACTCGGTGCTGCTGGTTTTTCAGGCGATGGACGCGGCAGGTAAAGACAGCACCATTCGCGCCGTGTTGCGTGGCGTCGATCCATCCGGATGTCAGGTTTTCAGTTTCAAGAAACCATCAAGCGTCGACCTCGACCATGATTTCCTCTGGCGTACAACTCGCTGCCTGCCCGAACGCGGTCGAATAGGTATCTTCAATCGCAGCCAGTACGAAGAAGTCCTGGTTGTTCGGGTGCACCCAAAAATTCTGACGTCGCAGAAGCTGCCGGGATCGCTGGATCTCGATTCAATCTGGGACGAAAGACTGACGTCAATTCGACAGCAGGAAGAACACCTTGCGCGAAACGGTACGGTCATCCTCAAGTTTTGGCTTAATGTTTCAAGAGACGAACAAAAGCGACGCTTTCTGGCTCGACTCGACGACCCCGACAAGAACTGGAAATTCTCATCGAAAGACGTCGTTGAGCGACGTAGCTGGGACCAATACATGCAAGCCTATGAAGCCGCACTCAATGCGACCTCGCGGTCGTGGGCACCATGGTATGCAATTCCGGCAGACGACAAAGCCTATATGCAGGCCCGGGTCGCCGAGATTATTTGTGACTCGCTACGCTCGATCGGACTCAAATACCCCGAGCCCAGTGCGTCAGAGCGTGCCGAATTCGATGCCGCGAGAGCCGAATTATTGGCCGATGGGTAAACGTTTCGAGCCAGTCTGTTGCGGCAATAGTGTGTACTAGTCGACGTTAATCTATGCCAAATACGGCGAGAATTCTCACATACAGAAATTACCTGTCTACAGCATCGTGACTACCTGTAATATTGCGCAGATATACTTGCACGGAGATTTCAGGGTTGCCACAGACTCTCGCCATAAACTCGGATTACAAACGCTCGTTGCTTGAGGGACTCGATCTCTTCAACGACGTTCGCCCCGATGATGTGCAGGATCTTTTGCAGCGTTGCGATCGTCGTGACGCGGAAGCGGGCGAGCTTCTGTTATCACCCGGTGAAAAGAACGACTATGTCTATATCGTTTTGTCGGGCAGCCTGAACATTCATGTTGGCTCACCTGACACGCCTCCGCTGGCTTCGATGGAGATCGGCGCCTGTGTCGGCGAGATGTCGATCATTGAAGATCGGGATCCGTCTGCATTTGTTATTGCGGCGGAAGCAACCCACTTGCTGCTAATTCACCGGACAGTGCTGTGGGAAATGGTCAATGCCTCGCATGAGTTTTCAAAAAATCTGTTGGTCGTACTTTCGGAGCGAGTCCGAAGCCATAATAAGGTTATCGCCGACAACTACGGCGAGTTGCGCAGGGTCGAGCACCATGCCCGAACTGATGCACTGACAGGCCTGAGCAACAGACACACGATGGAGGAGACTTTTGTACGCGAAATGAAACGCTGCGAACAAGATGAATCCGCAATTTCGCTGGTCATGGTAGATGTCGACAACTTCAAACAATTTAATGATCAGTTCGGACACATTGCTGGCGATCGCGCGCTTTCAGCAGTCGCGCGCGTGCTTACCAATCAATTTCGTCCACGGGATCTCATCGTCAGATACGGTGGTGACGAATTTGCGGTCCTGCTTCCTGAAGTAGACCAGGAACTCGCAGTGACGATCGCTGATCGAGTGCGCCGGGCCGTTAGTGGTGAGACCGGCGACGGCAGTGACTCGTTGATCCAGATCCCTATTCGAATCTCGATGGGTGTCGCCGAGTTGGAAAAGAACAGCTCACTCGACGATCTAATTCGTGCCGCAGACGCTGCGCTTTATCGCGCCAAGAATGCGGGCCGGAATGTTGTCAGCGCGTAGGCGCTGACGTCCCCGCTACACCGTCACCACGATATTGTCGATCAGCCTGGCGTTGCCCAGATGTGCGGCGACGAGAATCACAAGCTCATCGCAATCCCTGTCAGGGGAGCTTAGATCGGCGGCACGACGAACTGCAATGTAGTCCGGGCGAAAGCCGGCGGCAGAAAGATCTTTCGCCGCCTGTTTCTCAAGCGCTGCATAGTCTCGATTTCCCGCCTGAAGTTGTTCTCCGACTTGATTCAGTTTCGCGAATAAAGTCGGTGCGATCGCACGCTCTTGTTCGGTCAGGTACTGATTTCTCGAACTCATGGCCAATCCATCGTCTTCACGGATCGTTGCTCCGACAAGAATGTTGATTGGCAAATTCAAATCACTGGTCATGCGCCGAATGACGATTTGTTGCTGATAGTCTTTCTGACCGAAGACCGCAACGTCCGGTTGCACCAGCGCGAATAGCCGAGCCACTACCGAGGTTACGCCCTCGAAATGGCCTGGACGAAAAGTCCCGCAGAAATTATCGGACAGACCGGGTACCGAAACAGTCGTCGAGTCTTCGATGCCGAACGGATAGACCATTTCAACCGTCGGCGAAAACAGAATGTCCGCAGAGACCGTCTTGAGTCGACGTGTATCCCGCTCCGGTGTCCGTGGGTAAGCTTCGAAGTCTTCTGCTTCACCGAATTGCGTCGGATTTACGAATACGGTTACCACGACTCGTTCAGCGTGCTCACGAGCCAACTCAATCAGGCTGGTATGCCCGACATGCAGATTGCCCATGGTCGGCACGATAGCAATATGATCGTTATGCTGGCGCCAGTCATCGAGTTGCTGGCGCAGCTCATCTTTATCTTCGATTATTTCCAAGACTTCATCCGTGGCGAGCTAATTATTGGGCTCAGGAAAAGCAGTGCTCTGGTGCAGGGTAACTGCGGTCTTTCACTGCCTTGACGTATGCCTCGATCGCACCCATCGGGGATTGATGACCCTGCTGAAAATTCCTGACGAATTTTGGTGTACGGCCCTGCGTAATATCGAGAATGTCGTACAGAACGAGAATCTGGCCATCAACGTGTGGCCCCGCGCCGATGCCAATAACCGGAACATCGAGCGCCTCCGTCGCTGCCTGACCCACTTCGCTGGGAACACACTCCAGCAAAACGATATCGGCACCTGCATCCTGCAAGCGCTTGGCCGATTTGACCATGGCCTTTGCCTTGCCCGGGTCTCTGCCCTGCACCTTGAACCCCCCAATCTTGTGCACCGATTGAGGTTTCAAACCCAGGTGCGCACAAACAGGGATGTCATGCCGGGCCAGATGCTCCACAATTTCCACCTGCCCATCGCCGCCTTCAAGCTTGATCATCATCGCGCCACCGTCTTGCATCAGGCGCACTGAATTCTCCAGGGCCTGTGCCGGTGTGGTGTAGCTCATGAACGGCATGTCCGCGACGAGGAAGGCTCTGCGCAGTCCGCGTGCAACGGCACGTGAGTGATAGACAATATCGTTAGTGGTTACAGGCACCGTCGTATCATGCCCCTGGATCACCATGCCCAGCGAATCACCGACGAGAACAAGGTCCGTACCGGCCAAATCGACCAATGCCCCGTAGCTCGCATCGTAAGCAGTCAGACACGCGATGGGTTCGCCTGCCCGCTTCATCTTGGCGAGCGAAGCAACATTAACCGGTGGCTCCGTCATGCCGCGTTGTTCAAGTTGTGTGTACATGTAATTGTACCCGTCAATTGCAGCGAAACGATTAGCCGTCTCGCCAGAAGATATTACGCTAGCGCAGCGGCCACTGGATTGAAAAAATGACGACCACCCGTTGTACGTTCGATTTGCTGAAACAGTTGCTCGTAATCAGCGTGACTATTTATCGGGTCGATATCTGAAGCGTTAACGATCAATAGCGGACCTTCATTGTAAGCGTGAAAGAAGCGAGAATACGCATCAGTCAGGCGCTCAAGATATTGTCGGTCGATCGATCGTTCATAGGCGATACCCCGTCGGGTAATTCTCTCCACTAGCGCATCGACAGATGCCTGTAAGTAGATTACAAGATCGGGTACGGGTGCTTCAACCGAAAGCGACGCGACGACCTGTTGGTACAATTTCAATTCCGCCTGGTCCAAGGTGAGTTCAGCAAACAGCTGGTCCTTTGCGAACAGGTAATCTGCAACCCTGACATTGGCAAACATGTCAGATTGCCGCAGGTCTTCCATCTGCCGCGCGCGCGCAAACAGGAAGAACATCTGTGTTGGCAAGGCCGCAGAACGACCATCCTCGTAGAAACGTCGCAGGAATGGATTCTCGGTAACTTCCTCGAGCAGCAGATCGGCTGACAAGCTCGCCGACAGCTTTCTGGCCAGGCTCGTTTTGCCCACACCGATGGCACCCTCGACGACAATGAACCGGGATGAATCCCCACTTTTTTTCAACTGACTAACTGACAATGATCGTGGCCCTTTCAGGTCGTTCTATGAAATTCGCGAAATCTTTGGTTCGCTCTCACTAACTTCGAGATCGCCTACCCGACCCAGATTTGGAATCACCAGGTCCGGGGACAGTTCCCGTAACGGCAACAATACAAAATTTCGCATCGCAATGCCCGGATGAGGAACCGTCAGGTCAGTCGTTTCAATGACAACATCACCGTATAGCAGTAAATCAAGATCGAGGATGCGCGGTCCCCACCGAACACCGCCCGCTGTTCGGCCTTGATTGCGCTGAATATTCTGCAATTGCGCGAGCAGGTCCGCCGGATTCAGCTCGGTCGCTATGGAGGCGACTGCGTTGATGAAATTCGGCTGTTCGACCGGACCAAAAGGCGCCGATTCGTACAATGATGAACGGCCCATCAATCGCGTTCGGGGCAAATCCCGCAGCAAATCGAATGCTCGTTGTATCTGCGCGACGGGGTCACCCAGGTTACTGCCCAGCCCGATGTACGCGGTTTGGGCGCCTTGTTGCGACTCGCTCACGACGAAGTCTGGGCACTCGTCTTGCGTTTGCGTCGTTTGCGCGGCCTGCGCTTGGCGCTGGAACCGCCACTGATTTCGAAACTCGTCTCGCGCTGTTCCACTGTCTGATCTTGCACGTCGGTCCAGAATTTTGCCAGCGACGCATCGACTTCACCAACTTCCGCTAACAACACCATGAAGTCATATGCTGCTCTGAATCGTCGATGCTCGAGCAGCTTCATCGCGCGACGACCATTGGTATGTTCGAAGCGTGGCTGCAGCGACAACATCTCTCGCATCGGCACCGTGAATCGTTTCGGCAGCGAGATGCGTTTCTGTTGCTGGGCACAAAGATCATATGAGGCAACACTTAAGGCCTGCGACTCAGATATCTGCTCTTCTTCCCGGCGGACCGCAGCCATACGCCTGGTTGGCGCCCAGAGAAACACGCCAATCAGAAACATCGGCGTAACAGACTTGCCCGCAGCCACCCGCCTGTCAGTATTGCGCAGCGCTTCTCTGACGAATTTTGCGAACATCTCGTCAACTTCTAATTCTTTTGCTGTCGCAGGAAAAAGCTCGGGAAACAGCTTGTGTTGCTGCAATAGATCAAACGTTTTCTCAGCGAACCCGGCTTGAAACAGCTTCAGGAATTCATCGAACAAACGGGCTGCGGGTACATTCGCCAGCAATGCATAATTCTTCGACATCGCATCCACGACCGACGGATCAATATCAAAATTGAGTTTGCCGGCGAACCGCACCGCCCTGAGCATGCGAACCGGGTCTTCTCGCAGCCGCTGTTCCGGGTCACCGATCAGAACAAGGCGACGCGCATTTATGTCGTCGACACCACCCGCGTAGTCCCAAATGCTGAAATCAGCAATGTTGTAGTACAGGGCATTGCAGGTGAAGTCACGACGCCAAATGTCTTCTTCTATCGTCCCGTAGACGTTGTCACGAATAATTCGGCCTTCGTCATCGTGCGCAGAATCGTCGTCCGCATGGTTCGCGGCCGCCCGAAACGTAGCGACTTCAATCACTTCACGCCCGAAACGCACGTGCGCCAATCGAAAACGGCGACCAATGAGCCGACAATTGCTAAACAGTGCACGCACCTCTTCCGGCGTTGCATTGGTTGCAATGTCGAAGTCCTTGGGGTGCAGGTTCAATAATGCATCCCGCACTCCGCCGCCAACCAGAAACGCCTGGAAGCCCGACTTGTGCAATCGATACAAGACCTTCAGAGCAGCCGGAGATATCTCTTTTCGGGAGACACTGTGGGCCGGACGTGGAATGATTTTCGGGTCTTTAGACTTTTTGTTCCCGCTGTTCTTCAAATGAAATTCCGCTTGAGCATTGACTATGCGACCGTATGATAACAGCCCCCGCGCACCGCTGGGCAGTTCAATGACCCACCCGATGCCCCTTCGTCCAGTGGTTCAGGACGCCGCCCTCCCACAGCGCCAACAAGGGTTCGCGCCATGGATGGCGCAGCCCACTCAACAGAGGCAGAAGCGCCGCGAATACTCCGCGTAGCGGCAAGTTAATGAAGCCAGCGAGTCCACCCCCTGGGGAATTCGACGCAAATTTCATCAAATTGGACTTGAGACTCGATCGCGCAACCGTATAATGGCCGCCCCGATCAATCGGGACGCACGACTCCGCTCCCTTCGTCTAGCGGTTCAGGACGCTGCCCTCTCACGGCGGTAACAGGGGTTCGAATCCCCTAGGGAG
>CAZGVL010000084.1:0-3188 GCA_964528965.1 uncultured Woeseiaceae bacterium
ACCTCACTTTCGATACCCAGGTCTTCATCGATGAAAAGCCCTCTTTCTACCGTTTCGCCAATGCGACACGGGACATGACCGGCGCGGAGATTTTCGCGATGTATGCGCCATCGGAGTGAACAAAGTCCGAACCTGCAGAGTCGCAAAGTGACGCAGGTAGTCATGCCTTGCAGCGTCACGAAGTTTTCCGGTAAGTACGTTCCACGAGTGATCGAGTCACTGGATATCGGTAGGGTGGCGTACCCACCGTGAGGAGTGTCTTCATACGACGTTACCGGGTACCGATTGCTCTTATGATCTTCTCAGTCACGGCCACCGCCGCTGAACGAATCACCCTCGATAACATTGTCCGTGCCGAATCCGCCTTTCGCGATTCGGTGCAGCGATTCAGTAACCCGGGGATGAGTTTGCCTTGGATGCTGACTCATCTTGAACTATCCGCTCTGTGAGCGAGAGATGATATTTTGACGATATTGAACGCTTCTATAATCTGCGGGTGCGGTGCAGACTGTGGCGGAAAGATATGAACCTGCGTAGAACGTATATTGACGTTTAAATTGAGATGAGTTAAATCCTGTCAGTTCGATTCACTGATCTTCAACTTGGCAAAATCACTGTTCACTCGCGCGTTGTCTTGACGTACACGAATAATTAGCAAGAAGGGAATAACCTTGAACTATCGTCCGACTTACGTGCTTTGCGTCCTGAATTGCGTACTTTTTTTCACCCCATTCGTTGCCGACCAAGGAGTTCATGCGCAGGCAACCGAAGATACAGTTGTCGAAGAAATAATCGTGACATCGCGCTATCGGGCCGAGAAGCTCTCGGACGTGCCGGACTCGATAACGCCGTTCACGCCCGCTGATATCGAGCGCTACCGGATCGAACGAATCAATCGCGTGGCTTCACTCACACCTAACCTGCGTTTCTCCGACGACCAGGAAGTCGGTGTGAGCACGCTGGTCATTCGTGGAATCCGACAAAACCGCGGAACCGGACAACCGCCAGTGTCATTTCGCATCGACGGTGTCAGTTCGACGAACAATCTGCTGACGACGCAGGAGCTGTTCGACATCGAGAGTATTGACGTGTTGCGCGGGCCGCAGGGTGCGCTGTACGGTCGCAATGCAATAGGCGGCGCGATTCTCATTTCGACAAGGCAACCAACGACCGAGCCTGAATACGCATTGCGCTTCAACGCGGCGGAAGGGAAGGACTACGCGATATCAGGCAGCGCCTCCGGCCCGATTGGCAGCGACAATGTACTTTATCGTGCCTCACTCCGAATTCAGGATCGCGAGGGTCAACTTAGAAACACCTACCTTGACAACCAGTATGTCGATTACAAGAATTCGTCGGCGTTTCGTGGTCGTTTGTTGTTCACGCCAACCGACAAGCTGTCGATCGACCTGCGCGCTCAGTATCTCGATCAGGATGGTGGCTCTGGATATTTCATGCCGGCAAGCGAAGGCTTCTTGCCGTTACCGCCGCCTGAGCCGCCGTTGTTGTTCGGTAACCCCGTCTATGAAATTCAGTCGAATCGAATTGGCGAGTCATTTGTAGAATCCGGTGAGGCTTCGGCCAAGCTCGACTATGACCTGGGATGGGGCACGTTGACCTCAATCACTTCCTACACCGATGTTGACTCTGGCAACGACCAGGATCTCGATCAGACCCTGGTTGAAGCGATCAACATCATCGTTATTGATCAGTCTCAGACCTTTGCTCAGGAATTTCGCCTGGTGTCGAATTCTGATGCCGCGCTACGTTGGATGGCGGGCGTGCAGTACTTCAGTCAGGATCGCTTCCGCTCGTTGGCGACAACTTTCCTCGGGTTCCCGGTTCCGCCTGCCGCGCAAGACCTGAAGCTCGAGGACATCGCAGCATTCGGTAGTCTGAGTTACGACTTCACCGATAAATTCGAATTCACGCTCGCATTTCGTTACGACGAGGAGACGCCGGAAGATAAGACTCAAGGCCGCAGTGAAACCTTTAGCGAAATTCAGCCTAAGGTAAGTCTTGCATACAGCTTTAAAGATGGATTGCTGGGCTATGTGACGGTTGGCAAGGGATTCCGTGCCGGTGGATTCAATAATCTGTCGACGGGTAGTAATTTTGAGCCAGGCTTCGACAAAGAGTCTCTCATTAGCTACGAGATTGGTCTCAAAGGTTCCAATCCGAGCGGGCGCATTCGCGGTGGGCTGTCACTGTTCTATATTGATTACACCGACCAGCAGTATTTCCTGTTTGATCAGACCGGCACGCAGGCCAATATCAATGTACCGAAGAGCGAGATCACCGGCGCTGAGCTCGAGATAACTGCGATCCCTGTCGACTCATTGCTACTTAATCTAGCTATTGGCTACACGGACAGCGAAATCAAGGAGTACGAAGACATTCCGGGCGTGCTGGTTCCGGCAAGCGAGATCGTCGGCAAGAAGGTGCCAGGGGCGCCGGTCGCTTCCTTGAATTTTTCGCTCCAACATACGGCAGGCATGTCGGACCGGCTGGACCTCGTCAGCCGCATTGACTTTGAGCATCGTGGCAAGACGTACTGGACGCTGGATAATGTCGACACGCAGGCAGCCTACGACCTGACCAACCTCAGCGTGGAATTTGCGAGTGAACACTGGTCGACTCGACTGTATGTTCACAATCTGTTCGAGGAGGAATACATCGATTGGTTTTTCGCAGCGCGGTTCATCGGTCTGCCAGCGGACATCGCCTGGCCGAGCAATCCGCGGCAGTTCGGCGTCGAGTTTTCTTTAAGATACTAGCGGCCTTATCGCAATCACGGTTTGTCTGTCGGCAAGTGGCGGTACGCTGATGTGATGAAACTTGCATCGGCAATTCTCTTGCATGCCTAACAAGTGGAACGGTGTGCTCGGTTTCAATTGGAATATCAACAGAAGGTTGTCGTGGATGGCGGAGTACAACGGATTCACTGGTACGCGCGACGCGTTCATCACGTCTATCGGATGGAGGTACTGATCTTTTGGCCGATCGTTGCCTGATGGAACGAATATCGGTTCGGTGATGAAATTGAATTGAGCGACTTGCGGCAGATAGGAACCCTGTAGGGAACATTGCTATGGTCGGGGAGAGCGCATCGACGACCGCGATGTTGGGGATGCAATGTACAACTCATTCTCACGGTATTTTGACTTGCCAGATACACAAGAGATGCG
>CAZGVL010000084.1:3288-12240 GCA_964528965.1 uncultured Woeseiaceae bacterium
AAAGACCCGGCGAGAGCCGGGTGCTTTCAGTGCGAGCCTGATTCCTGGCTCAGGCCTCTTTGCTGTCGTCCTTTTCATCCTCGTGAGCGTCGTCATCACCTTCACCACGACTTTCCTGTTTACAGTCGCGTTTGTCGCCGCCGACCAGCCCGTCTTCGTGCCGGCAATCCTGTTTGTCGTCGCGATCATCCTGTCGATCGTCTCGTCGGTTTTCACGTCGGTTGTCGGCTATCAGCAGGTGTTGCTCGTCGATCGAGCTAACGCCTTCAATAACGCTGGTGCCTGCAAGAGCGGCGCAGCTGGTGAAAATGAAAGCACCGCATATCAGTAGTCGGGTAATCAAGTGTGACCTCCAGTCGTTGTTTTGAATCGCTTGTATCCGCTGAAAACTATACATGAACCAGGAGATCAGGTGTCTTGCTCAGGCCTCGACCGCAGTTAAACTATAGGGCTCAGGGTCCCGATGCGGACTTGTAATCGATTCTCGAGGTTCTATCTATAGTAGTTGCCATCCAGATGATGTGAGGCCCTTGTAACGAATTGATCTTTCAGTCAAAAAGCAGGGAGAATCCTGTGGAAAACGGTACTTGGAATCAGGTCACGATCGTCAATATTCAAATGCGATGCATGTCCATGGTCGTATTCATGGTCAAGTGGGTCATCGCTTCGATTCCTGCGGTTATCATTTTGGGAATTATTTTCGCTATCCTCGGCCTTATTTTTGGCGGGAAGTTTGGTGGAATGGGCAATATGTGACGTTTGAAAGACTGACCGGCTGCCCGGGCACAGGCTGCGAACTTGCTACAATTGATGTGAGTTTGTGCTGATCGCTCCTGCGCCTGTTTTCGGCGTTGCACCTGAGGCAGCGAGTACCGTATAATCCCGCGCCAGCGCGGCAGTGGGACTTAATTGTTCTTTCGGGGTTGTTTTGGAGTTTGCCCGGTTACTTCCGCTACCAGACTGTTGGTAGATAAAGGCCCCGCTGCGGGCCTTTTTGTTGTCCGGGTGGCAGCGGTAAGCATAATTTCGAATGGGCCATTGGCCCATTTTTAGTTTTAAAACAGATAGTTAGGGTTTATTAGGTGACAGGCGAAGAGTTGCAAAAGTTGTTGATACCGACCATTGAGGGCCTCGGCTACGAGCTGATGGATCTTGAGGCT
Organism: uncultured Woeseiaceae bacterium; assembly: GCA_964528965.1. GTDB lineage: Bacteria > Pseudomonadota > Gammaproteobacteria > Steroidobacterales > Woeseiaceae > UBA1847. The sequence continues at coordinate 4,449 of CAZGVL010000084.1, forward strand.
CGGCTTAGTGGTGGAAGCGGCGTTTTGCGGATCTATATCGACAAGCCCGAAGGTATTGGGGTTGAAGACTGCGAGCAGGTCAGTTTGGCGGTCAGCGCATTGCTGGACGTCGAGGATCCGGTTCCGGGGCACTACGACCTGGAAGTTTCGTCACCGGGATTGGACAGAAAACTGACAAAACCGGAACATTTTCAAAGGTTTGAAGGAAAAGTAATTAAAGTACAAATGCGCTTCCCAATAGAGGGACGCAGGCGATTTCGCGGCCCTTTGGTGTCGTCGGATGAGGAAAACATTGTGGTTGAAGTGGATGGAGAGTCGCACAGTTTGCCGTTAGCGACGATTGACACCGCTCGACTGGTGCCTGGCGGGAGCTGATTTCCCGGGGTTTGTTTGGAGTTTCATGAAATGAGCAAAGAAATTTTATTGGTTGTTGACGCGGTCTCAAATGAGAAGGGCGTCGACAAGGAAATTATCGTCGAGGCCATCGAAGCCGCGCTTGCGTCTGCTACGCGCAGAAAGCATGGCGAAGATATAGAAGTTCGGGTCGCGATCGACCGAGAGACCGGCGAGTACGAGACATTTCGCCGCTGGCTGGTCTTTGCGGATGAATCCACCGAGCTCGAAACACCCGACCGTGAGTTGCGCATGATTGATGCCGTCGATGTTGACGAGAATGCTGAACCCGGTGGTTACGTCGAAGTCCCGATGGAATCGGTCGAGTTTGGCCGAATCGCAGCACAGACGGCCAAGCAGGTCATCGTGCAGAAGGTTCGAGAAGCTGAGCGTGAGCAGGTCGTTGAAGAATACCAGGAGCGTGCCGGCGAATTGCTGTCTGGTTTGGTCAAGAGAGTCGATCGCAATGGTGTCTTTATAGATCTTGGTGGTAACGCTGAGGGCTTTGTTGCCAGGGACCAGATGGTTCCGCGCGAGCCTATTCGACCGCAGGATCGCATCAAGGCATTGCTTACCGAAGTTCGCTCAGAAATTCGTGGCCCGCAATTATTCATGACTCGAACCGATCCGCAGTTCCTTGTTGAGCTGTTCAAAATTGAGGTTCCGGAAGTTGGCCAGGGCCTGATCGAAATTCATGGCTCGGCCCGTGACCCGGGTCTGCGGGCAAAAATCGCCGTCAAGAGCAACGACAGCCGAATCGATGCCGTTGGTGCTTGTGTTGGTATGCGCGGTTCGCGCGTTCAGGCAGTGTCGAATGAGCTCGCTGGTGAGCGTGTAGACATCATCCTTTGGGATGAGAATCCGGCTCAGTACGTTATCAATGCGATGTCACCGGCCGAAGTCGTATCAATCGTCGTGGACGAAGATGCACACAGCATGGATATCGCAGTTGACGAAGACAAACTGTCGCAGGCGATTGGTCGTGGCGGTCAAAATATCCGACTTGCAAGCGAGCTGACCGGTTGGGAACTCAATGTAATGACCGCGACAGACGCTGAACAGAAAAGCGAATCTGAAACGCGAGTGCTGATCGATCTGTTCTCAAAGCAGCTGGACGTTGACGAAGAAGTCTCGCTGATTCTGGTTCAGGAAGGGTTCTCAACCATAGAAGAAGTTGCCTATGTTCCGGCAGCCGAACTCGTTGAGATCGAAGAGTTCGACGAAGATATCGTGTCTGAATTGCGTAGCCGTGCTCGAGACGTGTTGTTGACGCAGGCGATCGTGCAGGAAGAAAAAATTGATGAAGTAGATCCAGCAGAAGACTTGCTGAGTCTTGAAGGTATGGACAAAGGGCTGGCATTTATTCTCGCCAGCAAAGGTGTGGTTACGCGTGAAGATCTCGCAGAGCTCGCTACCGATGACTTACTTGAAATTAATGAAATGGATCCGGAAGAAGCAGCAGCTTTGATCATGAAGGCGCGCGCACACTGGTTTGAAGAAGAGCAACAGGCTTAAGCGCCGAGCTACGCGGAGTTAATAATGGCAAACGTCACAGTTACACAATTTGCTGAAGTCCTGAAAGTGCCGGTGGAAAAGCTACTGTCGCAGCTCGATGAAGCAGGAATTCAGATTAAGGGATCGGATGACACGATTAGCGACGATGCGAAGCTGGAGTTGCTCACGTTCTTGCGTCACGCTCATGGTCAGGAGATCTCGCCATCAGGTGATGCGGCACCGCGTAAAATAACGCTAAACCGTAAGTCGAATTCAGAACTCAGGCTTTCAGGAACGCAAGGTCGCTCCCGAACGGTCAATGTGGAAGTTCGCAAGAAGCGCACCTACATAAAACGCGACGTCCTCGAAGAGCAGGCGCAAAACGAGCAAGATGAGCTTGATCGTATTCGCATTGAGGCTGAGCAGAAAATAGAGGCTGAAAAAGCTGAAGTGCAGCGTTTAATCGACGAAAAAGAAGCTGCAATCAAGGCTGAAGCTGACGCCGAGGCCAAAGCTCTGCAGAGTAAGGCCGACGCGGTAGTTGAAGCGGCCAAGGCTGTTGAACAGGCTGCTGCAGCTTCTGCCGCGGCTGAAGCCGAAGAGAAAACTCGCCTTGAACGAGCCGAAGCGGATGCTCGTGCGCGACGTGTAAAAGACAAACCGAAGCCGAAGGGCGTCGATACGCGCTATGGCCGCAAAGAACTGCATGTTGCCGGAGACAAGAGTGGCCGGCGCAAGCGTAAATCACCAAGTCGACGCCGACCGGCGAATGTCGGTGGTGACGGCAAGCACGGGTTCGAGCTGCCGACCGAGGCGATTATTCGTGAGGTTGATGTACCTGAGAGTATCGCTGTTTCTGAGCTTGCTCAGAGAATGGCCATTAAGGGCAACGAGGTCATAAAGGTGCTGTTCAAGATGGGTGCCATGGTGACTATTAACCAGGTCATCGATCGAGATACGGCGACGCTGGTCGTTGAAGAGATGGGCCACATTGCTCGAGCCGCAGACGAAGTCGAAGTTGATGAGAAGCTGCTGGCCAGCGAAGAGCAATTGACGGGCGATAAGACCGCTCGCTCTCCGGTCGTAACCATCATGGGTCACGTTGATCATGGCAAGACGTCGTTACTTGATTACATACGGCGTTCCAAGGTTGCAGATGGCGAGGCCGGTGGAATTACGCAGCATATCGGCGCGTATTCTGTCGCAACGGACAAAGGTCAAATCACATTTCTTGATACACCGGGGCATGCCGCATTTACAGCTATGCGCGCGCGCGGTGCACAAGCAACGGACATTGTCGTGCTTGTCGTCGCTGCCGACGACGGTGTGATGCCGCAGACGATTGAAGCGATTCAACATGCCAAAGCTGCTGAAGTTCCTTTGGTAGTCGCGGTCAACAAGATGGATCGCGAAAATGCTGATCCGGAACGCGTTAAGAATGAGTTGTCACAGCAAGGAGTGATAGCAGAAGATTGGGGCGGTGAGCACCTTATTATTCCTGTCTCAGCCCATACTGGAACAGGCGTTGACGATCTGCTCGATGCGATCTTGTTGCAGTCCGGCATGATGGAGCTGTCAGCTGTTGCAGAGGGACCCGCGCAGGGCATCGTTATTGAGTCAAGCCTCGAGAAGGGCCGTGGTGCGGTGGCGACGCTGCTGGTGCAGGCGGGCACTCTTAAACAGGGCGATATGATTATCGCGGGCGAAGAATACGGCCGTATTCGTAATATGTTCGATGAAAAACAACAGTCGATCAGCGAAGCAGGGCCATCCAGCCCGGTAGTCGTTCTGGGCTTGTCGAAGACACCGAGCGCAGGCGACGATTTCCTCGTTGTGAAGAACGAACGTAAGGCTCGAGAAGTTGCCGAGTTCCGTCAAGCCAAGACACGTGAAACGAAACTTGCTCTGCAACAGGCCTCGAAACTTGAAGACATGTTTAGCCAGATGCAGGACGGCGTCAGTTCATCGATATCGGTGATCATCAAGTCAGACGTACATGGCAGTGCTGAGGCGCTGCGTGATGCTTTGGCGAAGCTGTCCAACGACGAGGTCAAGGTCAAGATTCTGAGCTCAGGCGTCGGCGGTATAACAGAGACTGACGCAAACCTGGCGGCGGCATCGAATGCATCTATTATCGGATTTAACGTCCGTGCTGATGCGGCGGCCAGAACTGCAATCAAGGATTCCGGCGTCGTGGTTCGTTACTACAGCATCATTTACGAAGCGATTGACGATGTCAGAGCCGCATTGACCGGTTTGTTGGCACCCGAGATTCGCGAGCAGATTCTGGGCTTGGCACAGGTTAAGGAAGTGTTCTCTTCGCCGAAGTTTGGCGACATCGCGGGCAGTATTGTCACCGAGGGCGTCGTCAGAAAAGCGAACCCCATACGTGTGCTGCGTGAGAATGTAGTTATTTATGAAGGCGAGTTGGAATCGCTGCGACGCTTTAAGGACGACGTGAACGAGGTTAAGTCAGGTACCGAATGCGGTATCGGCGTGAAGAACTACACGGATGTCAAACCGGGTGACCAGATCGAGTGCTTTGAGCGCATCGAAGTGGCGCGCACGCTTGACTCATAGTGAGATTCTGATCGTCAGGTCTTCGACCACGGTGAATTGTTATGCCACGTGAATTTTCCCGCAGCCAACGAATGGGCAACCAGGTGTTGCGCACATTGAGCGAGTTGCTGCGATTTGAGACCAAAGACCCCCGATTGAAGGGTCTTTCGTTAACGTCGGTCGACCTGAGCCGTGATCTGAGTGTCGCGCGGGTCTATTTCAGTCTGTTTAATCCGGAAGATGAGATTGAGCCGGTTATCCAGGGTCTTGAGAAGGCGAAAGGTTTTCTGCGGGTCAAGCTGGGTAGCGAACTGAAAGTCAGACACGTTCCAGAACTTCGTTTTATACACGACGACAGCGCCAGGCACGCCGCACATATCAGCGATCTGATCGATAGTGCGCTGCCAACTGACGAAACAGAATGAAGAAGACACAGCGCCGCCGCCAGACAGATATCGTTGATGGTCTGTTGCTACTTAATAAGCCGGCCGGACTAACGTCGAATCAGGCGCTGCAAAAGGTGAAACGGCTGCTTAATGCGGCCAAGGCCGGCCATACTGGCAGTCTGGACCCCGCTGCAACTGGAATGCTGCCGCTGTGCTTCGGCGAAGCGACCAAGGTTTGCGCTTATTTGCTCGATGCGGACAAGACTTATCGCGTAGTAGCGAAGCTTGGCAGCGCGACAGACACAGCTGATGCCGATGGAGTGGAAATCGCTCGCGCTGACGTTCCGGAGCTTTCGGAACAAGAGTGGGACAGCATCTTGCAGGGCTTTCTCGGTAAAACTACCCAGATTCCACCGATGTACTCAGCGCTAAAGAAAGATGGCAAACGCTTGTATGAGCTGGCGCGGCAAGGTCAGACCGTGGATCGGGAGCCCAGACCTATTCAAATTCACTCGATAAATTTGCTGGAAGCAAGCGGTGATCGGCTGGTATTTACCGTGCACTGCTCCAAAGGCACTTATATACGGACATTGGTCGAAGATATCGCCAAGGTCGCGGGGACTGTCGCACACACGGCCCGGTTGCATCGGGATACGGTGGCCGACTTCCACGCCGAGGACATGCTGAGTCTCGAGCAGGTGGAGCATATTGCAGCTGAAGGGCGTGCATCCCTGATCAAGCAGCTATTGCCCCCGGACAGGGCGCTGAACAGCCTTCCGGCAGTGCAAATCGGTGCTGAGGAAGGGGCAAGGTTCTGCGGTGGCCAGGCGGTCAGTTTGCCGGCAGAGACCGACTTGGGTGGCCTTGCACGGGTCTATGGCGTGAAGAATGTATTTCTCGGTGTGGGTGAGGCGGCCAATGGTGGCCTGCTTGCTCCACGGCGGGTATTTAGGGTCGCGGCAGACGGGCTCTGAAGCCCGCTTTGCACGGCATTGTTGAATGCAGGAAAAAACCCTGTATATATTTGATTTTGGGCTATTAATGGGCCGGAACAGGCGCTAGAATACCGCGCTCTAAACAGGGTCCGAAGACAAGAGAACGACTGGAGTATTTGAAAAATGTCACTGTCAAGTGAAGCGAAAAGCACAATTGTTGCAGACTATGCACGTGGGGAAGCCGATACGGGCTCTCCTGAAGTTCAGGTAGCACTGCTATCTGCCAGAATTTCTGAACTCACCGGACACTTTGGTGAGCACAAAAAGGATCACCATAGCCGTCAAGGTCTGTTGAAAATGGTCAACAAGCGACGCAAGTTGCTGGACTATCTCAAATCCAGAGACAACGACCGCTATCGCGAGCTGATTTCCCGGCTCGGTCTACGCCGCTAATTCAGCGCGCGCTTTTGGCAATTACGTAATCGACGTGTCGTTCCCTACCAGGGCGCGCCGTCGATTGCTGTTGTCTCCAATCAAGTCAATTCGAGAAATATTGTGAATTCAACAAAGAAATCGTTCAAGTTCGGCGAACATGAAGTAACTCTGGAAACGGGCGGTATCGCTCGTCAGGCGACAGGCGCGGTATTGGTCAATGTTGCTGAAACTATTGTGCTGGTCACTGTCGTAGGCAAGAGAGAAGCTGACCCAGGCCGGCCGTTCTTCCCGCTGACGGTTAACTACCAGGAAAAGACCTATGCTGCGGGCAAGATCCCGGGCGGCTTTTTCAAACGAGAAGGGCGTCCCAGCGAGAAAGAAACGCTGGTTTGCCGTCTTATCGATCGCCCAATTCGCCCACTGTTCCCGAAAGGCTTCATGAATGAAGTTCAGGTCATCGCAACAGTCGTTTCTCTGAATCCAGAAGTTGATCCGGATATTCCAGCCTTGATCGGCACATCGGCAGCTCTTGCCATATCGGGTATCCCGTTTGCCGGTCCTATCGCAGCGGCGAAAGTTGGCTACATTAACGGCGAATACGTTTTGAACCCGCCTGTTTCAACGATTCCTGATTCGAGCCTGGAGCTGGTTGTTGCCGGCACCAAAGATGCGGTTCTGATGGTTGAATCTGAAGCCAACTGTCTGTCTGAAGAAGTCATGCTTGGCGCGGTCATGTTTGGCCATGAGCAATTTCAGGTAGCCATTGACGCGATCAACGAGCTGGCGGCTGAAGTTGGCAAGCCGAAGTGGGATTGGCATTCAGCGGTTGAAGATGAAGAACTGGCAGCAGCAGTTGCGAGCCAGGCTGAAAGTAGCTTCACCGCGGCGTATCAGATTACTGACAAGATGGAACGTCAGGCGGCCGTTTCGGAAACCAAATCAGCGGTTAAAGAGTCATTGGCTGCAGGCGATGACGCCAAATGGTCTTCTGATGAGGTTAAGACATCGTTGTCGAAGCTTGAAAAGCGAATTGTTCGCGGCCGAGTAATCGCGGGCGAGCCAAGAATTGATGGTCGCGACCGCAGTACGGTTCGTGGCATTGACGTTGAGGTTAGCTTGCTGCCACGCGCTCACGGCTCTGCTTTGTTTACACGCGGTGAAACTCAGGCGATTGTTGCTGCAACGCTGGGCACCGGACGTGACGCGCAGATCATTGATGCGATCGAAGGCGAGCGCAAAGATCCATTCATGTTGCATTACAACTTCCCTCCGTTCTGTGTCGGCGAGACAGGTTTCGTCAGTGGACCGAAACGACGTGAAATCGGACATGGCAAGCTTGCACGCCGTGGCATTCAGGCCGTTATGCCGGACTTCGAAGATTTCCCCTACGTATTGCGTGTTGTTTCGGAAATCACAGAATCCAATGGTTCAAGTTCAATGGCCTCAGTCTGTGGCACTAGCCTCGCACTGATGGACGCTGGCGTACCTATCAAGGCACCGGTTGCCGGTGTTGCCATGGGTTTGGTCAAGGAAGGCGACGATTACGCTGTTCTGACCGACATTCTGGGCGACGAAGATCACCTCGGCGAC
>CAZGVL010000085.1:0-11926 GCA_964528965.1 uncultured Woeseiaceae bacterium
ACAAAAGCACCACCTGTAGGAGCGGGCCATGCCCGCGATAAAACCCAACCCGTGTAGAAATCGCGCCCGGGGCGCGCTTCTACAGGAGCATTGGTCGCGGCTGGGTGGCGATATTTTGTCAGTTATCGAATGGCATCGACGTTTGTCGTTCCGCCGTAAACTCCCGACTGGCCAGGCGCGCACGTTTCTCCGGGTTCGCTTTCGGGTCGTGAACTTCATCGATTTTCGCAATTCGATTTGCGAGTCCCGTGCAATTCGCGATTTGAATGCTTAGTCCGGGACGAGCGTTCATTTCGAGAATCAAAGGACCAAGGTCTCGATCGATGACCAGGTCGACGCCGAGGTAGCCGAGTCCTGTTACTTCGTAGCCGCGCGCCGCCAGCTGCAGATTAAACTCCCACTGTGGAATCTTCAGGCCGGCAATGAGCGCGCCTGTATCCGGGTGCTCGTCCACCACCTCGTTGTCCAGCACACCCGTGAGAGTTTCGCCTGATGACATATCCACGCCGGCACCAACAGCCCCCTGGTGCAGGTTTGCCTTGCCGTCGGAAGCACGAGTCGGCAGCCGCACCATCGCCATCACCGGGTAGCCTCGGTAAACGATAACCCGGACATCCGGAACGCCCTGATAACTGACTTCCGAAAAAACCGGATCAAACTGAACACAATATTCGATCAACGCCTTATCAAGATTGCCACTGAGACTGTATTGGCCACCGATAATGTTGGATATGTGATGCTCGATTTCGGCTTCGCTGATCAGCATTCCACTGGACAATCGAAAGCAATCACGTTTGCGCTCTGAGCGTCCCGTGACAACCAGAATGCCATCGCCGCCACTGCCCTGTGCGGGCTTGACGACGAAGCTGTGACGATTGGCTACGATCTCGCCAAAGGTTCGAACATCGCGTTGGTTTGTAATTATTCCGTAGAGCTCTGGAACCGCCATACCAGCAGCGAGTGCAAGCTCTTTCGTTAGCGCTTTGTCATCAACACGCGGGTACAGGCGTCGTGGATTCAGGCGCATGATGAACTCGGCATTGCGCTCGTTCAGGCCAAGAATTCCGGCCGCCCGAAGTCTCTTTGCAGCCGCAAACATCAGCGATCCATCAATGCCCGAAAGCGAGCGAGCTCAAGCAATCGATAGCCAGTGTAACGCCCCGCCAGCAGCACCAGCGCGAGAATGACCAGCAACAACTCAGGGAAGGTGAAAATCAAATGTTCGAGCCACGACAAACCCATGAAGATGTATGCAGTGACCGCCACGGCGAGACTGCCGAAACCAGCACGCAGCGCGTCCGCCGCACCGCGTTCTTCCCAAACGACTGACATGCGCTCAATGGTCATCGCAATGATCACCATCGGAAACAGCGCAACGGAGAGCCCGGTTTCCAGGCCCATTCTGTGTGATACCAGGCTTATTACCAGCATGAGTAGCACGACGACGATCAACACCGCACTGAGCCTTGGCACCATCAACAACCTGAGGCGCTCCAGTAAAAAGCGAATACTCAGCCCAAGCGCAACAAGCAAACTAAATAGAATGACGCCCCAGAGTAATTGCGTCTCACGAAACGCAAGCGCAATCAAAACCGGCATGAAGGTGCCGAACGCGTCGATCCCGATAAAATTACGCAATACAACCATGACTAGCGCGCCGATCGGTATCATCAGTAGCACGCTGTATACGGCCTGCGTTTGAATTGGCAGGCTATACAAGGAAAAATCGATGGCGTTCGCGCCTTTTTGGGCTGCTTGCGATTCAGCAATATCGACGGCGTCGAAGTGCGTTTCCTGCACGGCGAAATCGACCGCGACATTGCTGCCGCCTTCCACACTGACCAGCGGCTCATTGCCACGCCACCAGATAAAGTATCGATCCGGCATTTTTTCGTCACCCGAGCTCGGGTCGAAATAACGCCAGCGATCGCCGTCATGAACTTCAAGCCAGGTCTTGGGCTCTGCTTTGCGCTGCCGGCCCTGCAGTTCGAAGCCGCGAACCATGCGCGCCGGAATTCGCGCTGCAGCAAGCGTCGTTGTGAGAGTCTCTACAAACTCCGCTCTTGAATCTGCGCCGGACAACAGCAACTCGACATTCGGATCGGGCGATGTATCGTTCATTCGTCGCAGCAATTCCGACGTGAACGAAACCGTATCGGCCGAGTGCTCTTTGACTTCCGTAACAATGACATCCGTTGCTGTCTTGAAGGGTTCATTGATAACGGGTGGTGGGGGGAAAGGCGGTGTTGTATCCGACTGGTCGCTCGTCGCATCCTCATACACCGAAATTCGGTAGTAGATGGTCTGCTGCCCGTCGGCGCGTCGAATCGCCCACTGTGCTTCGCGGCCACCGCTGCCGTAGTTCAAACTGAACCCGTAGCCGCGCGAAACGGAGTTCTCGTTGAGCATCCTGAAACCGGGCGTCAATGTTGGGATGTGCAAATTGACTTTGATTGAACCGGGCCCACTGTCGAAACTGATAGACGACTCAATCGTCCAAACAGGTGTCTCCTGATTCTCGCCAATTGGGAATCCGAGTACCTGCCATTTATAGGCAAACAATGACAGGCCGACAACCGCAAGAATCAGCGCAAGCCCGTAAACGTATCGATGCGTCATATGGCGTTCCGTTAGCTGCGTCCGACACCCAGTGCGACCTTTGCCGCGTGCTCCCGGATCGGACCGCTTTGGTTAAAAAGCCGCATGCCAAATGCACGCAACTCTCCAAGCAGCGCAGAGTCTGTAGCAAATAGGCCATTGAGGCCAGTCATCAAGTGCAACATCGTCGCATTATCGCCCTTGCGAGCGCGCTCATAACGGCGCAGCACGGGCTTATCGCCCGGATACTCGCGATTTTCGATCGCATGGTTAATGACGCCTGCGAGCGCAGCAGCGTCCTGCAACCCCAGATTCGCGCCCTGACCAGCCAGTGGGTGTACCGCGTGTGCGGCGTCGCCAATCAACGCGATACCCGGCTGCACATACGCCTGCGCGTGGCGTGCGACCAGCGGAAATGCAGCACGCTCACCTGCCACAGTTAACTTGCCCAGAACGTGATCTGAGGCGTCAGTCAGCAATCGGCCTAACTCTTCATCGTTTGCTGCCACCGCTTGTTCAGCCTGCTGCTGCGTGGTCGTCCAGACCACCGAGATACGGCCATCAGAAAGTGGCAACATGCCAAGCGGTCCGTCACGAAGAAACCGTTGCCATGCCGTATTGCGGTGCGGATTCTCCGGTCGCAAATGTGTCACCACAGCGGTCTGGCCGTACGGCCAGTCGCGAGTCTCAATGCCTGCCTGATCGCGAACAAACGATCGCGCGCCATCGGCACCGATTACCAGGTCGGCCGGGAGACGTTGGCCACTCGACAGCTTCACCTGCAACTTTTCTGCTTCCCGCTCAACTGATGCAATAGGGGTTTCGAAGCAGAACTCAACCGCGGTCGAATCGAGCTGTTCAAGCAGAGCTTGTTGCAACAGTTTGTTTTCAACAATATAACCAAGCTGTTGAACGCCGAACTCGGCCGCATCAAAGCACAATGTGCTGGCACTCTCAGGACTGCTGTTCTGATCCCAGACCCGCATACGATCGTACGGGCCGATTCGCGTCGCGGCGATACGATCCCAGGCTTGCACAGATGCGAGCAGGCGGGCTGAACCCGCGGCAATCGCCGAGACACGCAAACCGGTGTCGTCGTCGATCTTGTGCCGGGGTCGCTGTGCCGCATCAACAACCGTAATTCGCAAGCGGTCATGTTGCGGCCCTTTGGCTAGCAGGGCGGCAATCATCAGGCCGGTTATGCCCGCGCCGACGACGACAATGTCATATTGATTGTTCATTGCAACGGCAGTCCGCGAGATAATCGCGGCAATCGTCCGGCCAGGCCCATTGCATGTTTTGCGAACATGTTGCGAACACCGGGGACCAGATCAAACCCAAGCATGCCGGCATTTCGCAGCACGCGTACCGGACCACTCGAATGTCCAAACAGGCGGACGATACCGTCCGTTAGCTGCACCAGTTTGCGCTGGTCACTGCGACGCCAACTTGCGTATCGGTCAAGTAACTCAGCATCGCCAATGTCCGCGCTCTCAGATTGTTGCCTGGCATCGGCGATGCAATCGCATAAAGCAGCAACATCGCGCAAACCGAGATTGAACCCTTGCGCAGCGACAGGGTGCAAACCATGCGCGGCGTTGCCAATCAGGACGCCGCGCTGCGCAGTCAGGCGCATCGCTTTGCTCAGCGATAGCGGATAAGAGGCGCGTTTGCCAACCCGGGAAAATGCGCCGAGCCGATAACCGAACGCCTCCTGCAGCTCACCGAGAAAAGCAGCATCATCAAGTGCGAGCACCCGCTCTGCATCTTGCTCGGCAACCGTCCACACAAAACCGGCCCGCTCGTCAGCAATCGGCAGCAATGCCAACGGACCGCAATCCGTAAAACGCTCATAGGCGCAGTTTTGCAGCGGCTTTTCAGGCAGCAGATTGCCGATAACTGCACGCTGACCGTACTTGACCTGCGATGCAGTGATTCCCAACATGCCGCGCACTGCCGAATTGGAACCATCCGCGGCAACGAGCAAATCACAGCTGAGTTGCAGTGCGTCGCCAGTCGAGTCTGCAACGGTAACGGTGGTTCTCGACGGACTGGATTTGACATCGATCACGCGTGCAGGACAGAACAACTCCAGTGAATCCACAGTGCCAAGCGAGGCTTGCAATACTCCACCAAGCACACGATTGATGACGACATAGCCCAGTGCCTCGACGCCCTGTTCCTCGGCATCAATATGGGAGAAACCGAAGCGGCCTTTATCGGAAATGTGGATTCGCGAAATTGGTGTTGCCGCAGCAACGATCTCATCCCACAGGCCAATGGCTTCAAACATGCGCTGCGTACTTCGCGATAACGCCGTCGAGCGATCATCAAAGCTCGGTTGTTGCGGCTCTGTTCTGGGTATCGCTTCGACAACAGCAATCCTGAGCCCGAGCGGCGCGATTGCCAGCGCCAGGCAAGAACCGATCATGCCGCCGCCGGCTATGACGATATCGAAATGAGCGTTGCGGTTCGGTTCGGTCATCAGCTCTGCATCAAAGCTTCTATTTCGTCAGGATCACTAACGAGGTCCTTGCTAAGCACATCAGGACCATTGTTGGTCACGGCAACATCGTCTTCAATTCGAATGCCAATATTGCGCCACCGCGCCGGTATCTTGCGACTCGAATTGATGTAGATCCCTGGCTCGACCGTAGTCACCATGCCCGACTCCAGGTGGCGCCATTCATCACCAACTTTATAGTCACCAACATCATGCACGTCCATGCCGAGCCAATGCCCGGTCCGGTGCATGAAGAACTCGCGGTACGCGCCGTCTTTGATAAGCCTCGGCAGTGATCCGTCAAGCAAACCTATGCGCTTCAGACCGCGCGTTATCACCTGCACGGCTGCGTCATGCGGCTCGTTCCAGTGATTGCCCTTGCGGGTCTTTTCAATCGCCGCCAGCTGCGCTTCAAGCACAATCTCGTACACCGCGCGTTGCTCGGGCGTAAAACGGCCATTGACAGGATACGTGCGCGTGACATCAGACGCGTAGTAATCAAGTTCACAACCCGCATCGATTAGTAGCAAGTCACCGTCTTCGAGGCGGCTGTTGTTGTCAACGTAGTGAAGTGTGCAGGCATTGGCTCCTGTGGCGACAATAGGGCTGTAAGAGATACCGGCGTCATGGCGGCGAAACTCGTGCAGGAATTCAGCCTCAACTTCATATTCGCGCATTCCTGGTCGCACGAACTGCATCGCACGCTTGTGCGCTTTGGCAGCGACTTTGGCCGACCGGCGCATCGCCACCAGTTCAGCTCTACTCTTATACAGTCGCATGTCGTGCAATAAGTGATCGAGGGCAACAAATTCCTGTGGCGTGTGAACGCCGCGCAGTTCTCGTGCCCGCAACGAATTGACCCAGTCTGAAATACGAGCATCGAAATCGGCATATTGGCCCATCGTGTAGTACACGCGATTACATAACTCCATGATGCCCGGCAGAATATCGTCAATATCCTCGATCGGAAACGCATCATCAGCACAATAGGTATCGATTGCGCCGTCAGGTCCGGCTCTGGAACCATCCCAGAGTTCCTTAGCTTTGTCGCGCTCTCTGCAGAACACGATGAACTCACCGTTCTCGCGACCTGGTACCAGTACCGTGACGGCTTCCGGCTCGGCAAGTCCGGTCAGATAGTAAAAATCACTGTCCTGACGATATCGATTTTCGACATCACGACTGTAAATGCTGACCGGCGCTGCGGGCAGAATCGCGATCCCGCCCTGGCCGACCATGCGCATGAGCTGCCTGCGGCGGCGCGCGAATTCCTTACTATCCATAAATCGATCTTCGTATTGCCTGAGTTAGCGATGTGTATTCTACGCGGTCCTGGCTCTGGTTCAGAGTATTAGTGCAGTGCATCTTGCGGTGGTTTCTCGGCCTCTTCTTCGGGATGGCGAATACTGGCAAGTTCTTCATAGGCAAGCTGCGCCGCGACGCGCACATATTCGACGAGCTCGGTATATGCCTCATCGATTTCGTCATCTTCATTTTCGTCTTCTTCAGCTGCTCGGGTAATCTGCAGCATGTCCTTGATAATGTCGGCCAGCGGTTCTTCACCGAGGCGCTTTTTAAGCGCCTCGCCATGACTGGCTGAAACCAGGCCGTGTAGAAACCCCTCACACCAATGGGCAAGCGCGGTGGCACGCACAATCAGGCTGTCGTCGTCATCGGGCAGTAACAAAGCAAACTCCGACAATCGCTCTGACAATTGCCGCGCGCTTGATTCGAACAGCGCACCCAGCATGACTTCGCACTCATTGCGCAGGACATCCGCCTGGTCTGTTCCGTCCAGGACCTGCGACAGCCACTCAAATCCAACATCGGTCCCCGCCGTCGCGAGACGTCCCGACAACAGTCCATGTGTCTGCGACGCATCCCAAGTCGCACCACAGCGCCTCAGGGCCTCTTCAAGCGCATGATGATCAATCGGTTGTTCCATTTCGTCTCTTGCCTCAGGGCTCTTTTGCACTGCGTATGATCCCACGTAACACAGGTTCAAGCCACGCTGGCTTGCATTACGTTGCATTGCCGATTGATTCTGCCCGACGGCGTGTCTATATTGCTCCTATGGCCGAAGACATGAATGCAACTTTCGAACACGAACTGAAGCGACTGGAAAAGCGCGTCGACGCACTCGTACGCGTCTGTGATCAACTCCAGGATGAGAATCAATCGCTTAAGCAGCGTCAGGATGTCTTGACCGCTGAACGTGCCAACCTCCTGCAGAAGAATGAGCAAGTGCGGGGGCGTGTTGAGGCTATGATAGGAAGATTAAAGGCGATGGAACAAGGATCCTGATTTTCAGTATCCCGAACCACCCCGCCAGACACACAAAACTACTTTACGTCGCTGCTTACACTATGCATTACCAGCACCGACTTCTCTATGGAGTGAATTGAATGGCCGAACCCTTTGCGCAGGTAAGCGTCCGAATTCTGGACAAGGATTATCAGGTAGCATGCCCCGCGAGCGAGCGAACTGACCTGCTGGATTCAGCTGAAATTCTCAATGCGAAAATGCGCGAAATTCGAGACAGCGGCAAAATTGTCGGCCTGGATCGAATCGCGGTGATGGCCGCATTGAACATGGCTAACGATTGGTTGCATGCACAGGCACGCGACCGAGCTATCGAGGGCGATATTAGTAATCGTCTAAAACTTATTTCTGACCGCGTTGAGAACGTGCTGGGCGAGTCCCGGCAAATGAATCTCGGATAACGATGTTGAGATACCAATTTGACGCCTCCTGCAGTGTTCGATACTGACCTGGAAACCTTTCGACCCTAACTATCCACCTCGGGGTCGTGCACTGTGGCAGCATTTGTGCATAACCGTTCACTCGGCAAGCCTGTTGTTGTCACGGCTGACCCCACTTGTTGCTCCGGTTCGAGAGCGACGGTCCTTAACGGCACAGGTGGGAGGCGTCTTCCCTTTTCCCACAGCAACAGCGCGTACTCTCTTTGAACGCAAATATGAACTCTGCCACGACGAATTCCCAAATTCGTTCCGCCGCAAAACTTGCACGCGCGGATGTGCCGAACCGCGATTCGGCCTCACAGAAAATCGCCAGTCGTGTTGTGAACTCAAGTGACTTTTTGTCTGCAAACACGATTGCCTGCTACTTGCCAATGCGTGATGAAGTTGACACCGCAGCGATTATTTTGCGCAGTTGGCGCGCAAAAAAGCGCATTTTCGCGCCAGTAATTGATTTGCGAGGAACAATGACGTTTCGCGAAATACTGCCGAACAGTCCATTGATTCAAAATTCATTCGGACTTTGGGAGCCTTCGACTGGCGAGGAAATTTCTCCCAGAAAAATTGATACAGTCATTACGCCTTTGGTTGCGTTTGATGATCAACTCAATCGAATTGGAATGGGAGGCGGTTATTTTGATCGCTGTTTCGCCTTTCTAAAGCACCGACAAAACTGGCGTAGACCAAAATTGGTTGGTGTCGCATTTGCCTGCCAAAAAGTAGAGAAAATTGTTCCAAACCCTTGGGACATACCGCTTTACCGGATCATTACCGATGCCGACCACAATTAGTTTTAACGTGATTGGCCCTCGCAGAATAGAAATCTTCAGCTTACTTCTCCACAGAGCGCAGTAATTCAGCAGCCGAATTTTCTCGGTTCGGTGTTGCACCGAAAACCGCGAAATGCCTAGGCACAATCGCGAACTCGAAACGCGATCTTTCGCCTCCGGAGTGTCGAAAACAATCTTGCGCATTCCAAACAGTTATTGCGAACACAAAAAACACGGCCAAAGCACGGATTTCAAAGTGTTAACTGCGTCACTGCAGTTGCTGGATTTTTGATTTTGGTTGTATATACTCAACGCCGGGTTCCCGACACGGAGAAAGAAAATGGCGACCAAGAAGAAGAGTAGGAAGAAAGCTTCGAAGCGGAAAGTAACCGCTAAGAAGAAAACAGCACCAAAGAAGAAACGCGTAGCTAAGAAAAAAGCTACGAAGAAAAAGGCTAAAAAGAAAGTAACCAAGAGAAAGACCAAGAAAAAGGCAACAAAGAAGAAGGCTAAGAAAAAAGTAGCCAAGAAGAAAACGAAGAAGAAAGCGAAAAAGAAAGTAGCTAAGAAGAAGGCTAAGAAAAAGACCAAGAAGAAAGCTAAGAAAAAGGCGAAGAAAAAAGTCGCCAAGAAGAAGACAAAGAAAAAAGCTAAGAAAAAAGTAGCTAAGAAGAAGACAAAGAAGAAGGCCAAAAAGAAAGTCGCCAAGAAAAAGGCGAAGAAAAAAGCCACTAAGAAAAAGGCTAAGAAGAAAGTAGCAAAACGTAAGACGAAGAAGAAAGCAGCAAGACGTAAGGCTAGCAGGAAGAAAAGATAGTCTTATGACCGCTGGGAAGCGGGGCGATTCATTCACAGCTTGACTATGAGTGAGTTGCATTTGGCCTTCTTCCAAGCAAAAAAAAGTGCCCGCAATTGCGGGCACTTTTCGTTTTGCGACCCGCAACATGGCAGACAGACGATCGATCGGCTAAGCTCGGACCCCAGTAACATTGGCCTATCGGCGTTACGCTGAGTTGAATTCAATCTAAAGAGCTGGCAGTTATGGGTGCATCTGAGAAAAAACGAATCGCGGCGGAGGCTTCGCTGGCTTACATCGAGCCTGGTACGACCCTCGGTGTTGGTACCGGCTCGACCGTCAACTTTCTTATCGACTTATTGCCCACGGTACGCGATCGAATAGATGCAGTGACATCGAGTTCGAGCGCATCGACGGCACTTCTGGAACAGCACGGATTCGAAGTAACAACACTGAATGAGGCTGGGCCGCTGGATCTCTACATTGATGGCGCGGACGAGTCGAACAAGCGATTACAGCTAATCAAGGGCGGCGGTGCCGCGCTAACTCGCGAGAAAGTACTTGCGGGGGCTGCGCGCCGATTTATCTGTATTGCAGATGACACCAAACTGGTCGGTATGCTCGGCTCTTTTCCACTCCCCATTGAAGTCCTGCCGATGGCGCAGGAGTTCGTTGCAAGACAACTCATCAAGTTGCGCGCGCAGCCTGTCTGGCGAGAAGGTCTCGTGACCGACAACGGCAACCACATCCTGGATGTCCATGACTTTGCGATCAGCAACCCACTGGAGATGGAAAGCCGGCTGAACCAGATTCCCGGCGTACTAAGCGTTGGCATTTTTGCCCATCGACCCGCTGATATCCTGCTTCTGGGTGGTGAAGACGGCGTACGAGAATTGCGCGTCTGAGCCAATTCGGGACAGCGAGATTTGCAGCCACGATCTCGTTTGAACTTCCCAGACCAGCCACAACCGACTATTGCAACGCGCGGAAGCTCGGCGAGCTCACGCGCGAGCTTGATTGCCGTCACGTGTCGCAACGCGGTACGCTGCGCTCGACGCACATGGCAGGACAGACCAGGAGAGGTACGGCATGATCAAGCTCATTGTTGCGATTCGAAAACGTGCAGATATGAGCGTCGAGGACTTCCAAAGTCATTGGCGGACCCGCCACGCCAAGCTGATCAAGGCCAATCCAGCGACATTGCGTTACGTGCGAAAGTACGTGCAATGCCACACAATGCTGGATCAATATGCTGCCGGCGAAGTTGCCTTCGATGGCACCGCTGAACTCTGGTTCGACGGTGTCGCAGACAAAGATGCATTCTTTAGCGACCCTGACTACCTGAGCGACGTGCAACCAGACGAAGCTCGGTTTGCCGATATGACCCAAACGGTATTCTTTGTCACCGAAGAAGAGCTGGTTCTGGACCGAACCTGAACCTGAAGTTCGCACGATCCTGAACCTGATGCATGCACGGGTTCAACAGGATGCAAGAGTCGGGGTCATGGAAATTGTAGTGTCAGGCGGTAGCGTCACTTTAGACGACTCGATTCGAATAACGGCACCTGATGAATCTCATAATGAGCTGGGTCTGGTTAAATGTGCCGCCTTTTTGCAAGTGATCTCACGCGCATACTACGTCCCTCGCAAGCAGCGCTTCAAATGGTAGGATGCCAGCAGCGAAAACTGATCACTTGTGATCCGAACGCACTACCCGATGAATGTGACAGCAGGTGTCTGTGATAGGTATATTCATGCCTGCCGCGCGTTATTTTTTAAGGATTCTCTCAATGCCTCTTAGACTTTTCCTATGCTGCCTCTTTGCCTTGCCCACCGCCGCATTTGCGGATGCCGGCGATGGCCAGTTTATGGGCTATGAACTCGGAAAGATATATCCGACAACGCCTCAGAATATTGAAATAACGACCACGGGCAACTTGCTTATTACTGCGGAAAAACCAACCAAACCGGCCAACATTGTTCAAGTAAGCCTTATCGCGACGCCTGAATCGCGAACCATCGGATACATTATTGCCGCCAGTTGGTACGCCACCGAAGACGAGGCGCGTGACGTCGGTCGTCGCTACGCCGAACTACTCCGCGCCAAATATCCGGAATGGAGTTTCGGCCGAGAACAGATGGATGCCAGCTTGCGCATTGTCGAGGTAAATTTGGACCACGCTCCCTATAACTTGCAACTGCGCCTCGTGCGCGACGAACATGACGGTCACGATATGTGGCGCTTTTCGATGAGCCTCGGCTGGAACAGCGAGTCCAAAGAATTGCGCGCGTGGCAAGATCAGGCGAGTACCGAGTATGCTGCCGTGCAGACGACAGAGCATGGAGAGCTAATAGACCAATCGGATATCCGCGGCCTGTAGCTTGAGCACACTTCGTGCGTCCAAATTCGTTCTCGCGATTTTGTCGAACGAGGTTCTCATCCTGAATGTCCCCCAGCCAAACGAAGAAATCCCGCTATCGGCTTGGTCAACCTGGACGG
>CAZGVL010000086.1:0-11817 GCA_964528965.1 uncultured Woeseiaceae bacterium
CCCGCCGTTGTTCGACACCGAGCGGGGCGCGACTAGCCAACGGCTTGCTTCGGTTTGTCGCTCTGGGCAACATTCTCGCGTACGCCGGATGACCACCAGATTCGGCACGCGCCTTCGTCCGACACCATGCATGGACCGATCGGTTTGCGGGGTGTACAGGCGAGTCCATAGAGCCGGCACTGATTGGGGTAGAGTTTGCCAAGCACGACTTTGGCACAGTCGCAGCCGGGCGGCATTTCCCCGACCCGCTTTCTGGAATCATCTGCATATGACGGCATTGCTTTGCGCGAGTCGTGCGCCGCGAATTCGTCGCGTAGCTGGTACCCGGACTTCGGGATGATGCCAATTCCGCGCCAGTTTGCGTCCGTTACCTGCATGACCTGTGACAGATATTTTCTGGCCAGCGGATTGCCACCTGCGCGCACAACCTCAGGATAGCAGTTGTCTAAAAATGGTTTATTATCAATAATTTGGCGAAGCACTGAGTACATGGCTGCGAGCAGCGTGTCGGGCCTAAAGCCTGCGACCGCCGCCGGTATGTTGTGCTTTTCAACAACGAATTCCCATTCTTCCGGCCCCATGACGGTGGAGACATGACCGGGCGCGATGAGTGCATTGAATCCGGGTGTGCCGGAGTCGAGCAACATCGCGACAGCGGGCCAGGTCAGGCGCGCGGATAGCAGCACCAGTAAATTACTGGGGACGCCTTCGGCGAGCATCGCGGCGACGGGCGCGGTCGTCGTTTCAAATCCGGCCGCAAAGAATACGACGCGGCGATCAGGGTTTGCGTTTGCGATCGCCACGGCTTCAGTGGGTGTTGCAATGGGTCGAATATCTGCACCGGCGGCGCGTGCCTGCTCCAGTGATCGTGGTTCTTTCTTGGGTGCATTAACCGGCACCCGCAGCATGTCACCAAAAGCAATCAGTATTACGTCTTCGTGTAGCGCGAGCTGAATCGCTTCATAAACATCTTCTTCCGGGCAAATGCAGACGGGGCAGCCCGGTCCTGGCACCAGCTCGATGTTTTTCGGAATCGCACTACGCAGTCCCGCCAGCGAAATTGAGCGCTCGTGTCCACCGCAGACGTTCATGATGCGCACCGTCTCCGGTAGATCCAGTGCCCGGATCTTGTCCAGCCAGTACTCTGCGCTGCGGCTCATATGACTATCCGAATCAGGTGTGTGAATGCGCGTGCGGGTGGCGATCGGCAGTTGCGGCAATTTGTATCGCAGGCCGCATGACGTGTCCGGCCGCTGTCTCTGCATGACAATCGATGACTGTTTGTCGCAGCCAGCTTAGCCATTCATTCACGCCGGTGCCGTCGCGGCTCGAGAGTGCAATGACAGGAGCCGGATTCGCAAGGCCGCGCAGCGCTTGTACCGCTTTGTCGGGGTCGAAATCACCCAACACCTCCAATAAGTCGGACTTGCTTAGTAACATCAGGTCGGACGCCCGGAACATCACCGGATACTTCGCGGGCTTGTCGTCGCCTTCGGGCGAGGACAGCAGCGTCACGTTGCGATGTTGCCCAAGATCAAAGCTGGCGGGACAGACCAGGTTGCCAACATTTTCGATGAACAGAAGGTCCACCGCTTCCAGATCCAGTTGGTGTACTGCCTGGTGAACCATATGTGCGTCAAGATGACAGGCGCTGCCGGTACTGATCTGTATTGCAGCCACTCCCTTTGAGCGAATTCGCAGCGCATCGTTCTCTGTCTCGAGATCACCCTCAATCACAGCGATTCGAAATTCATCCTTTAGCGCGTCAATAGTCGCTTCGAGCAATGCAGTCTTGCCAGCGCCTGGCGAGGACATGAGGTTGATCGCAAGTACGCCCTTGTCATCAAAGTGCTGTCGGTTGTGTGCTGCTTCATGGTCATTGGCATCCAGCAGGCCTCTGAGAACCAGCAGCGACTCACTGCCCGTTGCTGTGTGTTCAAGCTCGCCGCCCGCCGAGACGAGGTGGCGGTTGCCATCAGTAACGTTACATCCGCAGGTATTGCACATCAGTTAATCGCCTCGTGGCTTTTCGTGTCCATACACACTCTTTCGAGTAGCAATTCATCACCGCTGACCAGTTGCGTTCGCCAGTTGTCGCAGTGACCACAAATGAGTCGATTCGCAGCGACTTCCGTTTCTTTCCCACACTGTTCACAGGAAATGGTTACCGCCATTTCATGCAGGTGCAGCGTTGCAGCTTCCGCCACAGTTTTCGCAGCGGCAATGGGGAAGGCGTTAGCCAGTAGTGCTGACTCGACGCCAGACAACGGCCCGATGCTGACGTGTATATCGCTGACCGAATCAGCATCGTTATCTCTTACGATGGTTTCAACCGCCTCGATCAGTGCCTGACAAATAGCGAGTTCATGCACGAGCATCTTGCTCCGCCAGTATTTGGTCGAACAACTCCCAGGTGCTATTGGCTTCGTCCTTGCTTATTGTCTGAATGGCATAGCCGACGTGCACCAGCACATGATCGCCGGGTGCAACGTCTTCATCCTGAAGCATGAACAGGCTGACTTCTCGTTCGATGCCACGCGCTTCACAGACGCATTGAAAGTCATTGATCGACTTGATCTGCATTGGGACCGCCAAGCACATCACGCTCCTCCGATTTTTCTTATTCAAGGGCGAATGGTGTGAATCTATGCACTTATCATAGACGTCAGATAACCGCATAAAACTAAGTAATTACGCTTATTTGCTTCGCGACACATCACGGTTAATGTAGCTGTATGGAAGGAACCACATCCTTTAGTTGGGTGTTTTTTCGCACACGAAGAAGAACGAGAATCGAGTGTTTCTTTACCAGACAAGTTGCGCGTCATGACCAAAACCCTGGTGTTGGGTGTTGGAAATACGTTGCTCGCCGATGAGGGTGCTGGCGTTCACGCACTGAATTATCTATCGCAACACTATGACGACCTGCCGAATACCGAGTTTCTCGATGCGGGCACCTTAAGCTTCACCCTCGCCGGTGATATCGCAGACGCAGACAATCTACTCATTTTTGACGCGGCTAAACTGGATGCTGAGCCTGGCGCGATACGCGTTTTCGAGGCTGCCGATCTGGATGAGTTTCTGGTTTCGGGTCGGCGCAGTGTGCACGAGGTTGGTTTTACGGACCTGATGGACATAGCGCGTTTGCAGGATTGCCTGCCAGTGAATCGCGCGTTGATCGGCATCCAGCCAGAGCAGCTCGGCTGGGGCGAACATCCTGGCGCTGCTGTCGCAGCGGCATTGCCTAAAGCAGCTGAATTGGCTGCAAACATCATTCGTCGTTGGTTGGCAACATCCCCAGAAGTTCCCGACGACTCGCGAAATTCGGCAACGACATGAGCTCACTCAGCGACATCGGTGTATCAGTCGAGAACGCGACGGGCAATGTGCAGCCGTTGCTGCACGAAATTCGTCATGCCCTGTCCAGACTCGCAAATGATGGCGAGGATAGTGTCATAGATTTGCGCGGCATTCCGTTGGCGCCCGGTGAAGAGTCACGAATAGAGGACACCCTGGGAGTGGGAGAAGTTATTGCCGAACTGAATGCACTGGGAATCACAAAAATTCAGGAAACAGCGTTCGCCGGTGTCTGGATAGTGACGCATAGAAATTTGGAAGATGAAATTGTGGCGCGATTTGTCGAGGTTTGCAGAATTCCGGAAATCTTATGCGCTCAGCCGGACGACATCAGGCATGGCGTGGACAGATTGGCGCAGACACTGGACGTTGCTGCGCAGGCGACTGGGATCGATGACACAGGAAGTGAATTAGCGAGTACGGGTTAGCAACAATAAATTATGTCGGTGCTTCGCCATTGAAGAGCTGGCAGTGATGCGGAGGCAGGGCAATGCGGAAGAATCAAACACTGGGGGACTACCTTACTGAGCAAGGCGTATCACGCCGCGGGTTTCTGAAGTTTTGTTCCGCGACTGCGTCGTTAATGGCATTACCTCCATCGGCGATTGGGCAGGTTGCTGCGGCCTTGGCGACGGCCAGAAGACCATCAGTCATCTGGTTGTCATTTCAGGAATGTACCGGGTGCACTGAGTCACTGACTCGATCACATGCGCCCACGGTCGAATCGCTGATATTTGACGCCATATCACTAGACTATCACCACACCTTGCAGGCCGCCGCAGGCCACGCCGCCGAAGAGGCGCGTGAAGCTGCCATGGAAGAGAACAGTGGCGAGTACCTGTTGGTGGTCGACGGCTCTATTCCGCTGGGCAACCCGGGGTATTCGACTATCGCCGGCGTCAGCAACGTCGATATGTTGAAACACAGCGCCAAGAACGCCGCAGCGATTATCTGCGTAGGCAGCTGCGCTGCTTTTGGCGGCATCCCAAATGCAAACCCGAATCCGACGGGCGCCGTATCGGTTTCCGAGATCATCACCGACAAACCGATAATCAATGTGTCGGGTTGTCCGCCGATTCCAGTAGTGATTACGGGTGTGCTCGCACACTTTTTAACTTTCGGCAGTATCCCGGAACTCGATCATCTTGGCAGGCCGGCGGCTTACTACGGCCAGAGTATTCATGATCGATGTTATCGCCGTCCTTTCTACGAGCGCGGCCAATTCGCCAAGACATTTGATGACGAAGGCGCCAGGAAGGGGTGGTGCCTGTACGAGCTTGGTTGCAAGGGTCCGACGACCTACAACGCTTGTGCGACCGTCAAGTGGAACGGCGGTACAAGCTTCCCGATCGGTTCGGGCCATGGTTGCATCGGCTGCTCCGAGCCGAATTTTTGGGATAAGGGCGGTTTCTACAATTCAATCTCAGCCGGTGACTGGGGCTCACGCGAAGCACTGATGGGTGCCGCAGCGGCGGGCACGGCATTAGGAATAGGTTCTGCACTTAGCTCGAGATCGCGCAAGAAAAAGGCGCAGGAGGCAGAGGAGGCGACGACATCATGACCTTACTGGATTTTGCCCGCGGACCTGCGTTGCAGTGGTCGCTGTTTATTTTCTTCTTTGGTGTCATGTGGCGACTGGTCGGGACGCTGTTCTTCTTCTCTCGCAAAGAGCTCTCCAAGCCTCGGCACGAGAACAAGGCGATCGACGGCATGACGGTCATCGCAACACGCTCACTGCCTGCCCATGTATTTGAACGACGCATTCGCTTTCAACATTACACCGGCTATGCCTGGCACCTCACTCTGTTCGTGGCGGTGTTGTTTTTTGCACCTCACATTCTATTCTTCGAGTCAGTTCTCGGCTTTAGCTGGCCGAACCTGCCGAATGGCATCATCTTGATTTTGGCGGCAATTACGCTGGCTATTCTGCTGGCGCTGTTCATTCGTCGTGTAACCAATCCCGTCATGCGAATAATTTCTAATGCGGACGACTACATCAGTCTCCTGGTTGTGGTCGCTGCGCTCATCACCGGCATCCTCTCATTCGCGCATATTGGAGCACGCTACGAAACGATGCTGGGGCTACACATATTATGCGTCGACGCGCTAATCGTCTGGTTCCCGTTTGGCAAGCTGATGCATGCCACATTGGTATTGCCGTCGCGCTTCAAGGCGGGTGCAAGTATGGGTAGACGCGGAGTTAAGGCATGAATACATTCGTCAACAAAGCAGCGCTGCAGGAATTTCGCGACTCACTGGATCACCTTGGAGATAATGTTGTTCGCGAGCAGATGTCTGATGCGGAGCGCGTAGGTCGAGCAAAGGCGACTTTCGTCAGCGAAATCGATGGCAACATGGCTATAGATCTCGAGGCATGTATTCACTGCGGCATGTGTGCCGAGGCTTGCCACTTCTATGAGGCGACCGAGGATCAGGCCTATGCGCCGGTGCGGAAAGTAGAGCCACTACGCCGTTTCTACCGGCGTGAGATGAGCCCGTTTCGCTGGTTCTTTCGTCCGTTCACGCGTGACTTGAGCATAGAGGATCTCAAAGAGTGGCAGCCGCTGGTGTATGACGCCTGCACGGGTTGCGGTCGTTGCGACATGATGTGCCCGATGGGTATCAGACTGTCGCGGGGAATCCAGGTCATGCGCAAGGGAATTGCGAGCGCTGGCA
Organism: uncultured Woeseiaceae bacterium; assembly: GCA_964528965.1. GTDB lineage: Bacteria > Pseudomonadota > Gammaproteobacteria > Steroidobacterales > Woeseiaceae > UBA1847. The sequence continues at coordinate 6,034 of CAZGVL010000086.1, forward strand.
TGTTGCCTGATGAGTTACAGGCGTTGGACGATGAGCAGCGCGATCAAGGAACCGTGTTCGGTATCGGTTCCACTGAATTTCGGCAGAAGCTGACTGAGCTCGAACAATCTGGCGTAGAAATCCCGCTCGATAAGGAGCAGGCAGATGTCCTGGTGTTAACCACGGCTGTTGAAATTCGGTTGTTTGCTGAAACGTTGGCGGCAACGGCCAAGATCATGCAAAAGCTGGGGGTCAACTGGACGCTGCTTACGGATGCATTCGAGGCGACAAATATCGGGATGGTCTCGGGAGACATACAGGCGCGGAAAAACTTAACCAGGCGAATCGTCCAGCGCGCCAAGTCCTGCGGGGCAAAGATCCTTATCGTCCCCGAGACAGGTCACGCCTATCAGGCGCTGAGATGGGAGGCGGCGAACGATGTTGGCGAAGCGCTACCGTTTGAAGTACTGGCTCTGTCGGAGTACCTCTCCAGAGAAATCGATGCCGGGCATTTGCGACTCAAGCCCTCGAAAGCTGGAACGTCGGTCACGTATCACGATCCTTGCCGACTCGGCCGACGCAGCGGCGTATACGAACAACCTCGTGCCGTGCTGGAAGCACTGGGTCTGGAAATTCGGGAAACCGAATCCAATCGGCGCGAAAACTACTGCTGCGGCGGCGGCTGTGCCGAGTACGTTATCGAGCGATCCGCACCGCTGCGCCAAAAAGCATTCGAGATTAAAAAGCGGGACATCAACAAGGTGGATCCCGACGTTGTGATTACAACCTGTGCCAATTGCAGGGTGAACTTATTGATAGGGGCCGAGAATTCGGGTTGGTCGAAACCGATTGAAGGTCTGGCAGAACGAGTGGCGGAACATTTGGCCGATTAGGCAAAGCGACATAGTGAACCTTTAAGGCGACAAGAAAATGAATGAACGAATTGTTGTAGATCCGATCACCAGAATCGAGGGGCATCTGCGAATTGAAGCGCAGATGGATGGCGACACAATCGCGGAAGCTTATTCATCGGGCACGATGGTCAGGGGTATCGAAATTATTCTGCGCGGCAGAGATCCACGGGATGCCTGGGCGTTTGCGCAGCGTATTTGTGGGGTCTGTACGCTAGTGCACGGTATTGCTTCAGTGCGCTCGGTTGAAGATGCGCTGAACTACGAGATACCGAAAAACGCGCAGTTGATTCGCAACCTGATGATTGGTGCGCAGTACATTCACGATCATGTAATGCACTTCTATCATTTGCATGCATTAGATTGGGTGGATGTGGTGTCAGCGCTTTCGGCTGATCCGAAGGCGACCTCAGAATTAGCGCAGAGCATCAGCAGTTATCCAAAGAGCTCGCCGGGCTACTTCAGAGATACCAAAAAGAAGCTGAAGAATTTCGTGGAGGCCGGCCAGCTCGGAATATTTGCCAAGGCCTACTGGGGTCATCCGGCGTACAAGTTACCACCTGAAGCAAACCTGATGGCGGTCGCACATTATCTGGAAGCACTGGAATGGCAGCGAGAGGTGTCGAAGCTACACACAATATTTGGTGGCAAGAATCCGCACCCGAATGTCCTTGTTGGTGGTGTTCCCTGCGCGATCGATCTCAATTCTGATTCGGCCATCAATATGGAGCGCTTGTCCAAGGTGCAGTCCATCATCAATCAGATGAGGACGTTTGTTGATCAGGTCTACGTGCCCGACACACTGGCGATAGCAAGTTTCTACAAGGATTGGGGTGCTCAAGGTGAAGGGGTCGGAAACTTCATGACCTTTGGCGACTTCCCGGCCACTGGAACTAACGATCCATCGACGTTCCTGTTTCCGCGAGGGGCTATCCTGAACCGCGATTTGTCGACCATTCACGAAGTGGATCTGGATGCGATGGATGAGGTCAAAGAGTATGTGTCGCACTCCTGGTACGACTACTCGGCAGGTAAGGACGCTGGCCTGCATCCGTACGAGGGTGAAACCGAACTCAATTATGATGGTCCGGCGCCGCCGTACGAGCACCTTGACGTGGAGAGCAGCTATTCGTGGCTCAAGTCGCCACGCTGGAAGGGCAATGTCATGGAAGTTGGGCCTCTGGCGCGTGTTCTGATGCTGTATGCATCCGGCAACGAGCTGACGCAGGAACTTGTGAACATGACCTTGAGCAAGCTCGATGTGCCAGTTGACGCACTGTTCTCGACCTTGGGCAGAACAGCGGCGCGAACGCTTGAAACAAAGGTCGTAGCGGAGAGTATGCAAGGCTGGTATGACAATCTTATCGCCAATATCAAAATCGGTGACACAAAAACGTTCAACGAGACCTTGTGGGAGCCATCCAGCTGGCCGAAGAAAGCGCAGGGCGTAGGCTTCATGGAAGCTCCGCGTGGCGGATTGGCACACTGGATCGTGATCGAAGATGGCAAGATTGCGAATTATCAGGCAGTCGTGCCGAGCACCTGGAATGCCGGGCCGAGAGATTCGGTTGGTAAGCCCGGGCCCTATGAGGCCGCACTGGCGGGGCATAAGCTGCATGATCCCAAACAACCTTTAGAGATACTCAGGACGATACACAGCTTCGATCCGTGCATCGCTTGCGCGGTACATGTAACCGATCCGGATGGCGAAGAACTCGTCAATGTCAAAATACGCTAGAAATCGAGAGAGACGATGCTAAGACTAATAAATACCTGCCTGATTCTTGCCTTCAGTGGGCCGGTGATGGCGCATACTTTGCACGACGAGGCTGGCACGGTTGCACAGCTTTACCATCAGGTACTTGGATCTCACCACTTCCCGCTGCTGCTACTGTTGTTCGTCGCTGTGTGGCTGGTGTTGCGAAAATTCGGCACATCGAAAAGCCGCTAGACAGTTGTGGTAGTGATTGAATGAGCCCTATTTGGGCGGCAATGTGCTTGTGAACTCGCCGCAGAGGGCGACCCAGTCGAGCAGCTGCTGTTCCTCAGCAAAGCCGGGCGGGTCCACGTACACGAAGCCGGTCAGCGGTTTGCCAGTGAAGTCCATCTCTCTTGCATACGGCTTGCTCAAAGCGCTTGCGTAATTGTCGGCGCCAACGCGCGCCATAAGCATGTCATTGACGACTCCGCAGCACATGTTGCCGGAGTGCATGAACGCGATTCCGCCAAACATCTTTTTCTCCAAGATGTCGACGCGGCCTTCGAACAGCTCTCGAAGTCGTTCTGCCACGCCTTCATCAAATGCCACGCGCGTTCCCGATGCCTAGCCCCTTGGCGCGAATATCTGGTCCAGCGATGCCGGTCCATCGCCTTTTCGAACAAGGTGTGGGTAGCGCAGGCCGCCAGTGTAATTCAGCGAGACAGAGTGATAGCGGTCACCATCCATAATTAGCAGCGTGATGGGATCACTGCTCGACTTCGCGTTCGTTATGGCCCGTTTCAGTCCTTCGGCATCAAAAGCGATCTCATCGACGGCGACAATCTGTGTGCCGATTGTTAAGCCTGCATCGAAAGCAGCGCCACCCCATTGGACCTGGCTTATGGCCCCATCTGAGCCGACCACTATGCCAATAGAGTATGAGAGGTCGCTCTTCTCGCCGCTAGCCTCCGAGGCCGTGAAATACTCGGTCGGTGTATCGGTGAATACGAGTTCGTAACCGCCGCGTTCGATTCCGTCCAGCGGTGCCCCAGGGCCATGACCGTCAAGCCGGCTACGCAGGAAGGTTGCCCAATCGTGAGCGTGAACCGTGTTCAATGTGCTGACAACATCGTCGAACGTATATAAAAGCTGAACGTAGCTGCCGTCATTCATTCCGTAGAATGCCTTGGCGAAATCATCCAGAGACTTCTTACCGTTCGATGCTTCGCGGATCAAGGTGTCGGCGTCAAGCCAGATGAGTGCACCTTCGGCGTAATAGCCCTCACTGCGTTCCCAGTTGCGCCATGGTCGTGACCGGCGTTGCGAAACAACGGGGTCCGCCGTCGTATCCTGCAGCGCTCGCCACTCACGCCCGATGCGTTCTTCGTACGAGGCGGCATTGTCGGCGAGAGAGTCCAGGGCCTGTTGCAGCGTTTGAAATCCCGCCCGCGCAGACAGGATTTTGCCCCAATACGTTGTTTGTCCTTCATAGACCCATAACAAACTGCCGCGCATCGGGGTATTGAAGTTCGGCGCCCAGAGGTCCGCCGGCTGTCGAAACTTGCCGTCCCACGAATGAACGTATTCGTGTGGTAGCAGGCCGCGCCCACTGACATGTTCGTCCCAGTCAGTGAAAATAGTGGGGTCGAGGGTGTTTTCACTGGATTGATGATGCTCGATACCGATACCACCCAGGCGATCTGTCAGGGCAAGTAAGAAGTCATAACGATCAAAGTGGTGCGAATCGAACAGCAGGTCAGCCTCCTGCACCAGGGCCCGGTGAATTTCGAGTTGTTCCGGGGAAACGGTCAGCGAGTCTGGCCGGTCTGCGAATACGTTTAGATGTACTGCATAGGATCCGTCAGGATTAAGGTCTAATCGTTTGAAATGTTTGCCCGCAAATATCGGCGAATCAATCAAATGATCGAGCCTCACCGGATTGAATTCAGTCACGGCACCATCGTTTGATTTGACCTCAAGTGCGGTCGCCACTTGCCAATCGTCAGGCACGCGAACGCCCGCTTCGACCATGATCTGACGTGCAAAATAGCCCGCGGGATATAGCAGCATCGCTTCCCACTGCAAATTCAACATTTCCGGGGTCATCACAATGCGACCTTGCTCTGCGACCACGGGTGATACGTACTGGAATTCGAGGTCGATAGCAGTTACATCAGATGGAATATCCACGTGGAAGGCGTACACATTGACCGGGTCCCGCGTCCACTCAAGACGGGTTCCTGCGGCATGAATGATCAGCCCTGCCAATTTGTCGACACGCCCGCTCGGGCCGTGCTTGCCAGGAATCCACTGCGGATAAAGCAATGTGACCGTCTCACCACCGCGCACGGGAATGGTCTCGCGTACCTCGAATATGTGGCGACTCACATCGGTCGCATCCACCTGCAGACGAATGACACCAGGGTAAGGAACGTCCTGAGGTGCAGAAATCGGTGCAGGCAAATCCAGAGGTTGCGGCATTACAGACTGTGCAACAGCAGTGTTCGTGCCATGGGCTAGAAGTAGCCACGCTAAAGCAAGCAAGCTGAGATGGTTGAATTTCGACATTTGGCACGCCTTCATAAGATTGCAAATAAAGCATGAATCGCGCAAAACATAGCACATGAAGCATCAACTGGCCGATGCGGGCATGTGCGTATCGACGCAATGTAGCTAGTCGAGTGATGTTGGCGTTGGTGAAACAGCTGTATCACCAAAGTAATGTTTCTCTATAATTACGATCTCTTCCAGATTATGCGAGCCTACTATATTGCTTTCTTCGCTCTGGCGATTCAGCCATGTTTAAGCACCTGCACATCGTTGCGTGTTCGCCGCGCAGTGGCACAACGTTGCTGCATGAAGTCATGGTGACCTGCTTCAGGATCGATAAGCATTACGAGCACGAAATTCGCTTCAATCTCGTGTCCGCAGATGATGGCCAGGTTTTGCTCACCAAGCGACCCAAGGACACAATGTACATGCCGGACATTCTCGATGAGGATCCGCAGCTGTATGTTATTTATGTGCTGCGTGACCCGCGGGACGTTATCGTTAGCAGGCATGGCAAGAATAAGGACATGTACTACTCGAACATTCGTCTATGGCGCGAGCTGCATGAAACGGCGAAAAGCATGTATGGCCACCCGCGATTTCTTGAGATTAAGTATGAAGATTTTGTAAGCGATCCAAATGCCG
>CAZGVL010000087.1:0-11815 GCA_964528965.1 uncultured Woeseiaceae bacterium
GGTACGCGCGTAAAAGCTGATGCTCCGCTCGCGGACATGTTCGGTTACATCGGCCACCTGCGTACGCTGACATCGGGACGTGGGCAGTTCTCCATGGAGTTCTCGCACTACGCAGCGTGTCCGCAGAATGTTGCGGATGAAGTCATCAAGGAAGTTAAAGAGCGCAAAAACGCCAAGTAACGGCCCTTTGCACTCGGCGGCTATGCCGCTAAATCAAGCCCCTGTCGATGCTTCGATTGGGGCTTTTTTTTGTTTAGCTTTTCGGAATTGACGCAGCGGCTGCCTGAATCCTGGCTGTTCTGTTCCGCTGCCGACTGGCTCGCACTGCGTCAATCGAAAATACGATGACACCCAACCAGACGAAGGAAAAACAGATCAGGTGTGCTGTGGAGAGCGTTTCGCCGTAAACCAAGCCAACTATAAATTGCAGTGTTGGACCGATGAACTGCATGAACCCGAGTGTGCTCAATGGCACGCGACGTGCGGCCAGGGCGAATAATAACAGCGGGATGACCGTTATCGGCCCGGCAAGTAACAACATTGCATTCAGTCCAGGCCCATCTGTACCGAATTGTGCCTGCTGCGTCCAAATAGCCCAGACCAACCAGCTTGCCGCAAACGGAACCAAGATCAGTGTTTCGATGAACAAACCCGGCATTCCGCCAATGACAACTCGCTTCCGGATGACGCCATAGATCGTGAACGAGATGGCGATGGCAATCGAAATGTACGGAAACTGGCCACCGCTGAATGTCAGTACCAGGACACCCATTGTTGCCAGCATGACGGCCGATAGTTGAAAAACACGCAGGCGCTCGCCGAGAAAAACGACGCCAACCAGGACGTAGATCAGTGGATTAATGTAGTAACCGAGGCTTGCCTGAAATATTTGGCCACTTTGCACGGCAAGTATATAAATGAACCAGTTGATCGCAATGAACAATGCGGCAACCATCAACCAGATAAGCGTTGGTTTGTGCTTGAGCGCTCGACGCACTTCCGGCCACTGGCGTCTGAAATAGATGATCAGAGCGCCAAATGGAACGGCCCAGATTATTCGATGCGCGAGTATCTCAAGCGATGTGACCGACTGCAGCAGCAGGAAATAGATCGGCAGGAAACCCCACATCGTGTACGCAATGACGCCCGATAGCACGCCATCTCGCATGTCTTTCTGTGATTCATGCATGCTCGAATTCATTGCAGCAATACGTTGCGCGCGTCGCCCACTCTCGATAAGAGGTCGTTGACCGACTATTGATTATGGTGCAACTTCAGTTGCTTCAGGACGTCCCAGCAACAGGTCCCACAAGTAACGTGCTCGAGCAATGAAATCGATTTGCAGCATGTACAGGGCCGGTATCAGGAACAGCGTAATCACCGTCGCAAAGATGATGCCAAAGCCAACCGAGATGGCCATTGGAATGACGAATTGAGCCTGCACGCTCTTTTCCAGGAGAATCGGCAGCAGACCGGCCGCGGTCGTAAATGATGTCAGTATGATTGCTCTGAATCGCTGTGTACCCGAGTCGATGACCGCCTGTCGCAACGGCACGCCCTCCTGCCGCGCATGATTCACAAAATCGACCAGAATCAGGCTGTCATTGACCACGACTCCCGCTAATGCAACGAGCCCGAAGAGCGAAAACATACTCAGTGCCTCGCCCATAAGGATATGACCTATCACAGCGCCAATCAGACCGAACGGGATCACCGACATAATGATTAATGGCTGACCGTATGAATGCAAAGGAATCGCAATCAGTGCATAAATAAGAAACAAAGCGGCAATTGAGGCGATAGTTATATTTCGAACAAAATCCTGTTCCTCTTGACTTGAGCCTTCGAGGCCATAACTAACACCAGGGTTTCTTGCGAGCAGATCGGGTATGAAGTCAGCAGTAACGGACTTGATGATTTTCCCTGTCTCCGCGACTTCTGAATCAAGGTCAGCCGAAACTGTGATCGTTCGCTCGCGATTCAAACGCGTGATGCTTGAGTAGCTCTGCCCGAAGGAGATATCCGCTACGGATTGAAAAGGGACTTCATCTCCGGCTGGAGTTCGAATACGCATGTTCTCAAGATCTGCAACTGAGCGACGATCTGAACGAGGGTATCGAATCATCACTTTCAGTTCATCTTTTCCCCGCTGAATACGCTGCGCTTCTTCTCCATAAAAGGCCTGCCGAACCTGCCGTCCAAGTGACGACATAGTCAAACCAAGTGCTTCCGCTTCCGGCTTAATGGAAAGCTTGATTTCCTGACCGCCAGTCACTGAAGAGTTTCGAATATCAGAGACACCATCGTATTCGCCAAGATGCCCTTCAAGCTCTCTGGCCGCATTCTCAAGCGCGGCATAGTTGTCACCGCTTAGACGAAAGCTCAATGGCGCGCCCCCACCGAAATTATCTCCACCCGAGAAAGTAAGCTCTTTGACGCCTGCTATCTCGCCAACCCGATCACGCCATAGATTGGAGATGTCATCACCATCAAGCGCCCGCCCCTCAACCATGGGCATTTCGGCAAACGCAACCGCGCCTGAATCACCATTGGTAAACGACCCGACATGACTGATCATCGGGTCCAGATCGGGGTTCTCCATAATGTATTCTTCGTTCATTGTGAGTATCGCAGCTTCGATCTTGTCCAGAGCGGCATTGCGAATCTCTGGGGCGGTACCATTTTGCATCGTTAGTTGTACCTGGATGAAATCGCCGGGGACTTCGGGAAACAACACCACCCGGACGAAACCGCTCTTCAACAAGCCGAATGTCAGGATCAGAACCGCAATGAATATGGCAACTGTTACGCCCCGACTATCCACGGCTCGTTCCAGCAAAGGTCGATAGAAATCGTGAATCAATCGGTGCAGTCCATGTTGCGTGCGACGCTGAATCTTCTGAAAGAACCTTACGATGCCTTCAAAAAAACCGATCTTTCGCTGCGGATTGAACAGGTCATCTTCGTCAATGAGCTGGATCTTCGCGTGGACGAGATGCGCGGGCAGGATCAACTTGGATTCAACCAACGAAAATATCAAACAGAGGATAACGACCATTGACATAGCTTCGAAAAACGGTCCCACAATACCGCCGACAAATAGCATCGGTGCAAATGCGGCAATCGTCGTCAAGACGCCAAACGTTGCTGGCACAGCAACTTTCTTGGCTCCCAGCACAACGTTTTCTATAGTCTGTCCGTCTGCACGAATTTTTGTATAAACGCTCTCACCAATGATGATCGCATCGTCAACAACAATACCCAGCACAATAATAAAGCCGAACAGGCTGATCATATTGATGGTCACCGGCCAAGGTCCGTGTGGCATCAACCACAGTGCGCCGAGGAAGGTAATCGGAATTCCGACTATCACCCACGCTGCAACCTTCATGCGCAGAAAAAGGGACAAGACCAGAAACACGAGAAGCGCGCCAATCCACATGTTATTGAGCATCATGCTCAGGCGACCCTCAAGATAGTGCGAGCGGTCCACCCAAGTGTCCATCATCACGCCGTCGGGCAAGCTACTCGATCTTTCCTCGATGTACTTGCGAACAGCTGCGGCTGTCTTCATTTCGTTTTGCTGACCGCTTGCCAGGACGCGTAATGTCGCGGTGGGCTCGCCATCGAATCGGCCAAAGCCTTGTGTCTCGACGAAACCGTCGCGAATTGTCGCAATATCTCCCAACGTCAATCTCGTGCCATCTGGAAAGGTCCGCAGCACGAGCTGATCGTATTCACCGCCGGTGTAAACCTGACCCTCTGTACGCAGCAGAATATCTCCGCCGCTGGTGTTGATCGTTCCTCCCGGTAAATCGACAGACGAATTTCTGACCGCCTGAGATATCTCAGACATCGTCAATCCGTATTGACGAAGTATGTGTTCCGATACTTCAATACTGATTTCGTAGGCGCGGTCACCGAGGAATTGCACCTGGTTGACCTCCGGCAGTGTCATCAGATCACTCTGCACTTCCTGTGCTATCGACTTGCGCGAAAAGTCGTCGAGATTTCCGTAAATGGCCACGAACACCACGTGAATCGGAACCTCTTGTTTATAAATAACCGGCTTTTCGGCGAGACCCGGAAACGTTGAGATGGCGTCCACGCGTGTCTTTACTTCACTGAGTACCTCATTGATATCCGTGCTTGTAGAAACCTCAATTGTGACCGTGCCACGGCCCTCACGAGCACGCGAGTCAATCCTGACAATACCTTTGATATCCTGAATCGCTTCTTCGACCTTGATGACCACACCTTCCTCAACCTCTTGCGGTGCTGCGCCAAGATAGGGAACCTGAACCCGAATCGTATTTAGCTGAAAGTCGGGGGTGGTCTGTTTTCTAATCGTAAAAGCAGAGATTATTCCTGCGACTATGATGAACCACATCAACAGGTTTGCCGCGACGTGATTCTCTGCAAACCAGGCAATGATCCCGGTTTGATTTGATACGCCGCGCACCCTCATTGGTCAGCTCCATCACTCTGTGTGGTCATTTCATCAGCAGCGACATCTGCTGCCGGCTCCGGACGGTCAGTTGTTCGCACGGACATGCCGTTCGTTGGCGCTTCAATAGCCGTCATCGATATACGCTCTCCGATCGATGCACCACCACCGACGTATGCAAAATCCGCGTCCGTCCTGATCAGTTCAACCGTGCGGATTTCCAGCTTGTTGTCATCCGTTATGAACAATAGTTGGTTCGAGCCACGCAGCGCAGACCGCGGCACTTTGATCACATGCTCCAGCGTTGAGCCGGAGATGCTGGCACTGACAAATGTTCCGATAGGCAGAGATACGCCGTCGTTGTGCAATTGGTATGGGTCATTGATGCGGGCAACAGCGTAGGTCACGCGACTTAGCTCATCGACGATGCCCTCGGATCTGACGATTTGTGCATCCCACTGGACTAGTTGACCCTTTTGCACGGCAGCCAGCCTTACATCCGGTCCCGCTGCACTGCCACTGTCAGTGATCTCACCCGCTTCCGGCAGATTCACGAAAGCCAGATCCTGGTCAGTCAACGGCAGTCGCACTTCGGCATAGTCGGTAGCAAAGACAATCCCCAGCACTGAGCCCGGGTTGACGAACTGACCAATATCGGCGTCCTTGCTCCTCACCATGCCCTCATAAGGCAGGCGAATATAGGTCCGCTGCAAATTTCGCTCAGCGCGCACAACGTCAGCCTTTGCAGTTGCCAGGGCCGCCGCTGCCGAGGCGTACTCCGACTCAGCACGATATCCCTGGCTGCGCAGCTTCGCAGCACCATCAAATTCTATCTGGCGCTGCAGCAGCAGCGCTTTGGCCTGATCAACCGCGACAACGTAGTTTGTCGGATCGATTCGCATCAACTGCTCGCCCTTTTGAAATACTCCACCGGCTACGAACTTCGGCGAGATGCTGACTATCGCGCCAGAGACTTCAGCGCTGAGCGTTGTTTGCGTCAAGGGGCGCACAGCGCCCTGGCTACTAATTTCGAATACAGCGGAAGACTCTTCCAGCTGCATGACATCAATGAGCAGCCGAGATACTTCTTTGTCTTTCTTTTCCGGCTCAGGCTTATTCAAGATCATCAACGCTGCAAGAGCGCCTGCAAGGCCGAAAATAGAGACAATCAGGATTCTTCTTTGAGTTTTGCGTTGCATTCGACCGGTCCGCGGGGAGTGTTCTCGAAGGATGCGTATTTTGGAGCTATTGGATGCAAATGGCACTCTTTTGTTCACTGTATGTGGCGATTTCTTAAGGTTTTTTTTGCGGTACCGCGTCCCGGACCGACTTGCACCAAGAGCCAAATTTATAGCGAAAGGTCAATAAATTTCGTAGCAAACAGCCGATTTCACCGAAAGTGGTCATAATCTGTTGTCTTTTTTTGTGACCCAACTCCATGAAATCCGGGCTCTCAGGCCGCAAACTGCCGATTCAGCAGAGCTGTACACATTGTATGGCCCGTCAAACGCAGATCGGACCGCTATGTATGAACAACATTTTGGCCTGAAGAACAGACCCTTTCGCGTAACCGCCACGGGGCCTGACGTATTCGTTGGCCCGCAAACCGCGAAGACAATGGCCGGCCTCAAAAAGGCGCTGCAACCTTCCGACGCGATCGTAACGGTTACCGGCGACGTCGGCGTTGGCAAGACAACTCTGGTTCACCGCGCGCTAAATGCGCTGGGCACTAGCCGGGTCATTATTACGGTTGGCCGGATGCAGTTGGCACATGACGAAGTACTGGAGCTATTGCTCGACGAACTTGGAACCCGACAAGTCCCTTCTGGCACGGTACAGCGATTTTCTCTGTTCCGACGACTCTTGAAAGGGTTTGCCGACAAGGGAACCCGCGTGTTTATCGTCGTTGAAGATGCGTCTCGCATAGGCGCTGATGCGCTCTCCGAGCTCGAAGCACTAACAGCGGCAGACGCCGGCGTCTCTGATGGCGCCAATATAGTCCTGATGGGCGAGCCCGGCATCAACAATATGATGAAGGTCCCTCAGCTCGCTCGCATGAAACAACGGATCCGGTTTCGTGAGTCGATTCGACCACTTGGCAGTGGCGAGCTACGTGCTTACTTGAAACACTGTTTCCGATTGGCCGGTGGGGATTTCGATGTCCTGTTTGCCGACGGTGCGAGTGATTTGCTACACCGGCTTAGCGGAGGCATTCCGCGAGTAGTGAATAATACGGTCGAAACGATTCTTGTGTCTGCAGCCGAACAAAAGCTGGATCAAATAACGCCACAGTTCATTACCTCTGTCGTAGCCGACGAGTGTGGCATGACGGTACAGGTCCAGACACTTGCCTCAGTATCCCCGAGTACGCCAGACCCGATCGCTAAAGACGAGGCTTCTCAAGAGACCGAGGCTGTCGCTGAAGCGGACCAATCGCATGAGAATACTGCAAAACCCGCTGCAGAAGCACAACCCGAAGAAGCACCGACAGAGGTTTCCGCGAAGCCCGAACCCGTAGTCCAATCCGAGCTCGCATCAGAAAAACCGGCTGTCAGCGAACCAAAAAGCGACACTGCCGATGCGGACGAGCCGGAAATTCCCGAACTGATTCAGGATACTTTTCCAAGTCTGTCAGTACTCACTCCGGAGCTGGCCGCGATGCCGACGCCGGAAGAAGCCAAAGTTAAATCCACCTCGAAGCCTGTCGCAAAACCAGATGAATTACCGGCCGCTGCTGTGGCCAATACTGAAGACCCTGTTGCGGTGGGTACCGATTCGGATATTCCCGAGCTGATCTTCGAGGACGATACGCCGGCGAATGTTGTAGCAGAAGATACAAGTCAATATGAGGAAGATGGCATACCGACTCTTTCGAGCTCGATGCGGCTTGACCACCCGGTTGCTGCGACCAAGCCGGTCGAAGTTGTTAGGGCTGCGACAGCTAAAGTTAAAGCTCCTGTTGCTGCAGCTCCTGTCGTTAAAGAGCAGCCAATTCCTACGCTGTCGGTCGCAGAACCCCAAAGCCACGCCACAACCACTTCAGATGTGGACCATGAACAGGCGACGTCCCTTGGTTCCCCTGACACTGATAAACCTGTCGAGACAGAGATTCCCGCTTGGGAGCGGGACCCGACGCTAGCTGAGTTGCGCCCGGATCTTGAAGCTCTGGAACGCGCGATGTCGTATACGCAGAGTGATGACGCTGATACAGATCCCAAATCCGAAGTTGAAGATGCCGCCGAAGAAAAAGAGCCTGAAGTAGTGCCCGAAATTACTCTTGATCGTGCCATTCAGGAGAAAATTGATGAAGCCACTGAGCTTCTGAAGAAGACCACGATCGACCTCGCCGAGGTTACCGCCGCCGAAGAGAAAAAAGCCGCGGACAAGCTGGAGAGTGCCAGACAAGCGAAAGAATCGAGCACTGCGAAAACACCTGAAGTAACACCCAAATTTGAAAAACCCGCCGAACTAACCAACGAAGACAGCGCTGAACTCGAGAAGATTTCGACTGAGCTGGCGCGAGCAAAAACTATCGAAGATGTCGATGACAAAATGGCGGAGACATTGTTTGGCGAGGAATTCAGCCAGATAGCGGCTCAGGTTGCGGCGCATGTCGCGGCCAATCCACCCTCCCATGTATCAGCCAATGACGATCTGCAACTCGAGGCTGATGGAACTGATGCCCCGGCAGCACCGGTTGCCGCAAATCAGAGCAGACCACAAACAGCGAAAAAACCAGTGGTTTTGCCGAGCTCAATGGCGTCAGATGACAACTTGTCAGCGACGCAGCGACTTAGAACAGTACGTGCGCTGAATGGGAATTTCGACCCTGTGCCGGAGCACACAGAATCCGTCGTGCTTGCGGCTGACAATACAATTAGCTCGCCGCCGGCAACGGGCGAGCAACCCGAGTCAATTGAAGAACAGATCAACACATCAATGACCCAAACACTCAAGGCCTTGAATGTTCGTCCGCCACCAACTTTCAATGATGATGACGATGATGATGACGACGATGAATCCGGGGAAGGGTTCTTCAGCCGATTCCGTCGGTCCTGATATTCATTTCGCGACGCACCACGGCGAGTGCCACCCTGCCCCTAGAATGAAAAAGCGACTCGCAATCCGGCACCGTCGGAATAGCTTACTGGCGAAATACTGACCGCACTCTGCTTTGCGGTGTCAGTGTGGTTTATGCTCTTCGCCGACACGTATGCAATCCACCAACCCAGCAAGGACTGTGAGAAATAGTGCTGGTCGTCGTAGACTCTGGCCAGTCCCGGCAACGTCGAGGTCACCAGAAGCGTCACCTTCAACCAACGCTTATCGGTCTCGTTCGCGGCAGTAATAAACGGCACCGCGCCGAAGAATGCGTGTCCGCTCACACCATCGTCACCGTCGAATGGGGACCAGCCAGGCTCCCCTTCTTCAGGCCTGTTGCCACCGGTGATGTTTGACAAGACAATCACCTCCGGAGCCCCAACGAGTCCCGCGCGCATGGATGCCGCACCCCAACGCGCAACAGCGGACTCACTGTTACGACTGTAATCCCCGAGCCACATCGCACCGAGATAGATCGGAAATGAGTAGAGCGGCATCGACAGATCGCCGACACCGGTGAAAAAATCGCTCACATCATCGCCGGTGTCGCTCGAAAGCTCGTCGTTGAAAAAGTCCTGAATCTTTTGATCGGCATCAGTGTTCGCCAACACACCCGCAACACCAAATCCGGCCGTCACATGAAGTAGCGGCCCGCGACTATAGTGTTGACGAAAGTCGGCCCGAATATCGTCGCCGAGACTAGCGAAGAACCCATCGCCGCTGGTCTGGTCCTGTGCATACGCCATTGACGGCGATAGCAGTGCCAGCAATATCAACGTAATGCTATTGCTACCAAGAGACACAAGCGATATCCGTCGCGGCAACATTAGTTATTCAATTACAACTCAACACCAGATCAAGCAGCAGCGATTACTCTTTGACTGCTTCCAATGCTTCAAGACGCGCTGCCTCAAACTCGTCGCCCGGGGTCCAGGTCGGCATCTCATCAGCGTTAGCAATCGCCAGCCCGGTCCAATACCCCGCCACCGCGTCGGTAACCATACCCACCAGATTCCAGCTCGGATCGTACTCGTCTGACGGTTGATGATAGTCAACGTCCGTAAAGTGATTGATTTGTTCTTTGCCCCATCCCTCCGGGCGATCAACGAAGTCCATGCCGGGTTCGAGATACATCGCGGGCACGCCAATCTTGGCAAAATTGAATTGATCGGAACGATAAAAATAGCCACGGTCGGCGAATTGGTCCGGATTAACAACACGTCCCTGTTCACCCGCGATCATCGTCACTATTTGATCAATCGACGTCTTGCCTAATCCAATGTAGGTAACATCGTGTGTGTGGCCCCAAATGTTGCCGCCGTCGTAGTTAATGTTTGCAGCAATTTTTCCGGCAGGAAAAGTCGGATTTTCTGCATACCATTGTGAACCCAACAGTCCCTGCTCTTCCGCACCAACCAATGCGATAAGAATGGAACGTCGAGGTGCAGTCGGCAGCGCCTTAAAGGCTTTCGCCATAGCCATGACCATGGCAACACCGGATGCATTGTCCATCGCACCGTTGTAGATCGCATCACCGTCAGCATTTGGCGTGCCAATACCGAGGTGATCATGATGCGCCGTGAAAATAACAGCTTCATCGGCAAGCTCCGGGTCACTGCCCGGGATCAGCCCAAGCACGTTGGCCGTTTGAACGCTCTTGACTTCAACGTCCATCGCTACGGAAGTCGTTATACCCAATGGTACGGGTTCGAAATCCCGATTGAATGCCGCTTCGCGAAGTTCATCAAGGTTGAAGCCAGCCATCTCAAGCAACTTGTACGACGCATCCTCGGTTAGCCACGCATTGAATTGGCTATTATTTCGTCTGTCTTTGGGGAGTTCGAATTGCGGCCCGGTCCCCGATGTTTGCAGTACCTGAAATGGATAGCCAGCCGAGGGCGCGGTGTGAATGATAATGGCGCCAGCCGCGCCCAACTCCACTGCTTTTTCATACTTGTAGTCCCAGCGGCCGTACCAGAGGCGAGTTTCACCGGCGAATAACTCGGGATCCCAGTCCGGGTCGTTGTTCATGACCAACAAAATCTTGCCGTTCAGATCAACTCCCTTGAAGTCATTCCAATCGTACTCAGGTGCTTCAATTCCGTAGCCAACAAACACCAACTCGGCATCGGTCACCGCAACATGATCTTCCTGAACATCACTGCGGAGCATGAAGTCATCCCACTGTTTCACAGTGAGTTCGTCACTCTCTGTAGCAAATGTCCACGTGGGAGGTTGCTTTGTATCCACACTGACCAGATCAAATGTTTGCTCCCAACTGCCATCAGCAGCGCCAGGTTCCACCCCGAGCTCCGCCATCTGCTCCGCCAGGTACTTTCTTGCTGCAACATCACCCTGGCTTGACGGACCACGACCTTCGTATTTGTCATCGGAAATCTCCGCGATGATCATGCGCATGTAGTCGTCCGTAATCTGAGCGGATGCCTTCTCAGCAACAGCCCCAGCGCCACCAAGCTCCACTGCGATCGGTGCTGTCACCGCCTCGTCCGTTTGCTCATTTGCCGACTGCTCTTGAGCAGCCTGGTCTTGTCCGCAACCAACCAGCCAGACCATGGCAGCAGCGAGAATAAATACAGTGCGTTTTTTCAATGAAGTTCTCCTTACGAGAAGCAGACGGGCATTCATGCCCTTTAATGTTTTGGATTTGAATAGAGACAGGGTTTCTCGCCGCCAGTTCAGCGCGAGAACGCTGGCATAGATGTGGCGACAGCTAATCGCGACGAATGACGTAAACCTCGACTCCGCCTTCTGGCCCGATATACCAGGAGGCAACTGCACTGGTCATGCTGACGATCAGCGAACCGAAGATCGCCGACCATATGCCCGCAATAACAAAGGCGTCGAGTAATGCCGCGACCAAGCCAAGCATTCCGGCATTTAGGACGAGCAGGAAAAGGCCCAGCGTGAGCAGCGTAATTGGCAGGGTCAATATAAAGGCAATCGGCCTAACGAATGCGTTGACCAGCCCAAGCAGTATTGCGGCAAGCAAGAAGTTGCCAAAACCCGCAATACTGACCCCGGGAATGATCACCGAAGCCAGATACAAGCCCAGCATCGCGATTAGCGTACGTACGAGTATTCCATTCATAAGCCGATTATGCGGCGAAGCTCGGCACTATTAAAGAGCAGCAGCTAATACCGCAACAATCTATCAGTATCATTTAGCCCTTTTTGCTAGAATCCCAGCCGCACGCCCCGGTAGCTCAGTCGGATAGAGCACCAGATTCCTAATCTGGGGGTCCCATG
>CAZGVL010000088.1:0-11604 GCA_964528965.1 uncultured Woeseiaceae bacterium
TGAATCGCTTCATGTAGTTCGACCTGATACGGAGACGTCTACATTATAATCAATACGACGTTTTCACACAGCCTCGGCCGACACCAGCCGCCCAGGTGGTAAACTGCTGAGGGGCTGGTACTGACCCGAAGCAGCCGCTCGCAATTCGAAGGAATCATGCCAAAATTCATCGCTGAAAGAAGCCTCCTTTGGGCACCCAAAGGCGAGAGCAATCGAACGGAGTTTGTTATTCGGATAGGTACTCCGGTCGTTGTCGAGCCGGGAACAGTAGACTTCCCTGTAAGTGAAGGCACTGGCGCTTGCAGCAGACAGTTTTACGGTTTTCCTGTGAAAATCGAGGACACGATTTACGGTGCTGACACGGTTCAAGCCTTACAATTGGTGGCCGACGTTGATTCGACCCTTCGTCGCTTTAGTGATCGTTACGACTTCTTTTTTCCGAGCGGGGAGCCGTATTTCGAGAGCGACTCCACCTGATCGACGGCTGTTTATGGCCGAACACAGCCGCTCGGATGAAGAACTCATGAACCAAAAAGAAAATACAAAATGGCCAGCTGCGACTCGGTTATTCAGCGTATTCATGGGAAGCACGCTATCGGTATTTGGACTGCTGATACTGACGATGGCGGAGCTTGAGGATTTCAGCGCGAGTGCGTTTCAATACTGGGGGCCGCCTGCTTTGGGCGTCGTATTTGCTACGACATTTCTGGGAATATTTGTAAGCAAGTGGAGCGTGAAAGCTCGTTTCGCGTTCGGTGTAGTAGTCGGTCTACTCGTCACCTCAATCTACATCTGGGTTACAGCCTGAACGGCTCCTTCTGGCCGAAACCAGCCCTTCAATTCCCTGCAAAACAGCCGTCGTGAACGTCCGCTATTGGGAAAAGCAGACGATCAAGTGGTCGTGCGGACCAGCCAACGTGGGCGGCGCTATGAACGGGTAAATCGTCGGCATCGTAGCCGAATCAAGAAGCCAATATCAGCCTGACAAATCGATGGGTGATCTGACCAATGTGTACGAAACCGCTACGGAAGCTCTTCGAGCATTTTCGTTGCGGATTGTCGGATCGAGTCGTCGTTGCCAACCTGCGCCGCAGTATTGAGCGCCGTGCGAGCTTGCTCGATGTTGCCGAGCTGGCTATTGACGTATCCCAGCGTTAGCCAGGTTCTCTGGTGATCTGCGTCCACGGCAATACCTTCGTTGAGCCGGCTCAGAGCTTCAGTTGATCTTCCGAGATAATGTAGCGTGAGGCCTAAATTATTATAAATTTCTGCATCATTCGGATTGATTGCCAGCAGTTTTTCATACAAGTCCGCCGCTCTGTCATATTGGGCGTTGCCGAAAGACTCTTCAGCCTGACGTAGTAATTCAGCCGGATTCTGGAAGGCAGTCAGGCTAGGTGCTGGCGCAGTCAGTCGTGCAATGTCTGTTTCCGTGATGTCGTCGGACCACACCGGCGCGGGCTGGTTCTGCGTCGCTGGACGAGCGCTGACAGTATGCGTTGCCTGAATATAGTGGTCGCGAGTTATCGCGAAAACGGCAAGTCCGAAGAACACCTGAAATGCCGCTAACCAAATCCAGAATTTGGCATTGAGATTCATATTGAGCGCCTGTATGCAACGTTGAGTTGGAGAATATACACCGCTTCAGGGTTCTGACGCAGTCCGTAGTTTCATCAACCGGTTTTCCGTCTGACTGTCTGCGCGTCAGCTGATGGCCAATGGTTTTTCTACGCAGTTCGTTGGCTGAACTAGCGCTCGGGCGCGCTCCTTCATGTGGAACTCGTGGACTAACCGCAGGTCGGGCAGTGTTTGTCCTTTCTGATTTGGGCGCTATGGAACTCACCGCTGCCGGCATCGTAGAGTTGCAGCGTTCCACGTGGCGAGTCGAGACCGACAAGTTGTTTGAGTGCTTCAACCGCCATCAACGTGCCGATAACGCCAGGAACCGGGGCAAGCACGCCATTGCCTGCACAGCTCTCAAGAGACTCATCAGCCTCCTGATAAGCGCAGCGATAGCACGGTGATGTCGCGTAGTCAGGACCAAACACAGCAACCTGACCCTCAAGCCGAATGGCTGAACCTGATACCAGGCAGCGTCTGGCTGCGACACATGCATTGTTAACCTGGAACCGGGTGGCGAAATTATCGCTGCCGTCCAGAACAACATCAGCCTGGCCAACCGCCTCCGCCAGTGCGTCATCATCAAGTCGATCAATGATCGGTGTGATCTGGATTTCAGGATTGATGATGGCGAGTCGTTCCGCGGCGACGATCGCTTTCAACTCGCCGACGTCGTCGGGCCCATACAGTATCTGGCGACCCAGGTTGGTCGGGTCCACGGTATCGAAGTCGCACAACATCAGCTGACCGACTCCGCTGGATGCGAGATAACTTGCAGCTGCGCAACCGATTCCGCCGACGCCAATCAGCAGAGCTGTGGCGTCGGCAATCCGCGCCTGACCGTCATCGCCGATTTGTGGCAGTGCCACGTGGCGTGCATGTCGATCCAGGTTGGGACGGCTGTCGGTCACGGTCTATGCGTCGTTGGTAACTTCCAGAATCGTGACCGTATCAAGCGGCACGTCCTGATGGCCACCGCGGCTACCGGTCGGCACTGCAGCAATTGCGTCAACGATATCCATGCCGTCGGTGACCTTACCGAACACAGCATAGCCAAAGTCGCGGTCACCATGGTTCAGGAAATCATTGTTGCTGATGTTAATGAAGAACTGCGACGTCGCGCTGTCAACAACACCGGTTCGTGCCATTGCGAGCGTGCCACGTTCGTTGTTCTCGCCATTGTCAGCTTCGTTCTTGATCTGCGCACGCGTCTCTTTGCTCGCCATATCTTCGGTCATGCCGCCGCACTGAATCATAAAGTTGGGGATGACGCGGTGAAATATCGTATCCGCGAAAAATCCGTCGCTTACGTACTGACGAAAATTCTCGCAGCTTATGGGAGCTTTCTCTTCGAAAAGCTCGATGGAAATGTCGCCGAGGCTGGTTTTAATGGTAATCATGATGTCTCGCTTTGGTTGTGAGCGGCGTTTTTTAACACAAATGACTTGTTCATGTCTCGAATCCGGGCCTACTACACCGTTCTCGCCACGCTAATGCGCGGCAAACCCGCGAGGTCAGTGTGGCAAACGATATCCGTCCAGCCTTGCGCCTGTAAAAGCGTTGCTACGTCCTGTTGCTGATCTGCGCCATGTTCGAGCAACAACACGCCGTCGGCACAAAGGATTTCCCGACAGTCGCGCGCGAGAACGCGAATGGCGTCCAGGCCATCGTCGCCGCCGACGAGTGCCGCAACAGGCTCCGACGTCAGCGCATCAAGCGCGGCATCATCGGCGCGCACGTATGGAGGGTTCGAAACGACAATATTGAATTGCTGGTCCGCTACAGGTTGCGTCCAGTCGCCCTCAATACAAGTCACATTGCCGAGGCTCAATTGATGCACGTTTGCGCGCGCGACGCCCAACGCCGCAGCGCTCATGTCGACTGCAGTAACGTTACAAAGTGGTCGCTCCCTGGCAATGGCGACAGCTATTGCACCGCTGCCGGTGCCAAGGTCGAGAATCTGCCATTCTGCATCTCGAGGAATTTCCCGCAGCGCGAGATCTACCAGCAATTCAGTTTCGGGTCGTGGCACGAGCGTCGCTGGGCTAACCATCAGCTCCAGCGACCAGAATTCACGGGTGCCGGTGATGTAGGCCATGGGTTCGCCCGACAGTCGCCTTTCCAGCAGCCCATTCATTCGTGCCGAGGCCGCCTCATCCAGCGTATCTTCAGGGTGCGCAAACAAATACGAGCGCGGCATATCGATCGAGAGGCCGAGCAACATTTCTGCGTCCAGCCGGGGTGAATCGCTGACTGCAGATAGTCGCTGTGTGGCCTCGCCGACGATTGCATCAATTCGCGCCGATTCACTCATGCATTGTTCTCTCCGGACTGGTTTCGCGCTGACCATATCGCGTACACTCGCGATCAGTTTCGGTTGCTACAGTAATGCTCATGAAGGTTTATTCCAACATCCTCGAAATGGTCGGCTCCACCCCGATGCTCGAAGTGACGCATCTGGATACGGGGTCCTGTCGGCTCTTCTTAAAACTTGAATTGATGAATCCGGCTGGTTCTATTAAGGATCGTATCGGAATTTCGATGATCGAGCAGGCCGAAAAGCGCGGCGACATCAAGCCTGGTGACACGCTGGTCGAAGCCACCGCTGGCAATACGGGCCTCGGCCTGGCACTGGTTGCCGCGCAGAAGGGCTATCGGATGATTCTGGTCCTGCCGGACAAGATGAGCCAGGAGAAGATTTTCAATTTGCGCGCGATGGGCGCAGAAGTTGTCCTTACTCGCTCGGACGTCGGCAAGGGTCACCCTGAGTATTATCAGGATCTGGGACAGAGCATTGCTGAAGAGAAGGGCGCCTACTTTATTAATCAATTCGGCAATCCGGACAACCCACTTGCGCACGAAATGACGACAGCGCCGGAAATTCTCGAACAAATGGAAGGGAACCTGGATGCTATTGTGCTCGGCGTTGGTTCCAGCGGGACGGTGAGCGGGATCGGAAAATACCTTACTGAGCACGCGCCTGATGTTGATCTCATTCTCGCTGACCCTGTTGGCTCTGTGCTGACCGACTACATCAATAAGGGCGAATTGGGTGAAGGTGGCAGCTGGCTCGTTGAAGGCATTGGTGAAGATTTTATTCCGTCGATCGCAGATTTCAGCAAGGTCAGCAAAGCCTATGCGATCAGTGATGCAGAATCTTTCGCCGCTGCACGAGAGTTGCTGAAGAAAGAAGGCGTGCTCGCCGGATCATCGTCGGGCACGCTGCTGGCAGCCGCTCTGAAGTATTGCAAAGAACAGACGGAGCCAAAGCGGGTCGTTACATTCGCCTGCGATACGGGCAACAAGTATCTCTCCAAACTATACAACGAATTCTGGATGGAAGATCAGGGGTTCATTCAGCGTGACCAGTACGGCGACTTGCGCGACTTGATTGGTCGACTGCACGGCGAACGAGCCACCATCACTGTTGGGCCAACCGACGTACTCACAACGGCACATAATCGCCTGCGCAACGCGGGATTCTCGCAGTTGCCGGTAATGGAAAATGATCGTCTTGTGGGTGTCGTCACCGAAGACGCAATCTTGCAGTTCGTCTTCGGCAAACCGAAACTCATGAATTCGACAGTCGATTGCGCAATGCAGACAGCATTCATCAAACTGGATATGACAGCGAGCCTGAATAACCTGGTCTCGATGCTGCAGGTACAGCCCTATGCGGCCATATCCGACGGAGACGAGTTCCTGGGTCTCATCACGAGATCCGACGTGCTCAATTTCCTCCGTCGACAGATCTAAGGCAGGAAGCTATGAAAAACGACGAAAAGAAGGCCTTTGCCACGCGGACCATTCATGCCGGGCAAAGTCCGGACCCAACCACCGGTGCGATCATGCCGCCGATCTATGCAACATCAACTTATGTGCAGTCCAGCCCGGGCGTGCACAAGGGCTATGAGTATTCGCGCACGCAGAATCCGACGCGGCAGGCCTACGAGCGTTGTGTTGCCGACCTGGAATCCGGGTCGCATGGTTTTGCTTTCGCTTCAGGCATGGCGGCGATCGGAACGATACTGGAGTTGATTGACTCTGGTAGCCACGTAATCGCAATGGACGATCTGTATGGCGGAACGCGGCGTTTGTTTGCTGACGTGCGTGAACGTAGCGCCGGGCTTGAGTTCAGTTTCGTCGACCTTACCAACGCAGCAGCACTTGAAGCGGCAGTCCGCGGCAACACGCGCATGATCTGGCTGGAGACGCCTAGCAACCCTTTGCTAAAAATTGTTGATCTGAATGCGATCGCCACGTTTGCAAAAACACATGATCTCTTACTGGTAGCCGACAATACATTTGCAACGCCTTATTTACAGCGCCCGCTGGAGTTTGGTTGCGACATCGTCATGCACTCGGCTACCAAATTCATTAATGGCCATTCCGATATTATCGGCGGCATTGCGCTTACGGCAGACGACGCTTTGGCCGAGCAACTTGGCTATCTGCAAAACTCTATTGGTTCCGTCGCCGGGCCTTTCGACAGCTTTCTGGCATTGCGCGGCGTTAAGACGCTTGATGTCCGCATGCAACGACATTGCGAGAGTGCGGCAAAAATCGCGGCATGGCTGGAGCAGGATGACCGCGTTGCAAGCGTGTTATATCCGGGGCTCGCATCGCATCCGCAGCACGACCTCGCGAGAAATCAGATGAATGGCTTCGGCGGTATCGTAACATTCTTCATCAACGGCGATATTGAGGCGGCGCGGCTTTTCCTGGAGCGCTGCGAAATCTTCGCGCTTGCGGAGAGCTTGGGCGGTGTTGAAAGTCTGGTTGATCATCCGGGAATCATGACGCACGCATCTGTGCCGCTTGAAGAGCGCGAAAAACTCGGCATAAGCGATCAGCTAATTCGGTTGTCAGTCGGAATTGAGTCAGTTGACGATCTATTGGCTGACCTGGATCAGGCGCTGGGCTCGTAGTTGACGCAAATTGTCAGAAATTGATCTTTGAGTTACCGAGCAAGTGCGGCCAACTGGTCGGCCTGATATTCGTTGATCAACGGCTGAATAACCTGCTCAAGTCCACCTTCAAGTACTTCATCCAGCTTGTACAAGGTCAGGTTGATGCGATGGTCAGTGACTCGTCCTTGCGGGAAATTATAGGTACGAATTCGTTCCGACCGGTCCCCTGAG
Organism: uncultured Woeseiaceae bacterium; assembly: GCA_964528965.1. Taxonomy (GTDB): domain Bacteria; phylum Pseudomonadota; class Gammaproteobacteria; order Steroidobacterales; family Woeseiaceae; genus UBA1847. The sequence continues at coordinate 6,762 of CAZGVL010000088.1, forward strand.
CCGACCAGGAGCCGGCGTTGCTCGGCCTGTTCGGCATTCTGTTCGGTCACCTTGGTGTCCAGAAGTTTCGCCTGCAGTAATGACATCGCGCGCGCGCGATTCTTGTGTTGCGAGCGCTCGTCCTGACACTCGACCACAATGCCGCTGGGTAAGTGAGTGAGCCGAATTGCAGAATCCGTTTTATTGACGTGTTGGCCACCGGCGCCTGAGGCGCGGAACGTATCCACGCGCAAATCGGCCGGTTTGATCTCATCCAGTTCAACCTCGTCCGGCTCCGGCAAGATAGCGACGGTGCAGGCAGATGTATGAATGCGACCTTGCGATTCGGTTGTCGGTACTCGTTGCACGCGATGCGCGCCGGATTCGAACTTCAGTCCCGCATAAATGCCATTGCCGGTGACCCTGCAAATGACTTCTTTGTAGCCACCATGATCACCTTCTCGCGCGCTGAGTATTTCGACTGACCACTTCATGGACTCCGCATACTTCATGTACATGCGCAGCAAGTCACCGACGAATATTGCTGCTTCATCACCGCCTGTCCCAGCGCGAATCTCAAGGAACACATTGCTCTGGTCGTGGCGGTCCGGCGGGATGAGCGCTTTCTGCACCTGTATAAGTAGTTGCTCGCGTCGCTCATTCAACGACTGCAACTCTTCCTGGCCCATATCGCGAATCTCGCCATCCGCGTCATTGGCCATTTCTTCGGCAGCCGCGATATCGCCGCTTAGTAGTTCGAACTGTGTGAACAGTCCAACGATGGGCTCAATCCGAGCGTACTCTTTGGAGAGGTCGCGAAATTTGTTCTGATCGCCAATAATCTCCGGATCCGACAACAGTCCCGATATCTCTTCAAATCGGTCGCGCACGGACTCGAGCTTGTTGCGTATTGAATCTTTCATGCGGACAGCCGTTAGTTTTTATCGAGGTCGAACAGGGCACGGGCAGCAGCGATAGTCTCTTCATCGGATTTTTCACCCGCCTCGCGCAAGCACACGGTTGGATTGTGCAGTAATTTTTTCATCAGCGATGCAGTTGCGTATTCGATGACCTCGTCGCTATCAGCACCCTGTGCCAATCGGCGGCGCGCTTGTTCGACAACCAGGGCGCGTAATGTTTCACCCTGATCGCGCATTGCGGTAATCACGGGGGTTACCTGCTTGGATCGCTCAATACTCAGGTATCGAATAATTTCGTCGTCGAGTATCTTGTTGGCGTCGGCTGCGGCGGCTTCTCGATTTCCCTGACCCTCAAGGATGACCTGGTCAAGGTCATCGATCGTATACAAGTAGACATCGTCTAGCTCGGCGACCGCCGGCTCAATATCGCGCGGTACCGCGATGTCGACGGCAAATATTGGTTTGCGTTTGCGCGCGACAACAGCGCGCTTGACCTGATCGAGTGTGATGATCGGTTCCGGCGCAGCGGTAGAAGTAATCAGTATGTCGGCCTCGGGAAGTGTGCCGTCGAGTTCGGACAAGGGCAGGGCGAAGCCACCAAACTGGCTGGCGAGATCCCGCGCTTTCTCAACATCCCGATTGGCTACGAACAGCCGACCGATATTGCGGCTCGCCAGATGCTTGGCCACCAGCTCGATGGTCACGCCGGCGCCAACAAGCAGCGCCGTGTGTTTTGTAAAACCGGCAAAGAACTGCTGCGCAAGACTGACAGCCGCTGAGGCTACGGAAACCGGACTGGCGCCTATTTCGGTGTCAGTACGGACTTTCTTGGCAACGGAGAAAGTGTGTTGGAAAAGTCGCGACAGTTTTTTGCCGGTTGTTCCGGCACCTTGCGCGTGTCGGTAGGCGTCTTTTAACTGTCCCAGTATCTGTGGCTCGCCAAGGACCATTGAGTCCAGGCCACAGGCCACTTTGAAGATATGCCGGATCGCCGCATCGTTATCCAGGGCGAACAATGAGTCCCCCATAGGTTGGCGAATACTGCGCTCATCCTGCAGCCAGCCTTGCAACCTGTCCCGGCCAGCGTCCGTCGAAATAACATAAAACTCGGTGCGGTTGCAGGTCGACAGCAGCACCGCCTCTTCAACACCGCCGACGTCCTTTAGGCGCAGCAGTGCGCTGCCGATTTCATCGCCCGCAAAAACAACTTGCTCGCGAATTTCGACAGGTGCCGTGTTATGGTTCAGCCCGAGTATTTGCAGCCGCATAGCAGTTCATGGACGCTGTAGATTGATGATGTGCCGGCGAGGCACCGTAGGATTCCGATCATTGAGTTTGTATCATAAGCGAACTGACGATGCAGTTCCTTGTCTCTGTTACCTGAGATCAACAAAAATGCCGCCGCAACTGGCCGCGCGGCTACTCCAAAAACAAACCAAAGGGTATCAATGCAGCACGATTCGAGACAAATAATTCTGAGCAAAATAGCAGCCATATTGTTGTTCCTGGTAATAATTCCGGCCGCTGCGCCAGTAGTTTTTGCTCAGGATGAAGAAAGTGACGAGGCAAAAGCGCACGTTTTGCAGGCCGAAATAGCCCTGCAACGTGACGATTACCTGGTTGCCGCACGTGAATATCGCAAGGCAGCTGAGCTGACCGATGATGTTGAAACCGCGCGGCAGGCGACGTTGGTGGCGTATAGCTTCGGTTTCGACGAGGATGCACTGGTATCGGCCAAGCGCTGGCTGGAACTGGATCAGGACAGCAGTCAGGCACTGTTGTACGTAGCTCAGCTCGAGTTGCGCCTCGGCAAAGTCAAGGAGTCGCGACGTAGCTTCAAGAAACTGATTGAAAATGGTACGAATTCTCCGGAACAGGACCTTTTGACTCTCATCCCCATCCTGGCGCAGGAAGACTCGCAAGACGCCTATGAGGTGATGCGCTGGCTGGCCAAGCCGTACAAGGACTCTGCCTACGCGCACTACGCGGTTGCTGTAATGGCATTGCAGGCAGATGAAACCGATGAATCGCAAGCGCGCGCTCTGCAAGCGGCGGAGCTTGATCCCGAATGGCTGAAGCCCAAATTGCTGTATGCGCGTGCGCTGTTGATCGCCGGCAAGCAGGAAGAAGCGATAGATTATACGTCCAGGATTGTCGGTGACGATCCGGACCCCGACCCTGAGGCGCGGATGGAACTGGCGATCATGCTGATGGCGGCCGGCCGCAATGATGATGCTCTGAGTCAGGTCAATCAGATTCTGCTCGAGCAGGCAAATCGATTCGATGCCATACGACTGATGGCAATCATCAATTTTCGACAAGGCAATTTTGACGCCGCGTGGGATGATTTTGAGGACTTGCTTAGGTCCGGTGAGTTCACGACCGACGCACTGTATTACCTGGGACGGATCGCTGATATTCGAGAAGATCACGGCAAAGCTATTCGGCTCTACGCCCGAGTGCGCAGTGGCGACAACGCGGTTGCTTCCCAGCGTCGTGTTAGCGCATTGATTGCTTTCCAGGGCAATGACCCGGAGCAGGGGATCGCACACCTTGATAACTTCGCGCGCGAGAATCCGAGCTACGCCGTGGACATGGTTGTGGCAAAGGCGCAGTTACTTGCATCGCTTGAGCGCTATACAGAATCGCTGGAATTCTACGAAAAAGCAGTTTCCTACCGTCCCGATAATGAGGGCGTATTACTCGGCAAAGCCGAGCTCTTGTTGCGCATGGATCGAGTGGACGACGCGGTCGCCGAGTACCGCCTGGTGGTCAAGCGCTGGCCCGACAACGCGTTGGCGCTGAATGCGCTGGGTTATACGCTGGCTGACAGGACTGAGGAGTATCGCGAGGCCGAAAAGCTGATTCGCAAGGCTTTGAGTTTCGATCCCGAGAGTTCGGCTATTATCGACAGCCTGGGCTGGGTTCTGTTCAAGCGCGGCAAGTACGATGAGGCGCTGATTGAGCTTGAGAAAGCGTATGAGCGTTTTCCTGATCCGGAAGTGGCGGCACACCTGGTTGAAGTTCTGGTGGCCCTGGAGCGTGTGCCAGAGGCCCTTGAAATTCTGGCCGCGGCTGATGAGCGAAGTCCTGAAGATGAGCGTCTGGCTGATGTGCGCGATCGCCTGCTTAGCGAATCTGAGTAGGCAAACGGCCGACCCTGGGCTGCGCAATATGGCAGCTGGCAACGGTTGGAGACTTGTCGCAATGTCTGTGGCATTGCTGCTGTTGACGGGCTGCGCAACCCGGCAAAGCCTGCAACTGCCGGATATCAATAACTGGAACAGTCGTACCGCCGTGCTCGGTGGTCTTGAAGACTGGGAGTTCAGCGGCCGGGTCGGCGTCAGCACAGATATTGACGGTTTCGACGGCAATTTGCGCTGGATACAGCAGGACGACACTTTTCAGGTCACGGTTAGCGGCAAGCTCGGCATTGGTGCAATTCGCGTCGAGGGCGACGGTCAGTCTGTCTTGTTGACCGATAAGGACGGCGTCCAGACTCGATTGGAGAATGCCGAGTCGGAGTTGCGGGCCCGTTACGGCTGGACAATACCGATCGAAAGTCTGCGCTACTGGGCGCTTGGAATTCCGGACCCGGATCCGCAAACGGCGGGGCAGGTCATTTCGACCTTCAATGCCGATGGCCAGCTCGAAACGCTAATGCAGCGTGGCTGGCTCGTGACCATTTCGCGCTACAAGGAAAGCGGCGGGCAAGCGATGCCGAGCCATCTTTCGGCGGTCAATCCTGATACCAAAGTGCGGCTGGTGATCGACCGGTGGATATTTCTGGATTGAGCCGGAATTCGAGCGGAGAAAAAATCGCGTTTGACACCTCCGAGACCTCACCGCACAATTGCGCCGACATCAGGAATAAGCGACTGAATACCAAGATTGGGGCGTAGCCAAGTGGTAAGGCATCGGGTTTTGATCCCGTGTACCGCAGG
>CAZGVL010000089.1:0-8922 GCA_964528965.1 uncultured Woeseiaceae bacterium
CGCCTGTAGGAGTGGGCCATGCCCGCGATAAAGCCTAGGGCATGCCTCGGCTGAGGAGTCTTGTGCCGGCGATTTCGCTGCGTAGTACCGCCGATACTTTTTCCGGCTGCATCGGGCGGCTGATCAGGAAGCCCTGTGCCAGATCACAGTTGCAGCTGCGCAGAAAGTCCAGCTGACTCAAAGTTTCGACGCCTTCTGCGGCCACCTCAATATCAAGCCCCTGGGCCATCGCGATCGCCGCACGAATGATGCGTTGATGGCTGCTATTCTCTTCGACATCGTGAATCAATGACTGATCGAGAACAAAGCTGTCGATAAAACCGTTGTCCAGCGACTCGAAAGAAACATCGCGTGTGCCGAAGTGATCAAGCGAAATGCGAACGCCGAGTTTTCTCAGGCGCTGCAGGTTTTGTAACTCAACTGTTCGCTGCCGAACGATATCGCCATCGCCGATCTCAAGCTCAATGCAGCCGGGGTCAATCGCGGTGTTGGCCAATGACTCAGAAACAATGTCGACCAGGCGCTGATGCATTAATTGCTGTGGCGAAAGATTAATCGCTAATGACAGGTCAGGTAACTCGAATTGCCGCTGCCAGGCAGCAAGTTGTCGGCAGCTGGTATTGATAACCCACTCGCCAGCTGAATGTATCAGGCCGCTGCTCTCGAGAATCGGCAGAAAGCGTGCCGGAGGTAACAGGCCGAAGCGCGGATGTTGCCAGCGTAGCAAGGCTTCAAGCCCGATCAAGCGCCCGGTCGTCAAATCGATACGCGGCTGGTAGTGCAACACAAACTCGTTGCGGACCAGCGCATGACGCAGCCCAACTTCCAACTCCTCGCGTTGCTCAAGCTTGATGTTCAGCGCAGATGAATAATATTGGAATCGGCCACCGCCACGTTTTTTGGCTTCGTACATCGCAAGATCAGCAGCTTTGATCAGTCTGTCTGCCGCTTCGCCCGATTCAGGGTAGACCGCTATGCCGATACTTGGTGTCGCATAGACTTCGCTGTTGCTAACTTCGTATTTCTCCGAGAGCACCAGCAATAATTTCTGTGCCGCAGCCGCAGCATTGTTCGATTCGCCAAAATCCTCGAGGCAAACAACGAATTCATCGCCGCCCCAGCGCCCGGAGAAATCGCCAATGCGCAGATTCTTGCGCAAGCGTCCCGCAACCTGTCGCAAAAGCTCATCGCCGACATCGTGGCCCAGCGTGTCGTTGACAGACTTGAAGCGGTCGAGATCAATAAACAAAACAGCGAGCGGCGCCGTTTTTCGTTGGCTGCGGCCGAGCGCTCTGGCGAGCTGTTCGATGAACAAGCCACGATTTGGCAGGCCGGTGAGTTCGTCGAACTGTGCCATTTTCTGCAGCTCGTTGGTCTTGCGCGTGACATCGGTAATGTCACGGAAGGTAATGAGGCCGCCGACCAAAGTGCGGTTGCCGTCGTACAGGCCCTGCCCATTGATGCTAAGGACGGTGTCGAGTTGTTCGGGGACTCGAAAAATTGCGACCTGACCGGCAAACTTTTCACCATTGCGGGCTCGGATAAGCGGCATGTCGCCCGAGTTGCGGTAATTTTCACCGTGCTCGTCGATGCAGCAAAAGGTCTGGCCCCAGGTCGGGTCAGGCTGTACTCGCGGGCCCAGCCCAAGAATGGTTCTTGCCGCCGGATTGATATCGAGGACATGCGCATGCTTGTCGACGATGATCACACCATCGTTAATGTTTCTGAGAATCGAAAGCACAGTAACGTCCGTATCTGACAGTCGATGCTGCAGTCGATGGCGTTGCACCGCATGTTCGAAGACTGTTTCCTGACCCTCGACCGATATGTCGTCGACACAGATATATCCCTGCGCACCAGCGCGAACAGCAGCGATGCCGCGGTGCTCCCGGTCTTTGGTCGTGAGTGCGATGACAGGATAGGCGTCCAGCGCGTGAATCAGTTCGGCCAGTGACTGGCCCGACTGTGCAATCGCAGGTCCCGCTTCGAGCAATACAATATCAATGACTGATGGAGCATTATCGGGGATCGCAAGTTTTGCCGATCTGGCGAGTAAGGCGCAGCATGGCAGGGATTCAAGTTCGCCAAGATAGTCCGAAGCGAAGTCGCCGTGTCCCAGATAGAGTACGGAATGGCCTGTCATCAGAATTGCGCTATCGCTGGTGGCAACTTGTCCGCATTATCAAAGAGATTATTTGCAAACGGACAGGTCGTCAAAAGTGCCATAGATTATTTTTCGTTCTTTGATTGCACCGTGATGTTGGCCAGCGTCGTCCCAAGCCAAGCGCATAATACCAGAATCGCATGCTAATACAGTTGCTTAAGCTGAAATTTTCGGCGGAATTTGACTCCCGGTTTAAACCATTAGGCCAAAGCAGGCATCAAACTATCAGATACAACGGAGAATGAGCATTTGGAAGCGCTTTTGACCGCGGTAGACAGCGATTATAGTCAGCAGATGATATCTGAAGATGAAATAGCCCTGTCGGATGAGGCCAGCTGGATCGCGCAGGCACAGCGAGCAGACGCGCGAGCGTTTGAGTCTCTCTATCGGCTGCATATCGATAAGGTTTACGGCCTTTGCCTGCGAATGACGGGCAATGTCAGTGAGGCGGAGGATTGCGCTCAGGATGCCTTTATCCAGGCCTGGAACAAGATGGACAAGTTTCGCGGTGACAGCGCATTCAGCACCTGGATTCACCGCATAGCAGTTAATGCGGTGCTCGGCAGGATGCGCAAATCGAAGCGCGAGCACGACCGGATTCAGGTCGCGGCCGAGACGGGGCCTGCGCCAGTTTCGATGGGCGATGGCGGCGAGCTGCGGGATCTGTCCGAAGCGGTAGATCGACTGCCGCAGGGAGCAAGACACGTATTTGTGCTGCATGCCGTATACGGCTACAGCCATGAAGAGGCCGGCAATATGCTTGGCATCGCAACGGGGACCAGCAAGGCGCAATTGCACCGCGCGCGCCGCTTGTTATCCCAGCAATTGAAGCAGGAAGGGTTTGAGCAATGAACGACAACTATGATGAACGAGACGACGAGTTGCTTGCGATGGCGAGCCAGCTGTCGACTGAAGTTGCTCCGCAGCGCGATCTTTGGCCCGGCATCGAAGCCGCAATTGCGCCGCCGCAACGCGCGCGCTGGTCGCCGCTATTTGCTCAGGCAGCCGCGGTTGTGCTGCTGGTGGCGGGTTCGTCTGGCGTGACCTACATGGCGGTCACGGACAAGTACGAAAGTGATCGACCTGTTCTGACCCAGCCGGTATTGCCGAACATGCTTTTTGAGGAAACCAGCTTTGGCGGAAAATATACGCTTGGCTCCGGTTTTCAGGATGCGCGCGGCAATCTGGCGTCCAAGCTCGATCAGGAGCTGGCGCGACTGTCTCCGGAATCACGCGCTGATGTTGAAATGAACATGCAGGTCATCCGTGATGCTATTGATGAAATTAACGTGGCGCTGGAGGCTGAGCCGGAAAACATCCTGCTGCAGGAATTGCTGTTACGAGCCTATCGAGATGAGCTCAGGATGATGCGCAAGATTGGCGGCCTGACCAATAACGTAATGATGAGAAACGACATTTGAGCGCCAGAGTTTTTGGCGTATTTAGAGTGACATTGAGAGACCTATTATGAATAAGACACCGTTAGTTCTTCTTAGCACTTTGCTGGCAACGCCGGTAATGGCGGACAAGATCAACAAGACGCTGGACGCGGACGTTGACGGCCTTGTGCAAATATCCAACACAGCCGGTTCGATTGAAGTGACAGGCTGGTCAAAAGATACGGTTGAGCTGTCTGGTAATCTCGGTGACGATGTTGAGGAGCTGGTCTTCGAACGTGACGGCAACGAGATCATTATCCAGGTAAAGGTTCCGTCGTCGTCAGGTATGTGGGGCCGCAAGGATGTCACGAGTGATCTGGTGGTCAAGGTTCCCGAGAACAGTTCGCTGGAAATAGCGACGGTGAGCGCCGACATAGAAGTTCAGAAGGTGCGCGGTGAGCAGGAGTTACAGGCGATTAGTGGCGAAATCGATAGCGAAGTGTTTGGCGAAGACATTCAAATCGAATCGGTAAGCGGTGACATAGACGTTGTCGGTGATGGCAGCGATGCAGAGTCCGAAATTGAAACAGTTTCTGGCGATATCTCAGCACGCAATCTGGCAGGTGACATTGCAGCAGGGTCTGTAAGCGGCAACCTGAGTGTAACCAGGGGTTCATTTGAGCGCGCCGAGCTGGAAACAGTAAATGGCGATATTGTCTATCAGGCGGAGTTGCGTGACGGCGGCAGACTTGATGTCGAGACGGTGAATGGCGATGTTCGTGTCGATTTTGCCAGTGATGTGTCAGCGAGATTTGATATCGAGACATACAATGGTGATATCGACAATTGCTTTGGTCCGCAAGCTGATCGCACCGATCGTTATGCGCCAGGCCTGGAGCTTAGCTTCACAGAGGGCGACGGTGATGGCCGCGTGGGTATTGCGACCATGAACGGCAACATAGAAATCTGCAACGACTAGTTAGCCGCTCGTGCGGGCGTAAATACGGGTCATCGCGTGCGTCGAAATTGAGATACATGCCCGTTCCCGGCAAGCTTTCGGACACCGTTATTTGATACTCTAGGCGACCCGCATAATGGAGCTCGTCTGATGGGCCGTTTGCTCAAAATTCTCCTGTACGTTGTGGCTGCTGTGGCGGCCCTGATTCTGATCGCGTCGATTGTGCTTTATCTGGTCTTCGACAAGGACGACTTCCGTGAGCAGGTGTCCATCGAAGTTGAGAAGAGTACCGGCCGAGTGCTGCTTATCGAAGGCGATATCGACATCAGCCTGTTTCCGTGGCTCGCGATCGACATAGGCCAGACGCACCTCGGCAATGCTGCCGGTTTTGGCGACACACCCTTCGCAAGTTTCGAGCGCGCCCGTCTCAGCGTAAAGGTTATGCCGATGCTGCTCCGGCAGGAAATCGCTATTGGAACGGCGTCTATTGAAACGCTGCAGCTAAATCTGGAGATCAATCCGGAGGGGCGCAGCAACTGGCAGGATTTGATCGAGCTTAGCGAGGCTGCCGAAGCGGCTCCTGAAACAGAGCCGAAGGAAGCAACGAAACTAGAGGTCGGTGGCGTTGAGATTCGCAATGCGGCGGTGAGTTACAACGATCGCCAGGCGATGGAAGAATATCAGCTGGTCGCCTTTAACCTGAAGACCGGTGCAATCGCTGGCGGTGAGCCGGTCGACCTGTCATCCGGCTTCGGCTTCAAAATTATGCCGGCGAACATTTCCGGCACCGTTGAGATGTCCAGCGAGTTTGCCTATGACGCCGATGCCGGCGTGGTTTCGCTAAGCGACCTTTCGTTCGAAGGACTTATCGAGGGTATCGCAGAGATGCCAACAACGCTTGGGCTGACTATTCCGGCACTCAGTGCGAACACGACGGCTGAGACACTCGCACCCGGTGCGATCGAAGTATCCGTCGCCGGAATCGACCTGACCGCCGACGTCGAGCCGTTTTCTTATGCAGGCGAGCTGACGCTCGCAGCAACAATCGATGTCCAGCCATTCAGTCCGCGAAGTCTTATGCAACGAATGGACATCGAGGCGCCGGTTACCACTGATGCAAACGCGTTGGGCAAAGTCAGCGCCAATGCGAAAGCCAATGTAAGCGACAAGTCGATCTCGCTTTCAGACCTCACTTTGATACTGGATGACACAACATTCACGGGCAATCTGGTCGTGCCGCGCAGCGCGAATGGCACCTATCGACTCGATCTTGCGGCGGACTCAATCGACCTGAATCGCTACATGGCACCAGCCGATGAAACTGCGGCAGCCGAAGACGAGGGCGTGCCGCCGGTCGAGATTCCGTCAGACCTGATTCGGCCGTTGAATGCGCGCGGCAGCCTGCGGGTCACAGAAGCACACCTCGGCGGGTTGAAGTTCGAAGATGTCGTCCTCGAGCTGAATGCAGCGAATGGTGACGTTCGTCTGCACCCGATTTCAGCGTCATTTTTTGAAGGAACCTACAACGGTGATGTGCGTATCGATGTTACCGGCGATACGCCGGTTCTGTCGGTCAACGAGACCATCAGCGGCGTACAGCTTGCACCGCTCGCGCAGGCAATGTTCGAGCAGGACAACATCACCGGCGAGCTCAACGGTTCGTTCAAGCTGAGCGGTCGCGGACAGGACCTCGCAGTTATTCAGCGCAACCTGAATGGCAACATGTCATTTGAATTGCTTGACGGAACGTTCGAAGGTACGGACGTGTGGTATGAAATGCGGCGTGCGCGGTCACTGCTGAAACAAGAGCCTGCGCCGGAGCCCGAGTTGCCGCCGCGAACCCGCTTCAGCTCAGTAAGCGCGAGCGGTGTTGTTGCTGACGGGATCTTTACCAATAACGATCTGGTGGCCGACATTCCTTTCATTCGTATGACGGGCAAGGGTTCGGTCAATCTCCCCGACGCGACCGTAGACTATCGACTGAATGCGCGCGTACTTGAGCGTCCCGAGTTTGCAGAGGGCAGCAGCGATGCTGAACTTGATGAGTTTACGGAAGCCGTCATTCCATTGCGGATCACGGGCCCAATCGATTCGCCTTCGGTCACGCCTGATGTCGGGGGCATGCTGAAAAAGGAACTCGAAAACGAACTAAAGCGCCAACTTACCGATAAGCTGTTTGGCAGCAGTAAGAAGGACGAGGCGAGCGCTGAAGGCGAGCCTGCTGGTGAGGCTGGTGAGGCTGCTGAGGCTGCTGAGGAACCAGCCAAAGAGGAAGATTTGGAGGATGTGGCTAAAAGGGCCCTGTTCGACTTACTGAACAAATAATGTGTAAACAGTTTCTTCTTCTGGCGATGTTGCTGGCGCCAGCCTTTGCTGATGCCGCTGAGCTGAAGAGCGTTACGGTCGACAGAGTCGATGGCCATTACGTGATGCATTCCGAAGTATGGTTCGCGACAGAGGTCGAGCCGCTGTATGAAGTGCTGCTCGACTACGATCTTAGCCCTCGATTTTCCAGCGTGATTGTCGAGGCAAGAAATGTCGCGCCGGACGAACAGGGTCGGCCACAGTTCTACTCTCGAATGAAAGCGTGCCTGTTGTTCTTTTGTATGGACTTCGAGCGCACCGGTTACGTAGAAACTGAAGCAAACGAATTCATAACGGCAACGGTTGATCCGGAAATCAGCGATTTTCACTACAGCAAAGAAGCCTGGTACTTCACCGAGGACGGCGACGGGACGATGCTGATTTACGACGTGGACATAAAGCCCAAGTTCTGGGTGCCGCCCATCATCGGGCCGTACTACCTGAAGAAGAAGCTGAAGAGCAGCAGCTCGAACGCCATCAATCGAATAGAAGCGATTGCTCAGGCCTGGCCTGATGTCGGTGAGTGACTTTGCGGCAAGGGTAATCCTCTGGTATGACGAGAACGGGCGCAAAGACCTGCCGTGGCAAAAAGACATAACGGCCTACCGTGTGTGGATCTCCGAGATCATGCTGCAGCAAACGCAGGTGCAAACGGTGATTCCGTACTACGAGCGATTCATGCGGAGCTTCCCCGAGGTGCAGAGCCTTGCAGATGCGAGTCTGGACGAGGTGTTAGGGCACTGGTCGGGCCTGGGCTACTACGCCAGGGCTCGCAACCTGCATCGTACGGCGGCGATCATCCGCGATGACTACGCCGGGACGTTTCCGGCGTCGTTTGAGCAGGTAACTGATTTGCCAGGAATCGGACGATCGACTGCAGGTGCAATATTGTCGCTGGCACTAGGCCAGCGCTGGCCGATTCTCGATGGCAATGTAAAGCGGGTGCTGGCGCGGCACGCCGCCGTTGCAGGGTGGCCGGGAAAAACCTCTGTTGCGGCTGAACTATGGGGGCTGGCAGAGAAGCGCACACCCGTTGATCGGGTAGCCGCTTACACGCAGGCAATGATGGACCTGGGCGCAACCCTCTGCACTCGATCCAGCCCCGCTTGCGAAGAGTGTCCTGTCAACTCAGATTGCTGCGCACGCGCCGAGGGCGATACCGCGGCATACCCGGGCCGAAAGGCCAGGAAAACGAAACCACTGAAACAGACAACCATGTTGCTGGCCGTGCATGAGAACGCGGTATACCTCGAGCGGCGACCAGCGGCGGGGATCTGGGGTGGGCTGTGGAGCTTGCCCGAAATTGACGATGGCGGCGTCGCGGAGTGGTGCCAACGGACGCTAAACGGCACCGCGGCTGAAGTGTTGAATTGGACCCCATTGCGACACAGTTTTAGTCACTACGATCTCGATATCCAACCAGTGCTTGTGCGTTTTGAGTCGGCGTCGAGTAAAGTAGCCGATAGCAATGACGTGACCTGGTTTCAACTGGATGAGCCGCCTCCTGGCGGCCTTGCGGCCCCGGTCAGGAAACTAATCAACACATTGAAGACAGGTGAGTATGTCCAGAACAATTAAGTGCGTAATGCTGGGTGAAGGTGCTGAAGGTATGGACTATGCACCGTACCCGGGTGAGCTCGGCCAGCGAATTTACGACAACGTGTCGAAAGAAGCATGGCAACGATGGGTTGCACACCAGACGATGCTGATCAATGAGTATCGATTGACTCCAATCGAACCTGAAGCCAGAAAGTTTCTCGTAACGGAAATGGAAAAGTTCTTCTTCGGCGAAGGCTCATCGGCGCCAAAAGAATACGTCCCTCCGGCCGAGTAGCGTAAATCATTCGCGGGCATGGCCCGCTCCCACAGGCGGTACTTTTGCAGGAGCGCCCCGTGGGCGCGATTTCCACGCGGTTTGGGTTTTATCGCAGGCACGCCCCACCCCCACAGGCGCTGCTTCTGTAGGAGCGCCCCATGGGCGCGATTTCCACCCGGGTAGGGCTTTATCGCAGGCACGCCCCACCCCCACAGGCGCTGCTTCTGTAGGAGCGCCCCAT
>CAZGVL010000089.1:9022-11591 GCA_964528965.1 uncultured Woeseiaceae bacterium
GCTTCTGTAGGAGCGCCCCATGGGCGCGATTTCCACCCGGGTAGGGCTTTATCGCGGGCACGCCCCACCCCCACAGGCGGTGCTTTTGTAGGAGCGCCCCATGGGCGCGATTTCCACCTGCGCCGGGCTTATCGACGCACGCAGTACTGCACGCTAAACAATCGCTCCGGATCCATCCACACTTTCTCAACACTGAAGCCCGCCTCGGCTGCCATCTCGGCAAAACCTTCCAACGTGTACTTGTGTGAGTACTCGGTCAGCAATGCTTCGCCTTCGCGAATCTCTATTTCCGCATCGCCGATACGAATAACCTGGTCCTTGCTGTTGATCAGCCGAATTTCGATGCGACCCATTGCTGCGTTGTAGTGAGCGTCGTGAGAAAAGGCGTCGAGATCGAAGTTTGTCCCGTAGTCACGATTCAGGTGGCGCAGCATGTTGAGATTGAATTCGGCGGTCACGCCAGCTGTGTCGTTGTAAGCACGCTCAATGATCGCAGCATCTTTTTGCAGATCGACGCCGATTAGCATCGCGCCATTTGCACCAGCCTCTTCGTACATTACTTTGAGCAAATAGAGCGCATCGTCACGCGTAAAGTTACCGATCGTTGAGCCCGGGAAATACACGATATTGCGTAACGGCATGATCGTGGGTTGGGGAAGCGTGATTGGCTTGGTGAAGTCCGCAACAACAGGCAGAACTTCAAGCGTTGGAAACTGCTGTCGAATACTGGCTGCGGATTCGAGCAGGTGGTCTTCGGATATATCGACCGGGACGTAAACGGCGAGGTCGTGCAGATTCTTCAGCAAAACGGGCGTCTTGCGACTGGAGCCGCTGCCAAACTCGATCAGGCTTGCCTGCCTGCCAATCAAGTCGGCAATCTCGGTAACGTTGTCGCGCATAATCGCGAGTTCGGTTTCAGTCGGGTAGTACTCCGGCAGGTGCGTTATTTCATCGAACAGCTGTGAGCCGCGCTCGTCATAGAAGTACTTCGGCGAGATCATCTTCTCAGACGCTCGCAAGCCATCAATAATTTCCTGTATTTCAGGGCTGTTCGTTTCGTCGGTGCAGTTCGCTAACTGCGGATTATTCGCGCTCATTGAGGTCTCTTAGTTATTGCCGTCTTTGGCCAGTCGAAATCCCAGGAACTGCCACCGGGCGTCGGGATAGAAAAAGCTTCGATAGCTTGCGCGAATGTGGTCGGCAGATGTAACGCAGGACCCACCCCGTACAGTCATCTGATTACACATGAATTTCCCGTTGTACTCGCCCAGTGATCCGGCCAGGGGAACAAAGCCCGGATAAGGCGCATAGGATGATGAGGTCCACTCCCAGACATCGCCGAAGAGCTGGCTCGTATTCCGGGTTGCAGCGACCGGGTGTAAATGATTTACGTCCATCAGGTTACCGTCAGTGGCTCGACCGGCGGCTGCGAGCTCCCACTCAAACTCTGTTGGCAAGCGCGCACCGGCCCATCGCGCAAATGCATCCGCCTCATAAAAGCTGACATGGCAGACAGGCGCGGCTTCGACGATGTTGTGTTGTCCGCCGAGGGTAAATTCAGTGGTCAGATCTTCGTTCCAGTACAGCGGGCGGTTCCAGCCGTGCTCATTGACCACGGCCCAACCATCAGCAAGCCAGAGGTTTGAGTCGCGGTAGCCTCCATCGCTAATAAATTCACGATATTCGCCATTGGTAACGAGCCGACTCGCCAGTCGATGCTCGTGCAGCAACGCATCGTGCCTGGGAGTTTCATTGTCAAAACAGAAGCCATCAACGGCGGCGCCAATTCGCTTGATGCCGCTCTCGCCATTGACGAAGCGCAGCTCCGAGGCCTCGCTCACAGGCGCTTGGCGCAGAGAGGAAAACGCAGCGGGACGAAGCGGGTTGCACGACAAGACATGCTTGATGTCTGTCAGCAGCAATTCCTGATGTTGCTGTTCGTGATTCAGACCAAGAACGACGAGGTCCGCCAGGGTCGCGTCATCAGGCCTGCTTTCAAGTAGCCTCTGAACAGCTTCATCAATATGTGCGCGGTAGCAAATAATCTCTGCAAGAGTAGGTCGCGACAAAAGGCCTCTTCTCGAGCGCGAGTGCATCTGACCAACCGAGTAGTAATAAGAGTTGAAGAGAAAGTGAAATTGCTCGTCGAAGCGCTGGTAGCCGGCAAGATGTGGTTCAAGTATGAAGTGCTCGAAGAACCAGGTGATGTGTGCGAGATGCCATTTGGTCGGACTGACGTCAGGCATGGATTGCACGACCGTGTCTTCCGGCTGCAGCTCGGCACAGAGCGCAAGTGTTTTTGCGCGAATTCGTTTGTACCGGTCGGGCAACAATTCCACGGAATTGCGGGCGACAGACTGCAAAGCGGAAACCATCTAGGGTCCTGAGTCGAAATGGCGGGGGATTACGTAACACCGTACCGTAAATCCAAAGACCGGACCACCAAGCGGTTTATTTCAGCAACACCGCTGACTGATCAAGCACCACCTGTAGGAGCGCTGTCGGGATCGCGGGCATGGCCCGCTCCTACAATGTTGGAAAGACCCCGCCTGTAGGAGCGGGCCATGCC
>CAZGVL010000090.1:0-11429 GCA_964528965.1 uncultured Woeseiaceae bacterium
CGCTGGCAGCCGCGCTGGGCGAGGTTGGTGGCGTCATCCAGTTTACCGCCAACCCCGCCCGCATCTTCGTGATTCGTGGCAGCAACAAGGACAATCCCCAAATCTTCCACCTCGACGCCAAAGAAGCCTACGGCCTGCTACTGGCTGAACGCTTCGAAATGCAGGCCCAGGACATCGTCTTTGTAGACACCGCCGGTCTCTCAAGTTGGAACCGGGTCATCAGCCAGCTACTGCCTACTGTAACGGTCCTCGGAATTTCCAACAATGTCGCAAATTAGCAGAAATTATTGCTTGAAATGCCATCTGGCAGCCACTGTATGAGCACGAATGCGGAAAATGAACCGCTCCACAACTCGGCTCCGGAATTCGATGAGGGTGATTTCGATTTTGGCGAGATGCTTGGCGTATTGCTCGAGAGTAAATGGCTGATTACAGGCATAACGCTGGCAGCGTTTTCGGCGGGAATCATATACACCTTTCTGGCGGCCCCCGTCTACATTGCCGATGGACTGCTGCAAGTTGAGCAAAAAGAGTCCGGTATTGGGACGCTTGATGTCAATGCATTGTTCGAGGGTGATACCTCCATAAACACTGAGATCGAAATACTGGCATCGCGTTTGGTGCTGGGCGCTGTCGTCGACAAACTCAAGCTCGACATCACTGCGGCGCCCGACTATTTGCCGGTTATCGGCGCGGCGCTTGCTCGACGCGCTTATGAGGATGAGCGCAATGCGATTCAAGTCGAATCCCTTGACGTTCCCGAGTACCTGATGGACTGGCCGCTGACTCTGGAAGCCGAGTCCGCCGACAGTTATCGGCTAACGACGCCAGACGGTGAGCTGCTGCTCAATGGGTTAGTCGGGGAAGCAGCCAGCGCAATTTATTACGGAGACACTGTTTCTATTTTTGTGTCGGAACTTCGCGCGAATAAGGGTGATACTTTTCAAGTAGCAAGAATTTCGCGACTGTATGCTATTGAAAGCCTGAAGGGCTCGCTGAGTATTCGAGAGAAAAGTTTTTTTTCAGGCATCCTTGAAATCAGCCTTGTAGGCTCGGATCCCGAGAAGGTCAGTCAGCAAGTCAATGAGATCGCCAACGCCTACGTACGTCAGAATGTTGAGAGGAAGTCAGCAGAAGCTGAGAAGACGCTCGCGTTTCTTGATGCGCAACTACCTTCCGTAAAACAGGAAATGGAAGCGGCTGAAGTGTCGATGAACACGTACCGCCTCGAGAAAGGCTCTGTTGATCTGCCGCTCGAGACACAGGGGATACTTGAAGCCATTGTTTTGGCCGAAAGAGAGCGGAACGAGCTAAAGCAGGAGCGCGTCAAGGCCACTCAAGGCTTTACGCCGGCACATCCGACTGTTATTGCACTGGACAAGCAGATAGAACGGCAGACTGTTGAGTTGAGCGAACTGGGTGATCGGGTTCGAGAATTGCCAAATACGCAGCAGAAAGTACTGCGACTTGTCCGTGATGTCGAGGTAAACACCGAGCTCTATACCGCCCTGTTGAATACGGTGCAGGAACTTCGAGTGGTCAAGGCAGGTACAGTTGGCAACGTTCGAGTGGTGGACACTGCCGTGCCCCGCTACAGCCCGATCAAACCCAGAAAGTCATTTGCGCTTCTTGCTTCGCTGATACTCGGCGCCGTTGCTGGCGTCGCAGTGGCCTTTACGAGAAGAGCATTGAGTGCTGGCGTTGTCGACCCTGACCTGATCGAAACGCGGGTTAATATTCCTGTTTACGCGACGATCCCTCATAGCAGACGGCAGGACCGTCTCTATAAGGACCTCCAGTCCGATAAAGCGAGTCACGCCATACTGGCCATCGACAGCCCGAATGATGTCACGATAGAGAGCCTCAGAAACCTTAGAACCGCGATGCACTTTGGCATGACGAATGTGGTCAAAAACAATTGCATCATGATCACAGGTCCGAGTCCCTCAGTTGGCAAGTCATTTGTGAGTGTGAACCTGGCGGCGGTATTGACCAGCAATGACAAGAAGGTGCTGCTCATTGACGGCGATATGCGTCGAGGACACCTCCATAAGTATCTGGGAGTCAAAAGAGAAAACGGCCTTTCCGATTTCATCAGCGGTGAGATCGAGATTGGTCAGGCTTTGCACCAGACAACAGTAAACGGTCTAACGATAATCCCCGCCGGCAAAATCCTGCCCGACCCCTCCGAATTATTGCAGCACGAACGATTCGCGGAGTGCCTGAATGAGCTGAAACCGAAATTCGATCACATAATTATCGACTCGCCACCCATCCTTGCGGTTACCGACGCCACAATCATTGGCCAGTTGGTTGGGACAACGATGATGGTGCTCAAATCGGGAGCGCACCCGATGCGCGAGATTGAATTGAGCGTAAAACGCCTGCATCTGGCTGGCGTCAATTTGAACGGCTTATTGATCAACGACATTAATATTCAAAGCAAGCATTATGGCGCGGGTAAATTTAGTTACGAGTATTCGTCGACCGATTAGCGGCGCTAAAAATCTCTGTTCAAGCTTATCTCGAGTACGCGCGTAAGGAATACAGTGCGGAACATAGAATACGCATCATGCTGGATGGACCGCGCGGCGAAGATGGCACGGTCGATCCTGCGGCTTTGCTGAGGACAGACGCAGGAATGATTCGCTAATCTGGCGCCGCTCGGGTGACCGACCCTGGCGACTCTTTTGCGAGCTGGCTGTTCGCCAAGCGGTGGCTTACGAGATTCCGAGCCGTCTGATTGTGCTCGTAGTTGAGCTTCTCAATGGCCAGACCAATACGTTCCTGAGTTGCGTAAACCACGTTCGGCTCCCTGTTGACCACGCAAGATACGGCTCTTATAGATACGCCGGCGAGTTTTGCTACATCGAATACGGTAGCTTTTTGCATTGCCAAGCTGACTCTCCAAAAAAAAGGCCAGCTGATAGCTGGCCTTTCAGGGCGTGGTTTCCTTATATGGGCCGCCCACCTCAAGCGACTCGAGATCGTCTGGGCATCCAGACACGCCATTTTTGCTGGCGAGTATCATGCACCTGATTCTCTCTATCCTGGCGCAGTCGATCATGCGCAATCGCCGGCGGCATGGCGAACGAGGTAGTCGTCCTCATACCACCCAGGCTAAGCGTAAAAGCATCGCGTGCCAGTCTGTTGTTCTTCATCATGGTTTCTCCTTCATAGCCAACATGGCTATTTGTCGAGCGTCGGTATTGGTAGTAACTGGGGGAACTTTAGGCGCCAGGGGCGCTAGCTACAAACGGGAATTATTCAGGCCTGGGATGAGAAATAATCAACCTGCGGGAGGTCAATTTTGTGGATCAAATCTCGGTTTCGAACCGCGGAATCGAGTCCCGCTGCAATCCCTGCGCTCTAGGCGTACTTCAGGTTGCGGTGGCTCGCGAGCAACCGGGCGGCCTCGCTGGGACTATAGTTCAGCTTGGCGATCGCCTGGTTAACTCGTTGCTGCGTCTTGGCACCGACATGCGGCTCGCTGTTAACCACCCGCGACACGGTTTTGATCGACACGCCAGCGAGTTTTGCGACATCGAATACGGTGGCTTTATTTTCGGGGTTACGCACAGAAACTCCTATGCCGCTTGCTTTTGCAGCGGCAAGCAATGCGGCGTATTCAGCCCGTGATCGTCTGCATTCTGTGCAACACGCTCATCCAGCTTTCTGTTGATCCGATTACTGGCGATAGCCGGCGCAGCCGCGAACGAAGTAATCGTCGTTGCCCCGGACAAGCTGAACGTAAATGCATCACGTTTTGCCGATTCCTTCTTAAACATAGTCTTTTCTCCGTGGCCAATATGGCCAATCGCCGTTCAAATGACGATGGACATAAGATAGGTGTTTGCGGCAAAGGCTACAAACGCAAAAAAATCATGTCAGGGATGAGAAAAAGTCAACTCGCAGCGGCGAAGTTCTGCACGATCCAGTCCTGCAGTATTCGTATGCTTTCATCATTGGCCCGGTCTTCTTTGCAGACCAGGTAGTAGCTGACGTCGGCTACCAGCTCCTTGTCGAACAAGCGCACGATACTCCCCTGCTGGAACCACAGATCGCTAAGCGGTATCGGCACCATGGCTGCGCCGATGCCTTGTTCGACCGCCCTGACCACAGCGATCATCGAATCGAGACGGGTAACCCGCATATTGGCGGGAAGCTCTATGCCCGCGGCACTTGACCATTGCGCCCAGGCTTTGGGATGCGTTTCATGCACGACGATCGGAAACTCGCTGACAATGGCCTTCTTCTTTACAACCATGTTTTTCTTGAACGAGGGCGAGCCAGCTGCAACTAGGCGCAAAGGGAACAGCAGATTCGACGGCATATCGGGCGGCGGCGATCGAAATAGCCGGATCGCGAGGTCTGCATCGGACGGCAGCTTCTCCGAGCTCTCATCACTGGTGCCAACCTGGATATCGATTTCGGGATGTTTAGCCGTAAATTCACTAAGACGCGGAACGAAGTATTCGCTGGCAAAGAACGGCTGCACCGACACGCGTATAGAACTACCGGTGCTGCCCTTTTTGTATCCAGCGACAATCGTATTCATCTGGTCCATCAGCGGACCAACGTCTTCATAAAGTGATTGGCCGACCTCGGTGAGACTCAGATCGCGACTGTTGCGATCAAACAGCTGCACGCCCAGCTCCTCTTCGAGACTCTTGATCTGGTGGCTGACAGCAGACGCCGTGATGAACAGCTCTTCGCCCGCCGTGCGAAAGCTCTCATACCGCGCAGCGATACAGAATGTACGCAATCCACGCAGAGACATCTTGGGTTTGTTGAGCATTCTTATCGATTCCGGCTTACGCGGAGCTCCGCTCGCCTAACGACACTGGCAAAGGTGACGAGAGAGACGGGCTCACTGCAAGATCTGCTTGGGCGTCCGGTCGACGTTAAACAATCCCCAGTGTTTCTCCGCTCCAAGCAAATTGCTCGGATCACCCTTCCATGGTTCATCGAAGGCCTCAAAGAAAAACACTGTTGTATTTGTGGCGGTCGCCCACTCCTGCAATTCCTTGTAGTAACGCACCTGATCGGCTTCGTTAGCGCGATCACCAAACTCGATACCGACGGTTGCCCAGCCAGCCTCGAGAATTACGATCGGCTTGTCGGGCAGCGCCGCATGCACACCTTCAATATTCTCGATCGTGTACGCCAACGCCTCGTCTATCGTCTTCTCTTCCCACTGTGGATAAGTATGCACGCCAAGAAAATCGACCTCAGCAGCGAGCGGCGCACCGTCGTCCCTCCACCACACATAGTTGTCGGCAACCGTTACTGCCTGACTGATGCCAGCCTTCACCTGCCTGACGTAGGCAATGACATTCTCCAGCGGCACCATGTGGTCATTCCAATTGACCAGCGCTTCATTGCCGACATTGACAGCAATGACGATGTCTTCAAATTGCTTTGCGAGCTCAATGCCGCGCTTCACCTCAGCGATATTTCTCACGGTATTGGCGGCGAGTTCTTCTTCGGGTATAGGTTCCTCGAGCCAGGAAGCGCCTTCATGATTACTGAATTCAGCCTCCAGCCATATGCCTAACAACACCTTTATTGGCAAATCGTGCTGACGAATCAGCTGGAGAGCTGCTCTGGAGTTCTCGCCCGAATCGTAGAGACGGATCAGACTGAAATCATGGGCTACCAGAATTTCGAGGTCCTCGAGAATTTCTTCGTCGCTTGGGTTTACCGCGCCATCCCCACGGTCCGGGTGCTGGCCTTCGCGAAAACCGGAGTAAGCGATCGCCATTACTTCTCCGAGCAACAAGTCATCGGGTGACTGTTTGTATTCAGCGAACACCACAGCTGGTGCCGCGAATGCGATCATCGCAGCGACATATGCGCACGTGCTTCTAATTCTCATCATTGATCTACTCTCCTACCCGGCCGCCTATTGACCGCCTTTCAACTTTTGACCAACAACTGTTCGAGCTCTTCAAGTGAACGGCCCTTGGTCTCCGGCACGACACGCGCGACGAAACCAAGGCCCAGAACTGCGAATACGCCAAATATCAGGAACGTTTCCGAATTACCGAGATTCTCAAGTTCCCAGGGGAAAACGAGTTGTACGCCGAAGCTGATCGCTGAATTGATGAGGCCGACAAACGAAATCGCCAGGCCACGGAGCTGATTCGGAAAAAGCTCTGAGAACAAGACCCACATAACCGGCCCCAGCGATACGGCGAAACTGGCGACGAATCCTAGTATGCCGAACAGGATCAACATGGGATTCATATCTATCGCGGCGCCGACAAGTTGCGACTCATGTCGTTTAAACACATCCGCCCCGATTGCAGCTGATACAGCATTGCGGAACTCAACATCGCTCTCGTACGTAACGTCGGTCAATGGAGCAATCAGCGAGCGATCTATTTCTGCGGGAAGCTCGCCGATCGAATCCTCACTGAATGCGTACGTCGCCGATCCAAACCCATAGGACAAGGTAAGCATGCACGTGGCAATGCCTGCCAGGCCGAAAATCAGCAATGGTCGACGCCCGATTTTGTCAATCAGCAACATCGCAATAATCGTGAATACCAGATTAACGACGCCGACAAGCACTGCCTGCATAAACGATGCATCCGTGCCGATGCCCGATTGCTCGAAAATCATTGGTGCGTAGAAGAATACCGCATTGATGCCCGTGATCTGCTGCAGGATCGCGATCGAGACGCCGATCGTAAGCACAAGCTTCATCGCGGGTCGGAACAACTGCGTGAACGACACTCGCTTACCACGAGATTCAACAGAAACGCTCTCGTGTATCGTCTTCAAGTCACTTTGTGCTTGCTCAGGCCCGCTGACTTTGGTGAGAATTTGCAGTGCCTCTTCTTCCCGCCCACGCATCGCCAGCCAGCGAGGGCTTTCGGGCACGAACAGCAGCGCGAAAAAATACAGGACTGCGGGCAAGGTCTCGATGCCCAGCATCCAGCGCCAGCCCTGATCATCGAAGCGCAGCGTCTCCGCCCACGCGAGATCAGATTGACCCAGCGACAGGATCAGGTAGTTGCTGAAGAATGCTATTGAAATACCTAAGACAATGTTGAGCTGATTGAAGGAGACGAGACGGCCGCGAGACTCGGCGGGCGCAATCTCCGCGATGTACATCGGCGCGATGATGAGCGCCGCGCCCACACCAAAGCCACCGAGCATGCGTGCGATGACGAGGAAGATGAAATTCGGCGCGAATGCTGAAGCTATAGCCGACACGGCGAATAACGCCGCCGCAATACGGAGCACGGGTCGTCGACCCATGCGATCACTCAACGGCCCGGCCACCATCATCGCAAGCGTCGCCGTTAGTGTCAGCGACGCAACTGACCAGCCGAGTTGGATCTTGGTCAGGCTGAATTCAAGCTCAATAAAGCCGACAACACCGGAAATAACGGATGCGTCGAAGCCCATCAGGAATCCGCCAAGTGCGACAATGAGCGAAATCGTGACTGTGAATCGAGTGCTTTGCTTCATTATTTTCCTGGCGATCTAGTTGCTGTCCATGATTCGGAACTCTGTTCTAAGCTCGGTCTCTGAACTGCCGCCGATCCACACATGGAACTCGCCAGGTTCGGTGAGCAATTGCATAGAGCGACCGTAGAACGCCAGATCGTCAGTACGCAGTTCAAAATTGACGGTGGTCTGCTGTCCGGGCTCGAGACGAACGCGCGTGAATCCTTTCAGCTCTCTAACAGGTCGTGTCACGTTACCGACAAGATCGCGAACGTACATCTGCACGATCTCGTCTGCAGCGACAGCACCGACATTGGTGAGCTCTGCACTGACGGTAACACTATCTCCAATACTGATCTCATGCGCGCTCATGCGGATGTTCTGATAATCAAAATCCGTATACGACAGTCCGTGACCAAATGCGAACAACGGCTTGTAGCCAGCATCGAGGTGGAATGCGCTCATGCCGAGTGAGGTTTGCGGCGCACGCGCTGCGATGTCGTCGATATGCACAATTTGGTCATCCGACGGTGGCTTGCCGGTATTTTTCTGGTTGTAGTAAATGGGTATCTGGCCAACCATGCTTGGGAACGTCACGGGGAGTTTTCCGGACGGCGATTCAACGCCAAACAGCAAGTCCGTAATCGCCGGACCGCCCATCGTTCCGGGGTGCCATGCATACATAATCGCGTCGACCTGATCGATAATATTGGTCAGTGTTAACGGCCTGCCCGCCATGATCACTGCAATAACGGGCTTACCGGCCTCTCGAACGCGCCGCACAAGCTCGGCCTGTTCGCCGGGCAAGTTAATATCGGCACGCGAATGCGCCTCACCCGAGAGAATGGATTCCTCACCAAGAAACAAAATGGCAGCATCCGAGTTCGCAGCGGCGGCAGCAGCATCGTCGAACGACTCGGCGTTTTTGCTACGTGAATTTTCCATTGCACGAACGTAGTGAACGCGGACATCGTCGCCTACGAAGTCCTGGATGGCCACAAGCGGCGTCTGACTGAGCTCCTCATCCCCATCAAACACCCACGTACCCATTTGTTCGTACGGCGCATCGGCCATTGGCCCGATGACTGCGATCGATTTCGTACTGGCCGCTGAAAGTGGCAGAGTTGCGTGGTCATTCTTGAGAAGGACAATGCTTTGAAGCGCCGCGGTTCTCGCGGTTTCAAGCGCTGCTGCATTGGCTAACGGCGGCAGATCATCCTGATTGGTATACGGGTTCTCGAACAGTCCAAGTCGGAATTTGGCACGCAGAATATTGGTGACCATCGCATCGATCGTGTCGATGCTAATACGGCCCTGCTCGGTGAGCTCGCCCAAGTGATGGGCGTACGTATCGCTGGCCATCTCCATATCCACACCGGCCGTGACAGCCTCGAAGACTGAGTCGCGATCGTTTGCCGTCAAGCCATGAATCGAAAGCTGTCGTACTGAATCGTAGTCGCTGATCACAAATCCATCGAAGCTCCACTCTTCGCGCAGGACCTTGCGCAACAGAAATTCGTTGGCAGTTCCTGGCACACCGTTGATATCACTGAATGACGTCATCAGCGTCATCACGCCAGCATCCACAGCGGCCTTGAATGGCTGCAAGTAGACATTGCGCAGTTCGTTCTCCGGAATATTCGTCGTGGCGTAGTCGCGACCGCTTTCACTGGCACCGTAGCCGGCAAAGTGCTTGGCACATGCGGCGATCGAGCCAATCTCCGTAAGGTCCTGGCCCTGAAACCCTTCGATCATGGCAACCCCGAGCGTGCTCGCCAGGTAGGGGTCCTCGCCGAGGCTCTCAGCAATGCGGCCCCACCTGGGGTCACGAGATATATCGATCATGGGCGCGAAGGTCCAGTTGATCCCGGTGGTTGCGGCCTCGCGCCCGGCAACGGCTGCGCCGAGCCTTACCACCTCAGGGTTCCAGCTGGCAGCCTGACCCAAAGGAATTGGCATAATGGTTTTGAAGCCGTGAATGACATCCCGGCCAACTAACAACGGGATGCCGAGACGGCTTTCCTCTACCGCAAGACGCTGCAGCTCATTGACCGTGCCTAAATCGGCCAGATTGAGGACAGATCCAATCAGACCGGCGCGCAGACCGTCCGCAAGATAGTGCGGGGGATGGCCATGGCTCGAATTCACCTGCTGCGTCTGACCGATTTTTTCGGCCAGCGTCATCTGTCCGATCAAATCGCTGATGCGCTGCTCGATTGTTACGCTATCGATGATTCGATTTTCCATAGGTAAAGTCATATCTGTATCCGGCACAAGACCGCGGGCAGCGGCAGTTATCTAAGAATTAGTGGGTCCATTTCCGGCCGCTACTGAAATTACTCGCATGCGGCGCAACTCACTGATGTTGGTGCGATTTGCCGTTTTGAGGCGTCGTCTTGGAGGGGTTTTTTAGCAGAATTTGACAGCGCTGTCAATTTGATAGAGTATCGGTGTAATAATAAATAGGCCTTGATTTCAGAGGCCAGGGGGATCAAAGGCATGAGCAAAGCCACGCATTACGTAACAGCACCCGAAGACCGCATCCCGTTTTACCAAAAATTGGTCTACGGTACCGGCGCGTTCGTAAACAATACACTCGCCGCTGCTATGGGCGGCATGGTTATCGTCCTGAATCTCGGCCTTGGTATGAATCCCGCACTGGTCGGACTGCTGGGTGCGCTGCCGCGGCTGACTGACGCCATAACCGACCCACTCATGGGCTATATTTCCGATAACACCGAATCACGCTACGGACGACGGCGCCCGTACATTTTCATCGGTGCAATCGCTGTCGGCATCATCTTCGCCCTGCTCTGGCAATTGCCGGTCGGCAAGAGCGAGGCCTTCTACTTTTGGTGGTTTCTCGGTGGTTCTATCATCTTTTATCTGGCTTACACGGTTTTCGCCACTCCGTGGGTTGCCCTCGGCTACGAACTAACACCGGACTATCATGAGCGTACGCGCCTGATGGGCGTGCAGAATTTCATCGGTCAGCTGGCCTACGTTATAGCCCCCTATTTCCTGCTGATCATGCAGAGCAAACTTTTCTTTGACGACATGGTGGAAGGCGCCGCCGGCCTGTCAATTGTCATCGCCGTCGTCGTCATCATAGTAGGCGTAATGCCGGCTATTTTCCTGCGCGAGCGCTACAAGGCTGTCGCCATCGCGGAGGCCGCTGAGAAAGACCAGGTGGCCGAGAGTGCTGGCAGTATCATGATGCGCAACCTGAAGGACTTTTTTGCAGGTTTTGCAAAAGCGCTCAAGTTCAAACCCTTTCTAAAACTCTGTGCCGCAACATTTCTTGTCTTCAACGGCTTCATAATGATCGCGGCATTCCAGTCCTACGTCATTATTTATTTTGTGTTCGGCGGTGATACCAAGGCAGGCGCCGAATTCGTCGGCCATGCGGGAGCACTGGGAGCCGTCTCGGCGTTCCTGGTCATTTTTCTCGTAACCTGGTTGTGTCCGAAGTTCGGCAAGCGTCGCGCATTCTATGTCACTACCGGCATTTCAATGATCGGCTATCTGCTCAAATGGGTTTGCTACAACCCGGATCTTCCGTGGTTGATATTGTTGCCGGCACCATTGATGGCCTTCGGTCTCGGCGGTCTGTTCACATTGATGCCCGCAATGATCGCTGACGTTGTGGACGCGGACGAACTGGAAACGCATGAGCGTCGCGAAGGCATGTATGGCTCAATATTCTGGTGGGTCGTGAAGTTGGGTATGGCAGCGGCTTTGGCTGCCGGCGGATTCTTGTTGAACTTCACCGGCTTTGACGTTGCGCTTGGCGGTGACCAGGCGGCGAGCACGATCTACCTGATGCGAATATTCGATGTCCTCGTACCGGCCATTGCTTCAGGCATCGCTATCTGGGCGATCGCGACGTACACCATTACTGAAGAGAAGGCGCACGAAGTTCGCATGTTATTGGAGGAACGCCGCGGGAAAGTCAACGACGCGACAGC
>CAZGVL010000091.1:0-11351 GCA_964528965.1 uncultured Woeseiaceae bacterium
ACGGCCCTCATCGCTTCGACCGGGTGCAAGCGGTTCAGGCGCAGGGCCGGATAGACGGCAGCGATAAGCGTGAAGATGAACACGACGACAGGGCCGATCAAGACTGAAGCCGCAGTGACCTGCGGATGAAAGCGGGATGGCAGGTTGAACTTCGCGCCCATTTCTTCCATACCCGGGTAAGAAAATCCGTTGACGCTGAACCACCAGGTAACAAGCGCGCCAAGCAGTGCCCCTAGTATGAGGCCCATCAGACCCATGATTGCGGTCTCAAGCAACACAAGGCGACCCAGCCTGCCCGGCGTCAATCCGAGCGCCATAACGATGCCGAACTCGCGTGTGCGCTCAAGCACCGACATCAGCTGAGTGTTGAGTACGCTAAACGCAACGAGCACAACAAGAATGCCGTACATGAAGAACGCACTGCTCATGTCGGCTTTGATTGCCTGTTGCAAGCCGGGTTGCAGCGCGTCCCAATCGTGAACGACCAGATCCTCGCCAGCTGGCAATACTGCGGCGACCTGCTGTTGTACTTGCGCTACCAAATCCGTATTTGTCGTATTGACGACGATCTGATGCCCACTTCCATTCATATAGAACGCATCCTGAAAATACGCGAGCGGTACTTCTGCAATATTTCGATCGAAGTCTGTGATGCCACTGTCGAACACGCCAACAATCGTGACGACAGCGGCGGCAAACGAGCCATCCAGACCGGACCCCAATATCGTGAGCTCATCACCGACTTCAACCCGAAGGTTCCGCGCCAGCGCAGCGCCGATGACAATCTCGGCGGCGTTCGGATCTGCTAAAAACCGGCCTTGTCGAATCAGGCCCGGAATCGTCGACACGGCAGGCTCGAACTCCGTCTCCACGCCAAACACGGCAATGCCATAACTACGCTCTTCGCTTGAGGCCAACGCAAATGCGGTAGCTCTTGCAGCAACCGCAAGCGCGTCCGTGTTCTCGCGCAGGGAATTGGCGAGTGGGATGATATCCGCCACAGTCTGGCGCATTTTCTGATCGTCTTTGTAGCCCGGCGCCTGAACCTGCATGTGGCCCGTAAAGGTTTGCAACGTGTTATCGATCATCAGGCCATACATACCAAACTGCAGCGAGATCATGAATACGAGCAACAAATTTGAAAACATCATCGCCCCGGTCGTTAACCAGGTACGCCGCGGGTGTCTCCAGATATTTCGCCAGGCCAGACGAAGTACGAGGTTCACGGCAGTTAGTCTCTCGGGTTGCGCAGGTTTGACTGAGTGAATAGCGAGTCCTTCAACTCCACCTCGTATTCCGCAGATTCAACAATAATCTCGGTCCACTCGTCGGGCGACTCAGTCTTGCTCATTCGTTGCTGCAGAGCGGCAGTTCGGCCGCCCATCTCACCGACTTCCAGTGACACCAAAGTCTTGACCAGCTCACCATCCTGATCGAAGAAACTGTGCTGCATGATGATCTGGTCACCGCGAATTCGCAGGACTTCCTTACCCCATACGACAGCGGCATCTTCGTGCGGTATCGCTTCAATCTCATAGACCGTCATTCCGTCAATGACTTCGGTACTCAGAAAAAAATGGTCGTATTGATCGATAATAGTGTCAGCACGTGCGATGTCCTTGTTTGAAAAATCCGAACCCATCCAGCTCTGGTTCATCATCGACGACGGAATCTTGATGACACGATTCACCTTGGGCGAGTACGACCACATGTTGTCGCCATCGGTCAGCGTCCCGTTGCCGCGATCCTTCTTGGGCTCCAGAACACGTACCAACGACTGATCATCGCCTTTGGTCCATGCCCGCATGGTCATCGACCGCTCCCAGTCCGGGCGATGAATGACCATCGTCATAACCGTATCGGACGTCAGACCACGCCAGTGGTCAATGGCATCTTTAACGACTTGCGATGCGTCTCGATCGTCGGCATATACGTTGGCGGGCATCGCAAGAACCGCGGCCAGAAAGAGTGTGCGCATAATCATGGGCAGGTAGTCATGCATCCTATTCAGTGACTGAGTATTTCATATCAACGCACGCCGGGCCACATCACTTATGTCTTGTTTTGTAAGTCTGCTAAGCTTGCTTATTGACCAAGCGGTAACGTAATGCACGAATTACTGGAAGAAATAGAGCGTTCTGGTGCCGGTGTAAACATTCTTAACATTCTATCCGCCTTGCTTTGCACAGAATATTAAGAATGTTTACACCGGCACCATTACTCTTGTTGAGAGAAAGCCTATGAGCGCACGTGACGCTACGTTCTCCCCTGACAGCAGCGAGTCTTTTTTTGGTCACCCGAAGGGCCTCTTCTACCTCGCATTCACCGAAGCATGGGAACGTTTCTCTTATTATGGAATGACAGCGCTGCTGGTTCTTTACATGGTCAACCAGGTGTTGTTGCCAGGCCATGTCGAAAACATAGCGGGCTTCGCGGGGTTTCGTAGTGCTATAGAGTCTGTTGTCGGACCCTTATCGCCGCTCGCACTCGCCTCGCAACTGTTCGGACTTTACACAGGATTCGTCTATTTCACGCCGGTCCTGGGTGGAATAATTGCAGATCGCTGGATCGGGCAGCGGAATGCCGTAATCATCGGTGCGCTGTCAATGAGCGCCGGCCATATTGCGATGGCTTTCGACCAGACCTTCCTCTTGGCCCTGTTGCTTCTCATCATCGGTTCGGGATTCCTGAAGGGCAATATCTCCGCACAGGTCGGCGCTTTGTATCCCTTGGATGACGAGGCGCGCCGCACTCGTGGATTCGCAATATTCAGCATTGCGATTAATTTCGGTGCTGTCTGCGGACCGCTGTTATGCGGATTTCTTGCGCAGTACTACGGTTGGCACTACGGATTCGGGGTCGCCGCAATTTTCATGCTTGCCGGACTCGTTACATACCTGTCGGGCTATCGACATCTCCCGGCAAGAGTGAAGCGACGTGAAAGGGCTTCTGTGAAGCTCTCGTCTTCCGATTGGCGCATAATTCGTGTGCTTTTCGTTGTAATGCTGATTACCGTTTTTCAATCTGTCAGCTACTATCAACTC
Organism: uncultured Woeseiaceae bacterium; assembly: GCA_964528965.1. GTDB lineage: Bacteria > Pseudomonadota > Gammaproteobacteria > Steroidobacterales > Woeseiaceae > UBA1847. Next base: position 3,045 of record CAZGVL010000091.1, read on the forward strand.
GCCAACGTGTTTCAGATATGGGTGCAGCAACATGTCGATCTCAGCGTAGGCAGCCTCAGCATCCCGATCGCCTGGTATCAGTCGATTGACCCATTGGTGAGCATTCTTGCGGTTCCGCTGCTCTTCGGAATTTGGCAGTTACAGGCGTCTCGCCGCGGTGAGCCCAGCGATCTCGGAAAAATAGGAGTGGGTGCGTGGATCGCCGCAACCGCGAACTTGATTCTCGTCGTCGCTATCGTTTCGTCCGGGGGCGAGCCAATCCATCCGTTATGGCCCGCACTTTACTGCGCGGGGTTGGGAGTGGCATTCCTGTATTACTGGCCGACTTTGCTCGCTTTAGTTTCGCGTGCCGCACCCGCTTCAGCAAATGCAACCATGATGGGAATCGCATTTCTCACGCTCTTCATATCGAACAATCTTATTGGTTGGGTTGGACGATTCTACGAACAAATGAGCCCTACATCATTCTGGATTATGCACGCCGCAATCGCTGCAACCGGGGGCCTTTTGGTCATGGTGTTCGGCGGCCGGCTCACTCGGGCGCTCCGCATTGAGGAAGCACAGTCGATGCGGCCTTCTGCTATGACGCTAGAAGTAGAACGCTAGCCGCCGAGTATCGTGGTGCCGGTGTAAACATTCTTAACATTCTGTCCGCCTTGCTTTGCGCCGAATGTTAAGAATGTTTACACCGGCACCATTTCTTCACTGGCCAGCCCGTAGTTCCTCGGCTCCCAGCAGTCGACTGCGATTCGTCACCATACGATCGTGCAGTTCCGTGATCGCCACGCTGCCCTTCTTCTCACAGCAAAACGGCAGAACCGCGTGCACCGCGCAAAAGAATGCGGCACGAAGCATCGTCAGGCTGAAGCCCATTGCTGACACGAAATGCTGGCCGTAGTCTTCGCCGACTGATGCCGGGTGATCATTGAATTTACTCGCAAGCGACATTGACCTTCTCCTTTGCGGGTCATTTTGGGTCAGATCGGTGAGCATTTTGTTGCTTTTTATCCCGCTATTTGCCAGAATTGATGAACGTTTATTCCGTTTTTGCACAAGTTATGAAACAAATGGACAAAAAGGATCTGCAAATACTGCGCGTTCTACAAGGTAACGCCGACTTATCCATGGCCGAGGTTGCTGAGCGCTGCGCGTTATCCAAGACCGCCGTTTGGCGGCGGGTACGCGATCTGGAAGAAAAAGGTGTCATCCGCGGCCGCGTGACCCTGCTCGACGCAGACGTTATGGGTTTCGGCCTGACCATTTTTGCGCTCGTGCGCACCAATCAGCATAGCGACGAATGGTTCTCAAAATTCGAGCGCGCCGTCGCGTCAATCCCTGAAATTCTCGATTTTCATCGCACCAGCGGCAATATCGATTACCTGCTGCGAGTCGTTGCCAAGGACATGCGCCACTACGACGAAGTTTACAAACGTCTTATCCGCGAAGTCGATTTCGCTGACGTAAGCTCGACATTCGTCATGGAAACCTTCAAATCGGACACGCGCCTGCCGATCTAGCTGGACGCAGCAAGCCTCTGGAGTGCGCGTTCGAAATAAAGGCCACTCGCGTCTTCTTCTGTTCGCAACATGCTGTACGTGTTTCTCGCAATAGCGCCTGACTTTTGATTGGATAAACTGAATGCAGTCGCCACAAAGAGGACACGATCATGTTCAGCATCGATGCAATCATGAGTACCAACCTGATTACGATTAAGCCTGAGACCAGCCTCGCCGAGGCTCGTTCGTTGATGCAGGAAAATCGTATCCACCATCTGCCAGTGCTAGACGATGAAGGCGAACTGGTCGGCCTGGTCACACTGACGAACCTTCTGGCCGCTACAGACTCTATCTTGCGCGATGCCGAAAACCGGATTCACGCAGTGGATATTTCAATTGCGGATGTCATGGTGACCGACCTGGCGACCGTCGATCGAAATGCCAGCCTCAGGCAGGCTGCGCTATTTCTCGAGAAACACCGGATTGGCTGTCTTCCAGTCACTGACGACGGCAAACTGCACGGCATAATCACCGACACAGACTTCGTCGGAGTAGCGATCAATTTGCTGGAGCAAATAGAAGATACCGAACCCCTTGACGATGAAGTGGCGGAAGCCAACCTCTGATCAGGGCTGTTCTGGCAGGGCTAAGGGTTGTTCTTCCAAGGCGTGCTGTGCGTCGCGTTCAGAACCGAGCAAGATGGCAACCCATCGCGTTCGCTCATCGCTTTCGAGCGCAAGTTTCAGCGTCATCGACAATGGCACCGATAGCAACATTCCGACCGGCCCGAAGACCCAACCCCAAAAGAACAGGCCGATGAAGACGACGAGCGGCGAGATTCCGACGCCATAACCCATCAGTCGTGGTTCCAGAAAATTGCCGAAGACCACGTTGATCGAAGCAAACCCAATCGCCGTCGCGCTTGCCGCGCCAGGACCTAACTGTACGAGGGCAAGCAAAACCGCCGGAACCGCTGCGATTATTGATCCGATTGTCGGAACGTAGTTGAGCAAGAACGCCAGCATCGCCCACAACAACGGAAAATCCACTCCAACAGACCACGTCAGCAACCCTGCCAGGAGGCCAGTCGCGAAGCTGACCACGGTCTTAATACCCAGATAGCGTCCAAGATCAGCGAGGAATTTTCGCGGGCCTTCCAATGAGTCGGCGCTACGGCCGAATGCCACTCGAATCTTTGTTGACGCACTGGATGCTTCGAGCAACATGAAAATGATCGTAAAGAAGATCAGAAAAATATTGGTCAGGACACCCTTCAAACCATTGAGAATGCTTGCAGCAAGACCCATCGCCCATCCCGGGTCGATCATGTCGCCCAGGTTTTCGATGGACTCATCAAAATTGAAGTTCTTGATTATGAAATCGACGACACCGTCAACTATGATATCAAGGCCCGCCTGATAAGCAGGCAGAGCGGCGGTAAATTCGGCAATCGACGTGCCAACGATTGTGCCGACAACGGCCAGAATCAGCATGATCACGGTAACAATGATCAGCGCGCCGAGTATCGCTGGCACACGCTTGCGTTGCATCCACAGCATAGGCCGAACAGATATCAATGCCAGAAATGCCGCGACCAGAAACGGTACCAACAGATCCTGCGCCATTTGCATGCCGAGAATTAAGATGACAACCGCAGCGGCGCTGATAACTGCACTGCCCTTGTTATGCGTAACCTGATTCAAACTGCTGGTAACCATGGATGCCGGAAGCCTGAATCATCGCACACCTCAGACTGCGATTTTGTACCAATTGCTCACGCGGGCCCGGCATGAAGCATGGGGTCGCTCCTGAGATTCTGCTCGCTACCCACGTGGTAGAATATCGGGCGACAAGCCGCGGCCAGACCGCTGGTCTCTTGCATGGGCTAACGATAAGGACAGAAAAAATGCTCGTATCCATTATCAGATTTCAAATGGGTGTATTGCTGGTCGTTACCCTTCTGCTTACGCCGTTTGGCGTTGCTCCAGCTGATGAGGGTTGTGAGCCCGCCGGCGACTATCAGTTTGTTTGTGGCATGCAGAACGCCGAAGATATTGTGCAGATATCAGGCTCGAAGTGGTTGGTCGCCAGTAGCCTGGCACCAAATTCGGCGCTATATCTGATCAACTCGCAGGAGAAATCCTGGTCAATGATGTACGACCCGGCAGAACCGCGTGTTCAACAGGACATGGAAACCTATGTCGACTGCCCTGGGGCCCCAGGTCCGGACCCATTCGTCACTCACGGGCTGAATATTCGCACCAAGACGGACTCTCGTTCGACTCTCTATGTTGTAGGGCACGGCGGCCGCGAGGCAATTGAAGTATTTGAGATTGATTCCAGTGGCGCACAGCCGATTCTCACGTGGGTTGGTTGCGTCATGACCCCTGATGGAATGGCAGCTAACAGTGTTACGTCCCTTGAAGACGGGTCGTTGTTGGTGACGATCCCTCTACATGCAGGCATCCCTATCGGTGCCGCGTTGGCAGGTGAGGATACCGGCGCCGTGTACGCCTGGTCGCCCGGGGATAGCGGCTTTACAATAGTAGAGGGCACATTGATGCCGTATCCGAATGGCATTGAAGTATCTGCGGATGGCGAGGAATTCTACATCGCTTCATCGGGACGCCAGACTGTTGAAGCGTACTCAAATACGGATCCTGCAGAGCAGTTGAGAGTCAGTTCTGAGCTTGAATTCGTACCAGACAACATACACATGACAAACGGCGGGCGGCTGCTTACTGCAGGGCTACATCTCGATGACCCGGTTTGTGGCAAGGTCTTGCTTTCACATGACTTCAGTCTCGAGGAATTTGCGGCCTGTCCGCGTGCATTTACGGTCTTGTCTTTCGACCCCGGGTCTCTGCAAAGCGAGGCCATAGCATCCGGCCCAGCCAACAAGAGCTTCAGCAACATCACGATGGCTGTGCCTGCCGGCGATGAACTCTGGATTGGAACGTTCTCGGGAGACCGGGTTGCGTATCGTAAGCTTGACCCGTAACAAAGAGCGACAGATCGCATGCCATTCCTGGATACAAGACGATGACTGAACAGGCAAGTGCGCCTAATAAGAACATTGCGAAGACCAGGCAATGCTACCTGGCATTCGTACTGGCTTGCGCTCTGTTTCCTGGCCCGCAGACTGATATCGCCATGGCTGATACCAGCCCCAATGTTGTCGATATAGGTGTGGACGAACCGCGAGCGTTCTTGTTCGTCGGCAATAGCTACATGTACTACAACAACAGCATGCACCAGGCTTTCTTGTCTATTGCGCAATACGCCGACCCGGACAACCGCGAATCGTACCGCGCTACATCCGCTACCGTTAGCGGTGCCGGACTTAACTGGCACGATATGGAGTCGTATTTTAGACCGGACGGATTGGCCGAATACTCATTCATTGCCGGCAATGAAGTCCAGTTTAATAGTTTTGAAAAGCTGTTTGATGTCGTCATTATGATGGATTGCAGCCAGTGTCCGATTAACCCCAGGCTGCGGGATCGTTTTCATGAGTACGCTGCCAGACACAGCGACACGATTGTGCAGAACGATGCACGACCAGCACTGTTCATGACCTGGGCTTACGCAGACAAACCGGGCATGACAGCGGAACTCGTCGAGCAGTACACAATAGCCGGCAACAAGAATAACGCCCTGGTCATTCCAGCGGGTCTTGCTTTTGCCAGCGCAATAAACAAGCGACCCGAACTCGCACTTCACCAGCCCGACAACAGTCATCCCAGCGTGGCCGGCACTTATCTTGCGGCGTTGACATGTTACGCCGCAGTGTTCAGGAAGCCGCCGACCGTTGCTTGGGCGCCCGATGGTATCTCTGACGAAATCGCAAAATTCCTGCAGGCTGTCGCATGGGAAACAGTGCAAAACTACTACGGCGACTAGATCGATGAGCAAGACAAGGAAAACAGTACAAGACGGCGAAACGAGTCGCGACCCTTCGTGCAGATGTTAGACTGACAATCAGCTGCTTGTAAGAAAAAGCAGATATCCCATCGCTACCAAACGGACTCCGTCAAACAGACCCGGCGAGATTCAAGGTCTGTTGACGATCTCTGTCGAATCGGAAAAGGATCAGGAATGACAACGCTTGTAGTTGGAGCCAGCGGCGCGACCGGACGACTGCTCGTGCAGCAGCTGCTCGAGCGCGGGGAGCACGTGAAAATCATCGTTCGATCAGCGGAAAACCTCCCCGCCGAAATCACAGGGCACAGTAATCTGAGCATCACTCTCGCAAGCGTTCTGGACCTTAGCGATGACCAGATGGCCAAACATGTCAGCGGTTGTGACGCCGTGGCCTCCTGTCTTGGTCATAACCTGAGGTTCAGGGCGTTATTCGGACCTCCGTACAGGCTGGTTACTGACGCCGTTCGACGACTGTGCAGTGGCGTCAGCGCCAGCAGGCCAACCGCGCCGGTCAAGTTCGTGCTCATGAATACCACCGGAAACAGCAATCGCGATCTGGACGAGCAAATATCATTGGGTCAGAAGTGCGTCATCGGACTACTTCGTCTGTTGCTGCCGCCACATGCGGACAACGAAAATGCGGCGGACTATCTGCGCACTGAGATTGGTCAGAACGACGGGACCGTCGAATGGGCGGTGGTACGTCCTGACACCTTGACCGATGCAACAGAACCAACGAACTTCACGGTGCACGATTCGCCAATCAGAAGCGCTATCTTTGACGCCGGTGTAACGAGCCGAATTAACGTGGCTGTTTTCATGGCTGACCTTATCGTCGACAATCGAACATGGACACAGTGGCAGGGAAAAATGCCGGTAATCTATAATAAGGAACTGCAGGCGACCAGCGTGGTGGAGAATTGAATGAATATCGTATTTGACCTTGGCGGTGTGGTCTTCAACTGGCAGCCGCGGAAATTGATCAGCAGCGTCTTTGCTGACGAAGAAACTCAGAATCTGATCATGTCAGACATTATTGAGCACCCTGACTGGCAGGAGCTCGACAGGGGTACTCTCGAACGAGAGCAGGCGATCGTCAGGGGCACCAAACGCTCCGGACTTGCCGAAGACGATATCCGGGCGCTATTCGACGCAGTGCCAGGATCCCTTACACCGATTCAGGGAACGATTGACCTGATCAAGGTACTGGCACTCACCGATCATCGACTATTCGTTCTTTCGAACATGCCCATTGAACTCATGCAACATCTTGAAGCGGCACATGACTTTTGGGACATATTCGACGGCAAGACTATTTCGTCTCGTATCAAGCTGGTCAAGCCGGAAATCGAGATCTACGAGCACTTGCTGGCCACGCACGGTTTGGTCGCGACAGAGACCGTCTTTATCGATGATCTGGAAAAGAACGTTGCCGCTGCATCGACGCTCGGCATTCACACCATCCGATTTATCAGCCCGGAGCAATGCAGGCAGGACCTGGCCCGGTTGAATTGCTTGTGACATTACGCATACTGACTGCCGTCCGTCGCGGACATGGAACCCTGTAATTATCGAGGAGTAGAACCCTTGTCTAAACTGTTACCCATTACTGGCAAGCGAATAACACTCAGGCGACTCACAACCGCCGACCTGCCCGACTTCCAGGCCTACCGAACTGATGCAAGTGTCGGCCTGTATCAGGGGTGGCAGCCGCAGTCTGATGAGCAAGCTTCTGCGTATCTGGACATGGCGAGCACAGCTGAACCGTTTCAGCCAGGGGTCTGGTTTCAGTTAGGCATCGCAGATTACGATTCTGGAAGGTTGATTGGCGACATCGGAATTCGCCTTGCTTCGAGTGCTCGTGAAGCCGAAATCGGTTTCTCGCTGCACCCCCAATCGCAAGGTCGCGGCTTCGCGTCTGAAGCGGTCAGCGAAGCGATTTCCTTTATCTTCGGCAACACGCATTGCGATCAGATCAAAGGCGTAGTCGATGCTCGAAATCATGCCGCTATCCGGTTACTGGAACGCCTTGGAATGCGCCATGTTGAAACCGTTGACGCAACTTTTGAAGGGCAGCCCTGCAAAGAACATGTGTTCGTACTGCAACGGACGACCAACTGAGCAACGGCTTCGGTCAGAAATCGACGAACTCGGCGTCTTCTGAATTTACGTCGCCGGCATATCTGCTATGCTTTTATTTTTGCCAACAACCACTTAGGAACTCGTATGGCCGTTGAATCTCAGATGTTGCCGCTTGGCACGTCGGCACCAACATTTTCGCTCCCGGATCCGGATGGCCAGCTGCATGCGCTAAGAGACGGTGCGGATGCCTATCTCATCATGTTTATCTGTAACCACTGCCCTTACGTTAAACATATGCGCGAGGAGTTAGCGATAATTGGTCGGGAGTATGGTGCCAGGAACGTCGCGGTCTACGCAATCAACAGTAATGATGCCAGCAACTATCCGGATGACGGCCCGGAACACATGCAGAGAGAAGCGGCGACCTGGGGCTACACGTTTCCCTATCTTGTCGATGAGGATCAGTCGGTAGCGCAAGCGTATCGTGCCGCCTGCACACCCGATTTTTTCGCTTTCAATGCTGATCAGACACTGATCTACCGCGGCCAGCTGGACAGCAGCCGGCCTGCGAACGGTGAACCCGTTACAGGACGAGACTTGCGTGCAGCGCTGGACAATGTGTTGCTGGGCTTGCCGGTCAGCGATCAGCAGACACCAAGCATTGGCTGCGGTATCAAGTGGAAGCCCGGCAACGCCCCGGGTTAGTGGGCCGCTTGATTAATAAGGTAACGCTCAGCAGGCCTGACAGCTGTCGGAGCAAGGCGGTTAAGTGCGGGCATAGCACCGCTATGGCCGCGCTTGAGCA
>CAZGVL010000092.1:0-11290 GCA_964528965.1 uncultured Woeseiaceae bacterium
CAATGTCTACGTCGCCCAGGTTGCGATGGGTGCGAACCCGCAGCAAACTTTGCTGGCGATGCGTGAAGCAGAGGAGTATCAGGGTCCATCATTGATTCTTGCCTATAGTCATTGTATTGCGCACGGCTTTGATTTGGCCGACGGCATGAAGCAGCAGAAACTTGCGACCGCGAGCGGCTACTGGCCACTGTTGCGTTACAACCCGACGCTGCGTGCAGCAGGTAAGAAACCGTTCGTGCTCGATTCGCCACGCCCGAGCATTCCGCTATCCGAGTATGCGTACAACGAAATGCGCTACAAGATTCTGCTCAAGACGCATCCCGAAGAAGCTGAAAAACTCATGCAAAGTGCGCAGGAGTTAGTCGAACTTCGCTGGCAAACCTATGAGCACATGACGAACCAGGAGCCATCGCAATTCCAGCCGGCGGGGTAACCACGTCAGCGTGATCAGGCGGCTTCTTTAAACAGTGGCAAGTCAAATTCGAACTTCGTACCGAAATCAATTTTGCTTTCGACCGTAATTCGGCTGTTATGCAGGTCCAGAATACGTTTCACGATAGCGAGGCCGAGGCCTGACGAATCCGATTGCGCTTCCTCGCCCTGCACAGCGCGATAAAAGCGATCGAATATTCGTGGAATGTCCCGATCCGAAATTCCTGCCCCCGTATCGGTGACAGCCACTGTCATCGACTGTGGTCGTTCTGCAATTGACAGCGTGACTGTTCCGCCATCGGGCGTAAACCGGATAGCATTTCTGACCAGATTCTCGAGTACGCGTTGAATCAGACCAATATCACCGACGGTGAAAGCAGAGTTCGTGTTCAGATCGATCTCCATCTTGATGCCTTTGCCTTCTGCCTCAAGCTGAAATTCCTGAGCAACGTCCTGTACCAGTTCTGGTAGTGAGAAGGCCTCAAGATTGGGCATTGCCGTGGTCGAATCCAGTTTTGATAGTTCGAACAGATCGCCGATTAGTACGCCAAGGCGAATCGAATGGCGACGGGCGATATCGAGATAACGGCTGCGCTCCTCCGCGGAAAGAGAGGGGCCCTTGATGATGAGTGTTTCCAGATAACCCTGCATTGCGGACAAGGGTGTGCGCAAGTCGTGCGAAATATTGGATACGAGTTCTCTTCGCAGTCGGTCGTTCTCTGTTAGCTGTTCAATCTGGCTCTTGATCTGGGCCGACATCGTAACGAAGGCTCTTGCGAGCTGATCGATCTCGTCTCCGTTCGATACTGAATGCTCGAATTCGGGTTCGACTTCAAAACCCGATTCGCCAACGGCCCGCATTTCCGCACTTAAGCGTTTGAGTCGTTGCGTGAGCATGCTAAACACCAGCAATCCAACGGCAGTCGTCAACAATACTATGGCGATTGCAACATAGAAGCTGATTTTCCCGGAGTAGGATGCTCCGATGTCGTTTACCAGCGCCTCATAGGTTTGCCCACCGAGCACGACATAGAGGTATCCCTCAAGCGTGTCGCCTGATCTTACTTCGGCCGCAGAAAATACTTTTTGTAGTGAGCGGCTGCGAGGGTCATCGCCACGTATGGGCATCGGGGTGATGCCTTCGATAAGCTTTCTGACCGGCACGAGGTCGATATGGTCCTGAAGGACCGTTTCGGGCGGCAGGCCGTGACCCAGTATCTTGCCATCGGTGTCGAGCAGATATATTTCGGCCGTCGGATTGATGACCATCGCATGGCTTGCCAGATCACCGAGACTTTCAAGGTCCGCAATACCGCCATCTATCAAGTCGCGTTGTCCGGTAACGTACATCGCGATCGGCGCGTTGAGTCGTTGCGTCAGTTCTTCATAGTAGTTGTGCGTATTAACTCGATCGGCGACAAAAAAGGCCGATCCCATTAAGCCGACGATGACGAGCAGTGCGATTGAGAGTTTGGTAAATAAAGTGTTCATGTTGATTCGACAGTTAAGCGGCAGTTGCAGTTTGCGCTGCTGCGAATTTGTAGCCGACGCCCCAGACCGTTACGATCATTTCCGGCTCTGCCGGGTTTGCTTCAATCTTGGCGCGCAAGCGATTGATGTGGGAGTTGACCGTGTGCTCGTAGCCTTCATGCCCATATCCCCAGATTTTGTCGAGCAGGTCCGCGCGTCGAAATACGCGTCCAGGGTGTCGCGCAAAATAGTCGAGCAGATCGAACTCACGTGCGGTCAAATCGACCGTGCGACCGTCGAGAATGGCCTCCCTCCGGGAGGAGTCGATACTGAGGCCTCCTGCGATCACTCTGCTGTCGATTTTGTTGTCCTTTTGCCCGGCTTGCTGCATGTTCTCGATGCGTCTGAAAATGGCTCGAACCCGAGCAACGAGTTCCAGGACACTAAATGGCTTGGTTAGATAATCATCGGCGCCTGTTTCCAGGCCGAGCACTCGATCGAGTTCGGACGACTTTGATGTGAGCATTAATATCGGCTGGTAGGGGCGTTCTCGTCGCACGGTCCGGCATATCTCCAGTCCGTCCGGCCCGGGCAGGCGTAAGTCGAGAATGATGAGGTCCCAGTGGTCAGATTTCGCGTGGCGCATGCCTTCGTAACCATCGCTGGCAATCACTGTTTCATCACACAGGTCAGTGAGATGTAAGGCAACCAGTTCTGCGATGTCGTGTTCATCTTCGACAATGAGAATGCGACGCTTGGTCATAGTATTAGTCCCCGATTCTGCGTGGATCCCGCGGCCGGTGTGGGCCGGTTTACAGGCTCTGAAGGGATAGTAGACCGGAAACTTCACAGAATTATCACAGCGGCAGAATTGCTGGCGGCTGATTTTCTACAGCCGCCAGCGAGAACGCCTACAGGGTACGGGTGATCTGTACGCGTATGACGGGGTTATCGAAGCGATGTTGTTCGCTCAAATCGGATGTCGACAAGCCGTCATCCTGGCTAATGACTCCGGAGTGCATGGAGACTCGGTCAGCATCGTCACTACGAGCAGCATTGAAGCCTTCGCCACCGCCAGCGGGGCCTGGTATATCGCCTGCGGCCTCGGTGTCGGCCTCAGTGCCTGCGTCGTAAGCGATAGCAGTAACGGATACCGTATCGTTGACGGCCATTGACTGGACCGACATCGCATTGAGTGCAGAGAACGCATCATTGGTATTGACGAGCATCGTGGCAATGCTAATGCTGAGGGTCGCCAGGTCGCTTTCGAGCACTTCAATAGTGACCGTCTCGCTACCGGCAGGACCGATCGGTGCAGCACCTGACGCCGTGACAATAACGAGCGCGTCTGCGCTTGCCTCGGCCAGCAACGTTGTGTTGTCACCGCCTTCAGCCATTTCCTCGAGTCCGGTGCTTGCAGCATTTCCGACAGAGAAAACTGCGTAGCCATCCTGATGTCCAATTACAGCGATTGGGGACAGCGGTTGGCTATTCGTCAAATTGCTCACCGTTACCTCAAAATTCGCTGTGGCGGGTGGGGTCGGAGTCGGAGGTGGTGTCGGGGTCGGACCATTATTATCGCTGCTGCAACCCTGTAGCCAGAGTGCAGCGGACAGTATTGCCAGTCCGAAAAGTCGCTTTCGATTATGAGCTTTCATGATGCTCTCCTTAGCGAACGGTGATGACGACACGAATAACCGGGTTCAACCAACGGTGTACACGGCTATCGAGATCGCTTGCACCGTCAACGTCGCTGGTGTCGCCAAGCGTGTTGCGGTGAATGTGTACGTTGGTGTTCGCGTCCGTGGTCGCCGCACCGGTGCCGCCGGTTCCCGCGAACCCGCCCGGATCACCAGGCATTCCTGCCGCTCCCGGGGCACCGCCGCCGGTCAATTGCTCATCATTCGCTTCAGTTCCAGCATCGTATGCAGGAACGTCAAACACGTAAGTGCCCGGGTCAGTGGGGATGGTGATGGCATTTAGTCCAGCAAACGCATCGTTTGTTGGCAACAGCATGGCAACGGCCGAAAGCAAGACGTTGCTGGTTCCATCGGTATTCAGATCGACGTCGGTGCTCATTGCCGGCTGCAGAAACCCACCGGCTGGATTTTCCTGGATGGTTGCCCCGAGTCCGGTCAGATCAGTAACGAGCATTGAAATGTCACCACCCTCGGCCATGGCCTGCAAGCCCGCTGAGGCGGGTTGTCCGGCTGCGAATAATGCGGTGTCGGCCGGGTGAGCGGCGACAAGAAACGGCGTGAACCAGATACCGTTGGTCAGATTTGTAATCTTGACGTTAATGTCCGCCGCATTGGCGGCTGACATGCCAAGCAGGGACAGGGCGACAAGCGCCCCCTTGAATATTGCGTTCATGCAACTGATCTCCAGATAGTGTGAGTTAGGAACGCGGACAAGTATTCGGAGCAAATGTCACGGGGAGATCACGGCGCAGTGACTTTTCTGTCTCCTGCCGATGGTTTTAATGTCCCATGGTTATATTGTCCGATCGTTTTACTGTGTTCGCGGTTCGTGGCAAAAAAATCCGGGCATAAAAAAAAGCCCCACTACCTTGCAGTAGCGGGGCAATGCCAATCTGTCGGGACTGGCGGGGGAACCGTTAATTCACGACTGAGCCTTGATCAGGGCTCCAGCAGGTAAATGCCGATCTTGTAAGCGGTCAGTATGTTGCTGTCCGCATCGTATTTACCGTAGGCATGCAGTGAACGTGCGGTCGTAGCGCCGTCCAGGCTGATACTCAGATCAGTGACAAAGTCATTAAAGTCCGAGTACAAGCGCAAGCTGTCCTGCGACTTGATGGAAAACAACTTGCGATCCGATTCGCGAGGAACGATCAACGTGCTCGAATCCAGGGAGGTCAGGTCAATCAGAATCGGTCCCTGTTTGATGTGGTGCCGATTGTCGATGTCCGGGTTCTGATTGTTCAGTAACAAACCATCCTCGCCCGCGCTGATAAACGGTGCGATCGTTCCCTCAGCTCCCCAGCCGACACCTAGCGCGCTGCGCACGTCGACATAGTCAACGACCGTCCGACCCGAGAAATCCGGTGGAGCCATGCCGAATGCCGTTGGAAATCCGTACGCGACAATTGGGCGGCCAGCGGCGAAGTCAGACATAGCGAGGTTGCCGGTGCTGATTTCGTAGTTATTCGGATCAGCGTCAAGGTCCGGAGATGACCCCGTCCCTGCGAAATCGAAGATTTCCGCGCGGCGGCGATCGAAGGCATGCAGTGTGATGTCCGTTTGTCCTGGGACCACGGTATTCACGACACCCGAGACATGGGTGATGTGCATTCGCACCGCGCCCTGAGTTGCGTCGAATATAACTTGTGGTGCATCGGCGCTGGTTGTCGTCGCATCGGCCTGATTGCCTCGAATAGTGACACGTTGTCCTATCGAAATTGCCTCGCTGCTCAGATCGCTTTCCCGATGCCCATCCCGGAACACTTTCGTGTCAGGACCGATTTCAACGACCACATCATCGTGGAAGTGTGCGCGGCGGTCGCGAGGGATCAGTGTTGCACCCCGAACGGTCAGGAAGTTTCCATCACGCGCAATGACGTTTCCGACAACGGCGTCGCGATCAATGCCCGGGACACTGGAGCCGGCATAGACGGTATTTGCGGTGAACTCTCTGTCCGCAATACTGAGTATGCCTTGCGCGATAGTGGGTGTTCCCGGTCCGGCGGCGCTCAGCGCACGCAGCCCTTCGCTACCCGCATACATGACCCCTTCAACTTCGAATTCGGTGTCGTCATCTATGAGTACCGTCATCTTGCCAAAATCACCATGTCGATCGTGGAAGGGCCGGATAGCGATGACATAGCTGCTGGTTGTTTCGTCGACCTCGACCAGCGGTCCGCGCAGGCGAATATTCTTTTCATCAACGGGATGCACTTCGGCCGATATGAATTGCGCTGAAACGGCGGTAGCCGGGGTCGGCGTGATGTCCACTTCATGAGACGCGCCAAGATCAAAGTCGAGTTGCAGCAAAGAGGCTCTTCGCTTCGTTACAACGAGCTGGTCGCGATTGGACAAAACGATCTTGAGGTCGGTTTGCGTTAAGGCGACGCCGTCATTGTCGGTTACGACGGCTTGTTTCGCTTCTCCGGCTGCCTCAACAAAAACTTCGGCATCTGTGTAACGCAGACTAATGGTGCCTGAAACGTAAACTGCAGGCGGAATCGCCGCAGCGGCGACTAATTCTGTGAGATCCACATAATCCGAGAAATTGATGCGCGTTTCACGGGGCAGCGTTTCAACAATACGGCCGTTGGCGGTTTCCAGTTTTAGAGAGACAACGTCAACGGTGTAGTTCAGGAAGTCTCCGTCGTCATCAGTAAAACCAAGCAGCACCGTGCCACATTGATCGAACGTATCCGGGTTGCCTGGGTCACAGGCCGCGATCGGCCCGTCTGTCGCTGAAGTGCCTGTACCACTACCGCATGCCGCGACTAGTAATGCGATGGCCAATAGCGCTGTTCTGCGAGCGATTTCACGCACTGCAGCGAAGGATGTAAAAGTTTGCGTCTGAATATCCATGATTCTCACCTGTTTGATGGTTTTGGCTGTCTTGAGTAGTAACGGTGGATTACAGATTCGGTTGACTCGAAGTGTATTAGAGCAGCACTTCGTTCTTAACTTATCGCTCCAAAAATCCCAGAACCCATAAAAATACAGTGACTTAGCTTGTATTCCTCGGGTAAGCTGTCAAAATGCACGGCGAGTGAATCTGATACGAACAGTCGCTGCGTTTTGTAAAAACGCTACTCTCTATCCTCTGACGAAATACAATCAGCTTATGGTTCGAATGCAGCAAGAGGCGGTTGCGTGACGACACCGTCTGACAAGAAAACGACGACTCCAGTTCGGCGGCGCAGACCGCGGGCCGGAACGCGAAACCGCGGTGGCGCCGATGCGCTGCAGACCAAGATCGCGGTTGAACTCCAGGACCTTGACCCAGCTCGATTCCACGAGCAGCTTCAATCCAGTATTGCGGAAATGCCAGACGCAGCCGGTTGTGATACGGCATTTTTGGCATTGATCAGCGAAGACGGTAACGAAATTGAAACCGTTATTGCCTCCAGCAATGGATTCGCGCAGAGCAACCCAGAATTATTGATTGGCGAGAAGCTCGATGACTGGCCGTGGTTGTGCAAGCGACTGGGTCACCTGAAGGTTATCGAAGTGACCGATACGCTCAAGGGATCCAAAGTTGCCAGCGAGGAACTGGCACGTTTGTCGGGCATGCATATCGGATCGATGTTGATCATTGGCTTTTCGGTTGGTGAAGAGCTCGCAGGTTTTCTGGCCCTGGTGAATGAACGTGAGGTTGAAAGCTGGGACGCTAGTTTGAATTTGCTGATGAAGTTAATCGGTGCGTCGCTGGCGTCCGGCTTCGAACGAGTCAAGGCGAAAGACTTGCTGGACGAAATGCAGCAGCGCAATGAACTCGTTGCAATGACGGCGAATGATGGTATTTGGGATTTCGACGGTGCGACCAAACGCATCAACCTGTCGCGACGTTGGCGAACGATGCTCGGTTACGCAGATGATGGCGAGGATGTCCTGCTTGATTGGTATCGTCTTGTTCATCCTAGTGACATGGCGCGGGTGCAGTCCAAAATGCGTGAGCATCTCGAAGACAAGTCACCGTTTTTCGAATCTGTGCATCGCATGAAACATCAAAATGGCGAATGGCGCTGGATGAGCAGCAGGGCAAGAGCCATACTCGATGAGAACGGCCGCTTGATCCGCCTGCTGGGGGTCGAAGTCGACATCACAGAGCGCAAGCTTTATGAGGATGCCCTTTTCCGCGAAAAAGAAAGTGCGCAGATTACCTTGCAGTCGATCGGCGACGGCGTAATCACGACCGATGGCAAAAGTAATGTTGAGTACGTCAATCCGGTTGCCGAAGGTTTGACCGGCTGGAAAGTCGACGATGCCAGTGGTCGGGTTATCGATGAAATATTTCGAGGCTTTCACGAAGAAACGTGTGAGCCTCTTGAAAACCCGCTATCGGTGGCTATTCGCCGTAATCGTTCGATCAAATCGGTTCGCCCAACCCTGCTAATACGGCGCGATGGCAACGAACTCTATATTGAAAGCACGGCATCACCGATTCGCGACGGCAAGGGCACCGTAACCGGTGGGGTTCTTGTCTTTCATGACGTTAGTGAATCGCGCGAACTTAATCGCCGTCTCAGCTATCACGCGAGCCACGATATTTTGACGGGGCTTGTCAATCGCCGCGAATTCGAGAACAGGCTTGAGCGTGCGTTAAAGAGCGCCAAGGCGCGAGAGACGTCATACGCATTGTGCTATCTCGATCTTGATCAGTTCAAGATCGTCAATGACTCATGTGGTCACAGCGCGGGCGACGCGTTGCTCGGGCAGCTCGGCGCGCTGCTGAAATCGAAAATCCGCTGGCGTGACACATTGGCCAGACTCGGGGGCGATGAGTTCGGCGTGCTGCTGGAAAGTTGCACACTCGAAGAAGCGATGACAACCGCGGAATCGCTGCGGCTTGCGATTAGCGAATACAAATTCATGTGGGATGACCGCAGCTTCCGCCTCGGCGTGAGCATTGGCGTAGTGCCGATAGCCGCTGACAACGAAGATGTTGCCGCATTGCTGAGTGCCGCCGACAGCGCTTGCGCTGCGGCCAAGGAGGCTGGTCGTAATCGTATTCACAGCTTCCAGGAGAATGACATTGATTTGATGCGTCGGCGCCGGGAAATGCAGTGGGCGGCGCGCATCAATAATGCGCTTGAAGAAGATCGCTTTGAATTGTTTCGGCAAACGATTCAACCGCTGCAAACGGAAGAGAAGGGTGCGCACTATGAAATTCTCTTGCGCATGCGTGACGAGCAGGGTGGCATTATTTCACCGGGATTATTCATTGAGGCTGCCGAGCGATACAGCATTACGCCGAGCATTGATCGTTGGGTAATTCGGAACTCCTTCCGCTGGCTGGTTTCTGAGGCGGATGAACGCGAGCGACTGGAGCTTTGCTCGATCAATCTTTCCGGGCAAAGCCTTGGCGATGAAAAGTTTCTTCCATTCGTCATTGACCAATTCCAGATGAGCGGCATTGATGCGACGAAGATCTGTTTCGAAATAACGGAAACAGCCGCAATCGCCAGCTATTCGCAGGCGAATCGATTCATAAATGCTCTGAAAGAGCTTGGCTGCAAATTTGCACTGGATGACTTTGGCACAGGCTTATCATCATTCGGTTATCTCAAACACTTTCCGGTCGACTTTCTCAAGATCGATGGCAGCTTTGTTAAAGAGATACTGCACGATCCTATTGATCGGGAGATGGTGCGTTCGATCAACGAGATCGGTCATTTGACCGGCAAAAAGACGATTGCTGAGTTTGCCGAGAACGAAGAGATCATCACGATGTTGCGCGGTATGGGCGTGGACTATGCACAGGGTTACGGCGTATCGGAACCGAAGCGTGTAACTCGCGCAGTTGCCTGACGCGCACTACTCAACAAAGCAAAAAAAAGCCCGGCACAAGGCCGGGCTTTTTTATGGGCGAAACTTTCTGCGTCTTACATGAAGAAACCGTGGTGCGAGCCAACCATGCTCATAACCATCGGAATCGACATAAGCGTATTTGAGCGGGACGCCATAAACGCGATGCTCTTGGCTTTTGCAATTTGATCTGCAGAAGCTTCAACCATGCCCAATACTTTTTTCTGGTTTGGCCAAATCAGGACCCAGACATTGAATAGCATGATCGTACCCAGCCATGCGCCAATACCGATGGTCAATGCATAGGGATTGCTGCCGCCGCCGAGCATGCCAAGTGCAAAGGCATCGTCCAGAAGACCGGTACGAAACAGGTAAGCGGCACCCGTCAGCCAGGTCGCAAGTGCGCCCCAGCGGAACCACCAAAGAGCTCTCGGTGCGACATACTTGGTGATGCCCGCGCCGCCCGGTCCGCCGTCATCGCTAGCGGCATCGCCCAGTGCAGGGACTTGAACGAAGTTGAAATAGTAAAGGAGTCCTATCCAGGTAATACCCGACAATACGTGTAGCCACAGTATGATGGATAACTCAGGGATAGCCGTGATACTGCTGCCTTTGGTGATCACTGCAATGATAATTGCAAGGACAACACCACTAATTATAGTTCCGGACACACTCTTCAATGGATTCATGCTTCGCTTCTCCCCTAGGTATTGCGCAATAGCGATATTCTGATTTTTAAGGTTTTTGCGCCGTGGCGCTCGGCGTATTATAGAGATTCGCCGCGCCAAATGAGAATTGTTTCGCTTTCGGGAACGCGCTGGAAGCTAAGGCTTTGAAAAACAAGATAATTATGGATGATGAGTACGCCAGAGTTCGGGCCGACGTTCAGCGCGACGGGGATCGCAGCCAGTTTCCGTTGTCGCCATGCGTGTTGTTGTGCACGCTTGATGCACAACAGCGCTGCCTTGGTTGTCTGCGTACGCTGGATCAAATCAAGCGTTGGTCGTTAATGAGTGTCGATGAACAATGGGCAGTCATCGATCTTCTGGTGGCGCGCGACGCCGCGGTTTAAGGGTACAATCGCGACGATAACCGGAGCTTGGAAATGCGAATTCTTATAGTATCGTTGTTGCTTTCGGGCTTGGCCGGATGTTCTGCAATGATGGTGGGTGGTAGCAGCGGTGCTGCGACGTCCAGCGGATCGTCCAGCACTTCGTCCAGTATGTCGGATGCATCGATTACCGCCGCCGTGAAGAACAATCTCGCCGCAGATGCAGCGGTTGCTTCGTTCAATCTCGGTGTGCGAAGCAATGGTGGCAAGGTTGTTCTCAGTGGTACGGTGGATAGCTACATGGCCTATGATCAGGCCGAACGACTGACCATCCGGACGACGGGGGTCAAGTCAATCGACAATCAAATTCAGGTTGAGACTACAGAGTAATCTCTTGAAAAATTAGTGTCCGGCACAAGTTCCGGACGTTCAGAACAAATACGAGGCAGTTGAACAGTGGACATTAACTCGAGAATTGAAGAACAACTTAACGCGCACGACGTTTTGCTCTATATGAAGGGATCGCCGGATTTTCCACAATGTGGCTTCTCCGGGCAGACTGTTGCGGCGTTGAACGCGATAGGCAAGCCGTTTTCCTACGTCAATATATTTGAAGACGAAGAAATCAGAAGTGGGCTGAAGGAATACTCGAATTGGCCGACCTTTCCACAGTTGTATGTCAAAGGTGAGTTGATCGGCGGCTGCGATATTATCGTAGAGATGTACAACTCAGGCGAATTGCACAAACTGATTGAGGAAGCGACAGTCGCCTAATTAATCAAGTGTAGGAGCGGGCCATGCCCGCGATAAAATTTTGAGACTCCGCGATCTCTCA
>CAZGVL010000093.1:0-1123 GCA_964528965.1 uncultured Woeseiaceae bacterium
TTGAGAATGCCGGATACGAGATCATCAAAGCCGCGCTGAACGCGACGGATGGCAATCAGGTCGCCGCTGCAAAGCTCCTGGGCATCAATCGGTCGACGTTGCGCAAGAAAATTGCCGAGGCTGAGTGCGACTGACAGCCGGTGGTTGCCCAATAAATGAACATCGAGTGTCTAGCGTACACGCAAACTCGGACGTTCTGACATACCTGCTCAGACCGTCATTAAAAAAATGCCATTATATTCAGACACTTAAAAATCCCGCCCTACTTGGCACATATTCTGCATTGACTATAGCGGAGCCTGTCGATTATTCCCTCCTAAGGCGCCGGGGCACCCCACCAATAGCCCCGGGGTCAACACAGGGCGAGATGCGACCACAACCGATCTCGCCGCGGCAGAATCCAGGAAGTACACCCTATTACGGGTGCCAGGAAGCGCGCTCAATTGGGCGCGCTTCCTGTTTACAGGGACCGTTTATCCATGACAACGCCCAACAACAGGAAGCTGGCCATTTTACGACCTGGCCTTGTCGTCGCGACGATGTTGATCGCGCGATTGTTGTTGCCCGTCGCACCGGAGCCTGCACAATCGGCGCTGCTCGCCGTCAGTTATGCCTGCGTTGCTTTGATTGCGCTGCTGTTATTGCGGCCCCCCCTCCAAACCAGTTTAGTCGGCCAGCTACGTTGGTGTCTGATCGTGACAATGCTGTTCGCGGCATTTCTGATAGCCGACCCGGTCACACGGCCGTTGTTCGTCTTGGTGCCGAGGGTGGCCATTACGTTGCTGCTGCTCGCTGCGACGACTACAATCGCGATGCGACGGATGCCCGTGCCGATTGTGGTGACGCTTGTCGCATTGTTCATCTTTGTTCCGATATGGGCGGCGCCGGCCGTTGAGCTCGCCCACAATCCCACCGGTTTCACTAACGCAGTAGTCGCTGCGAGTCCTTTGACGGCATTTGCCGTTGCGCTGGATCTCGATTACCTGCGCACGAGCTGGTTTTATGCAAACAGCGCGCTGGGCTCCATGCGCTATTCCTATCCGGGCTGGCCGACCGTCTGTCTGCTGTTGTCCATACTGCCTGTCGCCGCATTTCTCGCTGCGTTTATGCGGCCGGTCATGCG
>CAZGVL010000093.1:1223-11177 GCA_964528965.1 uncultured Woeseiaceae bacterium
ATGCGGCCGGTCATGCGACTACTAACAAATCCGTTCAATCTAATTGCGAAAGAGGCTCACTAATGACAAGAAGAAATCTGTTCCTGCTCATCGCGTCACTGATGTTGTTTTCGGTCAATGTTCCAGCGGCGGAGATGGATCCTGAAGCACGAGAGAAGGCGAGTCGAGCCGTCGATGCCGGGCTGCACTACCTGCGTAGCATTCAGGCTGATGACGGTTCCTGGTCGGATTCCGTCGGTATTACCGCACTGGGCTTGCGTGCATTTCTGCAGAGTCATCGCGGTTATGCAGAGAAGGACGGCGCGTTCATCACCCGACCAATTGCCTTTCTGCTGGCTCACGTAAACGACGACGGCTCGATCAGCGAGACTAACCAGAACCGCAATTACAATACCGCTGTAAGTCTCACGGCACTGGCTGCCATTGGCAATGACAAATATGCAGACGTTATAAGTGGCGGGCAGAAGTTCCTAATGCATTTGCAGATCGACGAGGGCGATGGTTACGAGAGTGAGCACGCTTATTACGGTGGTATTGGCTACGGCGGTGATGAGCGACCTGACCTTTCCAATGCCTATATGGCGCTTGAAGGATTGCGTGCGAGCTCAGCTGATCCCGACGACCCGGTGTGGGAGAAAGCACTGCTGTTCGTCAGTCGTTCGCAGAATCGCAGCGAAAGTAACGATCAGGAATGGGCAGCCAACGACGGCGGTTTTACGTACATGCCCGGTTTCAGTCCGCACAAAGACACGGATTCGTACGGCGGAATGACGGCAGCCGGATTGCTGAGTTTGTTGTTCGCCGGCGTCGATCCTGAAGATCCCCGAGTGCAGGCCGCGTACGACTGGATTCGCGAAAACTATACGCTCGAAACAAATCCGGGAGCGACTGACGGCATACAAGGTCTTTACTACTACTACAACGTGTTTTCTAAAAGCATGGCAGCCTATGGCGCAACAACCGTTGTCGATGCCGATGGTGTCGAACATAACTGGCGTGATGAAATCGCACTCAAACTCGTGAGTTTGCAACAGGACGACGGATCGTGGGTCAATCCGGAATCGCCGCGTTGGTGGGAAGGCAATCCGATCCTCGTGACGGCCTGGAGCGTAATCGCGTTGAACGCCGCACTGAACTGAGCATGGGATCAACGTGGCCAGTCCATTTTCAGTTGTTGCCCTGCTCGCCCTGCTGTCACTTCAAGGCGAGCAACTGATCCAGACTGAATTAGCCTGGGCCGGGGCTGTTTCCAGGCCTGCACTCACGGAACTTTCGGTGCGTGCGACCACGGGTCTGGACGCGAACCTGGCACTCGAATCTGGAGGGCCCGCCATCGTCGTCGCTGCAAACCTGGAACTGCACAACGACGAACCTGCCACGATCCGGATGCCCGCTGTTTCAGGCAACGGTGGTGACGTGGCGCTTCGCTACAGTGTCGACGGCGCGCCCTGGCAAGATCTTGATGCCGGTCGTTTGGTGCACGGTCCGGCGGCCATCGTTCTGGCAGGCTCTTTGGCCATTGAAGCACTGGGCGATGTCGCAGGCACAACAATCGTTGCCGCAAACGAACTTCCGGGGTTGCTAAGCGCGTATACGCACGTGGCCGCCGTAGCGCTCGATGGAGATGCTCTTGCTCAACTCGACGAAGCGCAACTCCGCACCTTTCTTGAATTCGTTGGTTTATGTGGTCGCGTCCTGCTGATCGACCCCCGGGTCCAGATCGAGCAACTGGTTAGCCAGCGCGCCGCTTGTGGAGGACGCTACTTCGCGACATCAAATGTCGACGGCGATAGCGCCGCGGCGCTGGCAATGCTCTTGACCCGTGGGGCAGATCGACTACCCGACGAGCAGGCACTCGGCGGACTGCTGGACAACCGCGGTGAGGATGTCGGATTGATTGCATTCTACCTGGGAGGATTCCTGCTGATATTCATCGTGCTGACAGCCGCAAATCGGCCGCGCGGTGTCGCGCTGTCATTCGGTTTGCTTATGACGATACTTGCAGGTTTCTTCTGGACTGGCGGCAATCGCCACGCGTTTGTTGCCTGGGCGGAGACCACGACAACCGACAGTGTTGCGCGCTATGCCAGTCTTGAACGGGCATCTGCTACTGGCCGCGGTTCGCAAGTACTGCAACTTCAAAGCCTGGCGCGCTCGCCGGTGCACATTACTGGCGACTCACTAGTGCTCAATTGGAGCGAGCTTGCCAGCGAGCGTTATCTTGATTGGTCAGCCTCTCTATTGCAGCAGATGCAAGTCTTCTCTTTGGGTAGCTTCCCCGTGGAACCGAGGTTGCGCGCAAGCGCGGACGGCGCTGAAGTGATCGTGTGCAATCGGAGTGACGGGCACACACCACCCGCGTACCTTCATTGGCAAGGCAGCAATTATGCGGTGCCGGCCCTGGCACCGGGCGAGCGCCTGACAATGAACGAATCAAACATCACGATCGAGACGTTGGCGCACTTGCAGTTGCTGGCGCGTCGCACCGCGTACCGCGACTTGGCGCTATTGCATCCGCTCGAGGTCCCGCCAAACGGAAGCGATCAGCAGGCCTGGCTCATGACGACAGAAACAGACGCAAGGGCTTTGCCTTGTCACGCCTGAGCCCGACAGCCGGTTGGCTTGCTGCGGCTCTATTCTTGGCCACGGGAACGTGGTGGCTAGCCAACATGTCGTTGCAGGCACGCAGCGGATTTTCCGGGGCGCCTGTAGTCAGCGCACAAGCAGCGTACGCACTGGTGCTCGGTCAGTGGTTTCTCATCAGCCTGTTCGCAAGTCACGGTGAATCCCAGGGGTTTTCGGCGGCCACCGTCGCGAGTCTCAATTTCGTGGTGCCTCTTTGGCCATTGATTGCTCTGCTGTGGTTAACGAGTGAACTTTCGATCACAACTCTCATGCAGACCCAGCTGATTGCATTCACGCTGGCGACAATATTGGCAGTGGTCGGCACGAAAGTCGCGCGCCTGAACATCGATCACGAATACCGCATATTACTTCGATCAACGGTCGGTATCGCCGCCGCGGCTGCGATCTGGATCGGTCGCGGTCAGCTACACGCCTGGGTGATCGCGTGAGCAGTCATTCTGTCACGACGTTCCTGGGCGCAGTCAGGCGCAGACTCTGGCTCGACACTTTGCTGCGTCAGTTGCAGTTCGCCGCCTGGGCAATTAGCGGCACGTTCCTCTTGCTGGCATTGGTGCACGTTACGTTGGGTAAGCCGACTTTCAGTAGCGCGCTCGTTGCAGCCCTGACGGCGGGTTTGATTGCACTCTTGCCGGTGCTCTTCACTCGAGCCTCGTTGGAAGAATGCGCGCTCCGGTCTGATCGCCATTTCGGCGGTTACTCTTTGGTCACGACGGCGCATGAACTGGGACGAGTAACCGATCCCGAACCCGTCGAGACAATCGTGATGAATCGGGCGAGGTCCGCAACCGCTGACTGGCGGCCACGCCTGAACACGCTCTGGCAGATGCCGGATAGCGTCGGCTATTTGCTCGCGGTCATACCGGTCTTCTTTGCTGCGCTGATGTTCGAGTTGCCACCGAAACAAGAGAGCCAATTGGCAGCACCCGACGAGCAATTCGACCTCGCTGGTTCTCCGGCCTCGGAGGCCGATTTCTTCCAAAACGAGTCGGACCTGGCCGAACTCCGGGAGGCAATCGTACGAAATGCGATAGAAAAACGCGGGCCATCGCAGCAGCAGGAAGTGACACGCGACAATATCTCGCCGGTTCAGGGAGACGCCGCGCCCGAACCCATGGCGGAAGCATTGGAAGCAGGTGAACCTGACGCCAGGCTGGCCGGCTTTGCAAGTGTCGCGAATGATGACGGACGCAGCGCGGGGGATGCGCGCAGCCGCCCGGGGCAGATCGAGTCGCGGCGTGATGATTTATCCCTTATTTTCTCGGAGAAAATCGATATGGCAATAGCTCGTCACGGCACCGCCAGTGCCAGCAGAAACGATGTTGGCGACGAGTTTGGCGCCCGGTCTAAAGATTCGCGTCTCACCTATTCGAACGTCGTGCCGGCGGCAGCGCCACCCGCATCATCGGCGTGGACTACGTTGACGACCGCGGAGGTTGCCTATGCCAGAAGATATCTCGACGCAACGGGTTTTCGCCATGAGTGATTTCTCCGAGTCTCTCGACAGTATCGGGCGTGACATCAAAGCGTTGCAGGAGACCTTGAACCAGGTAATCGTTGGCCAGGAACAACTCATCGCCGACATCCTGATCGCAATTTTCGCCAGTGGGCACGTGCTGCTGGAGGGGCTGCCCGGGCTCGGCAAGACCCATATTGCGAAAGCAGTATCCGCTGTTCTGGATCTGAAACTAGGTCGTGTGCAATGCACGCCGGATCTGCTGCCCGCGGACATCACGGGCAGCGAGATTCTCGTCGGAGAGAGTAGCAAAGTCGAATTCCGGCCTGGCCCGGTATTCGCCAACTTATTGCTCGTCGATGAAATCAATCGTGCAACTCCCCGTACCCAGGCAGCTTTGCTCGAGGCCATGCAGGAGCAGCAGGTAACCTATGCGGGCGTGCGTTATCCGTTGCCCCAACCGTTCCGGGTGATTGCGACCCAAAACCCTATCGAACTGGAAGGCACGTTTCCGCTGCCTGAAGCCCAGCTTGACCGATTTTTGTTCAAGATCAATGTTTCGTACCCATCGGCGGGGAGTCTGGAGCGGTTACTGGAAACCTCGCTGGACTCCGAACCGGCGGACGATCTCACGGCCCTGATCACGAGGGACCGCACAATGGAGATTCGGGACGCGGCACGTCAGGTCCTGGTAGCCAAACCGGTGAAACAGGCGGCAATTGATATGGTGCTTGCTACTCAGCCGGAGTCCGAATCAGCCGCGCAAGTGGCGCGAGATCACATACGCTATGGCGCGAGTCCCCGCGCATTGCAGGCGCTGATCCGAGCCGCTCGCGTGCGAGCGTTGTTTGCCGGTCGTGCGCAGGCAGACTTCGAAGACGTGCAGGCTGTCGCGCTGCCGGTGCTGTCACATCGCGTAATACTGGCGACTCACAGCGAATTGGAGGGAGTCACGGTTGCGGCTGTCCTGCACGAACTTCTGCGCGATTGGCGAAGCGTTCACGGGAAATAGTCTTGAGCGCAAACATGACAGTCGATGAAATTCGCCTGCGACGATTCGCACGCCTGGCAACCAGGCTTCTGCGCGGCACAGCGGCGCAAGGTGTTGGACCGCGGGCGGCGCAGAATCGTGCCGGTCCCGGGCTCGAATTTCTCGACGTTCGCAGTTACACGCCAGGCGACGATCTACGACATATTGACTGGCGCCAGACGTCGCGCCGGCGTCAGCCGATGGTTAGGCGCTATCGCGACGAATCTGCTTCCGACTGGTTTCTCTGCATCGACGGCAGTGCCTCCATGGGGCTGGGCGGTAAGTGGCGACTCGTCTTTGAGTTGGCGAACGCGCTTGCATATGCGCTTATCTATGGCGGGCACCGGGTCGCGCTCGCCATATTCGCCGAGAGGATTCACACCTACTGCCCGACGGGCCGTGGCCAACACCAGTTCGCCACCATCCTGCGGCACCTGACAGATTACGCGCCCCCGCAACGCGGTGGCGCGTCGCTGCCGGGACTCTGCATCGACCCCGTATCGCGTTCCGGCAACCTGATCTTATTGAGCGACTTTCTGCGTGACGATGCAATGGTCGATGACCTCCGCGGCTTGCGTGCCAGCGTGTCTTCTGCGCGAGCGATACAGGTGCTGGGCAAGGACGAAGTCACCCTCAATGCCAGCGGGCCCGCGCGACTTTATGACATCGAAAGCGGTGCCGAACGACGACTTGCGTTGTCGGCGGTAACGCGCACTGCAGCAAATGATGCGCTGCAGGAACATCAGCAGCGGCTGCGCCATGTTTTCGCTGCACTCGGCATGCCCTTCAGCACCTGCGTAGCCGGCGACGACTGGGAAAGGGTGCTAGCGGCACACCTGGGAGCGTGACGGTGGCGGGCCTCGGCGTGCCATGGTGGCTCATCGCGTTGGCCGTGATTCCACTGATTCGCTGGTTGCACCGCTGGCAGGCACCGCTGAGCGACCGGCCGGTGAGCGCGATCTTTCTCTGGGATACAGCGGCATCCATCGGTACCGGCGGCGAGACACGGCATACACCGGATGCAGCCTGGCGTCGGCGTGCCCTGTTGGCGGGCCTTCTGGTAATGGCACTCGCAGAACCCTGGTGGCAGCGCGACGGTGGTCTTGTTTCCGTCTGGATCGACGATTCTCTCAGCATGTCCGCCACTGAGCAGGGTGTTTCGCGCCTCGCGAATGCTCTCCTCGTACTCGATCAGGCGCTGCAGGACTCCGGTGCCAGGCGCGTCTCTTTGCGCTCACTGTCTGATCCTGCAAGGGCTATGCAGGGCGATGACCCGCGAGCCTTCGACGCGAGCACATGGCTGGCCACGAGTCAGGGGAATCCCCGACCGCTGCCGGCTGCTTTGTTAAGTCCAAACGTCGCCCACTGGTTGGTAACGGACGGCGCAAATGAGCACCTGGTCCAGTGGGCAAAAAATGCACCGCTGGCCAGGGTCATTACTGTCGGTGACGCGACGGAAAATGTCGCAGTCACGCGGCTCGCGGCCCGGCCCAGCCTCGAGACACCGGGTTCCGCCCATGTGCTCATGGGCGTGTCCAACCAGGGTAACAGCGAAGCCCGACGAGAGCTTCACCTGAGGTCCGGAAGCAGCAACATCGAGACAAGACAGCTAACGCTGCGCGCCGGAGAAACTCAATACCTGACCACAACACATAATCTTGCCGGTGACGGTTTGATGGCGTCGCTGAGTCCCGGTGACGCCGTGCCCCTGGACGACTCCCTGGCGCTGGCACCTTCGTCGG
Source organism: uncultured Woeseiaceae bacterium (assembly GCA_964528965.1). Taxonomy (GTDB): domain Bacteria; phylum Pseudomonadota; class Gammaproteobacteria; order Steroidobacterales; family Woeseiaceae; genus UBA1847. The sequence goes on from CAZGVL010000093.1 coordinate 8,095, forward strand.
TCGCAAGAGTCCCCGTGCTCCTGGACACAATTTGCCCGGTGGAACTGTCGTTGGCGATCAGGTCACATCCACAATTGCTGTCCGTCGCAGCGGGCGAGACCGCAAAACTGCAAGTAAGCTGTTCGAACGAGCCGACGCTTGCTCAGGCAGTTCTCCGATTGCATACCTCGGATCCAAAGCCTGCCACCGCACCACTCGACTGGCAGCCTGGCGCAGGCCGGCTGCGGGAACTTCATCTTCCACTGCAGTGGATCTCGGTGGCGGCATGGGATGCTGCACTTGACGGGGATTACGAGACACTGCTCGCCACAGATGAGAAGCCGTTGCTGATCCGACGCACGGGTCCGACGACAGTGATTGAAACTGTGCTCGACATGTCGCGGCCGACCTTCTCGAGTCAACCGGAGTATGCCGCGGTGGTCGCCGGCCTGATCGACCTGGCGTTGGATCGCCCTTTGCTCGATGGCACTGCGATATCGATGATCGAACCAAGCGCATCGCGCATCGCGCCGTCGGATCTACACGTCCGGGATTACGCTGGATACTCTCACGGCGTCATCCGACACACATTATCCAACGCGTTTTTAGCGCTTGCAGTGCTTGTGCTCCTCGCCGACATGCTTCTGCTTTGGCGAGCGCGCAGGGAGGCGAGTCGTGCCTGAGTTTGGAACGAATCGACTAATGATTGCCGGTCGCGGCATAGCGTTGCTCATAGTGCTCACTAGCCTGCTGCTGCCTGACCACAGTGGCGAGCCTGACAGCGCCCGTGTGGTCATTCTGGTCGATCAGTCCGACAGAATGACCCCTGCGTCCGTAGCCGGTGCGAGAGCAGAGCTTGCGGCAGACCTGGAACCATTTGCCGCGAAACTGGACGTTGAAACATTCGAATTCGGTGGCTCGGGCTCCGCTGTGTCGGCTTCGGAGGCATTGCAGGAGGCGTTGTGGCAGCTGGACCCACACTATCGAAATAGCATAGTGGTAGTCTCGGATGGGCAGTGGAAGCCGGACGTCTCTGCGCTGCTCAATCGAACACGACAGGCCGGCGTTCCGGTCTTCTGGCTACCATCGACGTCGGGCGATATGCGGCCACGCATCGTCGGCATCGACGCGCCAACCCACGCCCGGCCCGGTCAGCGCATCCAGATATCCATTGAGGCCGAAGTTGACGAGACAGGCAACTTCATTGTCCAGCTCTATGCCAATGATGAGCCAGTTGGCCGCCGCTCCCTGGCCCGAAGCGGGCAAACGACGATTCCCTTGTCTGCGCCGGCGAGTGGCGCAATGCGACTCGATGCGGAGTTGCTCGATGCGGACACCGGTCTTTCGCTGGATCGTCTGCGCGCGGGGGCGTCGGTGAACGTCGCGTCCGCGCCGAAATTGCTGGTCATTACTAACGGCTACTCGCCCATCGCTGCGAGCCTTGCGGCGGGTGGCTGGTCGACCACGCAAGTTTCGCCAGTGGAATTCGCGGGACTTGATACCCCCGTTTCTCACTACAGCGCCGTGATCCTGGATGACGTTGCGACGACGGACATGTCGGCAGCGGCCTGGGTCGAGATTACGGATGCCGTGCGCCGAGATGCCGTCGGCCTGCTGGTGCTCGGTGGACCGAGTTCTTTCGGTCTTGGCGCCTACCGTGAATCCGTCCTCGAGCAGGTACTGCCGGTCATCTCGGAACCGCCCGAGGACGAATCGCCGGCGAGCGTCATGTTCCTTGTTGATATATCCGGCAGCATGGGGCGCCAGCCCGGAGGAATAGAGGGATTGCGCACTGCGCGGGATGCCGTGCTTTTCACTGCAGCTGCATTGCGGCCAACAGACCGGGTAGGACTGATCGCATTCGATGTCGAGGCCCGTCAATTGCTGGCCCCGACAACGCGAGACGATCACGTTGCAGCCATTCGCACCGCGTGGCCCGAGCAGGCCAGTGGTGGCACCAGCATCATACCTGCACTGGATCTTGCCAGGTCGGCACTGGCGCAAGAACCCGCCGAGCAGAAATTGTTGCTGTTGGTGACTGACGGCATATTGTCACCCAGAGATATGCAGGAGCTTCAGGTCAGGCTGCGCGATGAGAATCTCGATATCACTGCGATGATCGTGTCCGATGGACAGACAGATACACCCCTGTCGCGTGTCGAACTGAGTGACCGTACAAGGATATTGATGATCAACGATGTGCTGCGGCTACCGGTCCTGATGCGAAACGAGGTAGAGAACCTGAGGGCGGCCGTTGTGACGGATCGAACGATACCTGTGGTGCACTCCGCTCCACCCATTTCCGGCCTTCCTCCGGACTGGCCGCCACTGGACTCATACCTCGTCACGCGCGCCAGACCAGAGGCGAAGGTCATGCTTGCTGGTGACCAGGGGGAACCACTGTTCGCGGCCTGGGCAGCCGGTGCCGGCAGAGTAGTCGCCCTGACCGGCGGACTCAATCAGTGGGCGACCGACTGGCTTAAATGGCCTCACTGGCCCGAACTAGCCGCGGGCCTGGTGAACTATATCGCGGTGACCGACTCTGGATTGGCGAGACCTGACATCGAACACGAAGCATCAAATCGGCTATCGATCATGTTGGACACAGGCGATGCACAGGACATGCTGGATTCGCTACCAGCACGTCTCGTGCCACCTGCTGGCCCACCCGCCGAGGTCTTGCTGACTCCGTCGGCGCCGGGCCGTTACCGGGCGTCGGTCCCGGTGGATCAGGCAGGCCAATACGCGCTGGCCTGGGAGGACGAAGATGGCGTCCATCGCCATTACTTTGTCAGCGAAATGGAGAGCGCTCGCGTCCCCGCGGGAGGCCCGGTAGCACGCCACTTTGTGGACGACGGGCTGCTCGAAGAATGGAGCGAAAATTCTGCAGCAAAGCTCGTGCGACCCGTGTCATTCAAATCCGTACTGATTGCGCTTGCCCTCGTGATGCTGTTGGCCACCATCGCTGCCGAGCGCATACCGACCTCACGTCTCTGGATTGTTCGACGTTTTGGCGCGGCGAGCAGATCAGGACATGAGTAATTTCAGGATATGCTCAGCTCAAGGTCGACGGCCAGCGCCGCGCGCTCGTACCTCGGATTCCG
>CAZGVL010000094.1:0-11003 GCA_964528965.1 uncultured Woeseiaceae bacterium
TCGAGCCGTACCGACTTCGACTGGCATCCGGTCTATTCCTGAGACCCCGCGATAAAGGCCCGGGCCCTGTGGAAATCGCTTTATCGAATCACGCTCGGGAACTGGCTGTTTTCAGCCTCCAGCAGCAGCAATGCTTCCTTTGCCGCCAGACCGCCACCGAAGCCGGTTAAGTCGCCACTGCTGCCAATGACCCGGTGGCAAGGAACAATAATCGGTATCGGATTACGGCCGTTCGCAGCACCGACAGCTCGCATCGCTTTCGGCCTGCCAATGCGTTCTGCGATATCGCCATAGGAGCTAGTTTCTCCGTATGGAATTCGCCGCAACTCTTCGAGCACACTCAACTGGAACTCGGTGCCATTCAACCTCAACGGCAGGTCGAATTCCTTGCGCTCTCCCGCGAAGTACTCGAGCAACTGCCGACGAGCTTCGAGAAATGGTTTCTCATTGTAGATCCAGTCGGAGTCCGGATCGCGACGCATCGATCCCTCAGGGAACGCGATCAGGCAAAGGCCTGCATCGTCTCCGGCAAGCAGTAACTCGCCAATTTTCGTATCCAGGTGACAGTAGTACATGATCTAACCTCCGGAGCCCGAGAGAGAGCTCCACAATAATAACGCGGCGTAGGCCCGCCACGGCCGCCATTTTTCCGCACGCCCCTGCAAATTTGCGCTGCTGATTCGGTGCCCTGCGTCGTTGTCGAACGCCTTCAACAATGCCAGGTCTGCGGTCGGAAATGCGTCCGGGTTTTTCAGTACGCGCATCGCAACGTACTGCGCTGTCCAGTCTCCGATTCCACGAATAGCGGTGAGTTCGCTGCAAAATTCGTCCGGATCCTGGGCGCTGTCAAAGCTCAAATCGCCGTCGGCGACGGCTTTCGACACCCGACGAATCGTTTCCGCCCGACTCGTCACCAGGCCGATACTGTTGAAGCGTGCCCGCGCCAGTTTTTGCGGTGCAGGAAACAGGCGATTCAAGGTCAGTTCCGGATATCGCCCTGTGACAGATTCGGGCACGACGATGGACTCGCCATAGCGTTGCGCAATGCGTCCCGCCAGCGTCGTCGCCGCTTTCACGGATACCTGTTGTCCTAGTATCGCGCGTATCATCAATTCAAAACCGTCCCACGCACCCGGCACGCGAATGCCGGGCCTCTTCCTGATGAGCACGCGCAGCTTTGCATCCGTCGACAGCGCTTCGCCGATATCGGCAATCGGCGCATCAAGATCGAACATCTCGCGACCTCGTTGCGCAACTTCGAACAACGCCAGCGTGGATAAACCATGAATCGTGAGACTGATGTTGCCTGCGCGGCTGTCCGGGCGACACTCGATGACTCCGTGCTCGCCATTGATGACTACCGTTCTGAGGTAAGCATCTTCAACAACCTGCTCGCAGCCCGGCGTCGCGCGTCCGCCGAAAAAGTCCAGCATAGACAGCCAGTCGAAGGGTTCGCGATAGGGCAAGCGGATAGTTAGCGCACTGCCCGTTTCGAATTCTGACTCGCCGGAGCGGCGCAATTCGCGTGGCGGACGCCCGTACGTTTTCTTGAAAGTGTCGTTGAATCGACGCGTGCTGCCGAAGCCCGCCGCGGAGGCGATGTGATTCATCGGCAGGCTGGTTTGATCAATGAGTCGTTTCGCAAAATGCAGGCGCTGCGTATGCGCTACCGCTAAAGGTGATGCGCCCAGGTGTTTTGTAAACAGACGCCTCAAGTGGCGGCTCGTAACACCCAATCGGTCGGCCAATTGCTCAATGTCACCTTCATCAAGCGCGCCATTCGCAATCAGCCGCAAACCGCGACGCACTGTCGTTGATGTCCCACTCCATGCGGGCGTGCCAGGAGCGCATTCGGGTCGGCAGCGCAGACAGGGCCGGAACCCGGCCTCGCCTGCCGCCGCGGCGCTGGAATAAAACGTGACGTTGCGGCTCTTGGGCGCGACGGCCGGACATATCGGACGGCAATAAATGCCGGTCGTTTTTACGCCAACGAAAAACTGGCCATCGAAACGTACGTCTCTCGATAACCTGGCCCGCTCATAGATGTCGTTTTGTTGCACTCGCCAAACCCCTTGCTTGTGCGACAGTATACGCCTCACAATCTCAGGAAATAGCCAGAATCGGACCTGTACCGTTCGCTAGCTTTTTTTGGGGTTCGCGACTACTTGTCGAGACCACCCATGCACATGTACTTGATCTCGAGGTAGTCGTCCATCCCGTACATGGAGCCTTCACGGCCCTGGCCAGACTCTTTCACGCCGCCGAACGGAGCCGCTTCATTGGAGATGATGCCCTCGTTAATTCCGACGATTCCGTATTCGAGACCCTCAGCAACACGCCATATGCGTCCAACGTCACGCGAGTAGAAGTAACAAGCGAGACCGAACTCAGTATCGTTCGCCATCGTAATCGCTTCTTCTTCCGTCTTGAACTTGAACAATGGCGCGATCGGCCCGAAGATCTCTTCACGAAAAACCTTCATGTCACTGCTAACATTCGCCAACACAGTTGGTTCGATGTAACACTCTCCAAGATCCGAGCGATTGCCACCAGTCACCACGGTCGCGCCCTTGGCAACTGCGTCGTCGACGAACTCCATGACATCGTTGGCCGCGCCTTTATTGATTAACGGCCCAACATTCACGCCATCTTCCGTGCCGTTGCCTAGTTTCAGCCCCGCCATGGCAAGCATCAGCTTTTCAGAAAATGCATCGTAAATCCCTTCTTGCACCAGGATTCGATTTGCACACACACAGGTTTGGCCGGCGTTGCGGAATTTACAGATAATTGCGCCTTTAACCGCCTCGTCCAGATCCGCATCGTCAAACACGATGAACGGCGCATTGCCGCCCAATTCCATCGAGGTACGCTTTACCGTTGCGGCACATTGTTCAATCAGGAGTTTTCCAACCTGCGTTGAACCTGTGAAGGTCAGCTTGCGGACAATCGGGTTGCTGGTTAATTCGGCACCGATCTCACGAGTCACTCCAGCAACAATATTGATTACGCCCGCTGGCACGCCGGCGCGCTTGGCCAATTCAACGATCGCAAATGCGGACAGTGGCGTTTCGTTCGCCGGTTTACAGACAACCGTGCAGCCGGCGGCCAATGCCGGTGCGATTTTTCGCGTCAGCATCGCATTGGGGAAGTTCCACGGCGTGATACAAGCCACGACGCCGACGGGCTGACGAATAACCACGACACGCTTGTCGTTTGCTGGCCCAGGAATCGTGTCGCCGTAAATCCGCTTGCCTTCTTCTGCAAACCACTCGATATAGCTCGCACCGTACGCGATCTCGCCGCGAGCCTCCGCAAGAGGCTTTCCCTGTTCGGCAGTCAGTATTTGAGCGAGGTCCTCCTGACTCTCCATCATCAGATTGAACCAATTGCGCAGAATCCCGGCACGATCCTTGGCCGATCTTGCACGCCAATCGACTTGAGCACGTTCAGCGGCCTCAATCGCCCTGCGAGTTTCCGCAGTGCCACACTTGGCAACTTCTGCAATTGCTTCGCCACTAGCGGGGTTCAACACCGGGTATGTCTCGCCGCCGTCCGCCGCGATCCACTCACCGTCTACAAACGCCTCTGTCTTTAAGAGGCCCTGATCTGAAATCTGCATTCGTAACTCCTGGTGGTTGCCCGGCCAGTGGGCAAGCTCGCTAGCATAGAATCTAAAATTCTCCGAAGCAATGCAGCTGTGCAGTATCTGAAATGAGATCCCAGACCAGGCTATCCAATGTCGGCGTCAGGCAGCATCCTTCCGGTTGACGTTTCCTGCTTCTGCCAGCCACGCTTCCAGCTCCTCCGCGCCACCGATATGCTGGCCAGCCACGAAGACCTGAGGATAGCTGGTTGCGTCTGCAACAGCTCTGAGAGTGCGGTCTGTGTAGTCTTTGTTAAGAACCAGCTCTTCAAACTCAATGCCAGCTTCGTGCAGCAGAGACTTCGCTTTGGAACAGTGCGGGCAGCCAGGGCGAGAGAACACACTAACGTCCAGCGGTCGTTTGGCCGCCGGATCAAGGTAGTTCAGCATTGTGTCGGCGTCCGATACGACGAACGGATCGCCTGGCTCGTCGGGCTCAATAAACATCTTCTCAACAACACCGTCACGCACGAGCATTGAGTAACGCCAGGAACGTCTGCCGAATCCGAGGTCGTTCTTGTCGACCAACAGGCCCATGCCATCGGTGAAATCACCATTGCCATCGGGAAGGAAGTCCACACGATCAGCATGCTGACTGCGACTCCATTCGTCCATGACGAAGGCGTCGTTGACGGAAACGCAGATGACCGAGTCGATACCCAGATCTGCAAACAGTGGTTGCAATTGGTTGTAGCGCGGCACGTGCGATGAGGAACAGGTCGGCGTGAACGCACCAGGAAGAGAGAACAGGACAACAGACTTACCCGAGAATACGTCTGCGGAACTGAGTTCCACCCAATCATGGTCTTTGCGGGTCTTGAAAGTTACGTTCGGGACACTTTGCCCCTCTATGTTCTTAAGCATGTTGTTCTCCATTAGAAACCAAATTCGTTCGATCCCGCCTGTTGCGCCTTTTCCGCGCGCGGCTGGACAGCTATTACGAGCACTATAGGCATGGACTGTTAATAAATAAAATGGTTTAATTATCTCGTTATATTCTATTTAATCGATGATGAAACTACCCAGCAACAAACAACTGCACTATTTTACGGAACTCGTCCGGCACGGCCATTTTGGTCGCGCGGCAGCGGCATGTTTCGTCTCGCAATCCGCGTTCTCCAACGCCATCAAGGAACTCGAGACCTTACTCGGCACTCAATTGGTCGATCGCACTAATCGATCTGTGACCATAACGGCAACCGGCCAACTCGTCGCGACGCAAGCGAGACTTTGTCTGCAGGATGTCAGAAGTCTTGTGGAACTGGCCGCCGGGACTCGAAAGCCGCTAACCGGTGAGCTGCGCCTGGGTGTCATACCAACCATCGCACCATTCCTTCTGCCACGCGTGTTGCCCAAGTTACGCCGACAGTTTTCGGAACTGCAGCTATACCTGATCGAAGATCAGACTCAGCGCATCTATGAGCGCTTGATGGGCGGCGAGCTTGACCTGTTACTCCTCGCCTTGCCCTGGACTATGGCGGGCGTAGAAGAAGCCCCGCTTTTCAATGATCCGTTTTGCCTGGCCTGCCGGGACGACACCGAGTTAGTGGATCCGGACAACTACAGGTTCAGTCGTTTGGACCAGGACACTATCTTGTTGCTTGAAGATGGCCACTGCCTTCGGGACCATGCGCTATCCGCCTGCAAAATCCGCAATACGCAGACGCTGCGAAGATTCGGCGCGAGCAGTTTGCTCACGTTAGTGGAAATGGTTGATGCCGACCTCGGAATTACATTCCTTCCTGAGATGGCACGTGGCACATCGCTGCTCAAGAACACGCGGGTAAAGCTGCATGCACTTCGCGATAACAGTTATCGCACAATAGGGCTTGTCTGGCGCAAAGGCAGCGGCCGAGTCGATGAATTCAAACTATTGGGAGACTTCCTGAAAAAGAACAGCTAAAGAACAGCGATAACGAACTGGCAAACCTGTCTATCGAGCAGCTCGTTGTTCGGCCAACATGACTCGAACCTCATCCCCGGCAGCTTTTGTCTCGGCTTCAAGCTCACTGATCCGCAATGCGACCCGCTCATCTTTGAGCAACGGTTTCATCCAGGCAATCTTCTGGTAGTTGGCACTCCAGTTCATTTGCTTATTGAATGGCTGATCCAGGTCTTGAATGGCATATTCGATCGCTGCGTCGCGATCTCCCTGCGCCACTGACACCATTGCCATCAGGTAATCGTTGTCGCGCCAGTCCGGTCTGGCAACATCTGCAAAGGCTATTAACGATGCAAGTATTGCATTGGCCGTGTCAAACGCTCCGGCTTTGACCAACGCCTGGACGAGTAGAAACTGCATGAATGCCTCGTTCAGAGATGGCGGTACGTAGGCCGGATCGGAAATGCCGGGTCGAATTGACTCGAAGTACCCTGCAACTGCGTCTGCCTTCCCAAGCTCAATCATCGACGTTACGTAACCGGTGACAGCAATGTTGAGCGAGCCCATGCGGTTGTCGACATCACCGCTGATCATGTCCTTTGCCAGCACGACTGACCGCTCGTGATTTTCCGCCATTAATTGCTGCACCAGCTCAAGACTGAGCGTGGTCGGCTCTTGCGGTGCCAGAGCCTGGGCACGAAGTAACATGTCGTCAGCTTCGTCGACCAGACCAAACTGGTAGTAAAAGCGGGCAATAAGCGCCGGCAGTTCATGGTCCTGCGGATCAGCCTGCATCGAACGCTGATACCAATTGATGCCTTCGGCGTAATCCTGGCGTGCAAATGACACATCCGCGGATGCGAGGATGACTGCTGTCCATCCTGGCGCGACTTCCCGCCCCTTCTCAAATGCCTCTTCCGCCTCATCATGCCGGTCGAGCTGGTTAGACAAAATTCGTCCACGAGCCAGCAGCAGCCGAGCGGAAAATGGATCACGTTCCAACCCTTTATCAATCCAGGCCAACGCGTCATCGTCGTCGTCAGATGCGACCGAGGCATTGGCCAGAACGAAGTAAAGGTCCAGGTTGCCCGGCGACATCTCCAGTACTTCTTTGAGATAGTCCTCTGCAGCAACCGTCTGTGCAGAGTTCGGCCCGTACTGGTTGATTACATTGCGCCAATCAATCGACGCAAGCAGGCCAAGAGAGCGTGCGTGATCTGGCTTAGCGTCCAGCACTTGATCCAGCAATGCGCGGATCTTTTCTTCAGCGTCGTCGGCCGTCAGCAATCCGGTTTCAGCTTGCAGGCTATAGGTGAACGCGAGCTCGACTTTTGCTTCAATGAAATTCGGATCAAATGAGAGCGCTTCTTTGAATATTCCTTCGGCGACCGGCAGCGAACCGTAGCTTGCGATGTTCTTCTGCTCGAGTGCCAACAGATATTTTTCGTAGGCCAGGGAATTGGAGGTACCAAGACTGGCAGCGACGTCCAGCTCGATCGGTACCTCACCCAACAACGTCACTTGAAGCTTTTCTGCGACATTTGTTGCGATCTCATCCTGCACCGTAAAAATATCATCCAGACTACGATCAAATGTCTGCGACCAGAGGTGAAATCCCGTCTCGGCCTCAATTAGCTGAGCCGTAATTCGCACGGTGTCGCCTGACCGCTGCACGCTACCCTCAAGGACGGTGGCAACACCAAGCTGGTCCGCAATATCGCGAATATCGATATCTTTCCCTTTGAAGGAAAAAACAGAAGTCCGGGCTGCAACTTTCAATTCCGGCACCTGCGCCAGCATGTGCAAGAGTGTTTCCGTCAGTCCATCTGAAAAGTATTCGTTGTCGCCTTCACCACTTAAGTTGACGAATGGCAATACGGCGACGGATTTCAGGTTCGAAGCCACGCTTGCCTGAGTCTGAGTCTCGACGTCGGGCTGAAGGAAAAACTTATCGAACAACAACAATCCGATCGCGAGCATCAGAATTACGATGATCGATCGGTCGAGCATACGCCCGGTTTCAGTCGTTATAGACTCCGAGCGATCGACATCGCTCTCTTTCTTGATGCCTTCGGGAGTTAACTCGAACACCCAGGACAAGATCAGCGTGACTGGCAGCCCCACAAGCATGATCATCAAGATAGGCCGGCCGAGAGCTTCATCAAGACCGAACATGGGGAATACAACGTCCACAAACTGCAATACCAGCCAGCCCACCACGAGGTAGGCCGCGCCGACGCGCAATACATTGCGTTTCCGCAGCTCTGCTACAAAACCTGTCACTTGCTAACTACCTCATACCTACGTGTGCAACCAACTAATTTTATTGGAAAATCAGGAAGCAGTCCATTTTGACCAGCATACCGTTGCTTAGTGCCACGGGATCGGGTCAACCACTCACATTCGTGTCGATTAGCGCAACTTTGGGCCAAGAGGCTTGCGGTCGAACTGCTGCAGGGCCCAAAGCGGACTAATCGTCTATTCGGGCAACAAATCTGTAGCCGTATTCAGCAGAATGTAGTAACCCACGAGAATCAATATAAACGGTGTAATCCGGGGACCATATTTCTCGATCCACTCGCCCAGGAGCGGATGGCGCACAGCATACATGGCTGATATCGCGAAGACGACCGCCATGGCAAACATTGTAGAAATGATCATCAGGTTGAACGCCGCCGCCGAATCAGCAAATAAGGCCGCAAATGTAACTACCGTATCGGTGCCATTGCTTAGCTGGATTACCAGCGTGGCTGCAAATGCCGAGCGCACGTTGCCGGGCAGTTTCTCGCTAGCCTCAGAACTCGTCGCAGCACCGCGGAATAGTTGCACGATACCCGCCGCACCAATCGTGATCGGCACGATTCCGAGCAAACCCAGATATCGTACCGGCGCCAGGTCAGCCGCGGCGGCTACAGAGAATCCGGCCAGTCCCAGCACCAGCGAACATACAAGGTAGCCTGCAATTACGGCCAATCGGTTCCGCTGGTAGCGGGCCAGCAAGGATACGAGCAGGACAAGATTGTCCAGATTGGTCGCGACGAAAGCACTGGCCGCGACAGGAATAATGATAAGCAGGCTACTCATGGGCGCCGCACATTACGCAAAGAGTCGTCGCAACAACGCAGTTCAGACTTCTAGCGACTGGCGACAAGCTGTTCGTCGATGTCGACTATTGCACTCATCTTGATTGTCCTGACCTTTAGTACCGCGCTGTCGATTACCTGCTGAGCCGCGCTTTCGTGCTGCTCAAAATGCGCAGGAGAGTCTGCGACGAAGATATTGACGTACAGCCGATCTTCATGAACAAAACCACCCGCAATGCCTTGCTGGCTCTGCCCGCCCGGAAGCGCGACATTTAGCTCAAACTTGAAGCCTGCAATTCCCATAAAGCCGTGGTCTCTTGCGTTAGATACGGAGACGGTTGACTGCCCGTTCCATAGTGATTGCTGCATCGACTGGGCAACCAGGTCTGCAATCTGCAGTGCCGTCATATCGGCACCGAACAGTAGCGAGGCCGATTCGTAGTCACCCTTGAATACGGCTTGCCCATCACTTACTCCCGGAATCAACATCAGCCGGTCGCTGTCGAGACTACCTCGAGTATAAAAGCGGGATGATGCACGCTTCTCTGGCGCCTCACCCTCTGACACACGAAACCAGTCTGTGCCGATCGTGACATTCATTTTTCCCAGCGACACTACGCCCGGCACGGCCGCATTGTGGTTCGTCGTGCTGCAACCTGAGATGAGCACTAAAGAGATAGCTAAATTTAAGAAAATGCCGGTTGATAGCCGCATCGGAGTCTCCGCGTATTTTTTTGTGGGGCCTGCTTGCCAGGAGGCGCATGATACTTCAATCGGTGCTCTATTCGCCATGTAGCAGCTGACGCTCTGAGCGCCGCATTGTGTAAGGTACTTCCGCCGAACGGCGCTCCATAATCTGACCTCGCTATTGCTCATTGGCGGTATTTCTCATTGTTAGTGTCAGGCGGCATGTACGGTCGCGTCCCACAAGTATGACTATTCATGGGGCTGTTATTTCTGCTGCTCGGCCCCGTCGCCGACTCGGGTGTGCGCTTCTACTACGCTTATCCTGCACTGGGAGTGCTCTGCATCGGGCGCGCGTTCTATGTTTATCAGCTGCACAGAAAATTTAACCGCCGCAATAGAACGATGGTTTTGACAGAAACACAGAGCATCGAGCGCGACGTTGTCAGCAAGTAGAGCGACCTTCGTCTTTCGCGATAATCCATTAACGGTACCCAGCTGCAGGTCCATAACGCTGTCGGTAACTGTTGCCATAAACATAAGCGCATCCCATCAACCGGCTGAATTTTTCATTTGACACGGCGAGTTCTTTATATAACTATATCGTTATGGAACAAGTTAGTCATATAAAGAACTCGCCAAATCTCAATGCGGTTTTTCACGCCCTTGCCGACCCAACTCGGCGGGCGATCTTGTCGCGGCTTGCTGACGGCGAGGCCTCGGTGAATGAAATCGCAGCGCCCTTCGAAATAAGCCAACCCGCTGTATCCAGGCACTTGAAGGTACTGGAACGAGCGGGTCTGGTTGAAAGAGACATCGACGAGCAGCGTCGCCCGGCAAGATTAAAGGCTGATAATTTGGCGGTGGCTGTCGATTGGCTGGCTGACTTTAGACCAATGTGGGGGACGAGCTTTGCACAGCTGGATGACCTCCTTATTCAAATGAAAAAGACCAGGAGAAACAAACGCCATGAGTGAACTACCGGAATTCATACTAGACCGCGTATTCGATGCGCCCCGAGAACTGGTTTGGCAAGCGTGGACTGACCCAGAGCTCTTACACAATTGGTATGGCCCGGGCGTAGAAACAGTGATTCACAAATTTGATCTGGAACCCGAAGGCGTGTGGCTCAATGAAATGGTAATGAGCGGCGGATCGAACTTCCAAAAGGCCATCTTCAAGGAAGTCACTAAACCGGAAAAACTGGTTTGGCATCATTGTTCAACCGATGCAGATTGGAATGTCGCTGCCAGTCCGATGATGCCGGATTGGCCTCGAATACTGCTCACAACTGTCACTTTCGAGAAAAAGGGCGAGCAAACGAATGTGCGCCTGTCACAAGTACCGCTGGATGCCACAGATGCAGAGATTGCCTGTTTTGCGCAAATGAAAGACGGCATGAGCGGTGGTTGGGGTGGCGGCTACGCGATCATCGACGAGTTGCTTGCGAAGTTAAAGACAAGCTAGGGATTTGTGATGAGTGAACTAGTCGCAGAAGATATTGCCGAGAAAAAAACAGGCTGGAAACCCATTCCCCTGCCGTTGAAGATACTTTTTGTTGTGTTTATTTTCTGGATGGTTGGTGCAGTGATGAACCTGCCTAACCTGGTCGAAAACGGCTTACCGCTGTTCGGAACTTTCGTGTACGGCATGGCGGCGGTTCTTGTCGTTCTGCTGCTGGATATCATTGGGCCAATAACGTTTCTGTTTG
>CAZGVL010000095.1:0-1543 GCA_964528965.1 uncultured Woeseiaceae bacterium
TAATTCTGGCCACGGCCAGCAAGGCCGCCTGAACCAAGGCGGCCTTTTCTTTGCAAGTTGGAAAGTTCGTGAATTGTCTTTTATCGCCGGGGTAACCCAGTCCGCGACACCAACCCATTACAGATCGGCTATCTATTAGACATAATGTCCCGAAAAGGGGGGTTTACGGCATTTTCTATGTGATCTGGTTCGCATTTTTGGACGACCTCTGTCTCTATACTGCGACAGCATGGGTTGTCGCAATTGAGCGACAGGCGAATGTTTCGATGACTGGCAATGGATAGGGAGCCGTATGGATACACCACTTTCACACTCAAGCGTGACTCTCAGGCTTGAAGAGATACAGAGGCGTTGTTCTGACTTGATGGAATCGCCGGACTCTATGCTTGAATTGTCGCTGGAAGAGCCATCGATCGAGGTCGAGCAGAGCGATCCATACAACCAGCAACGATCCTGATCGTTGCGCGGTAACGACCGTGCGTCGTCAAGACTCCGTATTGCTGCTCGGGCGTGCTTTGGCCCTCAGGTGCAGATCCCGCAATACCTTTAGTCGCCAGACCCAAATTAAGACGATCAGCAACGCTGCTATCGGCAGCGAATAGCCTGGACTGAGCAGAACAGCAAAATCATATAGCCCGTGCAGCAGCGCTGCGAGTGCTAATCCCAGCATGGCCGCACGCGTCACGGAACGTCCGGAAAATTTCGCGCAAGCGATTCTGTGGCCCCAGATTGAAGCAAATACAATGTGCACAACGGGTCCTGCAAAGCCGCGTGCCATTGCCTCAGTTGGCGTCAGGTAGTCCAGATACTGTACGTTCTCGGTAGCTGCGTAGCCAAGACCAATGAATGACGCATAAATAATGCCGTCAATGGGTTCGTCGAAAGCGCGAAATCTCACCACGATAAGCAGAAATGGCAACAGTTTAGCCAGTTCTTCGATGGGACCAATCGCCAGGACCGCATACAAGAACAGTCCCACAGGATTCGAGTCAGCGAGCGCCAGAGCATCGTAGCGCAGACCAAGCGGCCCCAATGCCACATACATGACATGCGAGACTCCTGCTGCCGCTACGCCAAGCGCAAAGCACAGCAACAAGTTGCCAATAGGCTCGGGAAGATGCCGATCCTTGTGGTAGTGGTATACGGCCCAGAACAATGCCGGGACTATCACAGGGAGAATAAGAAGATGCGGCTGCATTAAGCGATTATCTCAAATCGGAATGCAGCGTTCCTATCCCGGATTCACAGAATTCAGGTGCCCCAGTGACGCGGCGGCAACAGCCATTGACCTAGTCCTGGTGCTGGTCTTCGGCAAGCTCGCTGACATGCGCGCCGAGCCAAACCATGGCGTCTTCAATTTTTTCAGACCAGGGGTGGCCGAAACTCAGGCGGATGAAATTTTTATAGCAACTGCATGGCGAGAAGATGTGGCCGGGCGCGATGCTGATGCCAGCATTAATGGCGGCGTCGAACAGTTGCTCCGCGTCTACAACTGACGGAAGTTCAAGCCACAGAACTGAACCGCCAACGGGTCTGGAAGTGC
>CAZGVL010000095.1:1643-10892 GCA_964528965.1 uncultured Woeseiaceae bacterium
ACAACTGACGGAAGTTCAAGCCACAGAACTGAACCGCCAACGGGTCTGGAAGTGCGTGTGCACTTTGGGAAATGCTGGGCAACCAAAGCGCTCATTCGTTCAGAATTCTGTTTCAAGACGGACCGCAATGACTTGATATGTCGATTGTAGTCGCCGCTAGCCATAAAGTCCGCGAGCGTCATTTGCTGTAGCAGGCCCGATGAGCATGAAAACGATCGTTTCAGCTGTGTTATCTCGGCCAGATAGTGGTCGCTGACAACCCAGCCGATCCGGTATCCGGGTGCGGCAGTCTTGGAGAAGGATCCGCAGGTGATGATGCGCGCATCGCTTTGCAGGAATGCGGCCGGAGCTGGCCGGGTTCCGTCAAACCGCAGGTCGCCGTAGACATCATCTTCGATCAGCGTAGTGCCATGATCGGCCAGCAGGTCGACCAGTTTTCTGCGGTCGCAATCCGGCATCGTCACGCCCAGCGGGTTACCAAGGGTCGTGGAAAACACGCAGGCTTTTACCGGGTGTTCGCTTAGCACTCGACCCAGGTCGCCCAGCATGACGCCTTCTTCGGGGCAGGTTTCAACTTCTATGGCGAGCATATCGAGGCTGTCAATCAGTTCCAGCAGGCCATGGTAGGTCGGGGTCTCGACGGCAATGATATCGCCAGGCGACGCGACCGCCTGCAACGCCAGCAGTAGTGCTTCCTGCCCTCCATTGGTAATGCAAATGCTGTCTGGATCAACGACGGTGCCGGTAGTGTCCAGGTAGTGGTATGCGATTTGGCGTCGCAACGAGAGCTCTCCGGTGGTCGTGGCATAGCCTACGCTGCGCTCCTCAGCGCGGGCCATAACGCGCTTCATCGCGCGATGCAGGATCTTCGCGGCCGGTTTTGCCATGCTTGGGTTTGCAATGCCCAGCGGCACGAGGTCCGGATGATTGATGCCGTCGTAAACGCGCTCCATCAGCGGTCGGCAGTTAAGTGGCAAGGGTCTGGCGAGGGTTGAACGGGCAGGGCGCACGGTTCTGTTGATGGCCCGATGGCGCACGTAAAAGCCGGATTGTGGGCGCGATTCAATCTGCCGTTGCGCCTCCAGTTCAATGTACGCCTGCCGCACCGTCGGCACGCTGACGCCGGTGCTCAGGCTCATTTTGCGGAGTGAAGGCAGCTTATCGCCCGGCAGCAGCGCGCCAGAAGCGATATTTTCTTTTATTAATTCAATTACTTGCAGATAGAGAAAGGTGTCGTCTGTCTTATCGATGGCCAGCATAACTGTATAGGTCTCATTTCTACTTAACTGTATCTGTTATATCCCTAGCGGCTCCGTATAGTCAAGTTCATCACGCACCTGACGGAGCAAGAACAATGCACCACAACACTGACCTTTCTGTAATTGCGCCGCCCTGCGGTATGCAGCATCAGCAAACTCCCAACCGGTTTTCACAAGCCATGTCGATTTTTCGTCGGCTGTTGAGTCTGCCGTTAGCTGCCGCCATGCGGCTACACCAGTATCGTAATCTGCACAGCGCAACGGTTTACGCAGCACTGTGCCAGTTGGATGGCTGCGACCAGTCATGAGTAACATTTTTCTGTATGTGGTCACGGTGCTCGTCTGGGGCACGACGTGGTTCGCCATTGAGTATCAACTTGGCGTCGTCGCGCCTGAGGTTTCGATTTTCTATCGCTACCTCGGCGCTGCTCTGATTCTGTTCGGCTGGAGCCGATTGCGCAGCTTACCGCTCAAATTCAGCGTGGCGGATCATTTCTGGTTCGTGTTGCTGGGTTTGCTGCTGTTCGGGTTTAACTATGTACTGGCGTACCGGGCACAGATCTATATCTCGTCCGCACTGACGGCCATCGCTTTTTCTACCATCCTGTGGATGAATATCATCAATGCTCGTTTGTTTTTCGGTGTTCGGACCAGTTTGCGAGTGCTGCTGGGTGGGGCCCTTGGAATCACGGGGATCGTCACGCTGTTTGCGCCCCAGGTTGGCGAGCTTGCATTGACTGACGGTGTCGTATTGGGCTCTGCACTTGCGGTGCTCGGTGCGTTGGTCGCGTCGTTCGGCAACATGGTTTCACAGGCGGCACAGAAGTCCGGCTTGCCAATCGTGCAGTCAAACGCGTGGGGCATGTTCTATGGGGCGGGTTTCACCGGTCTGTACGCGCTTTCTCAAGGACAGCCGTTCAACTTCGATTTGAGTACAGGATATGTCGTGTCGTTGGCATACCTGACGATTTTTGGCTCAATCATCGCCTTCGGTGCCTACCTGACCTTGCTTGGGCGAATAGGCGCGCACAAAGCCGGCTATTCAATGGTCATGTTCCCGGTCGTAGCGTTGCTGTTCTCGGTAGCATTTGAGGGCATGAAGATCGATGCTGCAACGGTCGTGGGCGTGATCCTGGTGTTGCTGGGAAATCTTTTTGTCCTGCGCTCCAAGGTCGAGCCGACGAAACTTGCTGATAGTCCCAGCGCTGATTCGAGCAAGTCGTCTGCGGCGATATCGGTAGCGGTCAAAGCGGGTTTGGCGAAGTAGAACTCGATAAAGCGACATCCTGACTAAGTCCTGGCGCGTGCCTCTCGTGGCCAGATTCGGCATGTGACCTCTTGTGAGATCTTCACAAGCAATGGCTGCAGCCCAATTTTTGACCCGCAGAGCGTCCGCAGCTTGTAAACTCGGCCCATGCAGTTTTTTTCTGAACTCCGTCGCCGCCGTGTCATTCGTGTCGCAGGTCTGTATGCGGTAGTCGCGTGGTTTACGACCGAGGTATCTGCGACCGTTTTGCCTTTGCTGCAAGTGCCAGAGTATTTCGTCAAAGGCATCGTCGTTACTCTCATTGTCGTATTCCCTATCGCGATGGTGCTTGCGTGGGTCTATGACCTCGGACCAAGCGGCATCGAAAAGACACCGGAAATTGAAGCAAACCGGAATGCCGGCGAGCGCCGCCCGGGACCGCTGTTTCATGTTCTTCTGCTTGGCCTCGCCATGCTGGTATTCGGCTACGGGCTGTACTATTTCGGTCAGACGCGTGCGCTGCAAGCGGTGCAGAGAAGCTCTATTGCCGTACTTCCGTTCGAAAACCTGTCGAATGATGCCAGTAAGGATTACTTCAGCGATGGCATGTCTGAAGAGATTCTGAATCTCCTGGCCAAAGTGGAAGGACTGAGCGTCGCTGCGCGTACGTCGTCTTTTGCCTTCCGTGATAGTGCAGATGACATTCGAACGATTGCGAGTGAGCTTGGGGTAGAAACCGTTCTCGAAGGCAGCGTTCGCTGGGCAGGCGATGGCGCGCGCGTGCGCATAACGGCTCAGTTGATTGATGCCTCCAGCGGTTATCACCTGTGGTCAGAGAATTTCGACCGCAATCTTGAGGATATTTTTGAAGTCCAGTCGGAGATCGCAAAGGCGATCGTCGATATTCTGCGCATCAAGTTGGGGGCCGACCAGGCGGAATGGGTGGCTCCAACGTCTAATTCGGAGGCGTATGACTTCTACCTGCGCGGCCGCAGACTCCTGAATGAGCGTCAGGTTGCTCAGATTCGCGAGAGCATAGGCTACTTTCAAAAAGCGACCACACGCGATCCGGCTTTCGCACAGGCCCTGGCAGCGATGGCCGTTGCCTATGTCAGTTTGCCGATTTATTCAGATGAGCCCGTTGAGCAGCTGCATACAATGGCTAAGCAGCTTGTACAGCGAGTATTGGTCTTGTCACCAGAACTCGCAGAAGCACACTCGGTGCGAGCGTGGTTGGCAATGTACAAGGGCCAATGGTCGAAAGCGGAGTTCGGCTATTTTGCCGCAACGTCTATGGATCCCAACGATGTTACGACGCGCGTGTGGTATGCAGAATTCCTGGCAGCAGCAGGCAAATTGGCGCAGGCGAAAGTTCAGGCTGATCGGGCGTTGGAGTTGGAACAAGATAATCCGCTGACGCAAGCATCAGTAGCGACAGTGGCAATGATTATTGGCGACGATGCAAGCTGCATCAGCAATGCAAGAGGCGCGCGCGAGCTGGGATTCTCCAGCGTCGTCAACTCTTTCGAGGGCATATGCCTTGCCAGAAATGGAGAGCTCGCAGAGGCTTCTCAATTGCTGGGTGCGGCCAAAGGCCCTCTGGACGAGGCCAGCGCCATATCAGCGTTGGCCGCCGCCCTGGGGCAGGCAGATAGTCTGCAGGCAGCGGCGGTAGCAGCGATGACGAGTGAGTCAGACTGGGCGGATGATCCCTGGGCAGTCTGGGTTGCCGCTGCGGCCGGCGACCTGGATAAGGCCTTCGAACGGTTGGGACGTGAATTCGAGGGTGAGGGCTACCTGCACATGCAATTGTTATGGTCGCCAGAGGCTGCGGCCTTAAGGCGCGACCCACGCTTCCTGGAGATGATGCGCGAGAGCGGTGTCATGCGCATATGGCGAAATGATTATCCAGATCACTGTCGGACCGAGGATGACGGTCCCTTCTTTTGCGACTAGAGCAATGACTTCGAATTCGCACGCTGACATGCTCGACAAGCTTCTGCAGCTAAAGCTCGAGCTCGAGTCGATCGCGGATGATGGCCGGGATGCATCAAAAATCGTGGAGCTTGATCAATCGCGCCTGGGCAGGCTGTCGCGAATGGATGCGATGCAGGCGCAAGCGATGTCGCAGGCTGCAGACCAGCGGCGACAATTAACGTTACGCAGAATTGCAGCCGCGATCGAGCGTGTCGAAAGCGGTAGCTATGGTGTCTGCAAGAACTGCGAGGAAGACATACCTCGCAAGCGCCTTGAGTTCGACCCAGCCGCGTTACTGTGCATCGGTTGTGCCAGCGACGCCGAGAGCGATTAACTTAGCGGGTAGCGCGCCGGCGTGCCTGGACGAGCAATAACCCGAACAGCGAAAACAGGCCGAAACTGCCACCGCCACCACCGCCACCACCCGCATTGCCGCCGCCGTTGTTGCTATTGACGAGCGTATTTGCCGGCCGAGTTAAGCCTGCGGCAGTGTCTACCTCTGTATTGCTCACCATCACTGTATTTACGATCACAAGATTGGTGTCATCCAGCGGATCATCTGCCACATAGTTTATAAGCGGAAGCGTGTTGATCGGTGCACCAAAGTTAAATCGGGGAAGGGCGGCAATTGCATCAACAACATCCATGCCATCGCCGATGACCTGCCCAAATACGGTGAATCCACCATTATTATCATCAAGGCCCGTCGCGTTGTTCACCAGGTTGAAGAAGAACTGACTGGTTGCGCTGTCGGGTTGGCCGCCTAATTTGGCCATGGCGATCGTGCCGCGGACGTTGGAAAATTCCGGTTCATTGGCAACTGCGGGATTCGTCGTAATCTCTGTCAGCGTTGCAATGCCGTCAAAAGCGATACCGCCTCCCTGGATAACAAAACCCGGTTCCGAGCGGTGAATGATCGAGTCCGAATAGGCGCCGTTTTGCACGTAATTCAAGAAATTAGCCACCGTTGCAGGTGTGGCGTTGTCGTACAAATTGACTTCGAAATCCCCCATTACGGTTTCGAACTTGACGATCGTGGCATCGGCAACACGCGGATTTGCCAACCAGCCAGAAGCCAGGGCAATAGACAGAATTAACAGACGATTAACAGGTCGCATAGGGGGCTCTCAAGATAATGTTTAAACGGATGTTTGGGCACAAACAGCGCGCGATTCTACACAGGTAGACCGACCCTGTCAGGATTGGTTCGCGCTGGAATCAAGCTTCATTGTGGCATCAGGGTGGCGTTAAGCGCGTTTTCGATCCTGTCCACACATGGTCCTTACGCGGCCTTATCGCCTGCTATTGTGCAGTCTGCGCACCCGAAAATTACGGCCTTTCAGTTTTCCCTGGACCAGTTTTTTGAGGGCAAGCTCCACCGTATCGATCGCAACAGCCACATACGCCCGATTGTCGAAGATATCGATCTTGCCGACTTTGCTGCCAGGGATGCCTCTGTCGCCGGTCAGAGCGCCCAGGATGTCGCCTGGCCGGACTTTCTGTTTCTTGCCACCATCGATGAGCAGCGTTGCCATGGAGGGTTGTTGTGGCTTCTTGGCCAGTAAATCTACCGTTGGCAGCGGTTCGCCCACAATTATTTGCCCAATGTAGTCTTGCAGCAGTGCCACTTTATAACTTTCCTTGTCGCTGATCAACGAATAGGCTTCGCCTTTGCTGCCGGCACGTCCGGTACGGCCTATGCGGTGCAGGTGTATCTCAGTGTCATGGGCAATGTGATAGTTAATAACGGCATCGAGCGAGTCAATGTCCAGGCCGCGAGCAGCAACATCTGTGGCTACCAGCACCGACGCGCTCTTGTTGGCGAATCGGACCAGTGTCTGATCCCGATCTCTCTGCTCCAGATCGCCGTGTAAGGCCAGCGCCGCAAATCCTTGCTCGCTCAGGACGTCGGCGACTTCCTGAGCATCTCGTTTGGTCCCGCAAAACACAACCGCTGAGCTGGGTTCAAAACTCAACAGCAACAGCCGCACTGCGGCTGTACGATCGGCGTCGTCGGCAACTTTGAAGAAGCGTTGCTTGATGGTGTCTTCATTGTGCGCCGTGTCAATTTCGACGCGTATTGGGTCGATCATGACCCGCTTGGCGATGGCTTGAATTTCCTCAGGAAAGGTAGCGCTAAATAACAGCGTTTGGCGTGCGGCCGGAGTCTGCTTGACGATATTGTCCAGCGATTCCTGAAACCCCATGTCGAGCATGCGATCTGCTTCGTCGAGCACCAGCGTCTTCACACTATCCAGATCCAAAGTGCGCTTGCGCAGGTGATCTTCAATACGACCGGGCGTTCCAACCACGATATGTGCACCAAATTGCAATGAGTTGGCCTGCGCACGAAAAGGCACGCCTCCGGTCAAGGTGAGTACCTTTACGTTTTGCACAGATCGGGCCAGCCGCCGAATCTCCTTGGCGACCTGGTCAGCAAGTTCTCTGGTGGGGCAGAGCACCATCGACTGCACTTTGAGGTGGCTTGCATCGAGCTTCGCCAGCAGTCCGAGGCCAAATGCCGCTGTTTTGCCAGAGCCTGTCTTGCCTTGCGCAATGACATCTTTTCCCTCGAGAATTGCCGGCAAGCTCGAAGCCTGAATCGGCGTCATCTCGAGGTAGCCTAGCGACGGCAAATTATCAAGCAGGTCGGTAGGCAGCTCCAGGGCTGCAAATGAGGTCGTGCTCATCGGGGAATACTCGGTAGGTTCGGGACTTGGGAGGGGCTGCGTCCTGCGGGCCAAGTGTCGCATTATCTGGCTAGTTAAACGAATCTCATCAATGTAGGCTGTCTGCCCACGCGACTACAACTTCAGGAGTACGCCGAAGTGTTGCCAGAATTGAATGCGATTGAAACAAGGGTTATCGGCTGTTTGATTGAGAAGTCGGTTCTTACTCCCGATCTATATCCTTTGACCCTGAATGCGCTGGTCAATGCCTGCAATCAGAAGTCCTCTCGAGATCCGGTAATGGCCCTACAACCGGGTGAGGTTCAGCATGCGATTCGTGTTCTGGAAGGGAAACATCATGTCCGCACTGAAGAGAACTTCAAGAGCCGGGCGGAGAAGTACATGCAGCGCTTTTGCAATTCAAGGTATAGCGATCTCCAGTTTGATCCCGCGCAGCTAGCCGTTGTTTGCTTGCTGTTGCTGAGAGGCCCGCAGACTCCCGGAGAGCTGCGATCCCGAAGTGGACGTCTGCATGATTTCGCCGATAACTCGGCAGTCGTGGATACTCTCAGGACGCTGACCGAAAGAGACGGCGAGCCACTGGCTGTCAAGTTGCCCAAAGTACCTGGGCGAAAAGACGCTGAGTACACGCACTTATTCTCAGGGCCGGTCGATCTCGAGGAATACGCGATTCAAGCGCAAGCAGTCAAGCAGACCCGATCCACAGACAGAGTGAGTGTCGCAGAATTGGCGACCAGAGTGAGCGAACTTGAAGCTGACGTTGCCAGGCTGAAAGAAATGCTTGAATAACAATCTGTTTCTGGTATTTATTCCGCGCAGATACTTCAATCAGGCATTGAACCACGCTCAGGCTTCAAGGTCGGAGTAAGCACAATGTAATCAGTGCGCCGTAATGGCGCGCTGTGCGTTAATAACCGAAGGAATGTCGTATGAACTTGCCACGAATCTTAATCGTCTCCCTCAGCCTTGCCATCGGGCTGGTTGCCTGCCAGAAAAGCAACGAACCGCTACCCGCGGCTGACGTATCGGGCCTGCCCGAATCCATTGTGCTGCTTGAGACGTTCGACAAGCCTGCGGGCGATTCGATTGCTATTCCGTACAAGAAATACCAGCTCGATAACGGACTCACTGTAGTTTTGCACGAGGACAGATCGGACCCGATGGTGCATCTTGACGTTACCTACCATGTTGGTTCTGGTCGCGAGGAGGTTGGCAAGTCCGGTTTTGCCCACTTCTTTGAACACATGATGTTTCAAGGCTCGGAGAATGTGGCTGATGAACAGCACTTCAAGATCATTTCCGAGGCAGGTGGGACACTAAACGGTAGCACCAGCACCGACATCACAAACTACTATGCGACCGTTCCCGACAACCAACTCGAAAAACTTCTTTGGCTGGAATCGGATCGCATGGGCTTCTTGCTCGATGCTGTTACTCAGGAAAAATTTGAAATCCAGCGTGACACGGTTAAGAACGAACGGGGTCAGCGCGTAGACAACCAGCCATATGGTCGCCTTGGAGAACGCAACGGAGAAGCACTGTATCCGGAAGGTCATCCATACTCCTGGTCTACCATTGGTTACCTTGAGGACCTCGACCGGGTTGATGTAAACGACCTTAAAAAGTTCTTCCTGCGCTGGTACGGACCAAATAACGCAACACTGACGATTGGCGGCAAGTTCGACACTGACGAGGTGCTGGCTTTGGTAGAAAAATACTTCAGCCCGATTCCACGTGGCCCCGAAGTGACAATGCCGGATAAGCCGGTGGTCACGCTGGACGAAGATCGGTACACCTCTTTCGAGGATAACGTCGCGCTACCACTGATTTTGATGTCGTTCCCAACGGTTAGCTTGTACCACGTGGATGAGGCGCCGCTCGATGTCCTGATGTTTGTTCTGGGGCAAGGCGAGACCTCGCTCCTGTATAAGAATCTGGTGAAGGACGGCCTCGCGGTACAGGCCAATGCCGGCCATGGCTGTCAGGAATTATCCTGCACATTCACCATACTTGCGCTACCAAACCCGCCGATGGGAGCTTCGCTCTCTGACCTCGAAGACATTATGCGTAGCTCGCT
>CAZGVL010000096.1:0-10862 GCA_964528965.1 uncultured Woeseiaceae bacterium
GAGTCGAACTCGGGACCTACTGATTACAAATCAGTTGCTCTACCAACTGAGCTATACCGGCTAATTTGGGCGCTTGTTGTCGCGCGGGGCGCATTATTCGCTTTTCGTGGCTGTGTGACAAGTCCGATTCGCAGCTTGGTTAGTTTGACTGCGGGCAGGTAGCTGCGTCGCGCAACAGGACCTTTTCCTCGCCGTACTTCTCGACGATTGCGCCGGCGCCCTTTCCGGGTGGAAGCGCAATATCGACGAAAAAGACAGCACCGTCACGGGTTCTGGCCACGATTTCTGCAGGCAGCTCCAGTGACTTGGCTTGCAGTTCTATCTTCTCTGCGCCCTCCAGATCCCCGAACAGTCCCAGGGATATCTTCAAGCCCTCGCCCTCAGACCCAATGATATAGGCGTCGGTCAGGCCGCCAGCGGCCAGTTTTTGTACCAAAATATCGCCCGCAGCTCGATCGGCAACACCTCGAATCTGTACCCAGTGGCCGACGAATATCAGGCCCTGCTCGGACCGTAAACCTGTGCGCATGCCCTCGCCCGCGTACTGCGTTAGCGCTGAGTCCGCGTCAATGCTGGTTTTGAAAGGTCCGATGCTGACGCAGGATCGTCCGACCACCGCTGCAAGGTCGGATGGTTCTCCGGATCCGAGTACGGCACCGACACTGGATGCAGCTTCAGCATCAGTGGTCTGCGTAACGGCAAGGGGGGGACCAAGATCTGCTTCGCTGACAATTGCGACACCGGGCTGAACCGGATCTTCAGCGAAGATACCCCACACAAAATAGAGGATGTTGGCGAGCAACAATAGCAACAGGAGATTTTTCATCAGTGACTTTCCAACATGTGTGCCAGCCCTTGCAGCACAAGGTGCGGGCGGTGCAATGGCTGCTCGTCCAATGACTGAAGGATGCGCGACCCGTCACCACCGGTCAAGATGATTGTCGGCTCGTAGTCGTTCAAACGAAGAACCTTAACGGCACGCTCGATCGCTCCAACAACCCCGTTTTGGACACCATAAGCGACTGCTTTCGTCGTATTCCGGCCAAACATATCCATGTCCGCTGCAAATGCTCCCGACGCCTTTCCCGTTTTCGGAATGTCGCTGGTCTCGGTCGCGAGAGCCGACGCCATCAGTGCCACGCCTGGCAGAATCTGCCCACCGAGATGCTGTCCGCTGTCGTCAAGTACGTCGATAGTGACCGCGGTACCGGCATCGACAATCATGCAGGCGGCTTGTAACTCCGACCATGCACCTATCATGGCGACCCATCGATCCACGCCCAGGTGTCGTGGCCGTCGATAGCCGTTTGTCACGCCGAATGCCTGGCGCTCACTACGTGCGAAATGCACATCACAATCACAGTGCATCCCGATTACACCCGATAGACGAGTCGCGAAACTTGGGCCGGCAACGTTGCTCGCGCTGACTGAGCTCACTTTCCGTGGCAGCTTCGACGTCAACGCGCTAAGACCCTCGTCGCGAATTTTCTGCCGGGTAATGTGCCCTGTACGTCGAATGGAACCGTCATCCAGCACGCCCCACTTCAATCGGGTATTGCCAATATCCAGCAACAGCGCGCTCACGAGCTACTCTCGGCTACGCTGGCCAGGACAATCGACCCTGAAATAACGCGACGCCGGCCCTCTTTTGTATCCACCAACAGTGCCCCGTCTCCGTCAACCCCAGCGGCAATACCTGTGATCTGCCGCTCTGGCATATCCACCGTAATCGTCCTGCCGTGCAGCCAGTCGTGCTCACGCCATTCGTCAACGTAGCCGCCGAAGCCGAGCTTCTCGAAACCCACGAACGTCGCATGCAGGTGATCAATAATCGTACCCGCCAGCGTGTCGCGAGACGGCGGCTTTGCTACAAGGCTTTTAAGGTCCACAGCTTTGTGTGCCCAGTCGTGCTCTGCGCCGACATCCAGCGGCTCTTGAATATCGACGTTGATGCCGACTCCGGCGACGACCGTCACCGCACCACTGGAATTCGTGCGAGCTTCGGCCAGCATCCCGCCCAGCTTGCCGTCCAGAGCAACAATGTCATTCGGCCATTTGAGGCTAATGCCGCTAATTCCCAACGCAGCGAAGGCTCGCGCAACGCCGACCCCGAGCGCCAGGGTCAGGTTCGGCAAGCTGCTCGGCATCGACTCGAATGTGTAGGCCATCGACAAGCAGAGCCCACTGCCCGGGTGTGACTGCCAACTTCGATAATGGCGACCACGCCCTGCCGTTTGATGGTCGGCCAGAGCAACACGGAAGCGTTCGGGTTCCGGAGCCGGCTGTCGCATCAAATAGGAATTGGTGGAATCAACTTGCTCGAACACCTCGACCTCGTCGAGCCGCGATGCTGATGCTGCACTTAGCGGCTGGCGAACCGCGCTCATATCAAGATCGTTCATCGTCCTGATCTTTTGCCTTGCGCCGCAAGAACATCATTTTCGTGTTCTGGGTTTCCGTTCCGTCTCGCATGCGCTGAATATTGGAGCGGTGGCAATATATGATGAACAGGGCCATCGCCGCGCAATACAGAAACAAGAGCTGATCTGCTGGCAGGCGGGTAAAGCCGATCCAGAGGGGTAGTGACACAGCCGCGGCCATCGATGCCAGCCCAACATACCCGGACACAATCAGGACAACCGCCCACACGAGCAGCAGCGGTATCAGTAGATCTGCGCTCAGGACTGTCAATGTTCCTATCATTGTCGCAGCACCCTTACCGCCGCGAAAACGATGATAAATCGGCCAGACGTGACCGATTACCGCCGCCGCTGCGCAGCAATACATCAGTACGGCTCGCGATATCTCCGGATCAGTTGGAACAAACGGAATCTCCAGGCCGGGAACGATGCCCGCGCCGAAAGCCCCTTTGCCAATATCGATAATGATGACGCCGATGGCGAACGGCAAACCTTGCGTGCGCAGGGCATTGGTTCCGCCGGCATTACCGCTGCCCTGAGTTCGGATATCAACCCCGCCCTTCAGCTTGCCCATTATCAACGATCCCATCAGAGAACCGATGAAATAACTGAGCAGGAATTTGACGCCAAGCTCCAACATAGAAAGCAACCGTTTTGCGTAGACAGACGCCGGCATTGTAGCATCGGCACACCATTATCCACGGCAACTGAATGACCGACGAGTCTCTTGCGCTGTTTCTCAACCCGACTGCCGGACGCGGCCGCGCGGGTCGTCGTTTACCCAGAATTATCGAGTTGCTTGAAAGTTCAGGGGTCAGGACAACGCTTTGCCGCAGCCGCAGTGCCGGCGATCTGGAACAACAGGTATGTGATCGGGTCAACGCCGGCGCCCGCAAGATACTGGTTGCGGGCGGCGACGGCAGCATTCATGAGGCCGTCAACGGCATCATGCGTGCAGAATCAACTGCGGCGCTGGGCATTATTCCTACCGGCACGGGCAATGACTTTGCGAAGGCCAGTTCCATTCCACTCGACTGGGAGCATGCAACGCAACTGCTTGCGAACCGTCTGGCCGCCGACAGCAAGCCGCGAAAAATCGATCTCGGTCGAATGAATGACCGTTTTTTTGCCAATGGCGCCGGCATAGGGTTTGACGCCAAGGTGACTCGAATAGCGCATTCAATTCACTGGCCCATCGGCGACCTGGTTTATTTGCTCGCCATATTTCGTTGTATGGCGGACGGCATCACCACGCCGGATGTCCGGATAATTGCCGACGGCGAAATCTGGAACGGACCTCTTACGCTCGCAAACGTCAGCAATGGGCCCTGGGTTGGCGGCATGTTTCACATCGCACCAATGGCCGACAACAGTGATGGCCAACTCGACCTGATCATCGCGGGCCCGGTATCGCGAATACGGATCATGCAATTGCTGCCGAAACTTATGCGTGGGCGCCACATGGCAGAGGCTGAAATCGTTTCTGCAAAAGTGCAAAGACTGCGAATTGAGGCATCTGAACCGATGCCTTCGCACCTGGACGGTGAAGTGCAGGAGCTCGGCACATCCTTTGATATTGAGATTCAGGCCGAGGCCCTAGACCTGCTTTGATGCTGCTCGCGAACCGAGATAGATTGCCAATAGAGTAATCACCGCGCCCACAAGTTCGGACGCGGACAAAGGTCGAGCGAAGAAAAGCACATCCCAGGCGAAACTCAAGGTTGGCTGTAAGAGCAACGCAAGGCCGGCCTCGGTTGTTGTAACTTGCGGCAGGCTGCTCGCGATAAACAACATCCCCAGGCAGTGCGACAAAACGCCGTAAGCAACAAGCCATGCCGCGTCGCTGTAGGTCGGAATAAGCAGAGACTCTCCTTCGGCAAACGCGGACAACGCGAGAAGGACGGCGGTCACGATTGATATTATCGCGACCTCTCGAGTTGGATCGCGGTAGTCGGACAATGACCGCACGGCCCGCATCGTCAACAGGTATCCGGCATATGCAATGGCGGTCAATATTCCGAACACGACACCCAGGCGATAATCTTCGGGCAAACTCCGCCAGTCGAGACCTACGATCAGTGCCAGGCCGAACAAGGCAAGGGGTACCGCTACAACCTGCACGGCGCGAGGTTTTTGGCCCAGCAGCAAGAACCCGGCCAGCATCAGGAAGAACACCTGAAAATTTGCGAGCAAGGTTGCCAGGCCCGGCCCGATAGTGTTGATGCTGCGATGCCAGAACCAAAGATCCAGCGCGAGAAAGATCGCGGATAAACCCAGGACAAGCCATGCGCGCCCGGAGAAACGTAGTCGACGGCCTGTGGCCAGAATAAATACGACCAATGCGCAGCCGCCGATGAGGACGCGATAAAACCCACTGGTGGTTGGCGGGACATCGACCAGCCTGACCCAAACCGGCGACAGGCTGATTAACGCAGCACCAACGAATAATCGAACTCGCGGACTACTGAGGTAACGCATAGCGCCTGCCAATCAGGCCTGCAGCCACGCAGCTCTGCGAGACTGAGTCTCGTCGTCGGCACCTTTTACGACTTCGAGATAGCAGGTATCTGTCGGAGCAGTTTCGAGGCGTATCTCGGTTCTAATCAGTTCGTCACCCCGAAACACAACCAGTTCGAGCGTATCGCCATCGTGATACGTGCCAAGTCTTCGGCGCCAGTTGCTGGTCGTCAGCGCCAAACCGTCCAGCGCAATAGCAACATCACCGGGAGCAATTCCCGCCTGTTCCGCTGGGCCATTGTTGATGACCGCACTGAAGACCGCCTTGTCATTTCTCATTGTCAGCGTCGCACCAATCCATATGCTGCTTTGCGCGCTGTCCTTCGCAGCTTTGCCACCTTTGTCCGACTCGCCGCTGGACTGGCGCAACGTATGGGAAATACCGTGGCGGGTAAGCAACTGCGGCAGTGGTAGCTCGCCCGTACCGCGAACCGCGGCATCGAAGAAGTCCGACAAGTCGAGACCCGCCACCTCTGCACACACGGCTTCAAAGCCATCTTCGGGCATGCCGGATCCGCTTTGCCCCCAGCGCAACCAGCATTCTTTCATTACATCGTCGAGCGAGGTACGACCGTCGGTCTCATCACGCAATTTGAGATCAATGCAGAGCGCGATCAACGCACCCTTGGTGTAGTAACTGATGATAGCGTTGCTCGCATTGGCATCCTGTTTGTAGAGCTTTGTCCACGCATCGTAGCTGGACTCCTGCACGCTCTGGCGATGCCTGCCACCGGTACGCAGTACTCGAGTAATCGTCTGGCCAAGCAATTCGAGATAACTGTCTTCGGCAATCAAACCGGAACGCAGCAGCACAAGATCATCGTAGTAGGACGTGATTCCTTCAAACACCCAAAGCAATCCTGTGTGCGATTCCGACTGCAAATTAAATGGCGTAAATGCGGCCGGCTTCATTCGCTTGACGTTCCATGAATGAAAATATTCGTGGCTGGCGAGCCCAAGAAAGGTCCGGTACTCATCGCTAATTCCTGCATCACCTCGACGAGGAAGATGATCGCGGGCGCAAACCAGGCTCGATGACCAACGATGCTCAATCCCACCATAGCCATGTCCGGGAGAGTGAAGCAGGAAGATATAGCGGTCGAAATCGTCCGGCACGCCGAGCATGGTCATGTGTGTCGTACACAATGTTTGCAGATCATGGCAGAGTCTGGCCATGTCAGTTCGAGTCTTGCCGCGAATCGCGATGGCGTGAGGAATTCCATTCACTTCGAATTCACCAATTGAAAGCGCACCGATTTCTACCGGGTGATCGATCAATTCGTCGTAGGTGTCCGCCTCGTACACACCGAAGCCATAAGGCTCAGCTTGTTTTCGCCGCATTGAGGTAGCAACTCGCCATTCCTCACCCAGCGGTTTTTCCGGCGGCACGATTTCAAGCTCGCAGCTCGCGTCTTCCTGACCTCTTACGCAAAAGAAAACGCAGGGTCCATTGAAATAGGCATGGGTGGTATCGAGATGTGCGCCGCGAACACTATCATCGTAGGCAAATATTTCTGCGACGATTGTTACCGGACGATCTGATGCAGCCGCTTGCCATCGACTCTTGTCGAGCTTGGTCAGGGTGAGTGCGAGTCCGTCGGATTCGGCGCGAATACTGACAATATGCTTCGAGTAGTCGCGAATCATATAGCTGCCCGGAGTCCAGGCGGGCATCGCAAAAATCTGCCCACCGGCCGCGGGGCTTGCAACGGTCAGTGACACTTCATAAATATGCGCCGCCGGATTCTTCGGCGCAATCCGGTATTTTAGTGGCACGCTCATCGCTAGCGGACAGGCTCGTCGACTTTCAATGTCAGACATTTCGCAGAGCCGCCGGCTTTCAGGAACTCCGTCAGTTCGATTTCGTGCACTCTAAACCCGGCCAACATCAAACGCGCTTTCATTGGGTCCGAGGCACGATGAAGAAATACCTGATCGCCAACATTGACCGCGTTGCAGCCGAAATTCCCCGCATCCTGAGTGTCAACAATAATCCGTTTGTGTGGCGGTATGCGGCTTTCGATGGCAATGCGGGACTCGTAGTCGAACGCAGGCGGGTGGTACATCAGGAATCCATCCGTTAGCGGACAGAAACAGGTGTCAATGTGATAAAAACGTTCGTCGGTGAGTCGAATGGAGACGAGATCAACGTCAAAGAAGCTCTGAATCTCCGCATGCGCCTCCATCTCAGTACGAAAGCCATGGCCGGTCCACAACCAGGGGCCGCGACGATCGAGCAGGCAGTCGCCCGCACCTTCGAAGCCTATTTTTTCATCGAGACCGAGCAAGTCGAAACCATTGTCTCGAAACCATTTCTTGAAATGAGATTCCTCAGCGCGTCGCTCCTGCGGCATGAAGTGGCTCGCAATCGCCTTTCTTCCGTAGACAACACCGGCGTTCGCGGTAAACACCATATCCGGCAGGTCGGGCTGCGGATCCATGGTAACTACATTGGCATACTCGGAAATGGCGTCGTGCAATCGTTGCCATTGTTCCTGCGCCAGTTCCAGGCTCATGGTGTCTTCGTGGCCAGCCATCCACGGGTTGATTACGTAATCCACCGTAAAGTAGGTCGGTGGGCACATCAGGATCGTGTCTTGTTTATTAGTCATCGCAATCTCTTCGTATTGTTATGTTTTTGATATCCCCATAAACAAAAACGGGAGTCGATCACCCGACTCCCGTGCCTGTGTCCATTTGTCTTGAGCGCTAGCGCTGCAAGGACTGCATATCTCCAAGATGCATCAGCGGCAGCGGATTTGGACTGGAACCGTCCAGGAAATACAGCTTGCTAGCCGGATCTTTGGATATAGCTTTTAGGGCCTCTAGTGATTGCAACTGAATATACGCCGGATTCTCGGCGATCGCATCGTTGATCATTTTGATCTCGTATGCTTGTGCATCGGCCAGAATCCTCATTCGTGCCGCTTCTTCCTCTGCTGCTTCACGGCCAGCCTTGGCTCGCGCCACCTCTTGCTGCAATTCAGTTCGTACGCGCTCAAGCTCTGCACGCTCCCGCTCAACTGCCTGCTCGCGTTCCTTTTTCTGTTCAATAGCCGCAACAATAAATGGCGGCAGGGTGATATCGCGGATCAATACTGCCGATACCGTAATTCCGTACGGTGCCAGATACTCTCTCAGGCCATCGGTCAGGGCCATCTGCAAGACGTCCTGCGTCTCCTCCAGAAAGAAGTCCTCCGCTCGCTTGATGCTCTTGCCTTGCTCGCGCAACAGAGACCGCAGCTTGGGAACCAGATGCACGCGCACGGCCGATTCCGGGTTACCGGTCTGTTCAAGAATATCCGGTGCCATGCTGCCATCGATTCTATATTGCACACTCACGTCCAATCGCGTTTGCAGTTGATCCTGGGTTGGAACGTTGGCAGTTTCCAGATGCGTTTTTTGCCGCGCATCGAATGTCGTCCATCGATACAAGGGA
Organism: uncultured Woeseiaceae bacterium; assembly: GCA_964528965.1. Taxonomy (GTDB): domain Bacteria; phylum Pseudomonadota; class Gammaproteobacteria; order Steroidobacterales; family Woeseiaceae; genus UBA1847. The sequence continues at coordinate 8,377 of CAZGVL010000096.1, forward strand.
TTGATCGGAAAATGCAGCCCCTGTGGATAGCCTGTCGCCTTAACATTACCGAATAATGTGGCGACGCCAACCTGGCCGGGTGGAATTGTCTTAACAAACTGCGAACCCACTAAAACTAATACAACAACTGACACAATACCTAGTACGAGATTACGCTGCGGATTTACTCCTGACATAGACTCTCTCCTGTCTGGCGAACATACGGGGAAGCCCAAGATATATGGGCGAAATCAACGATTTAAAGGGTGTTTGAGCGAACTATGTGCGCGGCAGGTGCAGCTCAGCCAACATGCATCGAACGCTGCCGCCGGCCGACGACTCGATGGTCTGAATATCAGCGAACACCACTTGACCGTTCGCTTCGAGTTGCTGTATCTGCGCTTCGGTCAATGCATCATAGGCCTGTTTCGACATTGCGATCAAACGCTCGCCAGCCGCATTTCGCAATTCCAGCATATTGCCGGCAAACGCCTCAAGCTGAGCATAGTTCAGCAACACGACCTCATGACCCGACTGGGTCAGGCGCTGTACTACAGCGTTACGCTGTTCGTCGTTTTTAATGGCCTCACTGCAGATAACTGCTATGCGTTCACCGATATTCATCAATACGTTGGTGTGATAAATCGGCACGCCATCCTGGCCAAGCGCTTCGAACGCGACAACTTCGTACCCCATCCGCTGTGCGAAATCGCTAAGCACTTCCAGACTGGTTCGCGAGGACAAGCAGGCATAAGCGACTCTGTTAGTTCGGTCCAGAACCATGCTGCCGGTACCTTCGAGAAAGCTCCCGGACTCTTCGTGCTTTGCCAGATCGACAACTTCACGAACTTGAAAGCCATGTGCTTCCGACAAACTATCTATTATGTCCGCGCGACGCTCGGTACGGCGGTTCTCCGCTTCCATGGGGTACAGCACAACTCGCCCATCTGCGTGAAAACTAATCCAGTTGTTGGGGAATATTGAGTCCGGAGTATGTGGATCAAGCGTATCTTCAACCACGACTACCTCAATACCATTAGCCCGCAACGTTGCCACCAGGTTGTCAAACTCAGCGCGTGCCGCCGCCTGCTGCTCGTCGGCTGATGCATCGCTTCGCACCTGAAATTTGTTGGATTCAGCTGTCTGTGGGTTGCCCTCAAACCTTGCAGGACGGATCATCAAAACAGCGGATGCCAGTTGTGCTTCGTCACCAACCATCTTACGCTCATTCACTAGTTGTCTATTTTCGGAGCTTGCTCTTTGCTGACGCCGAAAACAAGACCAGCAGCAGACGGGAGACTATTCAATTGATATCTAAATTACGACAGCGGCTTGGGATTGCACTGCGAAACCCTGCATGGATTTGCTTTGTCTGGTTTGGGATGACGGCGGGCATCTCAATGCTTGCAACGCCTGCTCGATTCGCCGCGCCGACCGTAACCCGAGTGATCGCATTGGATATAGGCCGTGTGGTGTTCGCTGTCTTGAACAAGGCAGAGCTGATCGCGCTGATCATCTTTCTTGTGGTTGTGAGATCGTCAAAACGTGGCCGCCAATGGTGGGCCGTATCCGCAGTGCTGGTGTTGATTGTCATGGCCCAGACAAATTGGCTGATTCCGGAACTGGCCGAACGCACTGGCCAGATCGTTGCCGGCGTCGAGCCCGCGCCGTCGATCGCGCATGCAGCCTATTCAACGCTGGAACTGGTCAAGCTGGGACTGCTATTCTCAATGGGCGTGGCTGCGCTTTCAGAGAGCCAGATTGCGCCGAAGCGCTCGTGATCCGTGTGATGGTATACGTGTCCTGGCTGATTTCTGAGGAGGCAAATAGCTGATGCCAATAATCATACTCACCGTATTGGTTCAAATTGCACTGGTCGTTCACGTGATGAAAACAGGTCGGCCGACCTATTGGATTTTCATTCTTCTCATCATGCCGGGAATCGGCGCTGCTGCGTATTTCATTGTCGAGTTACTGCCTGAGCTGACGAGCGGGCCCGGCGCGCGGCGCGCTGCTCGCGGCTTCCGCAAGACGTTTAGTCCCGGCGCAGATCTTAAGCAACGACAGCTCGAGCACAAGATGTCGGGAAGCGTTGATGCAGCAAGACATCTTGCGCAGGAGCTTGCTGAGAATGGCCAGTATGCAGAAGCGATCGGCCACTATGAATCTGCCCTGACAGGCATCTATGAACATGACCCGGATCTCATGCTCGGATTGGCCCAGGCCCAGTTCGCCAACGACGACGCGGAGTCCTGCAAGCGGACACTGGATGTTCTCAAAGATAAGAACCCGGACTATCGTTCACCAGATGGACACCTTCTTTTCGCTCGAGCTCTGGAACAGTGCAATGAACTTGAGTACGCGGAGACAGAATATGCCGCAGCCGCGGCTTACTACCCTGGCGCTGAGGCTCGCGTTCGTTATGCGCAGCTGCTGGAGCGGGTTGAAAAAATCGATCTGGCTCGCGAAGAGTTCCTGGACATTATTTCTGCCGCCGAAATGGCTCC
>CAZGVL010000097.1:0-10853 GCA_964528965.1 uncultured Woeseiaceae bacterium
GCCCGCGATCAAGAGCCGCAACAGCAATGCCCGGTAATACGCCGTAGGAGCGGGCCATGCCCGCGATCAAGAGCCGCAACAGCAATGCCCGGTAATACGCCGTAGGAGCGGGCCATGCCCGCGATCAAGAGCTGCAACAGCAATGCCCGGTAATACGCTGTAGGAGCGGGCCATGCCCGCGATCAAGAGCCGCAACAGCAATGCCCGGTAATACGCCGTAGGAGCGGGCATTGCCCGCGATCATCTGCCTAACCTTTGCGGTCTGACGACCGCAGCTATCGCTCGCGGGCATGGCCCGCTCCTACGGGCGATTGACCAGGCCCTTACATGTAATTATTCGACTTTGGGTTTTCTCAGGCGAATGCCGGTCTCTTTCAATTGCTCCGCCGAAACTTCGCCCGGTGCATTCGTCAGCGGACAACTCGCCGTTTGCGTTTTCGGGAAAGCAATAACGTCGCGAATACTGTCCGCTCCGGCCATCAGCATAACGATTCGATCGAGGCCGAATGCCAGTCCGCCGTGTGGAGGACAACCGTACTGTAGTGCGCGCAACAGGAAGCCGAATTTTTCTTCGGCTTCTTCGTCGCTGATACCAAGCAGCTCAAACACCGCCGCCTGCATATTCTGGTCGTGAATTCGAATGGACCCGCCGCCGATTTCGGAGCCGTTCAAGACCATATCATAGGCTCGTGACAGCGCATTGCCGGGATCAGCACGAAGCGCGTCCGCGTCGCCACTATTGGGAGCTGTGAACGGATGATGCAAAGCGGTCCAACGATTGGTCTGTGCGTCTTTTTCGAACATCGGGAAATCGATGACCCACAGTGGTGCCCAACCTTCTTTAATTAAGCCGCGATCTTCGCCTAACTTGACGCGCAATGCGCCCAATGCGTCGTTGACGACGCGGGCTTTATCGGCACCGAAGAAGATCAGGTCCCCGGTCTTGGCACCGGTGCGCTCGACAATACCGGTCACGGCGTCGTCCGGCAGAAACTTCAGGATCGGCGACTGCAGACCATCACGCCCGGCAGTAACATCGTTCACTTTGATGTAGGCGAGACCCTTGGCGCCGTAGCGGCCGACAAACGCGGTGTAGTTGTCTATTTCCTTGCGGCTCAGGCTGCTACCACCTGGCAGACACAAAGCGGCAACACGTCCGTCGGGATCACTGGCAGGGCCCGCGAATACCTTGAATTCGACGGAGCTCATCAAATCGGCGACTTCGACCAATTCGAGATCGATGCGAAGATCGGGTTTGTCAGAACCATAGCGATGCATCGCATCGGCATACGTCATACGCGGAAACGAGGCCGGTAGTTCGACATCCAGCGCGCTCTTGAACATGTGCCGAACAAGGTCTTCCATGTGGCTGGTGACGTCCGCCTCGTCGACGAAACTCATCTCGATATCAAGCTGTGTGAATTCAGGCTGTCGATCAGCCCGCAAGTCCTCATCACGAAAACAACGCACGATCTGATAGTAGCGATCCAGTCCCGACATCATCAGTAACTGCTTAAATATCTGTGGTGACTGCGGCAGCGCGAAGAACTTGCCGGGGTTGGTACGACTCGGGACAATATAGTCGCGTGCGCCTTCCGGTGTCGCACGAGTCAGCATCGGTGTTTCGACGTCGATGAATCCGTGGTCATCCAGGTATTCGCGCATTGCAGCCGTTACTTTGTGGCGCAGGCGCAGATTTCCAAGCATGTTTTCACGACGCAAATCGAGATAACGATACGTCAGCCGCAGTTCCTCGTTCGCATTTTCGTCGTGATGAAATGGTGGCGTTTCGGACTTGTTCAAAGTCGTCAGCTCTTGGGCGAGGACTTCTACCTGGCCAGTGGCCATGTTCGGGTTGATCGTGCCGTCCGGTCGTGGGCGGACAATACCCTTGATCGATAGTACGTACTCGCCGCGTATCCGCTCCGCTTCCGCAAAAATCTCGGGGCGATCCGGATCAAAAACAACCTGCAATAGACCTTCTCTATCGCGCAAATCGATGAAGATTACGCCGCCGTGGTCACGACGCCGATGTACCCAGCCGCAGACCTCGATCTCTTGTCCGATAAGGGTTTCGTTAATTTGTCCGCAATAGTGGCTACGCATGGTATTTTCCGCGGGAATGGCCTGAAAAAAAGAGGCGAAATGGTACGGCCTGAGGCCGAGCTTCGCAAGCTAAGCTTCGTCCTGCTCGGGAATATTGAATGGCAACTCGCCCGTAGGATCCTTGCTCCAGGCTGGAATGACGACGCCGAGGGACATCACCAGTCGAACCGCTTCCTCGACCTCCATATCAAGCTCTATGACGTCCTTCTTCGGCACGATGATGATAAAACCCGATGTCGGATTCGGCGTGGTTGGTACGAAGCAGGCGATTACCTCTTCATCCAGCCTGCCCTGCACCTCGCCAAGCTGCGCCGCCGTCTGGAACGTCAGCGAGTAAATGCCCTTGCGCGGGTATTCAACCAGCAATACTTTCTTGAACGCAGTACCAGACTCCGAAAATACAATCTCAGCGAAATTCCTGGCGCCGGAATAGATTGATCGCACAACCGGAATCCGGTTCATCAGTGCTTCCCAGCCGCCAACGAATCGTCGACCGATGAAATTTGCAGCCAGCACGCCGGTTAGAAACACCAGTACGATCGTCAGAATGACGCCGAGCCCTGGTATTGCGACTCCAAGCAGTATTTCGGGTCGATACTGCGCAGGCACCAGCAGCAGGGAGCGATCCATGAGACCGATCAGGATGCGCAGTAGAAAAAATGTAAGGCCGAGAGGCAACCACACCAGAATACCCGCTACCAGATAGCGTCGGATACGCTTCAAGCGGTACTCGCCTTGCTATCTGCTTTCGGCTTGGCCGAGTCTTTCTTGGCATCTTTGCCGGATTCAGTTTTGGCCGGTGTCTTCGGGGGCTCTTTGTCGCTGGCAAGATTACGTTGATTGTCTTTCTTGAAATCTGTCTCATACCAGCCCTGCCCCTTCAGGCGAAAACGCGGCGCAGATAGCAGACGCTTCAGCTCAGGCTTGCCACATTCGGGGCAATCAACCAGTCGGTCATCAGACATTTTCTGCAGCGCGTCAAGCTTATGCTGACAGCTATTGCAGGCGTACTCGTAGATTGGCATGCATCGGTCTCCGGATCAGCCGGCTATTATAGTCGCCGCGCCGCCAAAAGGTAGCAGGTGAGCAGATTAGTCAGCCCACTAGGCGGCGTTCATGAATTCAAGCTGATCGTCCGCAATACCGATCTTGATAACGTCGCCGGGCTTGAACCTGCCGCGCAGAATTTCCTGCGCCAGCGGGTTCTCGATTTGCTGCTGAATAGCCCGGCGCAGCGGTCGGGCCCCATAGACCGGATCAAAGCCAGCATCTGCCAACCTGTCTCTCGCCGCTTCCGACAGCTCAATGCGCATGTCACGCTCAGCAAGACGTTCATGCAGATAGCCGAGCTGAATGTCGACAATGAGTCGAATGTGATCGCGCCCCAATGGATGAAATACAACGACATCATCTACTCGATTGATGAACTCAGGCCGAAAATGCTGGCTAACAACATCCAGTACTGCCGCCTTCATCGCCGCATAGTTCTCCTCGCCCGCCATCTCCTGAATTCTCTGCGAGCCAAGGTTCGACGTCATGACAATGACCGTATTGCGAAAGTCCACGGTACGGCCCTGGCCGTCTGTCAGCCGACCGTCGTCAAGAACCTGCAGCAGCACGTTGAATACATCGGGATGTGCCTTCTCAACTTCATCGAGAAGAATCACCGAATAGGGGCGGCGACGAACCGCTTCAGTCAGGTAACCACCCGCTTCATAACCCACATAGCCTGGCGGAGCGCCGATCAGTCGCGCAACCGAGTGCTTTTCCATGAATTCTGACATGTCGAGGCGCACCATGGCGTCATCGGTATCGAACATGAAATTCGCGAGCGCTTTGGTCAGCTCTGTCTTGCCGACACCGGTCGGCCCGAGAAACAGAAATGACCCGATCGGGCGCTTTGGATCCGAAAGCCCGGCGCGCGAGCGTCGAATCGCATTGGCGATTGCAGTGACTGCCTCGCTTTGCCCGATGACACGCTGTTGCACCACAGACTCCATCTGCAGCAACTTGTCCTTTTCTCCTTCAAGCATTTTTGAAACCGGGATACCGGTCCACTTCGAAACTATTTCAGCAACTTCTTCTTCAGTGACATTGTTGCGCAGCAATGTCATCTCTCTGCCCTCTTCCTGAAGCGCATCTTCGAGCGCTTTCTCGAGTTCCGGAATTCGACCGTATTGCAACTCGGACATGCGGGCGAGATCGTTCGCACGATGTGCTGTCTCGAGCTCGAGCCGCGCGCGCTCCAACTCTTCTTTGATGTGTGCGGTCCCTTGCATCGTCGCTTTTTCTGACAACCAGACGTCATTAAGATCGGCAAAATCGCGCTCCAGAACGTCTAGTTGCCCTTCGATATCATCAAGGCGCTTGCGTGACGCATCGTCCGATTCTTTTTTCAGTGCCTCACGTTCGATTTTCAACTGAATGATGCGCCGTTCCAGCTTGTCCATTTCCTCAGGCTTGGAGTCAATTTCGATGCGTATTTTTGACGCTGCTTCATCGATCAGGTCAATCGCCTTGTCCGGCAGCTGCCGGTCGCTGATGTACCGATGCGACAGCGTCGCCGCCGCAACGATTGCGGGATCCGTTATCTCCACACCATGGTGAACTTCATAGCGTTCCTTTAAACCGCGCAAAATCGCGATCGTATCCTCGACGGTCGGCTCCTCAATCAGAACTTTCTGGAAGCGCCGCTCAAGTGCTGCGTCCTTTTCAAGATAGGTACGATATTCGTCCAGTGTCGTCGCACCCACGCAATGCAACTCGCCTCTCGCAAGAGCCGGTTTCAGCATGTTGCCGGCATCCATCGATCCTTCGGCCTTGCCTGCGCCTACCATGGTGTGTAGCTCGTCGATGAACAGAATGATCTGACCTTCCTGTTTTGCCAGATCACTCAGAACAGCTTTAAGGCGTTCTTCGAATTCACCGCGGAATTTGGCGCCCGCGATCAGGGCACCCATGTCCAGCGACAGAATACGCTTGCCGCGCAGTCCTTCGGGCACTTCGTTGTTGACGATGCGCTGCGCCAGTCCTTCGATGATGGCGGTCTTGCCAACACCCGGAGCTCCGATCAGAACCGGATTATTTTTGGTGCGCCGCTGCAATATCTGAATAGTGCGACGAATCTCGTCGTCCCGACCGATGATGGGATCGAGCTTCCCCTGCTCCGCTCTTTCGGTCAGGTCAATGGTAAATTTCTCAAGCGCCTGACGCGTCTCTTCCGCGTTCGCATCATTGATCGGCTGCCCTCCACGCAAGTCTTCAATAGCCTTTTCAATAGCACCATGCACGCCACCAGCCTGCTGCATGACTTCGTGCAATGGTGATTGATTGTCGATAGCGGCAAGCGCAAACAACTCACTTGAGATGTATTGGTCGTCGCGCTTCTGCGCCAACTTGTCGGTGATATTGAGAAGTTTGCTGAGTGGGTTGCTGATATGAACATCACCACCCGATCCTTCGACCTTCGGCAAGCGATCAATCGCGTCACCCAGCTGCGAACGCAATAAATTCACGTTCATTCCGGACTTGGTCAGCAGACCACGCATCGAGCCACCCTGCTGATCGAGCAAAGCGACCATGACATGGGCTGGCTCGATGAACTGGTGATCCTGGCCCACGGCCAGAGACTGCGCGTCCGCCAACGCCATTTGAAATTTGCTTGTCAGTTTATCCATACGCATGGCAATACCCTTCCCGGTCGACCCATAAGCTATGAGACTCACCATTAAGTTGCGTCTTTACCCCTGTTTTCAAGGGCTGCCGCGGCATGCCGGGCTGGATCCTAGCTTGCCCGATAGATAAAGCTGAGCAGTCGGCCCGTCGTGCCGTCCCTGCGATACGAGAAGAATCGTTCTGCATCGGTGAACGTGCATAGACCACCACCGAAAATGGCGGCAACACCCGCTTGCTGCAATCGCTGCGTCGCAAGGCCATAAAGATCCGCCTGCCAGCGCCCGCCCTCGTTTTCAACGAAGCAGCTGGCTGCCTCGTTGCTTTCTTCAAGAAAGGCTTCGCGGACCTCGCCGCCCACTTCAAAAGCGCGCTGCGAGATAGCCGGTCCGAACCATGCGAGCAGGTCGTCAGGGCCCGATGACATTGTTGCGATGGTCTCCTCAATCACGCCTGCAACCAGACCGCGCCAGCCCGCGTGGGCAGCTGCGATCTCAGCACCGTCTTTCGAGCACAACAGCACCGGCAAGCAGTCGGCGGTTTGCACGACGCAGACGTCACCACTTCGACTAGCCACTGCTGCATCCGCTTTTGGCGCAGCACCGGCAAAGTCAGTAGAGCCAATGTGAACCGCACGCGTGCCGTGCACCTGGTGCAACAATTGCGGCTGCCCGGGCAACTCAAATGAACCGCTGCGCAGGGTCGTACCGGCGACAATACCCGCCGGCGCCGGCCAATCCGCCTGAATCCAGCCTGTGCTCATGCCGCGTCCGTGCGAAACACGTCTATCAAAACTTGAAAATCATCGGGTGGCGGCACTTCAAAGTTCAGCGACTCGCCGCTTTCCGGATGCTCAAAAGCCAGCCGCGTTGCATGCAGCGCCTGACGGCGGAAGCCTCGCAACGCTGCGATCATCGGCTCGGACGCTCCAGCAGGCAAAGCGAGTCTGCCGCCGTAGACCGGATCGCCAACCAGCGCGTGACGACGATGCGCGAAATGCACGCGTATCTGGTGGGTTCTTCCGGTGTCCAGAACGACGTTAATGTAGGTATGTGCTGCAAATCGCTCGCGCACCGTGTAATGCGTCACAGCTGGCTTGCCGTTGTCCTGAATGCTCATCTTCGTTCGATCAACGGGATGGCGGCCTATTGCCGCATTGATCGTTCCACCACCGGTCAACACACCATTGCAGACCGCCAGATAATGACGCGAGATATCTCTGTCTGCGAGCAGCCGGACCAGCGCCGTGTGCGCAGGCAAGGTTTTGGCAATCAGTAACAGCCCGCTGGTATTTTTATCCAGACGATGAATGATCCCCGCACGCGGCACCTCCTCAAGCGTTGCGGCATGGTGCAAGAGGCCATTCATCAGGGTACCGCTGGGATTTCCGGCACCAGGATGAACGACCAGACCCGCCGGTTTGTTGATGACCATTAACGATTCATCTTCAAACACAACATCCAGCGCAATGGGCTCCGGATCGGCGTTCACTGTGGCTTCAGCCACCGGACTCAATACGACGCTTTCACCGCCCAGCACCGCGTCGCGCGGGCGTGGACTTTGCCCGTCGACTGTAATCGCCCCCGCAAGCAGCCAGGATTTCAGCCGGCTTCTCGAATATTCAGGAAACATCTTCGCCAGCGCTTGGTCCAAACGTTGACCGGCGAGTTCATCGGGGATGCTTTTTGTGCTTATTTCCTGGCTCATTGTGGGTCCTGGGCTGTGCGATCTCTGGTTTCCGGGCCAGACTTCAAGAGCAAGTCTCTCATCGGCTGGCGGACAAGTTTACGGTATACTCGCCGATTTGGCCGGCCTCACTGTATCTGGCCAGCAGATATTCGAATGATCATTCGCCCGATTTGGGCGCAGGCGCCACACCATGAAACATCAATTTGCTCCTACATCCGCGAGATTGTCCCTGCACAGACGGACCATTAGTCGGTGGCTTCGTCGATCATTGCTGATCGCCAGCGTCACCGTGCTGGCGGCATGCGCCGGAAACGACGAGGTCGAAACCGAAGTTAACAACCTGTCGACCGCCTACGTTGAAGCGAAAGACGCGATCGCGCGGGCAAACTATAGCAAGGGAGTGCAGATTTTTGAGGCGATCCAGGCGCGCTATCCATTTAGTGACTTGAGTCGGCAAATTCAACTTGAGTTGATGTTCGCCTATTACAGGAGCGGACAAAAAGAGCAAGCCATAGAAACCGCCGACACGTTCCTGCGCGAAAACCCAATTCACGAAAGTGTTGACTACGCTCTTTATATCAAGGGACTCGCTTACTTTGAAGATGAAGCCGGCATGCTTGAGCGCCGCTTTCACAAAGATATTTCGCTGCGGCCGCCGATGGATGTCGAGCTTTCCTACGCCAGCTTGCGACGACTTGTTGAACGATATCCGGCGAGTGAGTACGCGCCAGATGCGCGACAGCGAATGGTGTTCCTGAAGAATCGTTTGGCCGCTTATGAAAATAATGTTGCCGACTATTACCTTCGACGCGGCGCCTATGTCGCCGCACTCAACCGGGCGAAATACGCCGTCGAAACCTACAACGGTGCGGACAGTAACCAGCGCTCACTGGAGTTGATGGCTGAAGCCTACGAGAACCTCGGCATGTACGATTTGGCTACCGATACACGACGCGTCATCGCGACCACATTCCCTGGTGCCAGTGACAGCTAGTGCGCTGAAAGCTCAAGATCTCCACAGCATTTCACTTCCACAGCAAGCTAGCGCGGAAAGCGATAGCCCGAGGTAATGGGGTAGCGCCAGTCGCGGCCGAATGCACGGCCACTGATTCGAATACCTGGCGGGGCCTGGCGGCGTTTGTATTCGTTGCGCTTGACCATTTCCAGAATGCGAATGACCGTTGCCCGGTCAAAGCCGCGGTCGGCAATCTCGTCGACGGACAGGTCCTCCTCAATAAACGCCGCAAGGATAGGATCGAGCACATCATATTCTGGCAGCGAATCGGTATCCTGTTGATCGGGGCGAAGTTCTGCTGACGGAGGCCGTTCGATGACTCGCTCGGGAATAACGCCGCCAATTGAATTGCGATAACGCGCGAGCCTGTAAACAAGCGTCTTGCTGCAATCTTTTATGGGTGCAAAGCCGCCTGCCATATCGCCATACAGAGTTGCATAACCAACCGCCATCTCGCTCTTATTGCCTGTTGTCAGCAACATTCGCCCGGTCTTGTTTGAGATTGCCATCAACAACAATCCACGGCACCTGGCTTGCAGGTTTTCTTCTGTTACATCTTCATCACGGCCTTCGAACATGGGCTGCAATTGTGCAATGGTTGCGTCATAGATCGGAGCGATCGGCAGAATATCGTACTGGGCGCCGAGAGTTTTCGCCTGCTCTTCGGCGTCCTCCTGGCTCATCGCCGACGTATATCGAAATGGCATCATGACGGCCCGTACCCGCTCGGCACCGAGCGCATCGCATGCGATGGACAGCACCAACGCCGAATCTATGCCACCCGAAAGGCCGATAACAACGCCGGGGAAACCGTGTTTGGTCACATAGTCTCGAGTCCCCGTCACCAAAGCGTTGTAAACACTCTCTTCGGTTTCGAGTATCTCAGCCTGCTCGCGGCATTGCGGAGACACGCCTGTTGCCGTGCCTTCCAGGACAATCTTATGCAGCCCTTCCTCGAATGGCGGCGCTCTGAAACATAGCTCGCCTTGTGCATCAAGAACGAAGCTACCGCCATCGAACACCAACTCATCCTGTCCACCGACCATGTTGACATAGACAGCTGGCATACCGCTCTCCGCTACGCGTGCTTTGAGCATCTCCTCCCGCGCGACCTGCGCGCCGAGTTCGTAGGGTGATCCATTGATGACTATGACGCATTCGGCGCCGGCTGCACCGCTGTCTGACAGAGGCCCTGATGACCAGACGTCCTCGCAAACAGTCAGGCCAACATTGATGCCGTTTTGGCTAAAGACGGCCGCTTCAGTGCCCGCGGTGAAGTAGCGTTTTTCGTCAAACACACTGTAGTTCGGAAGAATATGCTTACGATAATGGCTGACAATCTCGCCATCGCGAAATACTGCGCAACTGTTATAGATTCGATCATCTACATACTCAGGGAAGCCGATGAGCATCGAAATTCCGTGCACATCCCGCTGAATATCAGCCACCGCTTTCTCGGTCATATGCCTGAGACCGGAATGAAACAAAAGGTCTTCGGGGGGATAGCCGCAAATGCTCAGCTCAGGAAACACGATCAGATCCGCACGCATTTCATCACGCGCACGCATCGAATAGTCCAGAATCTTGGCGGTGTTGCCGGCGATGTCGCCTACTGACAAATCGACCTGCGCCAGCGCGATCGTGAGCTTGCTTGTCATTGCGTTACCTCGCCCGGTCGCAAGACCGAGCTAGTCGCCGAGTATTTCCTGCATCTTACTACCAAGCTCAGCCGGAGACCTGACGGTCGCGACGCCAGCGGCATCGAGCGCCTTGAACTTGTCGGCAGCGGTACCTTTGCCACCCGCGATAATTGCGCCAGCATGGCCCATACGCTTTCCGGCAGGTGCTGTTACGCCAGCAATGTACGCAACCACCGGTTTGGATACGTTCGACTGGATGAACTCAGCGGCTGCTTCCTCATCCGTGCCACCGATTTCACCGACCATGAGCACACCATCTGTAGCGGGATCGGCTTCGAAGAGCTCCAGACAATCAATAAAGCTCATGCCTCGAACCGGATCGCCACCAATGCCGACGCAGGTCGTCTGACCCAGACCGTTTTGCGTGGTTTGATAGACAGCCTCATACGTCAGAGTGCCGGACCGGGATACGACACCGATACGTCCTTGCTTGTGAATGAAGCCCGGCATGATGCCAATCTTGCATTCGTTCGGAGTAATAATACCCGGACAGTTCGGTCCGATCAGCCGGCAGCTGTGATCACGCAATGCTGACTTAACCCGGACCATGTCGAGCACCGGTATGCCTTCCGTAATGCAAACAATCAGCTCAACGCCTGCGTCAGCTGCCTCGAGGATCGAGTCTGCGGCGAACGGAGCCGGGACGTAAATCATGCTCACGTCTGCGCCCG
>CAZGVL010000098.1:0-10429 GCA_964528965.1 uncultured Woeseiaceae bacterium
TTCCTGTGTGAACCAAGGGTTCCTCCGAGAGGTAAATCAAAGAGATGCTGCTGCGGAATTGGAGACCTTCTCCAATGGAGGTTTGAACGAATTTTGTCTATATTCTTGTGGATATTGATCCGGGCAGCACTGCAAAACCGAGAACTATTAACTGAGGATTTAGCCGCTATGCTATCGCTGAACACCGTTTATTTAGAGCCCCAAATGAAATCGGCATGCTGAGATTCCTCGCCCGACGCATCCTCTTCATCATTATGGTTTGTGTATTGATCATCTTCTTCGTCCATCTGGGGATGCGGATGGCTGTGAATTCCACCGGTGCCGGGGTTAGCCTTGACCTGGCCAGAGATACCTCCTTAGCCTGGGCAGACACAATTGCCTATATCGGGGCTGCGCTCCAGGGGCAGCTAGGTTTTGTTATTTCAGAACACGGGTTTCCCGTTCTGATCCGGGATATCTTGCGCGAGTCGTATATCAACAGCATGGGGTTATTGCTGGTCGCGCTCACCGGCTCGGCACTTATTGGCGTAGCAACGGGCGGCTTCTTGTCGCTTACGCGCCACAGGGTTTTGGTCCTGCCCATCTTGACGCTCACGCTTATTGGAATTTCGCTCCCCTCGTTCTTTGTCGGGATTCTCTTACAGCAAGGGGAGATTCTCTACTTAAGAACCTTCGGCCACCGATTGGTCAGCATCATCGGTTTTGCCTGGGATTTCGAGCACATGTTTTTACCGTTATTGGTTCTATCTGCAAGGCCTCTGGCCTATCTGTCGCGTGCCTCCTACATAAGTCTAAGCCGCATTATTGAGCAGGATTTTATTCGCACCGCCTATGCTAAAGGTCTATCCCGCATGCGGACGGTTAATGTTCATGCTTTCAAGAACATGGCTGTGCCTGTGCTTACCGCAATCGGTGTATCGCTGCGTTTCAGCCTGGGGAGCTTGCCGGTTGTAGAGCTCTTTTTCCACTGGCCGGGTATAGGGCTGAGCTTATTGCAGGCAATCAATGCCCGCCAAACGGCTCTGGTAACGACGTTGGCGCTCGCGCTTGGTGTAACTTTTCTGCTCTTTAACCTGATCCTGGATGTAGCTTTTCGGATCATCGACCCGCGCCTCGAGGATTTGAAGTGAAACGCGTGAGGGACCTCTTCTCGAAAATCTTGAATCCGCGGTCGGATCTGTCTGAGCTCCCCAGACTGCTTCCTGAGGAGGAATTCGTTGCAGAGCGAGCAGAGAGGCGAAAAAAATCCCTTCTAAAAGCAGTATTCACAAATGTACCTCTGCTTCTCGGCACAGTAATTGTTCTTGCGCTCTTCCTGGTTGTACTCTTCGGACCGGCACTTGCCCCGCAAAATCCTTATCTGACAAGTCGGCCAATAACTCCCCATTTTGATCGAGAGCTTGATCAGTTCATCCAGCCGCCGCTGCCCCCATCAGAGGAATTTCCACTCGGCACAGATCGATGGGGGATTGATTTGCTCAGCTTGCTCATGCATGGAGCGAGAAATACTCTTGTAGCTTGCGCCTTTATCACAATGGCCCGGGCTTTTTTGGGCCTGGCCCTTGGCGGCTTGGCAGGATGGAACGAAGGTCGAGCTGCGGATCAGATCGTCATGGGGATCATCGGTGTGATTACCTCTCTGCCTCTGCTGGTTAGCAGTATGATCCTGATCTACGCGCTCGACATACGCCGCGGCTTAGTGGTTTTTATCATAGCGCTTTCGATTGTGGGCTGGACCGAGATCGCGCAATACACACGTAGTGAATTCCTCGTTCTGAAGAAGATGCCCTATATCGAGGGTGCAGAGGCCGCAGGTCTGTCGGCATTAGCTAAAGCAGTGCGTCACGTGCTGCCCAATGTGCTTCCCCAGCTATTGGTGATCACGTTCTTGGAGATGGGCGCGGTAATGATGCTCTTGGGCGAGCTGGGCTTTATCGGCGTCTATATCGGCGGCGGGACACGCATCTCGATCGAAGTGGCGATCGAAGTCAATCAAATTTTCCATCTCGTCGAAATCCCGGAATGGGGCGCAATGCTCGCCGAAGGTTTCATCTACCTGCGCTCGAAGCCATTTGTGGTTTTTCCCCCAGCGCTGGCTTTCTTCATCGCGGTCTTGGGCTTCAATACACTTGGCGAGGGTCTGAGGCGCCACATCGAAGTCTATGGTTTGAACACAGCGGTGCTTCTGCGAAAACGCATGTTATTGATCGTGTTTGCGCTGGCCATGGCGACGGTTTATATCATCCAGCGGACAGGTCCGGCGCCATGGTTCACGAAAGTGGCGATGGCTTTCAATGGGGAGCGAGCCTACCAGGAGGCGCAGACGCTTGCCGAAATGTCGGGGAGGGGGCATGGACAAGATGGAGGGGCGGAAGCCGTCGATTACATCGCCGAACGATTCGAGAGCTTCGGACTGGATCCTGGTCGGACGCACAACAGCTATATCTACTCCATCGAATCCCAACTCGTTCGCCCAATTCAACAACCCGAACTGGCCTTGTTGAACACCGACGGATCAGAAGCTGTCAAATTCATTCATCAAGAGGATTTCGGATTTGTGATCGCCGGGCACGGGGGAGGCGGTCAGGTAGAGGCTCCGCTGACATTCATCGGTTTTCGCGGCGATGCGGAACCCCCGCCTCAGGCCTACAAGGGACTAGATCTTCAGGGGAAAATTGTGTTGCTGCAGGAGGGGAACGCGCCAGATGATTTTCCTACGGAGGCTTTAATCCGCGGCGCCCAGGGGATCCTATGGATCAAGCAGGAGAGCGGGGACACACTTCGTTCAGAGATGATCTACATTGGGGAAGACCGTGACTTCATGCGCAGCCCAACCCTGCCAATATTCCAGATTGGGCCTGCGGTTGCTCAGATAATTCTGTCTAACGACGGACTCACCATTCCGGATCTGTTCCAGAGTGAGGCGGCCGACGCCGTCGGCGATGGTTGGTTTCGAAGGGATCTGGCGCCTCAAATCCGAATGCAGTTGAAGTTGACAGAGCCGCAGGATTACCAGGTTCAGAATGTGATTGGTTATCGCCCCGGGTCGGATTTTGATCATGCCGGGGAGTTGCTAGTGCTATTTGCCAACTACGATGGATTGGGAATCGATCCGGATGGCACCATCTACCCCGCCGCGAATCACAATAGCTCAGGTGTGGCGATGCTTCTTGAGATTGCTCATCTCTGGCAGGAGCAATCCCTCGATCCCCGCCGACCGGTCCTCTTCATCGCTTGGGGAACCGGGACACAGGGGTATGCGGGTGTGGATGAATTCTTAACCGATAACAAGAATTTCCGGCACCTGGCCTCCATGAATCCCAATGCGCGCGTTTCACCCAGAGTGGTATTCAATCTCGATAATGTGGGCGCGGGGGAGGCGGTTCTCCAGGTTACAGGGAACGCGCCGGGGAGGTATCTAGACGTATTGCGTGAAACGGTAGCCGAATTGGAAGCAGACCTCGTGGCGCCGGAGGCTTTTGCTCAATCTTTCCGAATTGGCTCGGGAACGGATCCTCCCTGGATGCATCTTGGCTGGGTGAATGCGGACATCGCCCCTCAGGAGGATGTCATCGAGCGCTTGGATGTAGAACGTTTTCAAGATTTTGGAGAAGTCTTCGCCTTGATGATGGCTAAAATTGTCAGGCAGACGAATTATTAATATCATGAAACGCACCGGTCTCTCTACTCAAAAAACGGCCTGGCTGATCACGATTGGAGTGATCATGGGGTTGGTCTTGTTGTCTCTTACCCTGAGGCTCATTATCGTATCCGATCCTTCTGTGGAGACGGATGTTAACGCGTATTTAACAGGGGCGGCGCCAATCGTTGTTCTGCATGAGCGCCCCGATAACACATCGGGTGTGTCTACATTGATGGAACGGGGTACGCGCGTTACTGTGAATGTATTTGAACCGGAGCGGGTTCCCTTCTGGGCATATGTTCACCGGGGAGATGAAAGCGGCTGGGTCCAACTTGAACATCTCAGTGAGCAGCCACCTTAAGGCGGCCTCAGCGGATTGAGCGTCGTTGGAGAAGATGACGCAGGGTAATTACAGGTGAAAATGGCGAAGATGACGAGCGACGACAAGAAACTTAGTGCGCCGGTTGCGAGCCATGAGCGCATCGAATTAATCGATGTCCTGCGCGGGTTCGCCATCTTTGGCATCCTTGTCGCCAATATGGCATCCTACAGCGGACAACCTCCAGGGCCAGGGGTGTGGACGCAGACGCCGGACAGTGTGATTTTCGTCCTCACCCGCTTCTTTATCGAAGCGAAGTTTTACTCCCTGTTCTCCTTCCTTTTCGGCTGGGGCATGGCGGTTCAGCTGACCCGGGCACAAGCCAAAGGGACGGCTTTCCTACCGCCCTACGTGCGCCGGTTGCTGGTGCTGCTTCTCATCGGGGTCATCCACGGTACCCTAATCTGGATCGGCGACATCCTCACTCTCTACGCTTTGCTAGGATTTCTCCTGCTTCTTTTCCGCAAACGGTCCCCGCGATTCCTAATAATCGCATCCATTGCCTTCCTTTCCTTATCCATTTTCCTCGTTCTTCCAATAGAAGCGGTTCAGAATTTCCGTGCATGGTATGTCGAAGCTGGTTCGGCTTTTCGCTTGCAGCTATACCCACAATCGCTTTACCAAAACGGTTCATATTTAGAGATCACCAGGCTTAGGATCCAAGAATTTGTTTCTCGACATACGTACAGTCTCTTTTCTCTTGGAAATGTCTTCGCCATGTTCCTGCTGGGGCTCGCGGCGGGAAAGTTCGGGTTCTTCCAGAATCTCGAGCGCTATCTACCGCGCATCCGCAAGGGAATCTGGTTTGCCCTCGCTGTAGGTGTGATCTTCAATGCGATTTTCGTCTCGGCCACGCTCTGGCCCGATCGTTTTCCTGCCGATTACTGGCAGACGGTGCGGGTTGGTGCGAGAACGATAGGCGCACCGGCAATGATGCTGTTTTATATCTCAGCTATCGTCTTACTCTACCAACATTCTCGTTGGCGGCAGCGCCTCACTCACCTCGCCCCTGTAGGGAGAACCGCGCTGAGCAATTACCTTTTCCAATCGGTGCTGTTAACTATGATTTTTTACACCTACGGCATGGGTTTCTATGGCCGGATTGATCCAACAACCGGACTTGTTCTGACCCTTCTGGTCTTCTTGCTGCAGATCAGTTTGAGCGCATGGTGGCTGGATCGATACCGGTTTGGTCCGGTGGAGTGGATTTGGAGAACGCTCACGTATGGTTACGCGCAGCCGATCAAGAATCGCTGGTCCTTCGAGAAGGAAAAACCAAGCCGAAAGAGGAGACTCGCGGGGAGAACGGTTCGCACTCTGGTGCTGGCAGGAGGCGGGCTGATCTTGCTGCTTTGGGCGGGGGGATTGATATTGTGGAATCGCTCACTTCAGCGTGAACGGGTGCAGCCATCCGTCTTTTACGCTTCTCTCCCGCGACGCGAGGCGTTAGCTGACCAGGAGGAACAGGATCGGGGGGTGAGCCTGGAGCCTGAAATCCAAGCCACACCTGTCGTTAACCCGGTTCCTTACATGCCCGGAGATGTCGCTGCATCGGGGGACCTGGTGGCAATGGCATTAATAGCTGATGTAGACCGGGCCTTCCAACAGATCCAGGCACTGACCGGACATCCATACTTGGGTCGGTTGGCGGGCTCAATCGAGGGTTGGCAGGCTGCGGAATACATTTCAGATCAATTCTCCGAGTTCGGTCTCCAGCCGGCCGGAGAGGATGGCGGATTCTTCCAGGCCTTCCCTGTTCCCTATGAACCACTGGCATCTCTCCCAAAGCTGGAGGTGTACAGCAACGGTGATTTGGTGATGGATTTAGTGCTTCATGAAGACTTCAACGTGCGGTCCAAGAACTACGCAGGTGAGGGGGCGTTTGCCGGGGAAGTGGTGTGGGGGAATAACTGCGAGCCAAACGATTTCATCGATGTCGTCGTTGAAGATAAGATCGTTTTTTGCCGGCAGGTGCCAGATGTGGATACGGACCGGAATGCCCTCGAGCACGGGGCGCAGGGTTTGCTGCTGCTCGTTGACCCATCACAAAGATCGCTGGATTTCGCCTATTCGCGGCAAGAGTCCATTGTTCCGCATCCAATCCCAACTTTCCTGGTTGCACCGAATGTCGCCGAAGCCCTTCTGAGCGGAAGTGGTGTATCACTTCAGGATCTTTCTCTGGCCTTCCGTTCGCGACCACTCGCCACAAGTGCCCGCCTGGAGGTCGACCAGGCTGGGCAAGAGGGATGCATGGCGCGAGGTTGCGAAGGTCGTAATGTGTTGGGGGTTATTCCTGGCAGGGACCCGACCGTCGCCCATGAGATTGTCATCATCAGCGCGCATTATGATCATATGGGACAAGCACCAGATGGGACAGTCTGGCCAGGGGCAAATGATGACGCCTCGGGGGTGGCGGCGCTCCTGGAGATCGCCCGCACCTGGCACGAGCTGGGCTATGTTCCCAGACGAACCGTGCTCTTTGCGGCCTGGGATGGTGAGGAATTGGGGTTGTTGGGCTCGCGCGAGTACACACAGCACCCGAGCTACCCGCTGGATAATACGCTCGCAGTTATTCAGCTCGATATGATCGGCGGCGGCGGGGACGTTCTTCAGGTGGATGGGCGTGGGGGGATCGAAGCCCAGATCATCGCTGCGGCCGACATGATAGGTGTGGACGCAGCCGTCACCGAAGCGGGAAGGAGCGATCACATTCCTTTCCTGCAGGCTGGTGTACCTGCAAACATGATCGGATGGTTGGACACAGAGGATCAATATCGAGATTATCACCGCCCGATTGACACACCGGAGCGGATTGACCTTGATCGTCTCGAGCAAAGCTTGAAAGTGACGAACCTGGTCCTGCTTGGCTTGGTTGAGGGCGAACCTGCTGTCCAGGAACTCTTAGCTCAGCGCGCTGAGGCGCTCCTGAATGGTGATCTTGAGCGTTTCCTGGCCACTTCACATCCCGAGCAGAGAGACATGGACCAGTATTGGTTTGAGGATGCTCAAGAGCTCAATCCCCTGGAATTTGATCTGGGCATTACGAACCTGCTGATTCAAGGGGATCGGGCGGATGCAGCAATAGAGATGCGGTTGAAGTACGCACCCTGTGGGGATCCGAACGAAAGTGAGATATTGCTTGGGAACCTTGTCATTCGGATCCTGCGCACAGCGGATGGCTGGCGTTGGGCAGGGAGTGACCTGATGCAAGTTGATCTTGCTCAGGACTCTGACAGCACGCCAACCCCGGTGGCGGGAGTTAACTTGACCGTGTCTATTCCCGACGGGGAAGAGGTCGAGACGACAGATCTACTTCAGAGCGCAATGTCGTATATGCAGGACGCCGGCCAGAAATTAGGCTTAGATCTACCTCAAGACTTACGCATCGAACTGCACCGGAGTAGTTCCGAGCTCGCGCTTTCCACTCTGCCCTCGCTGGGGCGAAATAGAGCGGTATGGGTTTCCGAAGGCATTATCAAGTTGGTCTTGGATGATGTGATCGACGACCCAACTCGCTTGGAAGATGCCTTCGTTCGGGGGCTGCTGGTCGAAGCTGGTGTGGATGAGGAGATCCTGCCATGGATGTGGGAGGGACTACCTATTCTGATTCGCGCGGAAGCGGACCCGACTGCCATCCAACCCGGCCATCTACCACAACTTTTCCGGGCTTTATTCGAGGACGGCTACCTGCAAGGATCGACGGCGGCGTGGGCTTCGGTTGATTATCTTCAAGCGCAGAAAGGATGGCTAGGTTTAGGTTCGTGGATACGCACCCTGGGCCGTGCGTGCACCACTGGGAATTGCGAGAATGACGCCGGGCTGCAAGCGGAAATTACAAAAGCTCTGGGCATGGAGACCGCTGAATTTGAAGATGCCTGGAGAGTATATTGGGCTGAGAGGCTGGCAGTTGTAGCTGAAGATATGAATGCCGTTCTCTTGGTCCGCAGCCAAGCGATGGAAGATGGCAACGAGACGGCTTTTCTCAGCACGGTCGACCCAACGGTTCCTCATCTTGTCGCCGAGCAGCGAAGTTATTTCTCTTACGTTATGGACCTCTCGGAGGAAAAGATCAGCTATGAATGGGAACCTCTAGTTCTGCTTGAGGGCGGCAGCGTATTGGCGAATGTATTCGTCGTGCGCGAAACGACGGTAGACGAATCGACGCCCCGAAGATCGAGATCATCCTCACGGATCCACTTTGCACCTATCGCTTCGGGATACCGCTGGGCGGGTGCGCACTTCGAGAGCGTTGGCAGGAGTCGTGTGCGCGTCTTGTATCCTCCTGGTTTTGAGGATATGGCTGACCAAACCTTGGCGTTCACGGAAAGGGCTTATGCCGAGATTCGCAGCGCGCTTTCCCTTCAAGCGTATCCGCGGCTGACGATAAAATTATATGCTGTTGGGTCTAGTCTCTGGGGATCCATCGGGCCCGATAGTGGTACCAGCGTGGATCATCCGTATTGGACGGAAATGAACCAGTCATTGAAGCTGTTAGCGCCAGCTGGTGATCTGGATGGCTCATTCCAAACACTGGTAATAGAAAGCATCCTTCGCCACGTATTGACTCACTCCGGTCTCGAAAGCGAGTGGCTGCTGAGGGGGTTAAGCCTCGCGCTGGTCCCCGAACTGGATGATGGCGAGCGCTCACGGCTGGCAATGCGTCAACTTCTAAGGCTGCCCAGCAAGCTTGAACGAGATCAGTTGGGCCCACTACTCGAGATGCCGGGCGCAGAAGAGCCGGACGAGGAATTACAGCAATTGCTGGGTGCGCAAGCGTGGGACAGCGTGAATTACCTTTTGGAGAGGTATGGAAGTGACCATCTATCGGAATTCATACATCTGCTTGGAACAGGGATCGATGAAGAGACAGCTTTCCAGGGTGCATTTGGTCTCGATCAGGGGGCCTTCGATGAAGCATGGAGGGAATCGGTTCTGCGAGGGCATCTCCAGGTTGGTATGGAGCGGTTAGCGGAGGTTTTCGATTCAGAGAGGGCTTACGCCCATATCCAGACACTCGCGAGTGCGGAATTCGGAGGGCGTGGGGCCGGTTCTGCGGAGGCGCAAGCATCGGCTGAGTACATTGCTGAAGCGTTTAAGGCGTATGGGCTAATCCCCATTGTCTCTATTGAACAGGATGTGGGCGCTGGAGATCCTGGCGAGGAGGCAAAGGAAATCCTCGAGGGTCAAGACGAGTTTGGTTACCTCCAGCAGTTCCCAATCTACTCGCTCCGGCTTGAGCGCCAACCATCACTGCAGCTTCTGGACCAGGGTGGTGAAATCCTGGCTGATTTCCTCTATCGGGAGCACTTCCAGACGATCCCGCAGGCGTATCCTTACTCAGGACCGGTGACAGGGGAGTTGGTTTGGACGCGTGATGCGGAGTACTCAAACCTGGATCTTAGCGGGAAGATTGTGTTGAGAGATATGACAGACACCACCTTACCGGAGGAGGTCGAACAGGCAGTTGCCAGTGGAGCGATCGGCCTGGTTGTGGTAACAGATATCCTCGGGGGTAAGCCATTTCTTAAAAAGAGCGCCTTACCCCTCAGCGAACCCGACGTCGTTGATCTCCCGGTGATCCATCTTGGCAGCAATGCCTTTAAAGAGGTTCTAGACCTCGCGGGAAAAACACTGATAAGTGTCAGACGATCTCCGCCCGCTCTTCCTCTTGGTGTACAGGTGATGATTGATTTGCCCTATAGCCCGGTCAGTCAAATTCTTGATGCCAATGTCCTGGGATTGCTGGCAGGTTCTGATCCCGCTCGGGCGGATGAAATCGTGATTATCAGCGCCCATTATGATCATGTCGGTGATGACCCTGATGCCTGGCGTTGTTTGCCGGGTGCGACGCCGAGCGAAGAGGCGAGGGAGGCGGGGCTCTGCACTGTAACGCCCGGGTTACGTTACCCCGGCGAAAATGATAACGCCAGCGGCATCGGGGTCTTACTTGAAATTGCACGTGCATGGCAGGAGGTGGGCTATCAGCCAGAACACAGCGTGCTCTTCGCCGCCTGGGGAGCTCAGGAGGCGGGGGAAGTGGGCTCGCGTTATTACATCGATAACCCGCTGTTCCCGCTCGAAAAAACATTGGCTGTGATTCAATTAGATGCTGTTGGCGCGGGCACGGGCTATTACCTTGAGGCGATGGGTACCGTCGATCAGGATGGACTCCTGCTGTCGCGCGTGGCGATTCAGGATGATCTCGCAGAAGTACGCCTCAGCTTGGAGATGAAGTCCGCCGCTGAGGTCAAACGCCTCTCCAGACTGCCTCCAGAGTGGATTGCGTGGCCATCCAGGGAAGATGCGTTCCAATCCGACCAGATCCCGTTCATGGAGCAGGGTGTGCCGAGTTTGCTGCTGCGTTGGCGGGGGGCGAAGGAGACGAACTTGCCGGTCGATCTTATGGA
>CAZGVL010000099.1:0-10335 GCA_964528965.1 uncultured Woeseiaceae bacterium
TATCGTTGTGTTTCGAGGGGCTACCAAAGTCACGTTGGACGCCAAAGGGCGTATGGCAATACCGACCCGGTATCGGGAGCGGCTGGCCAGCCGTTGTGACGGACAAATTGTGCTCACCGTTGATAAAGATTACTGCCTCCTCGTTTATCCATTGCCCGACTGGGAAGAGCTTGAACGCAAGCTGGTACGACTACCAAGCATGCACAAGGTCGCCCGTCGAATACTGCGGATTATGGTCGGTTATGCGACTGAGGTCGACCTCGATGCAAACGGGCGAATTCTGGTTTCCAGAGAACTGCGAGATTTCGCGGGCCTGGACAAGCAGGCGATCCTGATTGGGCAGGGCAATAAATTTGAATTATGGGATGAGGAACGCTGGATCGAGAAGCGGGATGCCTGGCTCGGAGAGGACGATGATCTCGATCTTCCGGCTGAGCTTGAATCACTGTCGTTCTAGGCAGGTCTTTATCAAATGAGCAGTGACGCGCATGTGCCGGTGCTGCTGGGACCGGTCCTTGAGGGACTAAGAATAAAACCCGACGGTTGCTACGTCGATGGAACATTCGGACGTGGGGGACACAGCGGCGAAATTCTGAGGCAGCTCAATGCAAACGGTCGATTGATCGCTATTGATCGCGACCCGCAGGCAATTGCCTCAGCACCGGAAACGCTCAGGAACGAACCACGCTTTGAACTGATTAGGTGCGAAATTGCAGAACTGGAAACGCGGATTGATGAAAGAGGGTGTTCCGGCCGGGTGGACGGACTGTTCTTCGACCTTGGCGTCTCATCACCGCAACTGGATGAAGCCGAAAGAGGCTTCAGCTTTCTGCGCGACGGACCGCTGGATATGCGAATGGACCCGGATTCGGGTATCTCGGCCGCCAAATGGCTCGAGACTGTGGACGAAATAGAATTGCGACAAATAATCTACAAATTTGGTGAAGATCGGTATGCACCGCGCATCGCGCGAGCCGTTGTGGCTGCGCGGTCGAACGCGCCGATTACACGTACGACTGAGTTGGCCTCAATTATCGAGGCAGCGGTGCCTGCCGGGCGGCCCGGAAAGGGCGCCAGAAAACATCCAGCCACCAAGACCTTTCAGGCAATCAGGATCGCGATCAACGAAGAGCTGATGCAACTGGAGCAGGCGCTCGAGCAGTCGCTGAACGTGCTCGCCAAGGGCGGCCGACTGTGTGTCATCAGCTTTCATTCGCTGGAAGATCGAATCGTTAAACGATTCATGCGTAATGCATCCAGAGAGCCGGAGCAATACCGTGGTATGCCAAACATTCCCGATGAGTTTCTGCCGCCGCTAAAAGTCATTGGCAAGGCAGTTATGGCGACCGCGGATGAAATCGCGATGAACGCACGCTCGCGAAGCGCGCGTTTGCGTATAGCGGAGAGGTTGTGATGCAAGCCAACCAACCGAGTCAGTCGTTTCTTCTGGTATTCGTTTTCGCAGTCGTCTGCGTAATCAGTGCTATGGCGTTGATCTACACGAAGCACGAATCAAGAAAGCTGTTTGTGGAGCTGGAGCAATTAACGGATCAGCGTGACGAATTAAATATTGAGTGGGGCCAATTGCAAATCGAACAAAGCACCTGGGCCACCCACGCCCGCATCGAGCAGGTCGCGACGGATGACCTGTCATTGCTGCGGCCGCAGTCGACGGAAATCTACGTTATTGAACGCCAATGACACGCGGAGCAGAAACTAAACAGAAGATTGCACGACGGTTCGTCGTCAGAG
Source organism: uncultured Woeseiaceae bacterium (assembly GCA_964528965.1). Lineage (GTDB taxonomy): Bacteria > Pseudomonadota > Gammaproteobacteria > Steroidobacterales > Woeseiaceae > UBA1847. The sequence goes on from CAZGVL010000099.1 coordinate 1,753, forward strand.
GAGCGCTGGTGCTTGGCTTTTTCGCGGTCATGGCGTCTTCGCTGGTCGCACGTGCTGTTCACCTGCAGGTGCTCGACAAGGATTTTCTGAATCAGCAGGCGGACTCGCGCCACATTCGCACTGAAAAAATATCGGCACACAGAGGCACCATAACGGATCGTAATGGCGAGCCACTGGCGATCAGTACGCCGGTTGACAGCATTTGGGCAAACCCGAAGGAGCTGGCGCCCAAGATTGACAGCGTCCCGGAGCTGGCACGAATTCTGGACCTCGATTCGGAATCGCTCATGCGCAAGATTCTTTTCAGTACTGATAAGGAATTCTTGTACTTGCGGCGGCACCTGAGCCCGGATCAGGCCAGAGAAGCCATGGCACTCAACTTGCCGGGCGTGAATGTGCAACGGGAATATCGTCGCTACTATCCAGCCGGCGAAGTGGTGGGGCACCTGGTGGGCTTTACGGACATTGATGACAAGGGCCAGGAAGGGCTTGAGTTGGCCTTCAATCATTGGCTTGCGGGTGAGTCCGGCGCAAAGCGAGTGTTGAAGGACCGGCTGGGACGCTCAGTCGAAAACGTTGAAAGCATTCGTCCTGCGCACCATGGAAAAGAGTTGCGGGCGAGCATTGACTTGCGGATTCAGTACCTCGCTTATCGAGCGCTAAAATCAGCCATTCAGACGCAGGATGCCGAGTCGGGATCGATTGTCATATTGGACGTCAAGACCGGCGAAGTTCTCGCAATGGTTAACCAGCCGACGTACAACCCGAACGATCGGTCGCAGTACTCGGCAAAGCGATACCGTAATCGCGCAATTACGGATATTTTTGAGCCAGGTTCAAGTATTAAGCCGCTGATCGTTGCCGCAGCGCTGGAAAGTGGTGCGTACAGACCCAGCAGCGTGATCGACACCGCTCCCGGCTACGTTGTCGTCGGCGCAAAGACCATTAAAGACAGCCGCAATCTGGGCCAAATCAGTCTTACGACCATTTTGGCGCGATCGAGCAATGTTGGCGTGACCAAGCTGGCGATGACGCTAAAGCCTGATCAGCTGTGGGACACGATGACGCAGTTCGGACTCGGCACGCTCACGGCGAGTGGCTTTCCCGGAGAGTCGGCGGGTCAACTAACCCATTTCAATCATTGGCGTCCGATCAGCCAGGCGACGCTCGCGTACGGCTATGGAGTTTCTGTAACGCCATTGCAATTGGCGAAAGCCTATTCAATGTTGGGCAGCGATGGCGCTATGCGACCGGTCTCTTTGGTCGCACTCGAACAGCCGGCGGAGGCCGAACAGATTCTGTCCAAAGACACCGCTATTGCGGTGCGCCGAATGCTCGAAGAGGTCGTGCGACCTGGCGGTACGGGAACGAAAGCATCAATCCCGGGCTATCGCGTCGCGGGCAAAACCGGTACAGCCTGGAAATTTGCAGCGGGCGGCTACTCGGAAGACAAATACATTTCGATCTTTGCGGGGCTTGCACCGGCCAGCGAACCACGCCTGGCTGCGGTTGTCGTGATCGATGAGCCTGGTGGTGAGCTTTACTACGGCAGTGATGTGGCGGCTCCTGTATTCGCTGACGTCATTACCGAGTCGCTGCGACTTCTCGCCGTTCCGCCAGATGCGCTCCCAGCCAGAGACTCGGACAGCGTCATGCAGGCCCAGGCCATGAGTCGATGAGCATGCCTGCAGAGATCCTAAATACGAAACCAACACTTGCTCATCTCTTGCAAGGTTTCGCCGACGCGCCCGAGATTGAAATTAGTGGCATTGCCAGCGATAGCCGCAAGATTGGCGAGGGTGATCTGTTTCTTGCCTGCGCGGGTGCGAGTGGCCATGGCCTCGACTACGTCGCCGATGTGACCCGGGCGAGAGCAGCAGCAATTGCGTGGGATTCGACAACAGGTGCTGCGCCGACAGCCAACTCTGAGACGATTATGGTTTCTGTGCCAGATCTTGGACAGCACCTTGGAGAGATTGCGAATCGCTTCTATGACTTTCCCAGCAAGGCGATGCAGGTGGTTGGTGTTACCGGCACGAACGGAAAGACCACTGTCGCCTGGTTGATTGCCCAATGTCTCGAACGTCTGGGACAGCGCTGCGCCTATTTGGGAACTCTTGGCTCGGGTATCGGAGAAATCGAAGCTGGTGATGGCATGACGACACCGGCCGCTGTGGAGTTGCACGGGCGCTTCGCCGATTTTCGTGACCAGGGTGCTATGCACACAGCGATGGAAGTTTCATCGCACGCCCTGGCGCAAAATCGGGTAGACGGCGCTTTCTTTGACTCGGTGTTATTCACGAATCTCAGCCGTGATCATCTTGATTATCACGGCGACATGCAGAGCTACGCTGAAACTAAAGCGAGTCTGTTTTCTGCGGGCAGTCCTGAGCATCGAATCATCAATATTGACTCCGACTTCGGCGCGAAGTTGGCCGATCGGTTTGGGCAGGAAGCCGTCATTGTTTCCACTGACATGAGCCGCGCTGCAAGTGAAAAGTCGCATGTATTTGTCAGTTCGGTGGACGTAAATGAGTCCGGCTCAATTGTCCGTGTACGAAGTTCATGGGGCAATGCTGAATTTACTTTGCCTCTACTCGGCGACTTCAATGTAGAAAACGCGGTCATCGTACTCGCTTTCCTGCTTGAGCAAGGAGTATCAACGACCGAGGCCTGTGAGGCACTCTCGCAAGCTACTGCGCCGCCGGGACGGTTACAGCAAGTTGCATCAACTGCAAACCTGCCGCGTGTCTATGTCGACTACGCACACACTCCGGCAGCGATCGAGGTCGCGTTAAAGGCACTAAGAGTCCATTGCAAAGGCGAGCTTTTCTGTGTCTTCGGTTGCGGTGGCGATCGCGACGCAGGCAAGCGACCATTAATGGCACAGGCTGCGGCAAGCCTGGCCGATCGGATTGTCATTACAAATGACAATCCGAGAACAGAGGCGCCTGAGAAAATAATTGCTGACATCGTAGCCGGGCTCGCTGATTCCGAGGCCGCCGAGATCATCGAGGACCGGGCGACAGCAATCGCGTGGGCAATTGCGACGGCTAAGTCTGATGATGTCGTGTTGTTAGCCGGCAAAGGGCATGAAGATTATCAGCTGCTTGGCACGGAACGACTGGATTTTTCCGACTACACGGTAGCGGCTGCGAATCTCGCGAAACGAGCCGCAACGACGGGGTCGAGCGAGTGAACGCGACACTCTCATCAGCAGCATCAGCAATGCACGGAGTCTTGCATGGGGCTGATCGCCCGTTTGATGGTGTTAGCACTGACACTCGAACAATTCGTGACGGCGAGTTATTTTTTGCTTTGCACGGTCCCAACTTCGATGGCGGAAAGTTCGTCAGGCAGGCATGTGACAATGGCGCTGCAGCGGCCGTTGTTGCGACGATTGTTGACGAACCAATTTCGCAAATCGAGGTTGATGACGCGCGACTCGCGCTCGGACGCCTCGGCGCCGCATGGCGACAACAACAGTCGGCCAGGGTTGTCGGTATCACCGGCAGCAACGGTAAGACCACGGTGAAAGAACTCACTGCTGCCTGTCTGTCGCAGGTCGCGCCCACTTTGGCGACCAAAGGGAACTTCAATAACGACATAGGTATGCCACTTATGTTGTTCAAAATTAGTGAGCTACATCAGTACGCGGTGTTGGAGATGGGCGCGAATCATGCTGGCGAAATCGCTTATCTGGCCGCGCTTGCCCAACCGGACGTTGTGGTAATCAGCAACGCTGCCGCGGCGCACCTGGAAGGCTTCGGTTCGATAGATGGAGTCGCTGTGGCAAAGGGCGAAATATTGCGCGGCGATGTTCGACCTGAATTCGCGATTCTCAACGCCGATGACAAGTATTTCAGCGACTGGTGCGCAATGGCCGCGGATGTCAACGTATTGAGTTTCGGCCTCAGTGAGTCGGCGGATGTTCGCGCCCAGGATATTGTTGCCGAGTCAACCCAAACCCGGTTTCGACTGATCCTGCCTGACGCAGACATTGCGGTTAGTTTGCCATTGGTTGGTATCCACAATGTAAGAAACGCCTGTGCCGCGGCAGCAGTTGCGACAGCGTTGGGCGTGTCGGCCGAAAGTATCTCAAGCGGTTTGGAGTCAGTGCGTCCGGTAGGCGGTCGACTGCAGGTACTGAGCGGCATCAACGGCGCGACGCTCTATGACGATACCTATAACGCAAATCCGCTTTCGGTGACTGCAGCGGCAGAGTTCGTTGCATCTCTCGAAGGTACCAGCTATCTGGTATTGGGCGATATGGGTGAGCTCGGTAAAGACGCAGTGCAGTTGCACGAACAAGTTGGTCGTGCAGCAAGAGACGCCGGAGTGGACAAGTTATTCGCGACCGGTGATCTCGCAAAGAACACAGTCAAGGCATTTGGCGACAACGCGCATTGGTATGAGTCGGTCGAAGAGCTAAGTCACGCAGTTGCCGGGGACATGCGGCCAGGTGTCAATGTCTGTGTGAAAGGCTCTCGATTCATGCGTATGGAGCGCGTCATCGCTGCTCTGTCTACGACTGACCCGATGCGAAGAGAGGCCTGATCATGCTGCTATATCTCACCAATTATCTGGCGCAGTTTGAATCGGGCTTTAACGTATTCAACTACCTGACCATGCGAGCGATTCTTGGCGCGTTGACTGCTCTCATCATTTCTTTCGTCGTTGGTCCGCGCATGATAGCGAAACTCAGCGTAAATCAGGTCGGTCAGCCGATTCGTAGCGACGGCCCGGAAAGCCATTTCCCTAAGGCGGGAACGCCGACTATGGGTGGCGCATTAATTCTGACTGCGGTCGCAGTCAGCACCGTTTTATGGGCGGATCTGGAGAACCACTTCGTTTGGGTGGTGCTGTTCGTGATGCTGGCGTTCGGTGTTATCGGCTATGTCGATGACTACAAAAAGCTGATTCGCCAGGATCCGAAAGGAATATCCGCCAAGCAGAAAATATTTTGGCAATCGTTTGTAGCGATCATTGCTTCAGTTGCTCTGTACAAGTGCGCCATTGCACTGGGCAACGAGGAAGTTGCGACATCGTTGTTGATTCCATATTTCAAAAATCTTGTTATTCCGCTTGGCATGCTGCAAATCGTCGTCTCGTTCTTGTTCATTGTTGGTTTCAGCAACGCTGTGAACCTGACAGACGGGTTGGACGGTTTGGCCATAATGCCAACCGTACTGGTTGGTGGCGCGCTAGGGTTGTTCGCGTACGTAACCGGCAATGTTAATTTTTCCGAGTACCTCAATATTCCTTACGTCGCTGGTGCAGGCGAGATATTAGTATTTTGTGCGGCACTCGCAGGTGCAGGGCTGGGATTCCTCTGGTTTAACACCTACCCGGCGCAAGTGTTCATGGGAGATATCGGCGCGTTAGCACTGGGTGCGGCTCTTGGCGCCGTTGCAGTTGTTATCAGGCAGGAAATCATCCTGGCAATCATGGGTGGCGTCTTCGTTGTTGAAACGTTGTCCGTCATCATTCAGGTCGCCTCATTCAAAATGACCGGCAAGCGTGTTTTCCGCATGGCTCCACTGCATCATCACTACGAACTGAAAGGATGGGCTGAGCCAAAAATCATCGTTCGCTTCTGGATTATCACCGTCATTCTCGTGTTGATTGGTCTTGCGAGTCTGAAAATACGATGACCGCTGCGAGGAGAAAATCCAAGGCTAATGATCTCGTGTTCGGTCTCGGTGCTACCGGCCTGTCAGCTGCCCGATACCTGCGTCGTGGTGAGATGATCGCGGCATTCGCGGATAGCCGCAAAGAGCCACCTGGGATCGACGAGCTCAGGAAAGACTGGCCAGATGCTGACATAAGTCTTGGCGAATCGAAGCTGCCGAAAGATACGAATCGAATCATTGTTTCGCCCGGAATACCCGACAGCGATCCTCTGCTAAAGGCGGCAAGAAAAGCCAAGGTCGAAGTCGTTTCCGATATCGAGTTATTCGCGCGTGAAGCGAACGCGCCTTTTGTTGCGATCACCGGATCCAATGGCAAGAGCACGGTCACAACACTGCTGTACTACATGTGCCGAGCTGCCGGAAAAGCTGTGCTGGCCGGGGGAAACCTCGGAGAACCAGCCCTCGATTTACTTGCCGAGGAAGAGCCTGATTTCTACGTGCTCGAACTGTCAAGCTTTCAGTTGCAAAGAACGCAGTCGTTGCCCGCGGAAGTCGCCGTGCTGCTTAACGTTTCTCCAGACCATCTTGACTGGCATGCCAGCGAAGAGGAGTACCGCGAGTCAAAATACCGCGTCTTCCGTGAAGCCCGTGCAGCAGTGATCAATCGATCGGATTCCGAGGCCAGAAAAAGGGTGGGAAAGATTGACTCCGTTGTCAGCTTTGGTCTTGACGAGCCCGAGGAAGGGCAGTTCGGAATTCGAAATGATGCAGGCATCGACTATCTTGCACGCGGCGAGCTGTTGCTGATCGCCACGTCAGAGTTGCAAATGTACGGTTTGCACAATCAAGCCAACGCTCTGGCGGCGCTTGCAGCAGGCGAACTCATCGGTCTCGATCTGCCGTCGATGTTGCAGGTGCTGAATGAGTTTCCAGGCTTGCGGCATCGCATGCAATTTGTTGCCAGAATTGGGGCGGTTGATTACATCAACGATTCCAAAGCGACCAATGTTGCTGCTGCCGTTGCGTCAATCGATTCGGTGCGTAGTACTTTGGTCATCATCGCGGGCGGCGACGGCAAAGGTGGCGACTTTGGTGACCTGGCGACCGCCCTCGAAAACAAACTTCGAGCGGCCGTCTTGATTGGTGCAGACGCGCAAAAGATTTCAGATGCGCTGGATACTGTGATGCCCGTATATTTTGCGCAGAATATGCAGGATGCGGTCGCACAAGCTGCCTCGTACGCTGAGTCAGAGGACACGGTCCTGCTCGCTCCGGCCTGCGCGAGCTTCGATCAGTACGATAATTATGCGGCCCGCGGCGACGCGTTTTGCGACGCGACAATGGCGTTACGACGATGACGGCGCGAAGCACAATGATGCCGTTTCCGGCGCAGCTAAGGACATCGTTACAGATCGATCCGGTGCTGCTTACTATCGTCATGACGTTGTTGCTGGGTGGCCTGGTAATTCTCACATCCGCATCGATTACGATTTCGGACAACGTGGCAGGTAATCCGTTCTACTACGTTGAGCGCCAGTTGCTCGCTGCTGCGATAGGCGGCGTTGTTGCGTTTGTTTGCCTGTTCGTGCCGATGCGGCTGTGGCAGAGCCTGGGTCCATTGTTACTCCTTTCGGGCTTTGCGTTGCTGGCTGTCGTACTGCTGCCCGGCGTCGGATTCGAAGTTAACGGCAGTACGCGCTGGGTACGACTGGGGTTCATGAACGTGCAGGTATCCGAGCCAGCCCGACTGTGTTTCCTCCTGTACCTGGCCGGCTATCTGGTGCGTCGTAATAAGGCTCTCAGCGAACAATTCGTTGGCTTTCTGCGGCCAATGCTGGTGTTGAGTCTTGCCTGCGCACTCTTGCTCGCGGAACCGGATTTCGGCGCCGCATTTGTCTTGTTGGCTACGGCGTTGGCCATGTTGTTCGTTGCCGGGGCGCGCATCCGCGACTTCCTGTTGTTCTTTTCATTGGCCGTAGTAGCGATGGCGACGCTGGCCATTACCTCGCCGTACCGCATGAAGCGGCTCACCGGCTTCCTTGATCCCTGGGCAGACCCCTTCAATTCTGGTTTTCAACTTACGCAATCGTTGATTGCGATAGGCAGAGGCGAGTGGACCGGTGTCGGCCTTGGCGATGGCGTGCAAAAGCTATTCTATTTGCCTGAAGCGCACACCGATTTTGTATTCGCAGTATTCGCTGAAGAATTTGGTCTACTCGGGTCGCTGTCGCTCATCGCTTTGTTCCTCGCACTTCTATGGCGAATCTTCCAGCTCGCGAATCGTGCAGCGGCGGTCGAGCGCTTTTTTGAAGCCTATATTGCGATAGGGCTGGGCACCTGGCTGGGCTTGCAGGCCTTCATCAACGTCGGTGTCAACATGGGTTTGCTGCCAACCAAAGGTCTGACCTTGCCGTTGATCAGTTACGGTCGCAGCAGCCTGATCATTACGATGATCAGTATCGGCATACTCATGCGAATTCACCATGAGCTGACGGTTGATGCCAAACCTGTCAACCGCAAACGGCGGGCCAAGAAATGAGTAGCCGGCCGATTCTTGTCATGGCAGGCGGCACTGGCGGCCACGTTTATCCGGCGCTGGCTGTTGCTCGTGCTTTGCAAGAGCGTTCGCAGGATGTTGTGTGGCTGGGTACGCACCGTGGACTTGAGTCTCGTATCGTGCCGGCCGCAGGTATCGATATCGAGTGGATCAGCGTCCGGGGTTTGCGGCGCAAAGGACTGCTTGCCATTTTGCTCGCTCCCATTGAGATTTGTTGGGCGCTAGTGCAATCACTGGCCGTTATTTTACGTCTTCGCCCTGCTGCTGTGCTCGGCATGGGTGGATTCGTTAGCGGGCCCGGTGGTGTTGCCGCCTGGCTCACCCGCCGGCCACTACTGATACATGAACAAAATGCGGCCGCTGGCCTCACTAACCGTATTCTGGCGCGTCTTG
>CAZGVL010000100.1:0-7797 GCA_964528965.1 uncultured Woeseiaceae bacterium
AGGTCCGGTTTTATCAACTGGATCGCGATGTTGTCGATTCACTGCCGCGTTGTTTATTTGTCGTTCCGGAGAGCGTTCTGCTTGCTATGAATCTCCTCGCGGCGAGCTGGGCCGAAATCCAACGGCAAGGCTACCATTATTTCCTGTTTGCCGGTGGGCCGAGTCAGCCTGCCGGTGGGGCACTTGATAATCGCGAGCTGGTAGCAATGGCGGCTGGAGTTGATCCCGACCGCGCGCCTGAAGAATGGCACGGATCGGACCGGTTACTCGGTCGCTTGCGGCAGGCTTTGCCTCGGCTTTCCGCACTGTCCTGGTGGTCATGTCGCAATCGCTTCTCGCGTGGCTTCGGAATCACGGGTGTTGCATGGAAGCCGATCGGATTGACGGCTGCGCTGATGTTGTTCGCTTATCTTGTGACGTCGTCTCTCTATTTACAGGTGCTGCTGAGCCAGCGCAACGCCGCACTCACAGATTTTGGGCCGGAAATTCAAGAGGGGCTGCTTGCCGATAACGACGCGCGTGACTATGCAGTCCGACGGGACGCATTGATTGAATTCTGGTCTGGGAAGGTCGATACGCAACGAGTTTGGGAAGCCGTCGCGCTGGCTTTGCAAAATCAGGCAAGTGTCAACGGGTTTAATTTAAGCGACGGGCGGATGAGCTTGCGCGGGGAGGCAGTTGATGCTTCAGAAATACTTGCCAGGCTCGCCGCTACTCCCGGGTTTGTTGACGTAGCGTTCGACGCGCCGGTAAGAACCGCGCGAAACGGGCGGCAGAACTTCATGCTTTCTTTTCTCATAGAGAAAACGAATGAGTAGTCGCGTCCGTATTTTGCTGGCGTTTGCCGCATTACTCATGGCCATGCGTTTTGTTGTTGTTCCGTGGATAGCAACACAGGCTGACATGCATGATCGGCTGTTTACGGTCACCCGCCAGCTTGACCGCGCCGAGGCGATCGTTACGGCTGGGTCAGACTTGCAGTCGCATCGCGACAGGATGGCCGCCGTTGTGCAGGAACTTGCAGCACGAGCTCCGTTTGCCAGACCCGGCAGTGAACATCGGGTGCAAGTACAACGAGATTTACGTGCCGTCGTTGAATCAGCCGGGCTTCAGTTGAAGGTCTTCGAGTGGGTCCTCGACGACGAACCCGCGGCAACAGGGCTCGCTTTCGGGCGGCTACGGCTGCAGATGGAGGGGACGTTGAGAAACCTCGCGGAGGCTCATGTTGGCATTGAGGCAGGGTTTCCCAATGTATTCGTGCGCGACCTCAACGTGAACGTCCGTCGTGGCGGGCAGCTTGCCGATACTGCGAATGCAACAATGGAACTGGACCTGTATTACAGGCAAGGTGAGGGCGAGTGACAACCCGGCATCAGCTTATTGCGATCGCCGCGATCCTCGTTCTGGCGGGCGCCATCGATTTCGTGCAACGGATATACGCTCCACGGTCGACCGCAATCCGCGAGGAAATTTTCGATAATGTTGCTTTGCCTGACCAGCCCTTGTCCCTTGCATCGGCTCGGCAACGGTTGCAAAGTTGGTTCCCGGTACAGTCGTCAGGGAATCAGGAGCAGTTGGGCGACACCACAATCGAGCCGCAGGCTCCGGATCGGGCGGACATTGGCGGTTGGCATTTCGTGTTGCGTGGAGTATTCGACGCAGGACCGCCTTTCGCGGTGTTCGATGTCAGGTCGGCGAGCGGCGGCGAGGTCGAACAGCACCGATTGTCGGCCGGCGAGAGTTTAAAAGGAGTACGCTTGGAGCAAATATCCGGCCGCAACATCAGCCTGTCGGACGGTGAAAAGGTGATTCAACTGGCGTTGTTCATCGACCCGAAAAAAAACATTGCTTCCGTCGATAAAGACTAGTGAATAATGAATAAGTATCTTGCAACCGCTATCGCTTTCTTGCTGCCCTGGCTAACGGGCTGCGAGACGATCGTGCCCGTGTATGACGCCCCGCAGCCAACGATTGCCGCGGTCCCTGGGGAAATGCTTCCGGATGAGGACGTGGCGGAGGAGCCGGGTTCGCTGGAAGCGAGCGGCGTGCAGGCCGGGATGCAGCGTCTTGAACCCTTGTCATCGACAAGCCGGGGCCTTAGCCAGGAGGACTGGTCGGATCGTTTTGCTGCGAACGACGAGATACGCGTTGCGATCGAAGACATGCCGCTGTCGCAGTTCCTGCACTACGCCTTCGGCGAGTTGCTGGAGGTCAACTACGTGGTCGCCGACGGTCTCGACAATCTCGAGGCGCCGGTGAGCCTCAGTTTGCAGGACTCGGTCAGCAGTCGGCGCCTGTTTTCGCTCACGACCGAGCTGCTCGCCGGGCGCGATATCGGTGTGACGTTTCGGGACGGCGTGTACTACCTGCACCCGCTGGACCTTCGCGGTAAAGGCGATGTCTTCATTGGCTTCGGTGCGCGCGCGCAAGACGTGCCCGATAGGCCAGGCGCCATCATGCAGATCATTCCGTTGCGTTACGGTGTGAGCGCGAGCATTGAACGCACCCTACGCGACCTTGTTGACGCCAAAGTCGTCGGTGACCCGACGCAGGGTGCGTTGTTCGTCACCGGCGAGCGCTTCGACATTCTCCGCGTCCTCGATGTGATTCGACTGATGGATCAACCTGCCTGGCGTGGTCGGCACGTCGGGCTTATCTCAGTGACCTATGTAGTGACCGACGAGTTTATCGAAAAGATCGCAGAGCTGCTTAAGATCGAGGGCGTGCCTGTGGATATCGGATCAGGCGCCGGTATCGGTGGGGTGGCGCTGGTCAGTCTGGATTCGATTGGCGCGGTTGCCGTCTTTGCGGCCTCGCAGGAGCTGCTTGGCCGTGTTGATTTCTGGGCACGGCAGCTCGACCGACCGGCTCAGGGTGCTGAGCGCCGATTCTATATATATACGCCCCGCTATGCGCGCGCCGATGAAATTGGCCTGTCGCTGGTTCCGCTGCTGGGCGATTCAGGCGCCGTCGAAACGCAAGCGGACGCGCGCGACACGCGTTCTGCGCTCGGGGGCGAGTCGTCGGCACGAGCACGAGCTGCCGTGGATTCAGCGTTTCAATCGCGCCGTGACAACCAAAGCAGTCGCGCAAGTGCGTCTCCGGCACAGGTTTCGGTGCGTTCGGAAGACCTGACAATGTCGGTGGACCAGCGCTCCAATGCCCTTATATTTAACACCACGGGCACCCGCTACCAGTCGTTGCTGCCGATGATTCGTCGGCTTGATACGCCGCCGCGGCAGATACTGGTGGAGGCAACTATCGCCGAGGTCTTGCTCACGGACGAGTTCGCGATGGGCGTCGAGTTTGCGTTCCAGAACGGCGATGTGTCGTTGGGTACGACCGGCGGACTCGGATTGCCGGAAGGTGGCGGCTTCATCTCCGTGGTGGGCAGCAGTGGTGCCATCCGGGCCCAGCTATCGGCATCCAATCGCCTGGTCAACGTATTGTCCAATCCGTCTCTCGTGGTTCGCGACGGGGCGAGTGCGAGCATTTCGGTGGGTAATGACATACCGACCGTCGGGGCGACGTTTTTCGATCCACTTGAATCGGACGGGCAGATCACGACGGTGCAGTATCGAAAAACCGGCGTGAGACTCACTGTGAAGCCGACCCTGAATGCCCAGGGGCTGGTAGTGATGGAGATCGATCAGGATATCTCGAATACGGTGGAGGGCGGCTCCGAGGTCTCAGGCACGCCGGCCATCTTCGAAAGGTCGCTGTCGACCGAGGTTGTAGCGCGTTCCGGGGAGACAATAGTGCTCGGCGGGCTAATTTCAGAGAACATCAATACTACCGTGGCCAAGGTGCCGGGCCTCGGCGATATACCCTGGCTTGGCCGGCTGTTCCGCTCCGATACACAGACCACCGAGAGGCTCGAACTGGTGATCATGATCACACCCAGGGTGCTCGACGAGACGACAAAATGGGACGCCATCATCGACAGGCTGGACAGCGAATTGCGTTACTTGAATCTCCGCCCCGACGAAGATGCTGTGAAATAGTGTTGCTAAATACCGACAACATAAAGGAGTTACTGAGTCACAGTACAGCAATAAAACTCCCAAAAAGCCACATAAAACATTGACTCTGCGGAGCCGACCATTACAATCGGGTTTAATTTCCGGGCTCTTGAGCTTGGGAATGGTTTGCAAACCTCTCGAGTGCCGTGCAGCAACTGGTATTGAGCAGCTCGGTATTCATACGATAAATTTTGGAGAAGAAAATAATGAACAAGGTAAAAACAAATCTGTTTGCCTTAGCTGCCGGAGTTCTGATCAGCCCGGTAGTTATGGCTGGCGATATTAATTCCGAGTCGTTTAAGACTGCGTACGCCAATGAGGCGCTTGGTCTTGCGGCTGCGGGGGACGTTGTTGAAGGCGGTAATTTGGTACTAATTTTGGGGGCTGAATTTACTGCGAACGACGTGATCACGCTGACCTTCAGCGGCGACGCGCTTGACGCATCGACACTTCCAACGACCATCGAAACTACCGATATTGTTTGCGAAAGCGGAGTCTGCTCGACTGTTACACTCGGTCAACTTAACGCCGACAGTGCCAGCGCGCAGTACCGTGTCACCGAGATCGACTCAGGCGCAGGCAACACAACGGTTGGCCTGGAAATTGATTTTGGAGTTCTCGAGTTCGACCCGGCTGCAGTACTGTCTGCCGGTAGCGTCACCGTTGCCTACTCAGCTGAGACCAACAACGGCCTGGCACTCGATTCGGGCAGTGGTCCAGTAATCGCGGAATGCATGGGAATTGACTGCAACGCCCGTTCCACGGACTTACTCCAGACCGGACAGTATTTCGGCATCAATAACTCCGATGGAGTACCGACGTTTAACGGTATAGTTGACGTCAACACGCAGCGCACCACGCTCACGAATGGCCCTGATGATGACGGCGGCTTCGAGGCAACGCTGAACAGCTTCGACGACGCGAACGACTCTGTCGTTGTGCAATTCGATTCGCACAACCCGATCTTTGAAGGCGATTTCTCCTGGATCACCGATCCTGACACTGCGGAGGCCGATGGCGTCGTTGATGTGGCCGGTGGCTGTAGTGCGATCGTGGTAACCGCGACGGAAGTCTCTGCCGAGTGCCTTGGTGCTTTCGCGACGCTGACCCTCGATCCCAGTGCACAGGATCCATTGACAACGCTTTCTGCGACGACCTACACCGCTTCGACGGACGTGCTCTATTCTGACACGTACTTCGCGAATGCTGCTGATGGCATGCTCGCCACCGGCAGCTTTGGCGTTGGCGCGTGGACACTGAATGGTTTCCAGGCTGACGTTGCTTACATGCCGTTTCAGAGCGGTATTAGCCAGATAATCTACTTCGCTAACCGCAGCACGCAGGACGGCGAAATTTCGGTTGACTGGATCGACGCAGATCAGAGTAGTGGCTCGTTCACGATTGGCCAGTCTTTGGCAGGATCTACCCGAGCTATTGGTCCTGCGATCAATGCCGGCCTGCCGGCAGCACAGCAAGAAGGCGGACGCCTGGCTCTGACGATTACGGTCAATGTGCCGGCTTGCCAGGGACAGTTGAACTCGCAGTACAACGTGAGCGGCGACCGTGCATTCTCGGTATCCACGACCAACTGCCCAGTACAGGTAGACTTCGGCCCCGAATAGGTCGATACAGGTAAGGTTAACGAACGGCGGGGCTTCGGCCCCGCCGTTTTTTTTTGGGTAGAATACTTCCGCGCGTATCAAGGAATCGCCGCGATGTTTGCCGACACGTATCAGAGATTCCGCCCTTACCTCCACAACACCGCCTGGATCATCGGCGAGAAGCTGCTGGTCATGGGGCTCGGTTTCGTCGCCACGGTACTGGTGGCGCGTTACCTCGAACCCGAGGGCTTCGGCACGCTAGCGTATGCGACTTCTCTGGTGGCACTTTTCGGTGTTTCAGGTCACCTCGGCCTGCACGGGCTCGTCGTTCGCGAGATCGTGAAGCAGCCCGAACTGCGCGCCGAGACTCTCGGTACCGCCGCCTTCCTGAAGTTTCTTGGTGTATTGGCGGGCTACCTGGCTCTGTTGATGTACGCCGTTGTTTTCGAGGGCCCCGGCACCGCCAGCTTTACTCTGATTGCGATCGCCGGTGCCGCACTCTTGTTCGCGCCGATCGATGTCGTCGACTACTGGTTTAATGCCTTCGTGCAGGCGCGCTACGTATCGATCGCGCGCGTCTTGTCGCAGCTGGTGTTCTTCGGCTTCACGGTTTTGTTCGTATTGCTCGGCTTGGGCCTGGGCACGTTCGCACTACCGTATCTCCTGCAGGCGCTGGTCGGGGCCATAGTTCTGCTCTTGCTGTTCCGCGCGAAGGCAGGTATCCGTTTGTCGGCATGGCGTTTCGACGGCACGCATGCGCGACATCTGTTGAAACAGGGCTGGGTTATCTACCTGGCATCATTCTTCGCGGTCATCTATCTTAAGATCGATCAGGTCATGTTGCGCTGGTTCGCCGATTCGGCCGAGGTCGGTGTTTACGCCGTGGCAGCGCGGTTATCAGAGGTCTGGTATTTCATCCCGACCGCGATCGTTGCGTCGCTCTTCCCAAAACTGATCGATCTGAGGGATTCCAATGAGAGGCTTTTTACGATCCGCCTGCAACAGCTGTTCGACGGTCTAGCCTCGCTGGGTATGGTCGTAGCGCTGCTGGTGACCGTCATTGCGCCTTGGCTAATTCCGTGGATTTTCGGCGACGACTACAGTGCTAGTGCGCCTATTCTTGTTATCCACACTTGGGCGTCGGTGTTCATTTTCATGCGTGCGGCTTTGTCCAGATGGATTTTAATTGAGAACGCGCTGTACTTCTCGCTTTTGACACAGGGGCTGGGCGCGCTGTTTAACATCTCCCTGAACTACGTTCTAATTCCGCTCTACGGCGGTGTGGGCGCGGCATGGGCTACACTTATTTCGTATGCGATAGCCTCGTTTATTACATTGTTGTTGTATTCGCGAACCCGTCCGGTTTTTTGGATGATGCTCAAAGCGTTGTTTGCGCCGATGCGCTATCCTATTAAACTTATTCGGTCGAGATAATCCCAATTGAAAAAAATACTGCGGAACGTTTTCCTGGTATTCAGGCCCGCAATTGACCTTGCCCTTTCAGTCATCGCGATTCCCGCCGGTTTTGTCTTATTGTTTTACCGGAGAGTGGGGTCGCGGCGTCTGCCGTTGACCACGTGGGTGCTAAGAAGGGTCGGCATTTTCCCGATTCGCAATCACTACTACGAGCCATTGTTTGATGACCGGCAGCTGACGCAGCCGCTCGATAATTCGCGGCCGCTCCCTGGCATCAATTTCAACGTGTCTGAACAACTCGATTTGCTTGGGAAGATGACCTATGCGAATGAGTTCATCGAGTTTCTTGATCAGCAGAAGACGGACACATCGGCGGCGAGTTTCCGCTTCAACAACGCAGGTTTCGAATCCGGCGACGCGGAGTACCTGTTCCAGGCGATCAGGTATTTCAAGCCGGACAAAATGATTGAAGTTGGATCAGGCTCGTCGACCAAGATTGCTAACAGAGCGCTGTCACTGAATGCAGAAGAGGGCGGAGTGAAGCCGCGCCATATTTGCATCGAACCTTATGAACAACCCTGGCTCGAATCGTTCGCGGACATCGAACTCATCAGGGCCAAGGTGGAGGATTGCGAGATCGACTGGCGCAATGCATTGTCAGGCGGCGATCTGCTATTCATAGACTCGTCTCACATGATCCGGCCACAGGGCGACGTTCTCTTTGAATACCTCAACATCATTCCGCAGCTGCAAAGTGG
>CAZGVL010000100.1:7897-10191 GCA_964528965.1 uncultured Woeseiaceae bacterium
GCAGCAGTGCTGCGCTATGCTCTGCAGCTCAATTCGTCGCGATAGTCCCGAATGATACGATCGTTAATTGCCCACTTGCCGCCCGGCGTGAAAGTGCTGCTCCGCAAAGTTCGGGCGAAAGCTCAGTTGACGATGGTGCGCAGTTTTTCACGCAATAGGTTTCTTGCAAGCCTTTACTACTTCCTGTTTTCTCGAGAGTTCTACAATGAGCATCGGGCGGTGCTCAGGGGCCGTCTCAAATACTACGAAGGCCTGCAAGAATTTGGTACAAGCTCCCCGCTTCTACGGCGCAATACTCATCGTTTGGAGAAGGGCCTGATAATGAAGCCGCGGCGAGCTGTATTCGCGGAAGATTTTATTTTGGAGACTGTGCAGGCTTTTGACCGCGCTCGCTCGACGCCGGGTTATTCGGCCGACGAGTTACTGTGGGCCTCGGACGTTCTCGACGAGTATTTCTCAGTCGTTATCGATACACCCGCTACTAAAGCGGCCAGGCGGGTCTTTGTTGGTGATAATAGTGCGCCAGTAGTGTCCGAGAGTGAGCGCGAGCGCTTAAGCAAGCCCTACGCCCGCGCCGATAGCCCGGCCTTGGCCGTGACCTTCGAAGACTTGCATTCGCTCTACGAAAGGCGGCGATCGGTACGCTGGTACCTGCCAAAACCGGTCCCGGTTGAGTTGATCAATAAGGCGATTGAGGCGGCGGCGCAGGCGCCCTCAGCCTGTAACCGTCAGCCTTTTCGTTACATTGTGGCTACGGAGCCCGACAGTGTGCGCCGGATTGCGGAGTGCCCGGGAGGTGCTGCTGGTTTTGCCGGGCAATTGCCGGCGATTATTGTTGTTGTAGGCAATCTTTCTGCCTATCCGTTCGAGCGCGACCGGCATCTGATTTACATCGATGCGTCGCTCGCTAACATGCAGTTGATGCTGGCGGCAGAAACGCTGGGTCTTGCGACCTGCCCAATCAACTGGCCGGATATGGATGTCGCTGAGAAACGTATCGGGGCGCTCGTAGAGCTTCCCTCATACGAGCGAGTGGTGATGCTGATTGCGATTGGCTATGGCGACCCGGAAAGTTATGTTCCTTACTCGCAAAAGAAACAGGGCGATTTACTGGTCACAGAGTTTTCACCGAAATGAATATTCTCTCAGGACTCAATGCCAGGTGATCATAGAAATTCGCAAGGCTGGGTTTCACAATAAGGGCGCGGAACTGATGTTGCTCGCGATCATCGTCCGTCTGCGGGCTGCGTATCCGGATGCCATCCTGACCATGACGCCAAGCGCGCCGAGTGGATCGCAACCTTTCGCCAGATTAACGGCATTGGGTTTGTACCCCAAGGTTTCGTTGCGCCGCTTGGGTATTGATTGGGGTGATCTTGCACGTCTGATTCCGAAGCGACTGCGTCTTCGCTACGGCCTCATACTGGATCGCGAAGTCGATGTGGTTATAGACGCTGCTGGCTTCGCCTATAGCGACCAGTGGGGAGTTGAGAGCTCACAGGAGCTTGCCGGGGCGACACGCCGATGGCGCCGTCGCGGCACGAAAGTGATTTTGATGCCGCAGGCCTTCGGGCCGTTTTCGAACAAAGAGATTCGTAAGGCGATTCGCGTCGCGGTGGACAACGCAGATCTCGTGATGCCGCGGGATTCGACTTCGTACCGCTACCTCACCGACGTAACAGGGGAGCGGGACTACGTCCGGCAGTTTCCCGACTTCACCAATTTGATTGATGGCGACCTTGCTGACGGATTCGAGCCGGAAGACCTTGCTGTAGCGATCGTGCCAAATGTTCGGATGATCGACAAAACTGACGCAACGGCTGGCAGTGCCTATGTGTCTTTTATGACGAGGTGCGCAGAGCACCTGCTCAAGCTGGGCGCACGACCCTATTTATTGGTCCACGAAGGGGTCGATGATGAACGTCTTGCGACGCGTATTGCGGAATCTGTCGGCAATATTCCCATTGTGCAGGAGAGTAATGCGCTCAGGATAAAAGGAATTCTCGGTGCGAGCCACGCCGTCGTTGCGAGTCGATACCACGCTCTTATCAGCGCCTTGAGCCAGGGAGTCCCGGCGGTGGCCACCGGTTGGAGCCACAAGTACAATGAGCTGTTCGAAGACTACGGCTTTCCAGAGGGTGTGTTGTCCGTTGACGGCGATGTCGCTCAAACTGATGCAATGCTGGCCAGGCTTATCAACGCCGATGACAACCTGAAATTTGCGGCGCAGCTCAGGCAGCGCTCTGCAAAAATTAAGGCGCGTAGCGAAGAAATGTGGGTCGCCGTACAGTCCG
>CAZGVL010000101.1:0-9936 GCA_964528965.1 uncultured Woeseiaceae bacterium
TCACCTGCAGCAAAATCCCATGAATTCATGTGCGGCTCGAAATAGCCGATCAAGCGGCCAGCGGCAACATATGCGAGGCTCAACGCACCACTGCCACTGCGGTGGTACATGCCATCCGCGCGCATCAATCTCTCCAGTGGGCCCAATGTCTGTTCCGGAGTTACCCTGTTCGAATAGCCAACACTCACCAGACCATCGAGCAAGCTGTTGGCACTCGATACCTTGATCGAATTTCCGTTCAGCGTAGCGCCACCGCCTGATTGCGCAGCGAATATTTCGTCTGATGTCGGATCGTAAACCACGCCGACACGCACCTGACCCTGCTCGTAAAATGCGATGGAAATGCACCAGCTACGGATGCCATTGACGAACGGTTGCGTGCCATCGATCGGATCAATAATCCACGTGCCTGCATCCGGGTTGTACTCAAAAGACTCATTACTTTCTTCGCCCAGAAAATTGTCGTCCGGATACGCAGCTGCGATGGCCTCGCGAATCAGCAGCTCAGTATTCTCGTCGGCCTCGCTGGCCATGTCCTGAACACCTTTGCTCTTTATTGTCAGCGAGCCCAGGTCATTGAAATATCCCACCGCCAGCTCGCCTGCCTTCCGTGCTGTTTCGCAAGCGAACTTCAGCCTATCGTCATATGTCGACATTCAGATTATTACTCTCTATTGATTGTTAATACGAAAAATTGCAGCACTGCATTGGCGACTTATCGCGAAATGTTTCACCGTTGCGTCAGTATTGATAGTGACTTCCACCTCATCCAACTCGGGCAGCAAGTCAAACAACGAGACGTTGACCTGATCCAGATCCGTACCCGCAGTGCATCGCGACTGATACGTCGCTGTAATTGTGTCTGATTGTTCTGAGACCACGCTATCCGTCTGGGAGCATCCGCCAGCCTCAGCCATCGAGTAGATGGATCCGGAATCCTGCAGTTCATCAACAACTGATTGGCGACGGTCATTGGCCGCATCGAAAATTCGAGTTGGAACTACCAACTTCGCAGATAACGACCCCGCATCAGTAATGACCATGTCCAATAATGCAGTGTCTTCCCGATGCTCATCATGGAACAGATAATGGTCTCGACAATAATCTTCGGTGGCCTCCGAGCCGCAGGCACTCAGCAGTACGCTCGAAAAGAGGGCTAGCAACACATGTCGATTGGACGGCTTTGCCGGGTATCTAGTCACGGGCCCTCACTTTCCACAAGCTGGCGGCGAGGAGCATCGAGACGACGGAAGCCCCGATCCAGAACATGATCGGCGTTGAGTAATCGTAGAAGTAAACAGTCGGTGCGTTTTCACCTACCGAAAATATAAATCGCACTTCGCTATCGTAGATCAACTTGCCGCTGATGTAATCCTGCGTACCTGCACCGAAATAGCTGAAGATACCGATAAACCCCATCGCTGCACCTGCCACTTTCTTGGGCGCGACATCGATGGCAAACAGACCACCAAGAGATGCCAGGATTCCGCTCAGTCCAAATCCGTAAACGACCAGCGCTACGGCCAGCACGATACTGTTTGTCGGCCCGTAGAAAATAACGATTAAAGGAACGAGTTCCATCAGCCCGAATATGAGATTCGCCGGTGGTCGCCTCGCACTGAAGAACTTGTCGGAAACGTAGCCAAAAGCGACACATCCCAATATGCCGGCAGCCGTATTCATAAAAATAAACAGGTTTGCGTCGAACAGGTCGAAGCCCCGGATTTCCTGCAGGTAGACATTGCCCCAGCTGTTGATCGCATAACGCGTGATGTACATCGTAGAGCTGGCCAGCGCGATAACCCATATCGACGGAATAGCAAGCACCTTGAGCTGGTCTTTCATGATGCTCTTCGGATCATGGGCGACCGCTTGTGGCGCTGTGCTGCCGTCATGCTTCCATTGTGCGATAGACGGCAGGCCCAGAGTCTGTGGCCTGTCCTGCAATAATCGGAGGACCAGATAAGCGGCAAACACACAGACCGCTGCCGGTATCCAAAAACCCCATTGCCACGCAAGGCCAAGGCCTTTCGGCGGTGCGGCAATCAGGAAAGCTATACCGAGGTAGGTCATGCCCTCCCCGATCGCGTGCGCCGTGCTCCAAATGCCGTAGTAGCGGCCGCGCTCATGGTTGCTGAACCAGCTAGCCAGTGCGACGGCACAGGACGGCGCACCAAAACCCTGGAACCAACCGTTCAACGTCCACAACGCAGCGGACACCCAGACGACTGTTGACAGCGACATGCCGAAGTTGAGCATGGCCGACATAAACAGGCCGGCGGCGAAGAAACGCTTTACGTTTGAGTAGTCGGCAAGAAAGCCATTGCTGAATTTTCCCAGCGCATAGCCGTACAACAACATCGAACCGATAATGCCGACTTCTTCCGGGGTAAAAACGCCGGCATCCATGAGCGGCTTCTTGACGACGTTCAATGCGAGCCGACAAACGTAGCCGAGCCCATAAGCGGCAATGATGATGAAAATGATGTTCTTGCGGTGCAATCGGTATAGCCGATCAATTTCCGATGCATCGGTTATAGGGGGGGCGTCGCTGCCCGCCGCGAAAAATCGAATAATCGAATTCACGAAGAATTCCCGCATTCAGATGCTTGCAGCATAGCAGCTGCGACGCTCATGAATGCCGGTATCAACATGACCACGATGAACTAACTATCAATCTGACGATGCTGACCGCGGGTCATAACCGCTATGAATCTCGAGCCCCATCGCTTCGGCCACTCGCTCCCACGGCACAATCTTGAAGTTCTGTCGCTCTGCCGGCGTGATGTTGCGCCCGTCCTGTACCACAACTAAGCCATTCGGAAATGCCGGACCCAGATTGGCGCTCGTTACATCAAGTCCATCTGTTTCCGACGCACCGTCAATGCCGGTACCCGCGTCCGCGACTATGTGAAACAGTCCTAAGAACTGGTTGTCGTTGGCACGTTCATATACTGCGTAGCTGTCGGCACCCTGATTTGACGCGATAAGGTAACCGCCGCCATCAGGTCCGTAGTACAGCGCCAGACCTTCGACATCCGCTGTGATATTTCCGGTGTCGGCGTTGTCGACCATTACCCGGGTATCTCCGCCGTCGGGTTCTGCAGAATACTTCCAGATAGCGACATTTTCTTCGCCGACGTACAGATCGCCTGTCTCATCGTCGGCCACGCAGCCTTCGGTCTGAGAACCGACAGCGAATTCACGAACCAGTTCTGCGCCGACTCGTGCCGAACCATTGTCCACCAGCTTGAACTGCTTAACGATGCCATCGGTATCGTTAACAAATACGAAATAATCGCTTGTCGTGGGACTGTGATACATACACAGACCGTATGGATCACCCATGCCGGTTGGGATCACTCCATCTGCAACGTCTTCCAGATTTCTTGTGTAGGGGTCCATTCGAAACAAGCTGATCGAGTCGGTCGTTCGATTGCTACCGGCGACGATGTCCGCTGGCTTGCCATCAAGGCTGAAGCCATAGCGAATATCGACGTTATTGATTCGCCCGACGTCGAGTGACTGAAGTAACGATCCGTCCAGCGCAAAAACATCGATGCCGCGTTGTTTTTGCGAACCGATAATCACACTGAGTTTCGGGCGCTCGGGATGTACCCAGATCGCCGGGTCGTCTGCCGCGTCACCGTAGCTGTTGACCGGTTCCGTTTCGACACTTGCCGTTACGGTAATCACCATCGTCGCAAGTTCCAGAGTCGGATCCACACTTGCAGAACCCGGCAGCGCCAGTCCGGCAGCTAATTCATTCCAGCTGACAATTTTATAGTTGGTGTTATCACCGTCGTTGTCGTCATCTGCAACAATGATAAGTCCAGCATCCAGACCACCAGGGAGTGACATACTTGTCGCGGTTATGCCTTCCGTTTCCTCAACTGTATCGATCGAAAAACTTCCAAGATGCTTATCACTGGACAGGTCATAGACCTGAAACTGGCTGATATCGGCGTCAGAAACGAGTAAATAGCCGCCCTCCTCGTGCTCATAAACGGCAACACCCTTAATGTCTCCGGAGAATTGGCCATGCGGCATCGCGAAGTCGACCGCCTCGGCCTCAGCTTCGGTTTCCGGTTCGGCAGCCAGCTTCCAGACACCGACCGTTTCCTGCGAGTAGTAAATGACCGCATCACGATCACTGGCCGCACAATGTGCCGCCCCGGCGCCAACCGGAATGTTGCGAATTTGCCGCGCCGCCACATCACCGCCGTCGTCGAAGAACTCCCACTGTTGAATGTAGCCACCGCCAGCTGCAAAAGCATAGAACTTACCGGTCAGAGGACTTTGATAGAGACACAGTCCTTCGATTTCTTCTTTAGCTGCAATCGGCTGCGATGATATCTGCTCAACGGAATCGCCAGAGTCATTCAGGCGATACGCGACAAGCTCAGTTGTTGCAGTGTCGTAAGCAACTATCAGACTGATCTCATCACCAGCGAATGGAAAATTGTAGCGAACATCAACAAGGCCAATCGGACGGTCCCGCATAACGCCGACACGCTCACCGTCGAGGCTGTACAATTCGAGCCCACCGGCCGCGCCGGAACCCAGGATCAGGCTTCGACTTTGATCTTCAGCGTTGATCAAAATCGCCGTATCATTCGCACCATCGGCCATGGTTGGTGTGGTCTGCGCATGCGGCGACAGGCTCGCTGTCGCAGCAACAGCATTATCGTCGCGCACTTCGGACGGTTGCCTGGATTCGCAGGCACTGACAGCAAGCGTGACAGCAAAGAATAAGACTATGAAATTATTATGATTTTTTCGCATTGCTAATAACTCGAAACGGCACCACATGGCATAGAACGGCGATTATGGCAGAAAATGAAACAAATATTCCACTTTTGTCTATAATGGGAATGCTCATTCTAACTCCATTAAATTTCAGCATTTATAAGTAGCGACCCGAACAACACTTATTCACCGATAAACCGATCAGGAAACGACGACCAATGATTCGAACTCATTTTGTGCTTGTACTTATTTGCCTGCTCGCCGCCGGCTGCATCACGTCAGAGCCAACCCCTGAACCTGAAGTCGAAGCTAGCAACAACGAGTCTGTTGGCATCCTGTTGTTAGGTGACACTGGCTACCATTTGGATTACCCGGATCAGGACGACTATGTTGATCTTTTCTCTGCGGAAGAGTTTGAGAAATCCGAATGGAAAGACTGGGTGGAGGACATGCGGCCTGAAGATGAGTATGAAGCTCGCCCCACCGCGATATCTCCGGTGACCGGCAAAGTTGTCGCTGCATCAGGATTGCACCAGACGTCTGTCGCGATGCGCGACTATTGCGCGAACTACGCAAGCTGTGATCTCGGCTTAATGCTGGGCGACAATATCTATCCCAGCGGTGCAACTCTCGGTGCCGATGGTTTTGAAGATGCGCAGCGGTTCAAGGACATGCTGGAAATTCCGTTTGGCAATATCGTCGCGGAGCCGAGTGACTACATAACCTACGTGACCCTTGGTAACCATGATTGGGAAACGTCCCGCGAAGGTGGTTTCTTGCAAATCGAGTATTTGCAGAACGCGGATAATTTTTATATCGATGGGCCGTATTACTCGGTAAAACCGCCTGCAGCAAATGGTTTGGTCGAATTGTTCGTCGTAGACACCAGCATGATCCTCGCGCACGAACGGCCGCTCAAAGATATTTTGAATGGCGACGGCTCCGAAAAAGCCACCAAGAAAATAGATAAGATGGACTACAACGTTGAACCACTGACGGACGCGGACCGCGATCAGCCAGCCTGGCTTGACAATGCGCTGCGGTCATCAACGGCCAAGTGGAAAATCGTCGTCGCTCACCATCCGATCTGGTCTTCGGCCGGTAGCAAATTTGAGCAAGCGCGGGTATTGCGCAGGCTGTTGTTGCCTTCAATTTGTCGCTACGCAGACGGGCTGATTGTCGGGCATGAACATACACTCGAAATTCACACGGACAGTTGCGAAGCAGCGCTCGGTGAGCCAACTGAGATCCCTTTGGTGCAGATCGTTTCCGGGGCGGGCGCGAAACAACGCCCGGTGAATACAAACTTCATGCGGCATCAGGAAAGCAAGTACCCGGAGCATAAGACCATCTGGGCGGAAGGACTCATCTGGGGGTTTGCTCACATGCAGATCGAAGGCGACGAGGCGACCGTGACAATCCTCTCGGTGCCTGATGATGGCAGTGCCAAAATATCGACTGACATCGAATACAAGTTTTCTCGTCGCTCGCATCTGGGCTACGGTAGATAGTGACCGCAGTACTGTCGTTTTTCGCCTTCACGGCGATGGTCGCCGGCATCTCCTGGTGGCTGACACGAAACGACCGGATGGACTCCTCCGATGCCTATTTCCTGGCGGGTCGGAGCCTGACTGCCTGGGTGATCGCCGGGTCGTTGATGCTGACCAACTTATCGACAGAACATTTGATCGGTCTGAATGGCGACGCGTTTAATCATACGATTGCAGTAATGGCCTGGGAAACCACGGCTGCTCTGGCAATGGTGCTAATGGCATTGTATTTCTTGCCGAAGTACCTGCGTATCGGGCTAACGACAATCCCCGAGTATCTGGCACTCCGCTTTGACGGCCAAACACGGATCATTGCCACTGCATTGTTCCTGTTCTCTTACGCGATCGCTATTCTCCCTGTCGTTCTCCTGTTCGGTGCTGCCGGACTCGAAAGCCTCTTCGAGGTTTCCACATCACTTGGAATATCCGAAGCACAATCCAGGTGGATGATGGTCTGGGGCATCGGAACGCTTGGCTCAATGTATGCGATTTTCGGAGGACTAAAAGCAGTCGCCATATCCGACACTATTAACGGTGTTGGATTTCTGATCGCCGGCCTGCTGATTCCTGTACTCGCATTAAGCATGCTCGGGGACGGCAATATTCTGGCTGGATTCGACACTGTCTATACAGAAGAACACGCCAAGTTTGATATCACCGGCGATGAGCCGGGATCCTTCCTGCCATTTGGCGTTTTGTTCACCGGCATGATCATCAATCAGGTATTTTTCTGGTGCACCAATCAATCAATCATTCAGCGTGCGCTGGGTGCAAAAAACCTCAAGGAAGCGCAGAAAGGCGTCTTGATAGCGGCCTCGTTCAAAATCATTGGTCCGCTGGCAATAGTACTGCCCGGTGTCATTGCCTATCACATGTTCAAAGACACGCTTACAAGTGATCAGTATCTGCAGGCTTATCCCATGTTGGTCAAGGCTGTGCTGCCGACGGTATTTACCGGCTTTTTCGCTGCGGTCATGGTCGGAGCTGTACTAAGCACTTTTAACAGCGTACTAAACAGTGCCGCAACACTGTTCAGCAAAGGCGTATACAGCAGCGTCGTGAATCCATCTTCGTCTGGATTGCAGCAAGTGAAGGTCGGTCGCTGGTGCAGTGCCGCACTCGCTGTGGCAGCAATGTCAATTGCACCGCTAATCAACACATCGGGCAGTCTCTATATCTACCTGCAGCAGATCAATGCAACATTCTTTGGCCCGATGCTGGCCGTGATTTTGTGCGGCCTGCTAACCAGACGAGTTACTGCACGTGCAGCCAAGACAGGGTTGATCGTTGGGCCAGTGATCTTCTATCTGCTGAACTTTTCGTTTGCGGAGCAGTTCCAAACACTGGTGCGAGGACTATTCGGTCTGTCTGAACCGATGCACTTTCTGCACACTCTCGCGATCGTCTTCGTCCTGACTTTGTTAGTGCTGTTTACGGTGAGCACGACGGGACCGACATCGCGACCGGCACCCGTTTTAGCAGAGCTTGAACCGGCCGTGGATCTGACGCCATGGCGCTTTTCGAGAATTGCCGGCGCCGCAATATCCTTGCTTTCGATCGCTTGCTATATCGCTCTCGCGCAGTAAGGACTGCGTTAGAAAACCAGATTCAGCATACCCACCGAAATCACCAGAAAAATCACGGTCATGCCGCTGCCAACGCGAATAAAGTCGGCCACCTTGTAATTGCCAGGACCCATGATCAGGGCATTCACCTGGTGCGTCGGAATAATGAATGAGTTTGATGTCGAAATTGCGACGGTCAATGCGAACATCGCAGGATCAGCGCCGATCGCCGTTGCGACGTTTATCGCGATAGGCACCAGCAATACTGTCGCGCCAACATTCGACATGACCAGAGTAAACAAGGTCGCGATCACCGCGATCATCGCCTGCAGAACCCAAATCGGCGCATCGCCCACCCGGTAGAGCATGTGCTGCGCAATGTAATTGGCCGCGCCGGACGTCTCAACGGCAAGGCCGAGGGGCAACAGACCAGCCAGCAGGAATACCGTCTTCCAACTGACGGCACGGTAGGCTTCGTCGATCGTCAACACACCAAATGTAATGATGCCGATGGCGCCTGTCATCAAAGCCACTGGCAAATGTATTTTGGTAAACAGGACCATGCCAATTGAGATCAGGAAGAACGTCAATGCGATAGCAACTTTGTACGGGCTGCGTTCTTCACGAGGATAGTCGGCCGTAACCACCACGAAGTTTCGATCACGCTCCAGCGCTGACAAATGCTCCCAGCGCGTATAACAAATCAGCGTATCGCCAGCCTGAAATGGAATGTCCTGCAGTTTGGTCGTAATCGCCTCACCAGCCCGATAGATCGATAGCAGGCTCAGGCCGTACTTCATGCGGAAGCGCAAATCGCGAACCGTATGGCCGACGATGTCCGAGTCCGGCGGAACAACGATGTCAGCAACTCCCGCTATGGATCTTGCGAGCAGATGGCGGAATTCTTTCAGCTTCGGTCGAAGTCGGGCTTTGTCGTCAGCCAGCAAGTGTCTGAGTGCCGTTGGCTCCGCGATGATCGCCAGTTTGGCAGGCGCAGCGATGGGTGCCTCCATCGGCGGGCCAACCAGCACCTTGTTCGCGTAACTCGACGCAACAATGCGAACCTCGTATTCCGCTTGCACAGCCGATATGTCTTTGCCAACCAATGGACTTCCAACCGGGATCTCCACCTCGCGGACCGCCGCATCGATACCGTGCACGCGGCGCATGTAGCGCACGGTACCGCGGCCTCGTTTGGAGGTGCCGGCGCTGCTATCAGGAAGCAGGTAATCGCTAAACAGCAGAAAGTACATCAGCCCACCAACGACCAGGGCCAGACCAACCGGTGCGACATCAAAAAGCTCAAAGTGCTGCATTTTGCTGCCGTACGGCAGCGTTCGATTGGCGTTGTCGAGCAGGTCGTTCAACATAATCAGCGGACTTGATGCCACCATGGTTATCGTGCCACCGAGAATCGCGCAGAAACCAGCCGGCATAACCAGGCGTGACATCGGCAGCCCGGTACGCAATGAGATACGAGAGATCACTGGTAGAAACAGCGCGGTTGCGCCAACGTTCTGCATAAAAGAGGAAATCAAGGCGACCGCACTTGATACGACGCCGACTACGGGCTTTTCTGCCCTCGCGCTATAGCGAAGAATCAACCACGCAACGCGCTCCATGACACCGGTTTTCTCAAGACCCGCACCGAGAATCATGACTGCGATGATCGAAACCACCGCGTCACTACTCAAGCCGGAAAAGAGCGCCTCGACATCCAGCAACTCGTCAAAGCCGGGCACGTACAGCAACAAGCCCAGCAAGGTCATGATCAGCAGAGCGACGACATCAACGCGCAACAGCTCTGTGACGAACAGGAACACTGCAAACACTACTATCGCCATGACCAGGGCGATCTCGGTAGTGATTATGGGCAGCTGATCCATTGGGTGGCTAAAAACTCCTTGGACAAGAGATTGTCATTGCGCAAAGCACATAGCAAGGACCTGATGGCAGGGAATCGTTTCTGATTGCGGATAGGCCGAGTGTTTGCAAGACCGCCCGGACAGCACCGCAGGTAATTCTCCACTCCTGTATGAGCGTGCCTGTAGGAGCGGGCCATGCCCGCGAGC
>CAZGVL010000102.1:0-3402 GCA_964528965.1 uncultured Woeseiaceae bacterium
ATCTTTGGAAATTTCACGTATGCGCCTTTTTCGATGTGACAAGTAGGCGCGATGATTCCGAGCCTGTATCCAAACAACCTGTTCGATTAGGTTTTCAAACGTGTGCCGTTTCATTGGCAGAATAATTTTGAGAAGGATCTTAAGCTGCGACAGCGTAATAGATGGCGCTTTTTTTTCCCATCCTGATTTTCAGGTGCCAGAGGAAAAAATGGGCCAACATGCACGTTAACATGTGGTGCTGCCATCCAGGAAACTTTCGCACCTCGTAGTGGTCCATGCCCAACTCGGTTTTGGCTTCCTCAAAACACTGTTCGATTGCCCAACGCAGGCCACTGAGCCATACGAGTGTTTTCATCCTCGTGCTCGATGACGCATTGCTGATGAAATAACTATATTGGGGATCATCGCCAAGGCTACGTCGGATCAGCAGCCAGACGGTTTTCTGAGGAAGTCCTTCAGCGGACAGGATGACCCGGCGACGGGTAAACTCATAAACGATTGGTCCTTTGGTGCCTTCGGACACCTGCCGACGATACCAAAAATAATCGTTGATGTTCTGGGCCAGTTCTTCCACGGTCAACGGTTTGCTGTCAGGGTCGACCAAAAGCGTCTTGGTCCTTTTTTTCCCACCCCAGCGATACGATCGGGTAATGGTCATCGGTCGTTTTAGCCAGCATCGTGTATCTTTGGGAACCGATACGAGGTAGGTTTTGTCCGGTAAGGACTCAACCGCGGCGATAAAATCAGGGCTGATCCCGTATATGGAATCGCCAAGCACATACTTGAAAGGTAGCACACTTTCTTGATTGACGGCGTTGAGCATCTCAACAGCCAGTTGGGGTTTGGTCAGGAAAACCGTGTCTTCAGGCAGATTGCACTTTTTCCGTCGCTCGAGGTACTCGTCGGTGAACCATTTCTCAGGGATGAACAGCCGCTTGTCGACCATTGCATATCCGTTTTCCGATACGTAGGCGGCGAAGACGCCAACCTGGCAGTTCTCGACTTTTCCGATGGTTCCGCAGTATTGCTTGGCAACGCCGATAGATTCCTGGCCCTTTTTGACAAAGCTGCTTTCGTCGAAGATCAAGGCACCGTCAGGACCGCCAAGGTCATCCTTAACGAAACTACGATACTTGGTTAAAATGTTATCGTCATCCCATGGTGCATCGCTGACGAAACGTTGCATCGCCCTGACATTGCCATCTTTCACGGCCAGTGCAATGGGTTCAATGGATTTTCGCTCAAGCGGGCTGAATTGACCGGCCATGTATTTTAGAAAGTGCTCTCTGGACTCACTGCGCTGAAAACAATCGTAGAACTGTTCGTGAAATCCTTTGAGTTCATTCATGAAATCTTTAACATCGCTTTTCCCAAGATCGAATTTGGGGACCGGGTAAAGGTGTTCGTTGCACCGCGTGACTGGTAACATGGCCCGCCTCCTTTATTAAAGGGTTGTTGCGCAGTATGGCAGACCTTGGGAAAATTTTCAAATTAAATATTTATAAGTAACGTTGTAGGGTTAATAAGTAACGAAACTTTTGATCAGTTGGTTGAAGTGACTGACATAATGGAAATTACGATGTCAAAGTTCATTCGCCAGTTGATCGAAGAGAGATTGAATGCTGAAGGAAGGGAGAAAACCAATGAGTAATGAAATCCAGAATATCCAGCAAACCTTTGATGATCTTATTGAACAGCTGCCGGAACAATTTCCAGCTGCCGTAGAATCAATCAAATACGATATCGCCCCGCATCTGATTGAATGCAATCCAAGTGTCAGGGATCATTATATTAAGGTCATCAAGATCAAGAAGCGGACCAACGCGGCATCCATCAAGTCGGTGTCCCTGCTAATCGATGAGGCGATCCAGGAGATCAATGCCAGTGTTGCCTGTAACGATAGTGATGCAGTCATCGAAACGACCACCATTGATCCTGAAATCATCGAAGCAGCGGAACAGATTGCCAACGACCCCATGCTGTTCAAGAAAAAAATCGATATCGTCAATCAGCTGGGCGTCATCAACGAACGCAAGAATATCGGTTTGTATCAGCTGGTGATTGATAGTCGTCTGTTACCAATGGGCAGCGCTGGATCTGATGCCCTGGCCATGAAAAATTCCGGTCACTATGGCGCCGGCAAGTCGTTTCCCCTGTTCACCACGCTAAAACTGTATCCAAAATCAGCGTATCGTTTAATATCGAGTGGCAGTGAGAAGAGTCTTTATTCAATCGAAGGCGGTCTGCAGCACCAGGCATCGCCGCGTTTGAAGATGGGGCGCAGGTATTATTCCCGCAGTTTGCTGTGGATGAGATCACCCGGCTGTTTGGCCCCCAATAGAATCGCATTTATATCAAGCGCGTCAGAGCGAATAAGATGAACTGGCGCTGTGTATGTGGCCGCCCACCACCACTTTTCGGCTGAGCAACCGAATACCTGGTGCCGTGACATATCAAAATGATCCGCCGAACCATCCACCGAAATTGATTGATCCGATAAAACACCCGCCACCGCCACCGCCTGAACCCGAACTTTCGGCATCCGGGCTTTCATCACCACTGGGGGTCACGGTGGCGGATACGCCCGGCCCACCGATATCCGTAACGACGCCATTGGCCACGAGGTCATCGTCACCGCGCTGCCCATCTACGAAATGCAGGATAATCTGACTGCCGTTTATTTCGGCGCCGGTCTGGCCGTCATATTTGAACTCGTACCAGTGATTGCTGGTGTTATCGCGCGTGGGGCCGTATTTGTAGTAGGTGTCATAGGACGCGCCAGCAGGAAACTGCAAAGTGACGGTGGTCGCACCACCGGGTTCGACACCTTCGACGGTAAACTCAAAGAATCCGTACGAAAACTCAACACTGTCGGGCGAATTCTCGCTGTCTGGGTTGTCCATGGCGCGATAATCGAGAATATTGATGCCGTCAGGTGTTTCTAACGTTACCTGGTGTTGATTGTTGAAGGTGCTGAGGGAGACCGCATTGTTTTGCGGGCTGTCAGGTGTTCCGCCATTGCTACCGTCCGGGTCGCTCGGTTCATCTGCTTCTTCAGAATCATCATTATTGCTGCCGGGGTCAGATCCACCTGCTGCCGTACCCGTGAAATTCTTGCCGCTCTGGTTGCTGGTCACATTGGAATAGGGTGTAGACGGTGGATCGAAATTATACCCGCTCTTGGATGGTGTGGCCGAACCGCTCCAGCCATATGTGACGCTGCGGCTGTAGTTACCATTGCTGCTGGTTGTGGTCGTTCCGCCGCCGTTGCTGAACGAGATCGTTACGCCTTGAATCCCTGCACCGGCCGTATCCGTCACCCTGCCGGAAATGGATCGGGTCTGCAGCGTACCCGTGAAATTCTTGCCGCTCTGGTTGCTGGTCACATTGGAATAGGGTGTA
>CAZGVL010000102.1:3502-9893 GCA_964528965.1 uncultured Woeseiaceae bacterium
CGTACCCGTGAAATTCTTGCCGCTCTGGTTGCTGGTCACATTGGAATAGGGTGTAGACGGTGGATCGAAATTATACCCGCTCTTGGATGGTGTGGCCGAACCGCTCCAGCCATATGTGACGCTGCGGCTGTAGTTACCATTGCTGCTGGTTGTGGTCGTTCCGCCGCCGTTGCTGAACGAGATCGTTACGCCTTGAATCCCTGCACCGGCCGTATCCGTCACCCTGCCGGAAATTGTCTTGTCCGGTTGCTCTGAAATCCTGAAATTCGCCACCGTGTACGCCGTATCGTTTAAAGATCTTGTGTTATCGGCAACGTTGGTTTCCCCCATGGGCTCCCCATTATACGCTTCATTATCGGGGTTCGACCAGTAATTGACACGGGTGCATCCGTCTGGGCAATCGTAGGCCATAATCGTCCGGAAGGACTGATCGGGAGCCTGATACCCATATGAATAATCAAATACGCCAACCTCATCATTTTTCTCTGCGGTCGCATGATCATGCTGTGAACCCATCACATGGCCAAGCTCGTGGCCCAGGGAATGTCTGATGGTTGCGCATCTGCGAGAAACCACGGAAAATGCATACGCTTCAAAAGCACTGCTGAGGTTCGCCATATAGTAGGACGCACCACAGGATAAGTTATCGCCTTCCACGATCAGAACAACAATATCTGCGCTGTGCTGATCCCTGAGGGTGTGCACATGGTCCGCATACGCATCGACAGGCCTTCGTAACCCAACCAGGGTGTCCACCCAATCAAAATTGGATTCGTCGTCAACGATTTCAGGGGTGTAGTTTTCAAACGGAATCAATTCAATTGAATGCGATACACCGCTATCTAGATATCCTTCGTTGGTATCCTGTAGTGCTTCAATAATTTCAGCCTGGATGCTTTCTTTGCCGCCAGCATCATTTTTCGCGGCAGTCGTATAAAAAAACATGACATCAATCGTTGATGCACTGTCCGCTGATATGGCATCAAAAGCGATCGCTTTTTTTTCAGAATTTACGGGAATCGAATCCGATTCCGGCGGGAAACGGGTTTGATCAATCTCATAAATGACATGTGTATCATTGCCAATATGGCTGATCTTATAGAACGCATCGGGCATGGTGACACTGCCCTTAATTAATTCGTCTCCGACGACCAGGATGACCTTGCTTTGCGCCATGCCAGCTATGTGACCAATCCAAGAATAGAACTCAGGCAGGGTGGCGTCCAATCGGTCAAGAACTGCTGTCAGCCGCACATCTTCGAACAGGTTAAGAATTATGCTGTCAGCAGCATTCAATGCGGTTTCAGGTGGTATGTTCTCATTGAGCAGGGATTTGAAATTTACATTAGCGGTTCTTTGGCGAATGACCGTTGGGTCATCGATGTTCCCCAATTCCGCTTGGGTGATAATTTCGCTGAACAGCGGCACACCTTTGTTAGATTCTCCTGATGATGAAATACCATAAGTTGCCAGAATGAAAAGAACCAATAGCAGACTCGGCACATACCCATTCTTTAATTTCATATCACCACTTTCCTGAGTTAATGTGTTGCTGAAAACCGCCTACGAAATTTTCCTTGAGTATATCGTATGCAACTGTACTAACTTTTTAGAGAACTTTTTTCGTGAAATATGGATCTGCGAATGGTTACTATTAGAAAAATATAATATCAAGAAAAATGTTGAAAAATACCTGTGTTTATCCGTTCAGATGCAAACGTTTAAGCTCATCAATCAAGGGTCTTAGGCATTGTAACGACCAAGCCGTTTGCCAATTCACATCACAATCAACGGCTTGCACGCGATATCAAATGGATTATGCATGCCCGTTTATCCGTTAATATTTTCAAATCCAGGTTGAATGTTGGAATAATGCGAATTAAGATAATGAGGCAGGTAAGAATCTTGGTTTATTGATTGGTCTCTAATGCCCAGATCGGACAATCGGGCGTTTGTCTTGATCCATAAATTAGGATGGGGTTGTGTTTACCACTCACCAATAAACGTTGATATGAAACATCCGCCGCCACCGCTGCCGCTATCATTTGTGGCCGCAGATTTTCCAATATCGTCTGAAGTATTGGACTGGCTGTAAGTCAACGCGTTGTAGACATTCATTCTGCCGGCAGTGGCGACGATTCCATCGAACTGGGGATTGGGATCCACGGTGGATTCTATAGACACTTTGAGCGCTTCAGGCGTCAAGGATGGCTTCTGCGCCATGATCAATGCAGCCGCACCAGAGGCATATGCAGCTGACATGGATGTTCCCTGGTAATAATAATATGTGCCATCTGTCGGCATCGTATCGGCACAAGTAATGGTGAGATTGTCTATGCTATAGCCGTCTGCCACACCTGAAGCGTCGCTTGTGAAACGTAAACGCAGATAAAAGGCGGGTGTGCCGTCATAGGACTTAAGGTCAGCCGTTACAAGCTGCCATTGATTTTTAGGGCCAGTGATGGATTGCGTCGGACCATCGGCTAACCCCATCCATAGTCGCGACCAAGTCACCCCGTTATTTGAGGCCTCGACGTATAACCGATCACCTGTGTCGGCGGTATCCCCGGTGATATTGAAGTCTAAACGCGATCCGGTTATTCCCGAAAGATCCAACGGTCCCAGGCGAATCCACGTTTCCATGTTGTTGGCGTAATCGCCTTCAGGGCTTTCAGTTAGCGCACTTCCATTATAAATGGGTTGTAAGGCCCAGGACCCATCGATTCCATCGGCGTCCCAGGCGTACAAATCCCAAAAGGCGTCGAAAAAAAGTTTCCGGCGGTTTGGCGCGGTGCTGAAGATATCGATTCCCGGCGCAGCCACATCAACCAGGGTGTCACTGTAATTGGTAAACCATGCCGGGGCATCGGTCATATCCGATGCAGCAACGGAGAGGATATTGGAACTGTTATAGCTGGCAGGGTAGGTGGGGGTGTCGGCCAGGTCCTGGCCTTCGTTGCCGGCAGCACAGACGACCAGTGCATTCGCGTTGTCAATGGCATCCTTCAGCGCCTGGCTGTAGTCCGGACCGCCCCAGCTTAAATTGATCACGCTGGCGCCCATCGCATCGGCATATTCGATCGCTTCAATGGCATCTGCAACAGTGCCATAGTCGGCTGCGGTGATGAATCGCAGGGGCATGATACTCACCTGCCAGCACACACCGCTCACACCGGTCTCATTGTTGCCGACTGCCCCGAGGATGCCCGCTATCAGGGTGCCATGACCATCGGTGTCAGTCGGATCGTTTGAATCTAAAGTGAAATCCCACCCGTGGATGTCATCGATGTAACCATTGCCATCATCATCGAACCCATTGATCGTTTCATTGGGATTGGTCCAGATATTGGCAGCCAGGTCCGGGTGGGACAGATCAACCCCGCTGTCCACGACTGCCACGACAATTTCCCTGCTGCCGGTTTCCAATTCCCATGCCTGTTCGGCATCCAGATCAGCCCCCGTTTTTCCCGAGCTGCCGTTGATCACCTGGCCGATGTTGGCCAGTCCCCAAAGGCGGTCCATCTGAGGGTCGTCAGGCATCGCCTTGAGGCGGTACATGTAGTTCGGTTCGGCATAAAGGACGTCCGGGTCGGCTTTATAAAGATCAACCGCCTGGTCCACGGTCATGTCGTCCGCTATTTTGATTTTCTGAACATTGTTTCTTGCAAATGTCTGGGCATTGGAAACATGCCGGGTGGATATAGAATACTTCTTTTCTGCAGGTGCCAATTTCTTTCGATATTTAACAATCACCTCTCCAGCCACATAAGGTCTCCCGGGGGAGTTATCGGCCTGAATCGGGAGAGCCAACACCAGAAAAAGCGTTGCTGTAAAAATCACTTTCAATATACGATCAAAAATCATTAGCGCCTCAAGACCCAAAAAGTGTTAAATGTTCCAAAACCAAGCTGTCGCGGTTAATTGTTGATCGCCAATATGCAATCAGTTGGGGTATCGGCAATCGCCCCGAGGACTTAAGGCCCGTGGAAGCAGAGACATCGAGAAAAATCAGAGACAGGTTGGATGACGGCGATCGGCGAGCAGCGTTGTTGTTGATTATCTGACCGGTGCGAGATGCAGCTATAGCTATCCTGATTAATTGACCAGAATGTTAAAATCGAGATGCGCGCGATGGAACCAGATGTTACAAAATTGGTAATGCTGGATGAGTTTAGAGTCTGCCCGGAATGTGGTTATCGGGACGGGTTTCATTCGATATTCCGGAAGGAGGATGAGACAACCCGCTGGCTGCTGGTTTGCCCCGCTTGCCATAAGATATTCGATATCGGAATGAGCGTATAAGGGCCTAAGCTGAAGGATCAGCTTGTTACATCCGGCAGGCTATATCTCATTTTGGTCGGACTTCATCAGACCTTTGATGCTCTGACTGATCAACGCCAAGCGGCGGACCATCTCCAGTCTTATTCTGTTATCGGCAGGCGTGCTGCCGGTGATTTGCCTGCGGTAGTGGTCGGCCAATGTGGAGAGCAAATCGGCAATGGTGTAGTCGTCTTCCATATCGTTTTTCTGAATCGGCGCTGACTATCCGCCGACAACAACCGGTGACCTTTATAAGGCCAAAATGAAACGGGGAGATCCGTATGACTCTCCCCGTTCTTAGCAGCTGTTTTCTCAGGAATAAACCTAAAAGTTATACAAGGTATCCAACTCCTCGTCGGTGACGCCAAAGGTGACCTTGTGGGGTTCCAGCGCCTCTTCCTTGAAATAGTCGGGCAGGCGATCGTCCTTGTTGGTAAAACCGGCGGCTTCGTTGAATGCGCGTTCGAATTTGAGTACTGATTTGCCTAATTCCGTCACGTCATCGGCGGTCATTGGCTGGCCAAGAAAAGCACCACAGAGGTCTACCAGGGCATTAAAGGTGTCCGGTTGATCGAGAATGGCAAAGGCGATGAACAGGCACATGCCGGTGGAATCGATGGCAGCCGTTGCGATTTGCAGGTTCCTGGAGAGTTCCACTTGACCTTCGGGTTTGAGGGCATCTACGCTGCCGCCCACACCCAGGATGTTGGTTGCCACGGCGTAGCCGGCTGTATGGTCGGCGCCCATGGTGGTGCTCTCGGGGGCCTATTTCGGAGACAAGATGTCGCCCCTGTCGGACACCACCAACCTGGCGCCCGCCTCTCCGACCACACTCATATCCGGCTCCTCCTCGAATAGCAGGCGGAGCACCTTTCTAAAGAGCGGGTGGTCGTCAACGAGAAGAATTGTTGTCGGCATAGAGAGACCCCGATAATCTATTTTATCCGTTATACTATTCTGACAGGTATTGTCAAAATAGCCTCGCACCCCTTGTCTGGTTCGGAAATAATTTCAAAAGTACCGCCCATATCGGACATTCGTTCCTTGATACTAAACAGGCCGTACCCGCTATCCTTCCCATTTCCCGGGGTTGCAGCCTCAGGATCAAAACCAATGCCGTCATCCTTTATGATGATTTTCAATCGGTTGCCTTCCTCGTGTATACGAACACTCACTTTTTTCGCCTGGGCATGTTTAACGACATTGGTGACCAGTTCACGCACATTGAGAAACAAGATGGTCCGCACATCACTATCTATTTCATTTCGTCGTTTGTCATTGATATCATCCGCAAATTCAGTTTTAAGGTTGTACTGTTTTGTAATGGTCTCTTCAAGCCACTCGGATATGGCCGCCGACAGGCCGATCTCATTCATCGAAGGAGAGCTCAAGTCAGACATCAGGTGGCGTGTGTCCTGTAGGGTTTGCTGCAGAGTTTCTGTAACGTCATCAAGCTTGGCTGTCAGTCTGGACTCCAGGACTTTCTTACGGACTGAAGCCACCTGGATCTTCGCCAAGGCCAGGGATTGGCACACATTATCGTGCAGATCGTCCGCAAAGCGTCGCCGTTCCTTTTCCTCGGAAACGGTCAACTGTGAGGCCAATGCCTTCAGTCTCTTCTGATACTCCAGAAGTTGCTGCTCAGCCATCTTGCGAAAAGTGACATCGCGCACAATACCTGTCATACTCACCACTTCATTGTTTACTTTATATAAAGTAAGCGTCGCTTCCGCAGGAAAAATCTCGCCGTTCTTTCTTTTTAAATCAGCGTCTGTGTGGATGACGTCTGTGCCGTCTGCAATGGCCTTTGCATACATTTCGCCTATGGCCAAGTAATCGTTCCTGCTCGCGTAAAAAAAGTCCGTTCCATTCCCAAGACACTCCTCAGGGGTATAGCCTAAAATTTTAGAACGATCATTAATCCACTCGATTTTCCTCTGGGGCATTTTTACCAAAAAAACCACATCGCCTATGGAATCAGTTAGATTTTTAAGGTAGTCACGGCTCTCTCGCAATTCGTTCTCAATCTTTTTTCGTTCAGTGATTTCAGTGAGAAGTGATGTATTTTTTC
>CAZGVL010000103.1:0-9853 GCA_964528965.1 uncultured Woeseiaceae bacterium
TACCGGGCATTGCTGTTGCGGCTCTTGATCGCGGGCATGGCCCGCTCCTACAGGTGTTCTTTCAGGCGGTACAGGGCGTCCAGCG
Source organism: uncultured Woeseiaceae bacterium (assembly GCA_964528965.1). Taxonomy (GTDB): domain Bacteria; phylum Pseudomonadota; class Gammaproteobacteria; order Steroidobacterales; family Woeseiaceae; genus UBA1847. Next base: position 86 of record CAZGVL010000103.1, read on the forward strand.
CGTCGCGCGGGGACATATCGTCAGGCTGCAGTTCGTCCAGTGCTGCACGCAGTTCCTCGTCCCGATCGTTTTCCATGACCAGCGGCAACTGGGCTTGCGAGGCTTCTCCTTGCACCGACTTTTCCGACTCGAGTTTCTTGAGATAGGTCTTCGCGCGCTGAATGACGCCTTTGGGTACTCCCGCCAGCGACGCGACCTGCAAACCATAGCTCTGATTAGCGGGCCCAGGCTTGACGGCATGCAGAAATATCAGCTGTCCATTGTGTTCTGTTGCGTCAAGATGCACGTTGCTGCAGCGCGAGATGTCCTGCGCGAGGGCGGTCAACTCGAAATAGTGTGTTGCGAACAAAGTAAATGCTCGCGCGGTTTCACCCATGTAATGCGCCGCTGCCCATGCCAGTGACAGGCCATCAAATGTGCTCGTGCCGCGACCAATCTCATCCATCAGGACGAGGCTTTGTTCGGTCGCATTGTTGAGGATAGTCGCCGTCTCTGTCATCTCGACCATGAACGTCGATCGACCTCCCGCGAGATCGTCGGATGCACCGATACGAGTAAATATTCTGTCGAGCGGTCCGATGCGCAGTCGGGTCGCAGGCACGAAACTACCAATGCTGGCGAGAACGGCGATCAAGGCAGTCTGTCGCATGTAGGTTGATTTTCCGCCCATATTCGGGCCGGTGATGACCAGCAATCGTTGTTCCGCATTCAGGTTGACGTCGTTGGCGATGAACGGTGAATCGATCACTTGCTCTACGACAAGATGGCGTCCCCCTTCGATCTCGATGCAGGGCTCGTCGGCTAGCTCTGGCTTCACCAGGTTGAGGCTGTTCGCCCGTTCGGCGAAGCAACTCAGTACATCCAGTTCCGCAAGCCCGGCAGCACTTTCCTGTAACGACCCGAGCGCAGTGAGCAGTTGATCCAGAAGGTCTTCGTACAGTAATTTTTCCCGTGCAAGTGACCTTTCGCGAGCACCCAGTACTTTGTCCTCGAACTCCTTCAGCTCAGGCGTGATGTAGCGTTCCGCAGCCTTCAATGTTTGCCGCCGCACGTACTCGAGCGGGGCCTTGTCAGCTTGTCCTTTGCTAATCTCGATGTAATAGCCGTGCACGCGGTTGTAACCCAGCTTCAGGGTTGCAATGCCGGTGCGCTCTTTCTCGCGTGCCTCGAGATCAAGCAGGAACTGATCAGCATTGGTCGCGATTGCGCGGAGATCGTCGAGCTCCTGGTCATAGCCTGCTTTGACAACGCCACCGTCGCGAATCAGCATCGGCGGGCTGTCAATAATGGCCTTGCTGAGTAATTGGTGTTGTTCCTTGTGGTCGCTGATCTGCTCATGCAGACCCTGCAACATCGGGGACTCGATCCCGGCGATCTGGGCTCGAAGCTCTGGCAGGCGCGACAAGGCTTCAGCCAACTGCCGCAGGTCGCGAGGCCGTGCCGAGCGCAGCGCGACGCGGGACAGAATTCGCTCAACATCGCCAACGCCATTGATGCGCCCCTGCAGGGCTTCGGTCTGGCCGCTCAGCAAAATGGCTTCGATGGCCTGATAGCGGGCCATAAGCGTGCTTGCATCCCGCAGTGGCCGCTGCAACCAGCGCCGTAACAGCCGGCTCCCCATGGGGCTCTGGCAGCGATCCATCACGCCCGCAAGCGTGAGCTGATGATGACCGCTAAGAGATTCTTCGAGCTCCAGATTACGTCGGGTCGGTCCATCCATCATGACCGAATCTTCGCGACGCTCTGCACGTATTGACTGCAGGTGTGGCAGTGCGGCTTTTTGTGTATCGGTTACGTATTGCAGCAGTGCGCCAGCGGCGGCGATACCCCGCGGAAAATCGTTGCAGCCAAAGCCGCTAAGGTCACGTGTGCCGAACTGGCCGCATAACAGTCGTGTCGCACTGTCGAGTTCAAAGTGCCACGGTGGTCGACGCGTCACGCGCAACTGGTCTGAAAAAGAACCCTCGTCGCGGTGATCTTCATCGATGATGAGTTCTGCCGGGCGCAGCCGATCGATTTCACTGACTGCAGCCTGCATGTCTGGCGCTTCGGTCAGGCAAAATCGGCCGCCCGCAAGATCCAGCCACGCGACCCCGACAGCATCAGTTGTCGCAAATACTGAGGCGACCAGATTGTCACGATTCTCGGCAAGCAACGCCTCATCGGTTAGCGTGCCGGGCGTGACAATGCGTGCGACCTGCCGCTCAACAGGACCTTTGCTCGTCGCCGGGTCGCCGACTTGTTCGCAAATCGCAACAGATTCGCCCTTGCGAACAAGCTTCGCCAGATAACCTTCGATAGAGTGATACGGCACACCGGCCATCGGTATTGCATTGCCGCCCGACTTGCCGCGCGCCGTTAGTGTGATGTCGAGTAGTTTCGCCGCGCGTTTGGCGTCGTCATAAAACAGCTCATAGAAATCGCCCATGCGATACAACAGCAGCATGTCAGGGTAGTCTGCCTTGATGCTCAGGTACTGGCGCATCATTGGCGTGTGAATAGTTGTAACTTCAGCGCTCATGTTTTTCAGGTAGTTCAGAGTTGCTCGATTCACGCTATTATGGCGCCAGGGAGGACCCGGCCGTTGTTGTTGTACCGATGAAAATACTGCATCTAGAAACTGGGCGCCATCTTTACGGTGGTCCACAGCAGGTTGTATATCTGCTGCAGGCACTGCGCGAGCGCGGCCACGATTGTACTCTGATCTGTCCACCAGGTTCGGGCATCGACAACGCGGCGCGCCAGGCGGCGATCCCTGTGCGCAATCTCTTTTGCGCGGGAGACCTGGACCTTCCCTTTGCCTATCGCCTGACGCAGTACCTGAACTCCACCCGGCCGGATTTGTTGCATTGCCACAGTCGGCGCGGGGCCGATGTGCTCGGTGGCCTTGCTGCGAGTTTTTCCGATGTGCCCGCGGTTGTTTCGCGACGCGTTGACAATACCGAGATGCGCGTGATGGCGGCACTTCGATATCGGCCGTTCAAAAAGGTCATCGCGATCTCGGAAGCGATTGCTGAGGTGCTGCGCGACCGGGGTGTTGACGAGGACCGGCTCGTCGTTATTCGTGACGCAGTTGATACAGCGAGCTTTGCGGACTCGGCAAGTGACTGCCGGGCCTTTCGCGAAGAGTTCGAGATCCCCGCGGATGCGTTCGCCATTGCCGCCGCAGGGCAGCTGATTCCGCGCAAAGGACACCGGTATCTTCTTGAAGCGGTTGCCGGTTTGCGTGCGAGCCACCCGAATCTCAGGCTGGTCATTTTTGGTGAGGGTTATCTTGGCAACCAGTTGCGGGCACAGGCGGCTTCGCTGGGGCTCGGGGGCGTCGTTCAGTTTGCCGGATTTCGAGAGGACCTCGACAGCTATGTCGGATGTTTCGACCTGTTTGCACATCCAGCGCTCGCAGAAGGACTGGGGGTCGTAACATTGAAGGCTGCCGCAGCGGGTGTCCCGGTCGTGGGTTTTGCTGCGGGCGGCGTCACCGAGGCAGTAGCTCACGAGAAAACAGGCTTGTTGGTGCCTGCTGAAGATGTTGCGGCGCTGCAAGCAGCGATCGCGAGACTTGCGGACGATCCGGAATTAAGGAAGCAGTTTGCGGCCGCCGGCCAGGCGCGCATGCGGGACGAGTTTTGCATCGATGTGATGGCGGATAAACATGTCGAATTATATGAGGCCATATTGAGCGAGACGACCTCAGGTGACTAGTCACGAAGCTATCCGGTCCCGGGCGACGGCGCTCGTTAACCAACTTCAGGCTATGGGCAAGACAGTGACTACCGCGGAGTCCTGTACCGGTGGCTGGATCGCGAAGGCCCTGACGGATGTGGCCGGAAGCTCTGCCTGCTTCGCCTACGGCATAGTCAGCTACAGCAACGGCGCGAAAGAATCACTGCTGGGCGTTGCCAAGCAGACACTCGTGGATAATGGCGCGGTCAGCGAAGCAACCGTCGCAGCAATGGCGAGCGGTGCGTTGAGCTTGAGCGGCGCGGACATGAGTGTTGCTGTCAGCGGTGTCGCCGGGCCGGGCGGTGGCAGTGATGAAAAGCCAGTAGGCACGGTGTGTTTCGCGTGGGCCAGCCGAGATGCAGGGCATAGCGCGGTTGCTACGGAGGTGAAACACTTCAGCGGGGATCGTGATAGCGTCAGGTCACAAACGGTTGAGCACGCATTGGCTGGCATTCAGGAGCGCCTGCAAGTATGAGTAGCAAACGACTTTTCTTCGCCTTATGGCCAACGGATCGGCAGCGTGACCGACTTCGGGACATCATCAGCCCTATGGCCCAAAATATTGAAGGTTCAGCAACCTATCGTGGCAATTGGCACGTAACGCTGGCATTTGTCGGCGAATTCCCGGAAGAGAAGATCCCTGCGTTGCAGCTTGCGGCCAGCAAAATCGAAGTCGAGCCGTTTCGCCTGCGTTTTGACCGGGTCGAGTACTGGCCGCGGCCAAAGGTGGCGTGCCTGGTGGGTGCGTCGGTGCCTGCTGATCTTGAAAAGCTGGTTGCTTCCCTGAATGAGGTGCTGGCGCAGTTTGATATCGCCCCGGAAACCTACTCATTCAGGCCGCATGTCACCGTGGCGACCCGGGCGCGTCTGTTCGAGACGCAACGATTGGCGCAGCCGGCGGTCTCGGAGTGGTCCAACTTCGAGTTGGTCGAGTCAATTTCGACGCCCGGCAACCTTACTTACCGCCCACTGAAACAATAGCTTCGACGCGTTTCTTAATAGATAGCCCCGTTTGTCGGACATGCCGCTGCTGCCCTTCACGGGCCTTTGTGGAATAATGGCGGTCTACCCTTTCACACACCGGACGGCACTAAAACAATGGATGAGAATCGTAAGAAAGCGCTCGCTGCAGCTCTGGGACAAATCGAGAAACAGTTCGGCAAAGGCTCTGTTATGCGCCTCGGTGATAACCCGATGTCGCGTGATATGGACGTGGTATCGACAGGCTCAATCGGCCTTGATGTAGCCCTCGGAATAGGTGGTGTGCCGAAAGGCCGGGTTATCGAAATCTACGGACCGGAATCCTCTGGCAAGACCACTTTGACACTGCAAGTGATCGCCGAAGCACAGAAAATTGGCGGCACAGCAGCATTTGTCGATGCGGAGCATGCCCTGGACCCAAGCTATGCGGAGAAACTGGGTGTCAATGTTGATGAATTGCTCGTTTCGCAGCCAGATACAGGCGAGCAGGCGCTGGAAATCACCGACATGCTGGTTCGATCCGGCGCGGTGGATGTTGTCGTCATCGACTCCGTCGCCGCTTTGACACCGAAAGCTGAGATCGAAGGTGAGATGGGTGATTCACATATGGGCCTGCAAGCTCGACTGATGTCACAGGCGCTGAGAAAGCTAACCGGCAACATCAAACGTTCGAATACGATGGTCATCTTTATTAATCAGATTCGCATGAAGATCGGTGTCATGTTCGGCAGTCCTGAGACCACAACGGGTGGTAATGCCCTCAAGTTCTACGCATCTGTGCGACTCGATATTCGTCGTATTGGGGCAATCAAAAAAGGCGATGAGGTGATTGGTAACCAGACGCGAGTCAAAGTCGTCAAGAACAAAGTATCGCCACCGTTCAAGATGGCAGAATTTGAGATTCTCTACGGACTCGGTATTTCGCGAGAAGGCGAGATCATCGATCTGGGTGTCGCTAATGACATCATAGACAAGGCCGGGTCCTGGTACAGCTACGGCACAGATCGTATCGGTCAGGGCAAGGAAAATGTTCGCGAATACCTCAAGACCCATCCTGAGACCGCACAGGAGATCGAACAGAAGATTCGTGCGCTGTTGTTGCCATCGACGACCGAAAAAGTGGCCGAAGAAGTGACCGAAAAAGAAGCGCCGGCAGCTAAGAAAGCGGTCGCTAAACAAGCCTGACAATAATTGGTACAGGAGCGTTGCTGGTCAGCGACGCTCCTGCTATCACCGCGTCGACTGACTGTGTCCGACAAGCCATCCATCAACGAGCAATTCAGCGATCTGTTCTCACCAGAGGAGGACGATCGGTATTCCAGTCCGTTGGAAGCGCGCAAGAAGGCAATGGATTACCTTGCGCGACGTGAATACGGCAATAAAGAACTGATGAGGAAGCTCGCGAAAGCGGGCTTTTATCGTGAAGCAATCGATCCGGCGGTCGCGCAGCTTGTTGCAGATGGCTTGCAGAGCGACAGGCGTTTCGTCGAGGCGTTCGTGCAATCGAGAATCAATCAGGGCAAAGGACCGACGAGAATTCTTGTCGATTTGTCGCAACGTGGTATTGATGAGAGCCTTACGGGAGAAATCCTCACCGAATGTGGCGAAGACTGGTGGGCACTGGCACGCGCTGTGCGATGCCGGAAATTCGGCAAAAGCTTGCCGGCGGACTTCAAGGAAAAGGCCCGTCAGATGCGCTTTCTGCAGTATCGCGGCTTCCAGTCGGAGCAGATTACCGCGGCAGTCGCATCTAACGACGAATAAGCACATTTCCCGTACACTAGCGCCTTTCAAATAGTCTGCCAGACCCAAGTATTGACCCAATGAAGACAATGACGAGCAATGAATTGCGCCAGGCCTTTCTGGAGTACTTCAACAAACACGACCATCAGGTACTGGCGAGTTCGCCATTAGTGCCGGGTAACGACCCGACACTGCTGTTCACCAATGCGGGCATGGTCCAGTTCAAAGACGTGTTTCTGGGAAGTGACGAGCGCAGCTACAACCGGGCGGCAACATCGCAGCGATGCGTTCGTGCCGGGGGCAAGCACAATGACCTCGAGAATGTGGGCTACACCGCAAGACATCACACGTTCTTTGAGATGCTTGGCAACTTTAGTTTCGGCGACTATTTCAAGCGCGAAGCCATTCAGTTTGCGTGGGATTTTCTCACCAAAGAGTTGGGCATCCCTGCCGAGCGACTATGGATCACAATTTACAAAGACGACGACGAGGCCGCCGACATCTGGCTCAATGAAATCAAGATTGATCCGGAGCGCTTCTCTCGACTTGGCGAGACGGATAATTTCTGGGCGATGGGCGACACCGGACCCTGCGGTCCATGCAGCGAGATATTTTTTGATCATGGCGCAGAGATCGCGGGAGGACCGCCTGGTTCTCCGGATGAAGACGGCGATCGCTATGTAGAAATATGGAATCTCGTCTTCATGCAATTCGACCGGGCCGCCGGCGGCGAGATGACGAATCTGCCCAAGCCTTCAGTCGATACCGGCATGGGACTTGAGCGCATCGCGGCTGTCATGCAGGGCGTGCACAGCAACTATGACATCGATCTGTTTGCCAATTTGATCACCTCGATCGCTGACACGCTTGGCGTGCCCAACAATGCGTCGAGTTCACTGAATGTTATCGCTGACCATATTCGAGCCTGCTCTTTTCTGATCGTTGATGGCGTGCTGCCCGGCAATGAAGGTCGGGGATACGTGTTGCGCCGCATCATTCGTCGCGCGATTCGTCATGGCAAAAAACTCGGCGTCAATGACCTGTTCTTCCACAAGCTGGTCGCGCCTCTGGTCAAAGAAATGGGCGATGCCTATCCCGAGCTCGTTAAGGCTCAGGCGCACGTCGAAAAAGTGCTGCAGAAAGAAGGCAGCCGTTTCGCCGAAACGCTTGATCAGGGCATGGAAATTCTTGAAACGGCGATCGGCAATCTGCAAGGCAGGGAAATTCCGGGTGGCGTCGCGTTCAAGTTGTATGACACCTATGGTTTTCCCCTCGACCTGACCGCCGATATTGCACGCGAGCGTGATTTGACCGTGGATCAAAAAGGATTTGAGACAGCGATGGGCGAGCAACGAGATCGAGCCCGTGCCGCCAGCAAATTTGGTATTGCTGACAGCGCCTCACTAAAGACAGATGCAGTCAGCGATTTCTCTGGCTACGAAGGTACGGAAGGTTGCAGCGCAATTGTTGCCATTTACAAAGACGGCGAGGCGGTTGAAAGCCTGTCCGCTGGCGATGAAGGTGCCGTAATTCTGTCTTCGACACCTTTCTATGCTGAAAGCGGTGGCCAGATTGGTGACAAGGGTATCCTCGTCAACGACGGCAAGTTATTTCATGTGCTGGATACGCAGAAAAATGCCGACGCCATCGTGCATTTCGGTGCAGTAGAAGAGGGCGGACTGAAAGTAGGCGATAAGCTCGAAGCCATTGTCGATGCTGACCGCCGGCAGGCTATTCGCCTCAATCACTCTGCAACGCACTTGATGCACGCGGCGCTACGAAAAGTGCTCGGCGAGCATGTGACACAGAAGGGTTCGCTGGTGGCAGTCGATAAACTGCGATTCGACTTCTCGCACTATGAAGGCGTTACTGCTGAGCAGTTGCAGGAAATTGAAGACATCGTGAATGATGAGATTCGCGCTAACCACGGTGCCGAAACCAATGTAATGAGTTACGACGATGCCGTGGAGTCGGGTGCAATGGCGTTGTTCGGCGAGAAGTATGGCGACAAGGTCAGGGTACTTCGGCTTGGTGAGTTTTCCGTCGAGTTGTGTGGCGGTACGCACGTGGCGCGAACCGGCGACATTGGTGTGTTCAAGATCACATCAGAAGGCGGCGTTGCGTCGGGTATACGCCGCATCGAAGCGGTTAGCGGCAAAGGTGCGATGGAATGGATCGATGCAAATCAACGCACATTGAACAACCTTGCTGACGTCCTGCGCAGCCCGCCTACTCAGGCCATGAGCAAGGTCGAGCAGCTGCTGAAGCGCAATAAGGAATTGGAGAAAGAACTGGTCGCCGCGAAGCAGGCACTGGTGACCGGGCAGGGCAGCGATCACTCGGAAAATATCCAGGAAATAGCGGGAATCAAGGTCCTTGCCGCGCGAATGGACGGCGCGGATGCTAAAACCCTGCGCGATGCCGTGGATCAGTTCAAGAACAAGCTGCAGAGTGCGGTGATTGTTCTCGGCTCCGTGGATGACGGGAAGGTCCGTTTGGCCGCTGGGGTCACCAAGAACAATGTGGATCGGATACGGGCAGGAGACGTCATAAAACCGGTTGCCGAGCAGGTTGACGGCAAGGGTGGCGGTCGGCCGGATTTCGCTCAGGCAGGCGGAAATAACCCGGAAAAACTCGACCTGGCACTGGAGTCGGTCGCCGCATGGGTCGCTACGAAACTTTCCTAAGCCCGAAGATCAATCACTCAAGTTGTCTAAAACGCTGATTTCCGTCACTATTGTGGGCATATGTCTGCGAAATCGACTAGTATGCGGCATGTTACATAAGTACGACGCGTAATAAGAACGGGGCGGAGCCCCGCAAAGCAGGAGCAGGAAATCATGCTTATTCTGACGCGACGCGCAGGTGAGACGGTCATGATAGGGAACGATACAACTATCACCGTACTTGGCGTGAAAGGGAATCAGGTACGCATCGGCATCAACGCGCCGAAAGAAGTGGCTGTGCATCGGGAAGAGATCTACGAGCGAATTCAGAGCGAAAAGGCAGCCGCAGCGGCCGAATCGCCCGCCGCAGAAGATTAACGCCCGGAATTCGCAATAACGGCTTTACCTCAAGTATCCCTGTCAGTAAGATGTGCGCCCGCAGTCCATGGGCGTTCTAAGGTTGTGCGCTATTGATCGGTGCGGACTGACCCTTAGTACAATGGACGGCAATGAGGCGAGGCTATTTCCTCAAACGCACGAAGTGCGCCGCGAAGCGGTGAGGAGCAAAGCGACGAATCCATCCCTCTTGTCGGGATGGAGAAAAGATGAAACGTACAACCGGAGAGGTGGCTGAGTGGTCGAAAGCGCTCCCCTG
>CAZGVL010000104.1:0-9655 GCA_964528965.1 uncultured Woeseiaceae bacterium
GCATCGGGTTTTGATCCCGTGTACCGCAGGTTCGAATCCTGCCGCCCCAGCCATTAACACCATGTAGTTAAACCAGATAAGGGGCGATTTGTGGAATTGGGATCAATGGCAATCTTTGCAGGCAGCGCGCATCCCAAGCTTGCTCACGATATCGCGCGTTGTTTGCGGGTTCCCCTGGCGCGGGCGTTGGTCGACCGCTTTAGCGACGGCGAGATCAATATCGAAATTCTCGAGAATATCCGTGGACGAGAGACTTTTATCGTCCAGCCAACCTGTCCGCCTACCTCTGAAAACCTCATGGAACTGCTGGTCATGGTGGATGCGGCCAGACGCGCATCGGCAGCTCGAATTACCGCAGTTATTCCGTATTTTGGCTTTGCACGACAGGATCGTCGACCGCGTTCATCGCGCGTGCCAATCACCGCGAAACTTGTTGCCAAGCTGATCGCTACAGCAGGCGTTGATCGGGTTCTGACGGTTGACCTGCATGCCGAGCAGATCCAGGGCTTCTTCGATATCGCGGTTGATAATGTATATGCGTCACCATTGCTACTGGGCGATGTCTGGAAGCAAAAATACAGCGATATGGTGGTCGTTTCTCCTGATGTTGGCGGTGTGGTGCGCGCGCGTGCGCTCGCGAAACGCCTGGACGACGCTGACCTGGTCATCATCGATAAACGTCGTTCGAAGGCAAACCAGTCGGAAGTCATGAATATTATCGGCGAAGTCGAAGGCAAGAACTGCGTCATGATTGATGACATGGTGGATACGGCTGGAACGCTATGCCATGCCGCTGGCGCGTTGAAGGAACGTGGCGCTGCAACGGTTACCGCCTATATTACTCATGCGGTCCTGTCCGGGCCGGCAGTCTCGCGCATCACGGCATCAGCGCTCGACGAGGTGGTTGTTACAGACACGATACCGCTGAGCGATGAAGCGGTCGCATGTAAGACCATTCGCCAGCTACCGACGGCCGCTTTGCTCGCCGAAACCATGCGTCGTATATCCGAAGAAGAGTCCGTCAGCTCGATGTACGTGGACTGATCCGCCGCGACCGTTCCGCGACTCCAGACAGCAGCACAAGGCGATTTGCCGCAATCCGGACGAGGTCGGGCATATTCCTTCATTCACGGCTGGTTCTCCCCGGTTCCATAGGTTAATATGCGCGCCCCAGCTCAGGGCGGTCGCAGTCCTGAATGGCTAATCGTTTGGAATTTTCCAAGTAAAATCAATCAGATAACGGAGTAATTGTCATGGCTGACAAATTCGACCTGATTGCGGACATTCGTGAGGAATCAGGGAAAGGTGCGAGCCGCCGCCTGCGTCACACGGGTAAAGTACCCGCAATCATCTATGGTGCCGGCAGACCGCCGCGCGCGTTGACCTTTGATCAAAACAAGGTCTTACATCAACTCGAGAACGAATCGTTCTACTCGAGTATTTTGAACATCAAGGTTGGCGAAAAGAGCCAGGCTGCGATTGTCAAAGATATCCAGCGCCACCCCGCGAGGAATATCGTTCTTCACATGGACTTCCAGCGCATCGTTGATGACGAGAAGATCAAGATGAACGTACCGATTCACTTTCTCGGCGAAGAAGTTGCTATCGGTGTGAAAGATGGCGGCGGCAAGGTATCTCGCCTACGTACTGACGTTGAAGTGACCTGTTTGCCGAAGGATCTTCCGGAGTACTTCGAAGTCGATGTTTCCGCGTTGGAACTTGATGCCATGATGTACTTGTCAGATATCACGGTGCCAGACGGTGTTGAGATTCCTGAGTTGGCTCAAGGCCCGGAACACGACCACGCAATTGTCTCGATCCACGTGATCAAGGCAGCGCCGGTCGAAGAGGATCTCGAGGGCGAGGAAGTTTCTGCCGAAGTACCTGTTGCTGGTGAAGAAGAAGAAGGCGACGACGAAAGCTCCGACGAAAGTTAAATCGGATCTGTCGGGTAATCGAAAAGACCGCCTAACGGCGGTCTTTTTGTTTAACATCACAACACTATGACGACACATCTAAGCATCATTGCCGGGCTAGGTAATCCCGACGACCAGTACACGCAGACGTTGCATAACGCCGGCTTCTGGTTCGTGGATGCGGTGGCGCGCAAGTTTGGCGGCAATTTCAGGTACGAAAAGAAATTCGATGCCGAAGCCTGCAAGGTCAATCTGCATGGGCAGGATATCTGGCTTGTGAAGCCGCAGAGCTATATGAATCTGAGTGGTGGTCCGGTCCGCGGCATTCTGGATTATTATCGATTGAAGCCAGAGCAGCTGCTGGTGGCACATGACGAAATCGACCTGCCTCCCGACACGGTTCGGCTCAAAAAGGGCGGCGGACACGGTGGGCACAACGGCATACGCGATGTTATCAAGCACTGCGGCTCGGACTTCATGCGCTTGCGCCTGGGCGTCGGCCATCCGGGCGAAAAAGATCGCGTGACGTCCCACGTCTTGCGGCGTGCGCCCGCTGACGTTGAGGCAGAGGTTGAACGGAATATCGACGACGCGATTAGCGTGTTGCCCATCCTGATCGATGATGGACTTAACGCGGCAACCAAGAAACTACATACGAAGGCAGAGAAATAAATGGCAATTAAGTGTGGCATCGTCGGCTTGCCGAACGTTGGTAAATCCACGTTGTTCAATGCACTGACCGCGGCTGAGATCGCGGCTGAAAATTATCCGTTCTGTACGATCGAGCCTAACGTTGGTGTGGTTCCGGTGCCGGACCCGCGCCTCGGCGCCTTGGCTGCCATTGTCGATCCGCAAAAGACACTGCCCACGACCATGGAGTTTGTGGACATTGCAGGTCTTGTAGCCGGAGCATCCAAAGGCGAGGGACTGGGTAATCAGTTTCTGGCGAATATTCGCGAAACCAATGCTATCGCTCACGTCGTTCGCTGCTTTATCGATGATGACGTTACTCACGTTGCGGGCAAGATAGACCCTATCGACGATATCGAAACGATCAATACCGAGCTCGCGCTGGCGGATTTGGAATCGGTCGATAAGCAGTTGTATAAGGCCGAGAAGGGCGCGAAGACCGGACAGAAAGAAGCGCTGTTCGTGCGCGATACGTTCAAGAAGGCGAAAGAGCATCTCGATGAAGGCCTGCCGGTTCGGTCGCTGGTGCTTGATGAGAACGAACTACTGCTCCTGCGCGACCTGCACCTGCTGACAGCCAAGCCGGTCATGTATGTTGCGAACGTTGATGAGAGCGGTTTCGAGAATAACGACTTACTCGATGCGGTTAGCACTTACGCTGTTGCAGAGGGTGCTCAAGTCGTTGCGATTTGCGCCGCAATCGAAGCCGAGATTGCGTTGCTTGATGATTCGGACAAGACGGATTTTCTGGCCGACCTGGGTTTCGAAGAACCGGGTCTGGACCGCGTAATTCGATGCGGCTATACGCTGTTGGGTCTGCAAACGTATTTTACGGCAGGCGTCAAAGAAGTGCGTGCCTGGACGACAAAAACAGGTGCAACCGCACCGGAAGCGGCTGGCGAGATTCATACAGATTTTCAGAAGGGTTTTATCCGCGCCGAAGTCATTGCGTATGACGATTTTATCGCCGGCAACGGTGAGAGCGGCGCGAGAGACGCCGGTCGACTACGACTTGAAGGCAAGGAATACATCGTCAAGGAAGGCGATGTAATGCACTTCCGCTTCAATGTCTGATTAGTGCCATCCCAGTTGGCTGGACTCGACTTTGTACAGGATGTAGTCGCGTAGCCGCGTCGCGGTCGGGTAGTCAATGTAAGGAATACGCACGCTACCTGAGGCAAGGTAAATGCGCACGCTGGCCAGGTTCTTGCGCCGCTGATAGCGCGATTGACTCAGCGTAATTCGTTGTACCTTACGAAACAGGAATGCGGCGGTTCGATAGCCCAGAAAGCCTGATCGCCGCACGCACTCATTATCGTCGTGTGCATATCCGGCGCGCTTCCAGTTTCTGTAGATCGCTGCGCTTGCAATGGGAATCCAAAGCAGCGCATACAGGCTGTTCAGTCCTTCTTCGCGCCAGGATATTGCAACCATCGTGATGGCCGGGAGTAAGGCGATCAGAAAGAATTTAGTGCGCATGCTGTACGGCGAGATAGCTCTGAACTGCTTGCTGAGAGGGTTCTGCGTCAGGTTGCCGCCTTCAGGGGCAAGGAATCGCGCCCGCAGATCATCAGCAAGCTCAGGTGTGAGCAACGGAATTGTGAATACCTTGGCGTTGCCGCGCTTGCGGCTGCTCGTTGCCTGACGAGCGGTGAACTTGAAGCGTCCGAGCCAGCGCATCACGACGCTTTGTTGCAGCCGCAGCGTTTGGATTTTTCCAAGATCCATTGAGTGCTCATGGCGCGTCAGCAACCCACCTTGCGAGCGCAGTGTGCTGCCGTCCAGAAAAAGTTCGAAATTGTGATAGCGCAAAAACGCAGCTGCGATGGAAACCACAGAGAAGCTGAGAACGATAATTACGAAGACGGCGACTCCAAGGGAAATCCCGCTTGCCGAATCCACTTGAAGTCCGGACCTTATTGCAGTCTCCGCTATGGCCTCGATTTTGGCCCCAAGCCCGTCACCATAATAGTCAATAACAGGTCCGACGAAAGCAAACAGAATCAAAGCGCGTCGATCAGCCAGACCGATGCGCACCATGTCGCGCCAGTCGAGGCGCATCAGTGCCGGCGAGGCAATCGCTTCGGCAGTAGCATCGCCGTTCGCATCGACATTGGCACTGACGTTTCGATTGCCGATTCGCCGCCGCAATGCGTCAGCATATTCTCTGGTAACAGCAGGAAGATTGCCTTCATCACCAGAGGATCCTGCCGTATCAAAACTGACGGTTACAAGGCCAAGATAACGGTAGACAATATTCTGCTGTACGTTGATTCCCTGAATCCGGTCGAACTTGATATCCAGTTGTTTCTTCTTCAAGACGCCATGGCGGAGCAGGATGGAATCTTCGCGTAGTTGAAAGCGGAAAAACCAGTAGTTGAGGATCGCGGATAGAGCGACAAGCACGCTGATTGCGATTGCGGCGAGAACGATTTTATTGCCGACATCGCCTTTGTAGGCAACCAGAAACGCAATCAAAGGTGCCAGGCCCTGCACGGCGTTCTTCGCAACTAGTTGCACCGTCTTGCCGAGAAAGAACAGGATCGCAAGTGGTGATGTGCGTTGCCAATCCTCGTGATCAGCCGGCTTCAATGCTGGCTCCGACTTTCTCAAGAATGAAAATGCGCAGTTGCTCAGCTGTGTCTTTTTCAAGTCCGTCGATCTTAAGGTCGCCACCCGATCCGCCGGCGGTGAATAATTGCAATGTTGCCAGTTCGAATTTTCGGTCCAGTGGATTGCTGCTCGTTTCAACGTGTTGAATACGATTGAACGGTATTGCCGTGACCGAGCGCCAGATGACGCCGGACTTGAAAATGATATCTTTGTCGCGAACGACATAGCCTTTGCGCGGCACGACGATTGCTGGTCGAAGCAGAGAGAATACCGTCAAGACTGCAGCAAGTATCCAAAGCGGGAGCGTCTGAATAAACAGAACGTTTGGAATGTAGTTTGCAACGGTGGCAATGATTACTAACACGACGACAGTGAGCATGCTCTGTACTTGCATTTGACGAGCGTAGCGAGGACTCAGTTTCGTCCAGTTGAGATTCTCTGTGCCTGGTAATGATTCGAGTTCAATTTCGGGGTTGGCGAACATTGGGCGTCCGATCAGTAAAAAAAGCATTATACGGGAGGGCGGCCGGCGAATGTCGCCACGAATTGTTCTGCGGGCTCAACGGTATTGGGTATAGTGCTGCAGAGTATTTGCAATACAGGCGGTCATTCGAATATGCAGCTTCAGGTTTTTACAAGTCTGGTGTGTTTATTGGTATTCACTACCTATGCCGACGCAGGTATCACTGCTTCGGAAACCACACAGGTAGTGATTCTCGGCAGCGGAACGCCGAACCCTGAGCCCGATCGCTCGGGACCTGCCGTTGCGGTGGTCGTCAACGATGTCGCCTATCTCGTGGACTTCGGTCCCGGTGTCGTCAGACGTGCGGCCGCTATGTCACCCGATTATGGTGGTGCCATTGAGGGCCTGGCGTCCGCCAAACTGGGCCATGCATTCCTGACCCATTTGCACTCCGACCATTCCATGGGTTTGTCGGACCTTATCCTGACGTCCTGGGTGCAGGGCAGAGATAAGCCACTCGAGCTGTTTGGCCCTGAGGGCACCGAGGAAATGGCCGAGCATATCCTGCAAGCTTACGATGCTGATATTCAGTATCGGCTCAACGGAAGTCAGCCGGCAAACGATCAAGGCTGGCGAGTCAATGTGCACACGATTGAAGAGGGTGTTGTCTTCGAGGACGAGAACGTCAAGGTTGAAGCTTTTCCGGTCCAGCATGGTGCCTGGCCAAATTCTTTTGGCTATCGCTTTACAACACCGGACAGGATCATCGTTATCTCGGGCGATGCAGTGCCTGACAAGACGCTTGAAAAATACGCGACCGGTGCGGATATCCTGGTGCATGAGGTGTATTCAGTGGAGGGATTTCAGCGCAGGTCGGAGGACTGGCAGGCCTATCACAGCTCCCACCATACTTCGGCGCACGAGCTGGGTGAGATTGCATCCAGAGTGAAGCCAAAGCTGCTGGTTCTGTATCACGTGCTGTTTTGGGGCGCATCTGAGGAGACAGTTCTCAAAGAGGTTCGCGAGAAATACACCGGCGATGTCGTTCTGGGGCACGATCTGGATGTGTTCTAGGCGGGTTTTTGCTGCAGTATCTTGACAGCTATGCGTCGCATAAGGACAATCTGCGGCCCCTCGACCCTCCGCGGTCCAGGCCGAACAAAGGTGATGTAGCTCAGATGGTTAGAGCGGTGGACTCATAACCCGCAGGTCGGTGGTTCAATTCCACCCATCACCACCACCCATAAGAAAAGGCCCCCTTCCGGGGCCTTTTTTTGTGGGTGGCGGTGATCGCCGGGATGCCACCGCGGGTGCTTTCGAGGGAGGGAGTAGCTTCCCCGATAGAGCCGCGAATTCGGTTTGTGGCTTGGCTACACCAATCTTTAAGATAGAGAGGTTGGTTGTTAGGTTTGCGAATCATTAGACGGGGTTCAATTCCACCCACCTCCACCATCCACGAATAGCCGTTACTCGGAATCCGAATGGTGCGAGTTGGAAAGGCCACCTGTAGGAGCGGGCCATGCCCGCGAAATTTCCGCAGTATTGTCGCGATCTTGGTTTGTAGTTCAAGAGTATTGGATGGCCTGGCAGTAAGGTAAGATGGCGCCGGTGTAAACATCCTTAAGATTCACACCGGATTTAGGCGGAATACTAAGTATGTTTGCACTGGAACCAGCCACGCAAAACAAATAGGAATTAATGATGTCTTGGACCGTTTACTTGTCCGGCGAAATACACTCGGACTGGCGACAGCATGTAATCAATGGTGCGTCGGCACAAAATCTTCCGGTTGTCTTCACCTCGGCTGTCACCGATCACGACGCGAGCGATAGCGCCGGTGACTTGCTAGGCAAAGAGCAGGACCCATATTGGCGGGACCACAAATCATCGAAAGTCAATGCGATTCGAACCAAGTCCCATATTGAAAAATGCGATATCGCGGTAATACGGTTTGGAGAAAAATTCAAGCAGTGGAATGCGGCGTTTGATGCCGGCTACTGTGCAGCTTTGGGAAAACCGTACATCACGCTTCACGACGAGGACATTATTCATCCTCTAAAAGAAGTCGATGCGCCAGCTATGGCATGGGCGAAGACACCCGAGCAGGTGGTCGAGATATTGAAATATGTGATGCTGGATCCGTGACCGATCAGATGCGATAGAAGCGAAATGGGAATTCCCCGACCGGACAGACATTTCTTTGGTGAGGGGTCAGATTCACGACACCGGGAATGTTCGATAATTGCGAGCGATTCAGCTAGAACTGTTCACTTGCTATCCGCATTGCCGAAGTGGGTTTCGCCACCATGGTTTTGGCGAGACTCTTGATGAGCGGAAAGATGCGCTCGAAGTAGAATTCAACCGTTCAAACCTTTGCCCGGTAGAAATCAATATCGTCCGGATTCCTCGAAATTGCTTTATTGGCTGTCTGTGCCATCACCGCCCACCTATAAGCCATGCCGATGTACCCCGAGTACACCGACACCATCAACGCGACGGGAATGTTAAGAATGTTTACACCGGCACCAGCGGCAACTGCGTAGCGCCGGTTGCGGTATATTCACCTTTGGCTAATGCGCGGGGACTACAACGTGAAGAGATTTCTTTGGATTGTGTACAGCCTGGTGATCGGTATGTCGACAGCCTGGTCGCAGCAGGTAGCGGAGTTCAATGTGCAGAATTCCGAGTTGAAGGTTGAAGGCTGGCACGGCTTCACCGACTTCGTGTTCCTGGGTAATTCGTTTCTCACTCTGACTCTTGCCGCTGTTCTCGGTGCGATAATCGCTTACCACCCCAAATATAGGAGAGCCGCGGATACTTTCGAGGAGATAGATGCACCAAAAATCTACATCCTGTATGCGGTGATTGGGGCGCTCATCGGCATCATGGTCGTCAAGTATGGCCTTGTAATAGGCTTCGTGCTTTTTGGCATCGGTGGGCTGATACGCTTCCGCACGGTACTGAAATCGGCGGACATGACTGGCCACGTGATTCTGGTCACACTAATTGGGCTGTTAAGCGGCCTGGAAATGCCGCACATAGCGGTGTTGTCGACAGTCTTTGGCTTCGTCTTGATCTATGTGCTACATGCTCGGACCACCTGTCTAATCGAAATCAGAGCACTGCCACAAGAGGCCGTTGCCGATGCAGCAACAGCGTATCGAAGCGTCTTGCAGCAACATAGCTGCCGTATCCTGCACGAGAAGAAAAACCCCGAGAAGGGGCGAGTATCATTTATCTTCAGTTTCTCGTCTAAAGTTTCCCGTAGTCATATTGAGGAAGTTCTGGAAGCGGAGATCGATGCCCGCTTGAAGGGGTCGTTGGACTGGGAGATTGACTAGAATTTGCTGGAAAGTTTTGGGACAGATACAGCGGTCCCTGCGACCTTCCGCGGTCCAGGTCGAATAAAGGTGATGGCCAGGATGCCACCAATGGTGACTTTGAGGAGGGAGTAGCTTCCCCGATAGAGTTGCGAATTCGGTTTGCGGCTTGGCGACACCAATCACTTGTGTAATGAGGCAGGTTGTTGGGTTTGCTGCTTTCTTGACGCGGTTCAACCGAGCACGACACAGCCGTGTGACAGACGCACGCAGTGCGCCCACACGCTGAGCCGCGTAGCGACGAGTCCATTCCACCCATCACCAGCGGCAGGAGATAACCGTCATTCGGGCCCGAACGGTATGCATCAGCATTGCCACCTGTAGGAGCGGGCCATGCCCGCGATCGCCGCAATGTCTAAGGCCTCTATGCGCTCTTGCAGTTGTGGATATCGCGCGCATGGCGCGCTCCTACAGGTCGTGGTCGTGCGACAGACGCACGCAGTGCGAGTCGCGTAGCGACGAGTCCATTCCACCCATCACCAGCGGCAGGAGATAACCGTAACTCGGGCCCGAACGGTATGCATCAGCATTACCACCTGTAGGAGCGGGCCATGCGCGCGATCGCCGCAATGTCTAAGGCCTCTATGCGCTCT